>JBBRMK010000056.1:0-32392 GCA_038230875.1 Pseudanabaenales cyanobacterium
ATTAATTACTGAGTTTCACTATAATTTAATATATAAAACAGTAATTTATCATTTATTTAATAAGAATAGAATCATTAAGGTATTTTTTGATGCATCAAAATGGCTGAAACCCTGATTTCTTCTAGGTTGAGCAATTACCTTTTGCTAATCACATACATCCGAGCATCACCATTTCAACTCAAAGACACCATCCAGACTTTGTGCAGATCAGCTTTAAAGATAATGGATGTGGAATGCCTGAATCAGTTAAGGAAAAGATTTTTAATCCTTTTTATACAACTAAACCAATTGGCGAAGGAACAGGGCTAGGACTTTCAATCAGTTATCAAATTATTGTTGATAAACATAGGGGCAAAATCGAATGTGTATCTGAGCAAGGACAAGGAACCGAATTTTTAATCGAGATTCCTATATCGCGATCAGACAGTTAGAAAGTATTGCCTATTACTAGTTTGAGTGATACAGATAATTTTTTGAAAGTGCCGCGAAGCGGCACTTTCAAAAAATTATCTGGTTTTTATGGCAGCGCAAGGCGCTGTATTGCTATTTACAGTAGTTGTTGATCAAATTCACCACGATAAGGGTCGCAGGGCAAAGCCCCGCAACGGGTTTTATATTATTGTTTGTGTTAGGTTTGAAAGAAAATTGCTGTAAATTGTGACTCAAAGAGGAAGGCTGGTATAAATTGCTAGGCTCTCCTCTTTTAAGTCATTGCTATCAGAACTAATACCCGACTAAAATAGTCTGGTATATTTGACGACTATAAAGGGACGTGTTAAGGTTCATTTCAATAAAGAAATAAAAACAAAAACTTTTAGTGCCTAAAAGGGCAACCAAGAACATGACTGCAACCATTGTTTCTCCTTACACCAGCGATCGCGTTGAAACCTTCAGTAATCTCAAGTGCAAAGAGTGCGGTGCAGAATACGAAGCCAAAGCGATGCATGTTTGCGAGCTGTGCTTTGGTCCTCTAGAGGTTGCCTATAATTATGATGTGATCGCCGCTAAAGTTAGCCGTGAAACAATTCAAGCTGGTCCCCTGTCGATCTGGCGCTATCGTGATTTCTTACCAGTCAAAACTGACAACTATATCGATGTTTCTACAGGCATGACTCCGTTACTCAAGGCTAACCGTCTTGCAAAACGTCTCGGCATCAAACATCTCTACATTAAAAATGATGCCGTAAATATGCCCACCTTAAGCTTTAAGGATCGCGTTGTTTCAGTCGCCCTCAGCCGCGCTCGTGAACTTGGTTTTACTACTGTTGCTTGCGCTAGTACTGGCAACTTAGCAAACTCCACCGCCGCGATCGCTGCTCATGCAGGTTTAGAGTGTTGTGTGTTCATTCCTTCTGACCTCGAAGCTGGCAAAGTTCTCGGTACAACAATTTACAATCCTAAAGTTTTTTCTGTACATGGCAACTATGACCAAGTAAATCGCTTATGTTCGGAAGTAGCAAACACTCACGGTTGGGGCTTTGTAAATATCAACCTTCGCCCTTACTATTCTGAAGGTTCTAAGACCCTTGGCTATGAAGTAATCGAACAACTCGGCTGGAAGCTTCCTGATCATATCGTTGCACCTTTGGCTTCTGGTTCGCTGTTCACCAAGATTTATAAAGGTTTTAATGAATTTGTAAAAGTGGGCTTAGTTGAAGGTAAGCCTGTTCGCTTTAGTGGTGCACAAGCAGAAGGTTGTTCACCGATCGCGGCTGCGTTTAAAGAAGGACGCGACTTTATTACGCCAGTTAAGCCTAAAACCATTGCTAAGAGTCTGGCGATCGGTAATCCTGCTGATGGAATCTATGCGATCGACATTGCTCACAAGACAAACGGCAATATTGAATCAGTTAACGATGACGAAATCATCCAAGCGATGAAGCTGCTAGCTGAAACTGAAGGCATCTTTACTGAAACTGCTGGTGGAACCACGATCGCTGTTCTTAAAAAGCTAGTGGAAGCTGGTAAAATCGATCCTGAAGAAGTAACTGTTGTTTACATCACAGGCAATGGATTGAAGACTCAGGAAGCAATCCAAGGCTATGTTGGCGAACCTTTCTTGATTGAGCCTAAACTTGATAGTTTTGAGCGAGCGCTTGAGCGTTCTCATACATTAGAGCGCCTAGAGTGGCAAACTGTTTCCGTCTAATTTATTTTAGATATTATTCCTCAAAAAAGCAGCGCCTTGCGCTGCTTTTTCATTAGTGTTGCTTATACTTGTATTTTTTCTCTACTGGGAATAGTCTAGCCCCCAAACTTTGCGAGCAAGACTAACTAGTATTTCTTGTCTGTCATCAATAGTAGATGAATCCCAACTGTCAAACTTTTTCAGATTGAGTGATTTGACAGCGCGATTAATTTGAGTGTTGTTGCCAACCTTACTATTTTCAACTAATGATCTAGCTAATAAAAACTGAGATTGATTATAACCATTTTTCTTATTCTCAAATATTGAATCACTAATTGAGCTATTGATTGGTTTTTCTAGTAATAGTAAATTGCCTAATTTGCTTGCATATAGATCATATTCCATTTGTTTGTCAAACATCTTTCTCATTTCCAGCTTTGGAGACTTTGGAAGAATATGTTCTATAGTCAATGATTTATCCAAATACTCATCTAACTGTATGGGAGTACTGTAAGCTTGTTCATTCACAAACTGAGTCATTTTAGCAAGAATATATTTAATGCGAAACTTCGCAATTTTAGAATCGGTAAGCTCACGAAAAGTTAAATCAAAATCACCTGACAAAGAACTTATCTCTTTGTAGAGATAGTTTTTAATAAAGCTTTCAAAATCATTATTAACCTTGATAGATCTGAGATTTTTACTCCACTGCGAAAATGTTCTTATTGTATTTATATCTTTACGACTAGAACGAGTAATAGTGTAAACAAATAATAAATTCTCAACCCAATAGCAAAGCTTTATAAAGATATCTTTTGATAAGTATCTACCAGCCAGTAGAAGTATAAAATGCTGTCTATACCTCCCTTGTAGTTTGGTGATATTCTTCAAATATGGATTTAGTGAACCATCAATATTTTCTCCTTTGATGAAATGAGAATGATGTTCAGCAGCTTCAATTAATTTATCTACAAATGCTAAAGGGCTTTTACTAATTTGATGTTGGTCATCTTTTTGTACAAACCAATCATATATATCTTCTTCAGGGAAATTATTTTGAAGATCAACTTCATAATGAGACATGATGTAATAACGTAAAAATCTCATCGGATCTTCATTGCATTTATGTAAAATTTTAGTAAGTTTATCCCAACGACTTTTAAGATTCTGCCAATGAGATTTTACATTTTCCGAAGAGTTAGAACTAGCTGTATTTATAAACAGGTAGTTCTTGAGGAGATCCATAGAATTTAGACCTATTCCACGATCATTAATAGTTTCAAAAACTTTAAGTGCATTTTTAAAACTTGGTGTTTCAATTCTAATTAGTTTCACTCTATTTGAAAAAACAGTCGAAAATTGGAGGATTTTTTCTGGCTTTTCTATAAATCTTTCTGAAATTAAATCTTTTAAAACTTCATAAGCATCTATCAAATGCTGGACAGAACTTAAAACGTCCTTGTCAATATCATTAATGTCCTTCTCCTTACTAGCAATAATGGATAAAGCCTTTTCCCCAGCACCATATTGTAAAGTAACTCTAAATCTAGCTATATCAAGCCCTGTTTTTAAATCTTGGGCAACCCCTGAAATTAAGCCTTCGATAGATCTTGATTGTTGTTCAAATTCATGAAGTAAATCCCTAATTGCACAAAATGTTAAATATATGGTAGTTAATCTTTGCTGACCATCTATAAGCTGAAATGTCCCTGATTCATCGCGAAACACAACTATAGATCCCAAAAAGTATTCAGCATTACTAACTGGTTCATCATCGTCATAAAGTTCTTCAATTACGTCTTGAATCAATTTCTCAACATTCTCTACTTTCCAGACATACTCTCTCTGAAAATCTGGTACTGAATAAAAATCTCTAAAAAGTTCGGAGACACTAAGATTATGAGATTCTATTCTAGGTACAGTTGCCATTTGCAGATATCTTCGGGGAAAAAGTAGATTTTACCTAATCATACCATCTATATCAAATCAGAGACGGTTGGTAAATTCACCTCATAAGTATTTTATGTAAAGCCCCAAGAGAGAGCGTATATCACATTTGGAAGTATGACAAGCAATGAGTACATCATATTTAAGTTTTTTTGCCTAGACACTTAAAGATAAAGTTGCCATAATCTAATATTTGTTTTTGAGGCGACCATGCTGGATTTGCAGAAATTAATGGGACAGATGCAAGGGATGTCTGAACAATTGCAGAGAGAAGCTCAACAGTTGACAGTCAAACTCGATCGCGCTGAAACTATATTTCGTGAAGCTACTGTAAATCAAGCCTTACTTAATCAACAACATCAAGAATATCGCGATCGCCTAATCTTTAATTGTGCAGAACCAGTAGAACCTTTATCGCAAATTCAAGCGATCGCCCCTATATCTACACCTCACATAGTTCTCGCAACCGATGGTTCTCAAATTGCACCTAGCCGCCATGAAATTGCCTATTGCTATTTGATTAATATTGGTAGAGTTGCGATTTACTATAACTCTGGGATCTATCCATTACTCGATAATATTCCAGAAGTATTTTATAAAACAGAAGACCTTTATATAGCTCGACAGTGGGGGATCCAGACTGAAGAATGGATGTCGTACAAGCGCACTGTTGCCGAAAATGTGGCTCTAGCGAATTTAGCCATAGAAACGCGATCGCAATCTACTGCCTCACCAATGCTAGCCTTCACTGATGGAGCGTTAATTCATTGGGAATTTGATGACATCCCTGCTAGTGCGCGATCAAAACTTTTACCTGACATTCTCGCTGCATGGGACAAACTGAAAGCTCAAAAGATTCCCCTAGCAGGATATATCAGCGCTCCTCGTGCTGCGGAAGCTACTAATTTTTTACGCTTACAACTATGTCCTTTCGAGCAACCTGACTGTAATATCCAGTGTGCATCTAAACCTCTCGACTTTGCCCCTTGCAGTCAACTTCAACCATTGCGCGATGGTGCATTATGGAATCGCTTACTGAAAGTGGGTGAATGCAGTCCTCTCTGGAAGAGCCATGCAAGAATCTTGCAAGAATACGGCGAACATCACATCTATTTTTGCTATCTCCATGTCGGCACAGAAATCGCCCGAATCGAGATGCCAGCTTGGACTGCTCTGGATGTAGAACTGCGATCGCAAGCTCTGACGATCATTCTCGCGCAAGTACAGAAAGGCTATGGCTATCCTGTCGCCCTTGCCGAAGCCCACAATCAGGCAGTGGTAAGTATTAGCGATCGCCGCCGTTTCTTTGCGATTTTAGAACAGCAAATGGTGAAGTCAGGCTTACGGAATGTGACTACTTCCTATAAGGAGTCACGCAAACGCAGCAGCATTGCCTGAGCAATCTAAAAGAGATTCTCTTATCCCAAAAACTTCTCGACACAACGGGCAAAAATCTCTACACCAGTTGCCAGAGCCGTCTCATCAAAATTGAAGCGGGGATGATGATGGGGATAGGCTAGTCCTTTGTCAGAATTAGCGGAACCGAGGAAGAAATAGCAACCTGGAACAGCTTCCAAAAAGAAAGATACATCTTCACCGCCCATCGTTTGGCATTCAGGAACGATACCTGCGGGAGTTTCGATTACTGTTTCGGCAACAGAGCGAACTAACTCAGCGATCGCATGATCATTAATTACAGGTGGATAGAGCTTGGTGTATTTCAACTCGTAGGTTGCTCCATGTGAGGCGCAGACTCCTGCGATCGCTTCTTCGAGACGAAGTGCTAGTTTTATGCCAACTTCAGGATTGAAAAATCGCACTGTGCCACTGATTTGGGCAGAATCGGCGATGATATTGGTAGCAGAACCAGCATGGAATTCACCGATGCTAATTACGGCGGATTCAAGGGGGCTGACATTGCGCGAGACGATTGTATGAATAGTATTTACGACTTGAGCCGCTACTAATATCGAATCAATCGTTTGATGGGGAAGCGCACCATGTCCACCACGTCCGATAATTTTGCAATGGAAGTAGTCGGTTGCCGCCATCAAGGCTCCCGATCGCACGCCGACGGTTCCAAGCGCTAAACTATTCCACAGATGTAACCCAATCAAAGCATCAACTTTGGGATTTTCTAATACTCCCGCCTCGATCATTGGTTTTGCACCACCAGGTCCCTCTTCGGCTGGCTGAAAAATAATTTTGACCGTCCCGCTAAAATGATCGCGATGTTCCCATAAATATTTAGCTGTCCCCAAAGCGATCGCAGTATGTCCATCATGACCGCAGGCGTGCATCAGTCCATCAATTTGCGATTTGTAACTAACGATATTTTCTTCTTGAATTGGCAGCGCGTCCATGTCGGCGCGGATTGCTAAAACTTTACCGTTACCTAGTTTTGTGCCTGCAATCGTGGCGACAATACCAGTCTGAGCGATCGCTGTTTGGTGAGGGATGCCCCAAGCGGTTAATTTTTCGGCGATCGCGCTAGAAGTCCGCTTTTCTTTAAAACCTAACTCAGGAAAGCGATGGAAGTCTCTGCGCCATTGGATGAGGCTAACTTGCAGATCGAGGATATCTGCGCGAATCTTGAAATTTGTATGCGTAGGTGAGGCTGTGGTCGCAAAAGACATGAGGTTGTGAGGTTGTGATTGCGGAGACTACTAATCTCAATATAACAATCAAATCCAAGGAAAGGGGCAAATCTCAGCGGCGTCCATTTCCTTGGAGGGCGATTTGTCTCAAGGCTTTTTGCAAGGAGGGATAGAAGTAATCTTCGCATTGTTGAGAGAAGCATCAAGACAGAGAACCTGTGTAAAGCTCACATCTTCAAGATCTTGCTCATCTAATCTTGGTGAGCGTCCCTCTAAGTCCTCTCGGCTAGGAAAGACACCACCAAAGCCACCCGTACTTTTATTGGTCAGAGAGAAGTTCGCTGGTGTAAATCCATTCGCTGTTGCCGCCACTGAGTAACTACCAGAAACTCCATTTGCCGTAAATATAGGGGCTACAGCAATACCAAGATTATTGGTGAGTACGCTGGTGTTTCCAGCAAAAAAACCATTCGCTGCACTAGACGATGGCGTAAAGCTAACTAGAATATTTGGCGCAGGAATTGGGCTATTAACAAAGTTTTCGGTGACTTGTATACCTAGAATCTGAGCAAAACTGGTGTTGATATTTGTACTCTGTGGTGTGGTATTGGCTAGAGGCGTGAGGCTAAAGCCTTGTGACTCAAATGCGCCAATATCGACGGCGCTGCCAATAATTCGTGGTGCGCCGCGTTGATCGGTGGCAGTCGCAAAGGCGTTATTTCCTGCATTTAACGCTGGGCTATTTGGTAAGAGCGCATGGGTTTGAGTTACACCACCATAGTTGGCAAGTGGTGCAAGTTTAGGATCGACATTAAGGAGAGTAGAAGCAGCAAAAGTAATTGGCGTACCAGTATTAGCCGTATTACCAATGAGGTTATTACCAGCATCGGTCACAGTCGCAAAAGGAGACTTCCCCAAGTCAACTATATTATTCCCTGATGTGTCGATGTTACCTGCAAGGATTGTATTTCTGATTGTCAGGACACCTACTGAGTTAGCAATGCCACCACCGCCAAATCCACCTGTTGCAAGATTATTTGTCACAGTAGTATTGGTCAAAGTTAAATTGCCGTCGTTGCGAATCCCACCACCATTTTTGGCGGTGTTACCACTCACTGTTGTATTGGTTAGAGTAGCTGTCCCACCTATTGTGTTAAGGAGTGCACCACCTCCACTATTGGCGCTGCTAGCACTGAGTGCAGTGTTATTGCTAAGGGTACTGTTAAAAATATTTAACGTGCCAAAATTGACAATGCCACCACCATCATCACCCGCCGTATTATTTTGTACCGCTACATTCGTTAATGTTGTTGTGCCAAAATTTGCAATGCCGCCACCATCATTATTATTTGCCCTATTACCCAATATGTTGCTATTGGTAAGCGTCATGGCTCCACCATTTACAATAATTCCACCACCAAAATTCGCTGTATTGCCAGATATGGTGCTATTAACAATCGTGCCGCCGTTATTAGCATAAATTCCACCAGAATTAACATTTGCCGAATTGCCCGACACAGTGCTATTGGTAAGCGTCACGGCTCCAATGCTATAAATCCCGCCACCATCATTACCTGCTGTATTCCCCGACACAATGCTGTTGGTGATCGTCATGGCTCCAATAGTTACAATGCCACCACCAACACCAGTCGTAGCCGTATTATTTGATACCGTGCTGTTAGTGAGGGTCACGGTTCCAAAGCTAAAGATACCACCACCGCTAGTTCTTGCGCGGTTATTCAATACGCTACTGTTATTAAGCGTAACAGCCGCAGGGCTAAAAATACCTCCAGTATCACCATTTACTGCCGTATTCCCTGAAACAGTGCTGTTATTAAGGGTTATAGCTCCTATATTGCTTAAAATACCACCATTATTTGCATTAGCTATATTATTTGATACAGCGCTGTTGTTGAGCGTAACGCCGCCATCGCCCCAAATTCCACCTGCAATATTACTTGCCGTGTTACTTGACACAGTACTATTGGTAAGAGCCACGGCTCCAGTGGTAAATACCCCACCTCCATTTGTCGCTCTATTCCCAGACACATTGCTACTGTTAAGGGTAATGGATCCTCCGTTACTCACAATCCCACCCCCATTACCAGCAATATTTCCATTCCGAATTGTGACCCCATCAATGGTGACTGGCACAGCAAACGTAACATTAAAAATACGACTATTGGCATTGCCATCAATAATCGTATTTGTTATGCCATTACCACTAATCAAGAGGGCTTGGGTAATGGATATCTCTCCACTAGTAAGTACAATGGGAATCCCACTGAAGCTAAACCGAATCTCATCTGCACCTAATGCTAAATTCGCGGCAGCAATCTGCGCTCTCAGGGAACCTGCTCCAAGATCCGCCGCATTTGTTACTGTAAAAACTGCCAATGCATTTTGATAAGCCTGCGTCGCTGCATTATTAAATATTATCGGCACAGAGTTCTGTCCAGTTCGATACTCTAGAGTCCAATCACCACCTAATGAAGTAGCACCTGTGCGATTGATTGAAGCCGCTACATCATGTCCTGTATAGTTTTTGACCGCCTGAACTAGCGCCACACCATTCTCGCCACTAGCCAAATTACAGGCATAAAGCAAAATATTCGCCGCAGGTGACAAAGCAGTTTTCCACGCTTGGAGGTCATTAGCATACTTAGCAATATTCTCACCACTGACAAAATCCTTACCCAACCAGAAATTGCCAACATCTCCTTCAGAGACAATATGCAAACTATTTGCACCCGTCACACTCGCTAGGGTTTTGGTAACTTCGGCAATGCCATACTGGTCAGGATTAATCACGGTGATACTACTACCGCCCTTAGTTCCATCGAGTAGCGTTTGATAGTTTTTAATCGTGCTATCAATAAACACAAAATTCCAACCCTGTTGGATGGTGGCAGCATTGAGGTTAGCTTGGCTAGTGTCATAACGATTAGCCAGAATATCAATACTATTAGCCGTGAGATTGCCACTGATTAGCGCCGTCCCCGATTGAGTGGGCGCAGCAATGCCAGTACCCGTCAGCAAGGACGGCAAATTCACCACCGTCATTGGTTTCGCATTGCCGAGTTCTTGCTGTGTTGCGATCGGCAGATCGAGACTGAGGGCGCTACCTTCTGGCGTGATCCGCACATACTTTCCATCAGGAACTGCCACGATATTAATCTTGCCGTTGGGAGTGGAAATAGTCCCTGTATTGATGACGATACCGCCGACGAGCGTAATGCTGTTGCCAGAGGGGACGCTGAGATTGCCTTGATTGAGAATTACGCCTGAAGCTTGGGTCGTTGTTGTTGGAGTTGTAAATGCAAAAGCATTAGGAGAACCCGTGAGATTTTTGAGATCGCTGGCGCTGGTATTCATGCCAAACCAAGCATTCCCAACTTGGATACCATTTGCCGTTGTTGCTGTGAAAGCCGCAGGAACATTTAAACTCGCATTAGCTCCAAAGATAATCCCTGCGGGATTCATGATGTAGAGATTGGAATTCCCGCCTGTCAGTTGAATTAAGCCATTAATTACAGAAGGATCACCACCGACCACGCGACCGAGAATATTCTGAATATTTGGTTGGCTCAGAAAATTGGCAATCTGTCCTTGATTTAAGCCAAATTGCTGGAAACTATGAAAGAGATTTGCACCCGCTTGGGTTCCGCCTGTAATGTCAAAGCGCTGACCGTTTGGCAAGATCACTGTGCCTGTCCCGTCGGGCGCAGCCGTGATGTTTTGCGCGGTGACTGGCGATGAGAGTAGTACTGGTGATATGGCGATCGCGGTTATTGCGATCGCAGTCCAATTCATTTTCCAAGTTGACTTCATCATCATCTCCAACCACTATATCAAATCTACTTAGACTGAATATATTGAACCATGAATATGGTACGCTTTCAAGTCAATGAGGAGCCCGTGTAAGAAATAAAAATATGAGTACAAAATCTACAAGACTAGAGATAAAAAGCAACAAGATTCATACAGTGTTATTGGGAATTTCGACACTTGCTCTAGTTGCCACAGATCACGGATTGTCGGCATATGCTAATCCCATTCCTCCAAAGTTAAAAGCATCTCCATCAATCAGTTCGCTCCCATCAAAAAAATTAGTTTCCTCTCCTCTAATTGCTCCATCTCAAGCAATTCCATCTCAAATTGCTCAAGCCCAAACTTCTCCAGCAATCCTGATCAAAAAGATCGAAGTTATTGGCAGTACAGTCTTCGATACCGACAAGCTCAATCCCATTCTCAAACCTCTCGAAGGGAAAGAAGTCACCGAGACACAATTAACAGAAGCCGCCAACGCAATTACGCAGCTTTATATCAGCAATGGCTATATCACATCTCAAGCCACATTTACACCTAATAGCGTCATAAATGGTATTGCCAAGATTGAGGTCTTAGAAGGCAAAGTCGAACGCATCGAAGTGCAAGGCGTTAGTGCCGTCAATCCCAACTATGTGCGATCGCGTACTGAACTAGGAATAGGCACTCCTCTCAACACCAACAATTTAGAAGATCAACTACGACTCCTGCGTGCCGATCCTTCTTTTTCTAGCGTCGATGCTAGCCTCAAAGCAGGGAGCAAAGCTGGGCTGAGTATCCTCACGGTCAAAGTTGTAGAAGCAAATCAACTTTCAGGTTCGGTTAGTTTCGACAACTTCTCTACTCCTGCGGTTGGCTCTGAACGGATGGGAGCAGGGCTAAACTACCGCAATCTTTTTGGTTTAGGCGATGTATTTACAGCCAATTATTTCAGGACAACAACGGGTGGCTCAAACCAATACGATTTGGGCTTTAGCATTCCTGTAAACCCGATGAATGGAACTGTATCACTTCGGTTTGCACCCAGCAATTATCGGATTACGCAGTCACCATTTGATGTCTTCAACATTCGGGGCAGTAATGAAGTTTACTCCGCGACATTTCGCCAACCTTTAGTTCGGACTCCCCGTGAAGAATTTGCGGTGTCTCTAGGCTATGAATATCAAAGAGGTCAGACTTTCCTATTTAATGATCTTGCCGTACCATTTGGGATTGGACCTGAGGCTGATGGTACTAGTCGCACCAGTGTCTTTAAATTTGGGCAAGACTATACCAGTCGCGATATTGAAGGAGTCTGGTCATTGCGATCGCAGTTTAGTCTCGGTACGGGGTTATTTGGTGCAACTTTTGTTACTAGTCCTAGTGCCGCTTTCTTGAGTTGGTTAGGTCAGATTCAACGGGTGCAAGTTCTCGGCTCTGACACGATTTTGATCGGATCGTTAGATACTCAACTCTCAGCCGATCCGCTTTTACCCTCACAGCAGTTTGTGATTGGCGGTGGGCAGTCCATACGGGGCTTCCGTCAAAATGTGCGATCGGGTGATAATGGTATTCGTCTTTCCTTGGAGAGCCGATTTGTGGTCGCGCGAAATGAAGAAGATCGCACAATTCTTCAGCTAGCGCCTTTTGTCGATCTCGGCACAGTTTGGAACAACTCCAGAAATCTCAACGTGCTACCCAATCAAAACTTTTTAGCAGGTGCTGGGTTAGGAGTTCTATTCGAGCCAATTAAACGGCTCAACTTGCGCCTAGATTATGCAATTCCATTTGTGAACCTCAGCGATCGCGGCTCTAATTTGCAAGAGTCATCACTTTATTTCAGCATTGGTTCCCAATTTTAAAAAGCCTGAATAGCAGCTTTGGTTTGGGCTTAAGATAGAAAATGATAGGGCGGCAAAGCTTGGCTCCATGCAATTTGCCAATGGGAATGTTGTTCTTCCCACGATCGGGTTGCTTGTTGTAATGACTCAACTTGCGATCGCGGCAATAATGCGTAGACTCGCACATCTTCTGAGCCTTGAGTTTCCACGTGTTGAAATTCAGGTTTATAGATTTCAGGATTTATTTCTGAACTTAAGTTACTAATTAAAGTTTGTCGGTAGTCAAGAACCTCCTGTTGTAATTGCGATCGCCATTCTTCTTGTTGCAGATATTGCGATCGCTTGGCGAGAAGATAATTTTTGCCCTTAAGATTTGTAGCAGCTTCAGATTTTGGTGCGATCGCCGAGCCTGTGATCAAAAATTCCGCATATCCATCTAATCTTTGTAAACTCGCCGATAACTTTTCACTCTCTTCTTTTAAATAAGTCTCTAAAGCACTAATAGAAACGAACGCTGTCCCGAAGCGCAAAGGTAAGAGAGTGCGATCGCTAAATAATTCACAAATAAGGCGATCGTGCTGGACGATCGCTTGCATCAAAGCTTGTTCAGGCAAATGGTTGAGAGCTTCGACATCGATATCTGTCTCAATCACTGCAATCAGGCGATCGGACTGCAAATATTGGATTTGCTTACCCGTAATCCCTAATGGCGAGTCTGATGGAGCAGGTGCAAACAAAATTGCATATGTATAAATCATTTTTCTTTTTTCTTGTTCCCCTCTCTCAACAGGAGCTAAAGTGTACACACAAGTCACCAAGAACTAAAGTTCTTGGCTAAAAGCTAAAGTCAGTTGAAACTGACTGAAGAATATTAACCCGTTTCCACGGGTTTTAACTTTTAGCCCGCAATTTATTGCAGGGCTTTTATGGTGATTTTGACTTGTGTATACACGGTAGATCAACGGGAGAGAGGCGATGGGGTGAGCACTATTTTCTAAGTTTAATTTGCTTAGGAACCTTGATGTCATGGGTTTTATGAAAATCGGCTTGTACTTTGGGAGTCAAGCTTTTGGAAACACGCTGCACGACAAAACCAAGAACCCCATCGCCTGTTTTTTGCAGCACATCTTTGGATAGGCGCTGAATCAACGCTGGAAATTGCAGGGTTACTTTGAGCTTTAAATCCCACTCAACACAGGTTATGACTGCATTTTGCCCTAACTGTTCAGCTATTTTTACATCGAGCACTTTCTCTTGCAGTCTCATCTCTGCATGAAAATCTACTTCATAGCCCTGCGGTGCTTGATCGGGAATTGCGATCGTTGTGATTCGATATACAAAATTTTCGTCTGGCGGTAACAAATTTAGCCCTACTCGCGGATCGACATTAAAGCCCATCGCCCCAACTTGTCCCACTCCCATTGCGTAGCCTGTTTCGCCAATTGGGTCAGCTTTAAATGGATGCGCGCAACGTCTAAACCAGCCCTGATGAGCATCGAAATATTTCATCACAGTGCATTGATCGGCAAACAAATCCATATAGCCAACATAATGATTATGAAATTCGTTTATTGGCAAATTTTTATCAAAACTCTGAGTAGACTTTTGACTAGGCTTATAATCAGGATTTTGTGAATTTTTAGGATCCTGTTCCGCCGAGTCTGGATCTTGGAGATTGTACTTGGAGTCATCAGTACTTGCACCATATTCAGCCAGCATAGCCGCCTCCTGTGCAGGTGTTAACAAAGAATCAGATTCCCCTTCTTGATTTGGTTCTTGCTGCATGACAAATACCTTAAAACTGTTTATGACGCTTTCCATCATAATAGTTCTAATAGTTCGCACAGTGAAAGCTTATGGCACCTCGTACAGTAGTGATGGAAGCCGTTGAAAAACTCAACTATCGGGTCACGATAGGCGATGTGGCAGCGCAGTCTGGACTTGATTTAAATACAACTCAACGCGAAATAGTGTCCCTAGCCGCCGAGACTGGCGGTAATATTCAAGTGGCAGAGTCTGGCGAAATCGCCTATAAATTTGCGCCAAATTTTCGACAAATCCTTGTCAGTCGCTCATTTTGGCTACAGGTCAAAGAATCGCTTAAAGGTGTTTGGAAATGGGTGTTTTACGGGATTCGGATTTCTTTTGGTATTTTACTAATTGCCTCGATTTTGATCGTAGTTGTCGGTATTATTGCCGCCACGATCGCTTTAAATAGTCAAGGTCGCAGCGATAACGATCGCGATGATCGTCGTAGCGATCGCAGTGGTGGCGGTGGCGGGTTTATTTGGTTGGGTGGTTGGGGCAACCCTTTCGGCAATCCGTCGATGATGTTCGCGCCCGATTATTACGAGCCACAACGAATGAGATCGCGTGATCCTGATGAAATGGGATTTTTGGAAGGTGTATTTTCATTTTTGTTTGGTGATGGCAATCCCAATGCCGATTTAGATGATCGCCGTTGGCGCGAGATCGCCACAATGATCCGCAATAACGATGGCGTAGTCATCGCTGAACAAATTGCGCCTTACCTAGATGAAACTAGCCGCATAGAAAATGATGAATATTTCGTAATTCCTGTTTTGGCAAAATTTAATGGTTTCCCTGAAGTTAGCGATGCAGGAACTCTTGCCTATAAATTTCCTGAGTTACAAAAAGTTGCTTCAGAACGCAAATCTAAAACTAAAGGCGCTTATTTACAAGAAAAAATCTGGAAGTTTAGCCAAGCTCCTCAGGGCAAAATTGCTTTAGCGATCGGTTTAGGTGTTTTTTATCTAGTCGCGGCGCTGTATCTAGGCAGTTTGCTAGGCAATCCTCGACTAGCAGTGTCACTTGCGGGTGGATTTTTGGGTTTTGTTAAAGCTGCCTACGTCTTTCTTTTAGGCTATGCGGTGTTATTTCTGTCAACTCCTGCGATCCGCTACTTTGTTTTGCAATATTTGAATAAAGGTATAGGTGATCGTAACCAAAAACGTGCAGCTAATGCGGAAAAACTAAGTCAACCCTCAGCAACATTGCGCGAAAAGCTCGATTTTGCACGCACCTTTGCTACTAAGCAAGAAGTGATCGATCAAAATAATCTTGCGTACACCACTGAACAGGATTTGGCAGATCAAGAATATGCCAAAATGCTCAAAGAACAAAACAAAAAATAGTTAGCCATGCAATGAAATTGTGTGACGGACGCCTCGCACTCGTCACACAATTACTAAAAAAATTACTTTGTAGCATTACTGGCAATATTAAATATATGGTGACAACATTAGCGATCGCAAGGCATACCTTTACGGTTGAGCAATATTACCAAATGGCAGAAGTTGGCATTTTAGATATTACCAAAGGTACTGAGTTAATTGAAGGAGTAATAGTCGATATGTCACCGATGGGAAGACTTCATGCTGCTTGCATTGCTAGAGCCACCCGATCGCTGATCCGTCTTTTACCAGATACAACTGATGTGCGTGTGCAGCTCCCCATTAATTTAAGTAATCGATCTGAGCCTCAGCCAGATTTAGCGATCGTGAATTATCGCGAAGATTATTACGCTTCAGGACATCCACAGAGTAACGATATTTTGTTATTGATTGAAGTTTCCGATTCCACTTTAAAATATGATCGCGAAGTGAAGTTACCGCTCTATGCAAGGGCTGGTATTCCTGAAGTATGGATTGTAAATTTAGAAGAGCAGATCTTGGAAGTTTATCGTCAACCGATTGAGCATAGTTATAAGGTGGTTCAATATTATCGGCAAGGAGAATTAGTTAAACTTTTGATTCAAGCAGAGATCATGATCGCGGTTAATCAGATTTTGTGACTAAAGTTTTTTCGTGATTTCGCGATCGCTAAACTTACAGCAGTTGTTGATCAAACCTACCCCAAGGTTCGCAGGGCGAAACCCCACAAAGGGTTTTATATTATTGTTTGTGGTAGGTTTGAAAGCAAATTGCTGTAACATTCCCAAATTGAGAGTATGTGGATTTATCAATTTCTGGGGGATGCTTTGTCTCTACTAAAATAAATATAATCGACTGATCATCAAAACCATGAGCCAGCAACCCGTCACCCTTGAAGATATCTATGCCCTCTTCCGTGTATCCCAAGAAGAGCTAAAGCGATCAAGTGAAGAGTTTGATCGCCGTATTGCTGAACAAGATCGTCTCGCTGCCGAGGCCAAAGTTGAAAGCAATCGCCGTGCTGCTGAAAGCGATCGCCGTGCTATTGAAGCGGCGCGTACCCTTGACGAAATGAAACGATCTGTAGCTGAGACAACCCGTACAGTTAATGCTCTAACTACTCGTTGGGGCAGATTTGTCGAAGAACTTGTCGAACCTGCAATAGTCAGACTATTTCAGGAGCGCGGCATTGATGTAAAAGAGAAACATCCCAGAGCCAGTGTAGAACGACAAGGTGTGGCGATGGAGATCGATATCTTAGTAGTAGATACAACTGATGTGGTGTTAGTGGAATGCAAATCTCGACTCTCTAAAGATGATGTAGATGAATTTATCGAGAAACTCCAAAAATTTAAATTAGCCTTTCCTGCGTATAAAACCTATCAAGCCTATGGTGCTGTGGCAGGAATTGAAATTAATGAAGGCGTAGACAGATATGCTTATCAAAAAGGACTATTTGTGATTCGCCCTTCTGGTGACACGGTGGAAATTGTCAATGATGAGAAGTTTAAAGCGATGACTTGGTAAGGCGATCGCCAAAAGATTTTATAATTAGCATTAGACTAATTTAAAAATTTATCAAACATGATTCAAAAAGAAGTAATCCGTACCGATAAAGCTCCTGCGCCTGTTGGTTCTTATAACCAAGCGATCGCGGTTCCTGCGACTAGCAAATTAATTTTTATGGCAGGACAAATCGCGATCGATCCTGCGGTTGGCAAGGTCGTTGCCACTAACATTGAGGAGCAAACTGAACAAGTTCTCAAAAATATCCAAGCCGTTCTCAACGAAGCAGGTGCAGATTTTGGCAACGTTGTCAAAACCACGGTTTTTCTTGTAGACATGGCGAACTTCCCAGCGATGAATGAAATCTATGGCAAATATTTCACGACTCCATTTCCAGCGCGTTCTTCGATTCAAGTCGCAAAACTGCCCCTTGATGTCCTAGTTGAAATCGAGTGTATTGTTGCTATTTAGAAAAGAAGAGTTTTCTCTTTTAATTAAAAAAGCCTTGCAACGCAAGGCTTTTTTAAAGTTTTTTGGTTTTAGTTAAATCGGATAATTTTACAAAATGAGGTAGCAGTGAAAAGTTTGTGGGACGATCGCGAAGCAAAGCAGTATCAAAGCGATTTAGGATTAAGAGTTTATACATCGCAATTATTAGGGCGCGACCCTTCATTAGTTCTACATGGTGGAGGCAATACTTCTGTTAAAATCCGTGAACAAAATCTCGTTGGTGAAGAAGAAGAGATTCTTTATGTCAAGGGAAGTGGTTGGGATTTAGAAACAATCGCTGAAGCGGGTTTTGCGCCAGTACGCATGGCGCATTTATTGAAATTAGCAAAATTACCAGTTCTTTCTGATTCACAAATGGTGAATGAACTGAAAACACAGATGACCCGTGCTAATGCGCCTGCGCCATCCGTAGAAACGATTTTGCACGCCAGTTTACCTTACAAATTTGTCGATCATACCCATGCGGATGCGGTGATTTCGGTAACGAATACTGCAAATGGATGGGAGCGTATTCGTGAAATTTATGGCGATGACGTGGTGATTATTCCCTATGTAATGCCAGGGTTTGACCTAGCGCGAGTCTGTGCCGAGAAGTTTGCCGCAGAGAAAAGCGATCGCACAATTGGCATGGTGTTAATGAATCACGGGATTTTCTCTTTCGGAGCCACTGCTTCTGAATCCTATGAACGGATGATTGCTCTAGTTGATCTTGCTGAAGTCTATTTGCAAAAGCATAATGCTTGGGCGATCGCTAATGTGACCCCGCAGAAAGCAGCCCAAACAGAGAAATTAGAAATTGCCAACTTACGCGCCGAAGTATCTCAAGTCGCAGGTTTTCCTGTAATCTTGAGCCAACAAAATGATCAAGCTAGTTTAGATTTTGCTCAAAGAGAAGATTTAGAACAGATTTCGCAACAAGGCTGTGCGACTCCTGACCATGTAATTCGGACAAAGCGTTTGCCCTTAGTTGGAAGAGATCTAAACGCTTATGCAGATGCGTATCGAGCATATTTTAAAGAGCAATCTCAAAACATAACTCAGGCTGTGACCATTCTCGATCCTGCGCCGCGAGTGATTCTTGATCGCGAACTTGGTCTGCTTACGGTTGGCAAATCCGCAAAAGAAGCCGCGATCGCATCAGATATTTATCAGCACACAATAGATATCATTCAGCGATCAACTATGCTAGGCGGCTATCAAGCCTTACCCGCCAGCGATATTTTTGCTGTGGAATATTGGGAATTGGAACAAGCCAAATTAAAAAAAGGTAGTTCATCTCCCGTCTTTACTGGCGAAATTGCTTTAGTGACGGGTGCTGCTTCTGGTATTGGCAAAGCTTGCGTGGATTCACTATTAAGACGTGGTGCAGCCGTAGTTGGCTTAGATATCAATTCTGAAATTGAAACTCTTTATAATCGTCCCGATTTTGTTGGTGTTATTTGTGATGTTAGTGATGAGAAGGCGATCGCGTATGCCCTCGAAAAAACCGTGCAATCTTTTGGTGGTTTAGATATTCTCATTCTCAATGCAGGGATTTTTCCGTCAGGATGTCGCATCGAAGACCTTGATACGGCAACTTGGCAGCGCGTTATGAATATCAATCTAGATGCAAATTTAATCTTGATGCGAGAAAGCTATCCTCTTCTCAAATTAGCTCCCAATAGTGGCAGAGTGGTCGCGATCGGTTCCAAAAACGTCCCTGCCCCTGGTCCCGCAGCGGCGGCTTATTCGGCATCGAAGGCAGCATTAACCCAACTTATGCGTGTGGCGGCTTTGGAATGGAGTAGCGATCGCATTCGCATTAACACTTTGCATCCCAACGCAGTCTTTGACACTGGGATCTGGACAGAGGAAGTATTAACCTCGCGCGCTAAGCATTATGGATTGACAGTTGAGGAATATAAAACTAATAATCTCCTCAAAGTGGAAGTCACCAGCCGCCATGTCGCTGAACTAGCCGCGGAGATGTGTGGTGTGCTGTTTACCTGTACTACGGCTGCTCAAGTTCCTATCGACGGCGGGAACGATCGCGTGATTTAAGCAAAATGTTTTATGGTGGATCTTGATACTTATGCGATCGCATTGGTAACTTACCCACTGATTAATCTAGTGATCTATAATGCTGTCAACTTACCTAGCAATTTAACCGCGATGTCTAAAGATCTGCTCACTCAGATTTACAACTCTTTCGATCCATTTCAGCCTTTGCCTGCTGGCGATCCTGCCTATGTAGATTGTGCGGAAGTGCGGGGCGATGCGAATGTTTTGGTGGACTTGGGAAATAAAATCTTGCGCTCAGATCGCATGGTATGTCAGCTATACGCAGGACATCGCGGTGGTGGTAAATCTACAGAGTTATTGCGGTTAAAGGATCATCTAGAAAAGAAAGGTTGTTTGGTCGTCTATTTTGCAGCAGATGAGGATGACATCGATCCTGAAGATGTTCAATATACGGATATTTTGTTGTCATGTACTCGGCATTTGTTAGAAGAACTTAAAAATGCTGACCCTACTCCAATTTTGGGATGGCTGGGCGATCGCTGGCAGGATTTAAAAGAGCTTGCTTTGACTGAGGTTAAATTTGAGGATTTGAAAGTTGAAGCCCAAATTGCTTTATTCGCAAAACTGACGGCAAGTATTCGTGCCATACCATCTGAGCGTCAAAAGATTCGGGACAAGGTAAATCCGCATTCGATTACTTTACTAAAGGCTTTGAATGAGTTTATTGATGATGCGAAGCGGAAACTTCCTAAAGGGAAAACGCATTTAGTGGCGATCGCGGATAATCTTGACCGTATTGTGCCAATCCCACAAGAGCATGGACGCACTAATCACGATGAGATATTTTTAGATCGATCGCAACAATTGCAGGGCTTAAATTGCCATGTTATTTACACGATTCCAATCTCGATGGTTTATTCGAATCGCGCTTCTGATTTGCGAGATATTTATGGCGATCCGCAGATCTTGCCGATGGTAATGGTGCAGACTCCTGACGGGGAGAAAGATCTGGCTGGGATCGCAAAGCTCATCGAAATCATTACTAAGCGGATTAATCTACCTGATGCTAACTTGGAAACTGACATCTTTGGTAGTGCGGAAGGTTTGCAAAGACTTTGTTTGATGAGTGGTGGTCACGTTCGGAATTTGATGTTATTAGTGCGATCGGCGATTGATTATATTGACGTTTTGCCAATTACAGACAGGGCGATCCAGCGAAGTATCACTCAAGCGCGGGATACCTATCGCCGTACAGTGGAGCAAGATGAATGGGAACTACTTGCTAAGGTGGCTGATAGTAAACAAATCGATAATGCTGAGGATTATCGCAAATTATTGTTTAATCGATGTGTGTTGCAATATGCCTATTTTGATGCTGATGGAGAGCTTCAGCCTTGGTATGATGTGCATCCATTGATTAAAGGTATTCAACAGTTTAAGGATGAATTTATAGCTGTCAATAAGTCTCAGTCCATATCAGCTATTGAGAAATCTAGCAAAGGTGAGTTTCAAGTTATGGGGAATGAGGGAACGGTAAACATATCTATCCATTCTCAAGGAGTAACGCATCCCCTATTAACTAAAGATCCTAATTTACTTGAAGTAATGGATGAAGCCAAGAGAAAATATTTTGAATTAATTGATAAAGAAGATTATATTGAAGCAAGCAATTTAGCTAAAGAGATACATGAAATGTATGACAATGTTGTTGAAGCTTTAAAGCACAAACAAGACAGTGACGAGTACATATCTGCTATACAGTGGTCTTCTTATTGGAAACTTCGCCAAGAAATATACAAATCAAAATAAAGGAGTAACTAATGATTGAAATCAAAGAAGCGTTGTCTTTAGTTCCTATAGTATTGGGAAATATCAAAAGTATTAAGGAGATTTGTACAACTTTAGATGCTGGTCTTCTTCCAAACAATCGAAAAAAGCTTAAAGATTTAGAAAAACTTGTTATAGCTTTAGAAAGCAAAATGCAATCTGGTTTTCCAATATTAGCAAACTTGGCTACTGTATATTCTGCTGTAGCTGCGGATGTTAAAGTTGCATGGGCTTTATCAGAAAAAAATTATGAGCTATTAGGGTTTGTCAACAAACCTGACTACATTATCTCATTCTTGATTCGATTTCCTGGGGAAATGGAGAGAAACTACATTGATGTTGGGAAAGGATTGTCGGATCTACCTACCATAGATAGTACTGAGCTAGGCGAAGCAAGAAGTATTCTTTCTATGATTGGCACATATCTAGATAGATTAAAGCAAATTGAATTTGATGATAACGATGAAAAATCAGTTTATGCAGCCAAGGATAATACTAGAAAGCTAGTGAAAGATATTACATCAAGATATGGAGATTTAGACAAGGTTTTATCAAGATTGCTTAAGCGTATTCTTGAAAATTTAGGTAAGACTAAAAGCTAGGCTTGCAAACATGATTAGCCAAAAAGAACACAACTAAGATTATCGTTTTCTAAAAATAAAAACCTATGAAGTCAGAAGCGATCGACTGGGAGCAGGATTTACCACTAGATGCTGATGAGGCATATAGCTCTCTGGTGCGATCGCTTAAGCGTACTGATGGGTTTTCGTTGCTATTTGTGCGCTGCTCTCCTATTCAAGGCGATCGCATTATTACTGATGTTGGTAATGACTTAAAAGATAAAAATATCAAGGTCTTGGAATTAGATGAATCTATTGACAATCTCTACGATCGCATATCAGTTTTAGAAGATCTTGATCGCCTTAATATTCTCTTTGTCAAAGGGATCGAGCAGTCAATTTTTGCCTATGAAGATCGGGAAGTAAATGATATAAATCTGAGAAGCCGCAGCCTACAATATAGTGGCACATGGCATAGTGTCCCCCGTGTTTTAGGACATCTCAATCTCAGTCGCGAACGCTTTCGCGATAATTTTAAATTCTGTATTGTCTTCCTCTTGCCTGAATTTGCCCTGCGCTATTTCATTCGTCGCGCTCCTGACTTCTTTGATTGGCGGTCAAATATCTATGACTTCCCGACCGAAAAATCTCTAGTCGATCAAGAATCTTTTCGTTTAGTTTATTTGGATGGAAGCTTTGATGAGTATTGCCAACAAACCAACCAACAACGCATTGCCCAACTATGCCAAATCAAATCTTATATCGACGAAAGTTCAAATCCCACGAAAATATCAGAACTTTGGTTTGAGAAAGGAAACATCCATGCAGCAGCGAAGGAACATGAAGAAGCAATCGCATCCTTTGACCGCGCCCTCCAAATTAAACCTGACGATGACCACGCATGGTACAACCGAGGCAATGTGCTAAGACAATTAGGCAGAAATGAAGAAGCGATCGACTCCTATGACAAAGCATTGGCAATCAAACCTGACGAGCATGAAGCATGGTACAACCGAGGAAATGCGCTAGGTGATTTAGGAGGAAATGAAGAAGCGATCGACTCCTATGACAAAGCATTGGCAATCAAACCTGACGACCACGATGCATGGTACAACCGAGGAAATGCGCTAAGACAATTAGGCAGAAATGAAGAAGTGATCGCCTCCTATGACAAAGCATTGGCAATCAAACCTGACGACCACGAAGCATGGAACAACCGAGGTATTGCGCTATATAATTTAGGGAGGGATGAAGAAGCGATCGATTCCTTTGACAAAGCATTGGCAATCCTACCTGACGACTATATAGCATGGAACAACCTTGGCTATGCACTGACAAAAATTAGGAGATATGAGAAAGCGATTGAAAGTATCAGCAAATCACTTGAGATTCAGCCTAATTCTCATGCTTATGAAAGCAAAGCTTATATTTATGTTCTAAAGGGGCAAATAGATTTAGCAATTGAAAATCTTCAATATTCCGTAAAAATCGATCCAATCCGTAAAAATGCAATTGCCCAAGATTCAGATTTTGACAACATCCGCAGCGATCCACGCTTTCAAGAATTGATACAATAGGTGAAAACATCATGACCCAACTACTAGAACAAGCTTTTAGCGCCGCTACTAAACTCCCCCAAGAGAGACAAGACGAACTAGCACAGCTAATCCTGCAAGAAATTTCACGACAACAGCAACCAACGCCCAAAAAGCCCCGTATGCTAAGACCCATATCTAAAGGTAGCGGCTACACCGACACATCTATCAATCATGATGCAGTATTAGCTGAATTTATTTACAAAAACAAATTTAATAACCAACCCTCATGATCGGAGTTCTTGCTGATACAGTCGTATTCTATGCACTTCTAGACGAAAAAGATACCCACCATCAACGCGCTCAACTAGAAATGCAAAAAATTCTTGCATCCAAAACTACAATCTATGTATCATTTCCCATCTTTCTCGAAGCCTACAGTTTATTACTGTATCGCCTCGGATTCCCATCAGCCCAAGAATTTGTAGATTATTGTCTTGACAGCGTTGAGTTTATCAATCCCACACTAGATGAATATCTTCAAGCAAATGATAAAGCATCGAGATATCCCGATCAAACCATAACTCTAGTAGATGCCATAACCGCCGTTCTATCTGAAAGATTGAATTTACCTGTTTGGTCATACGATTATCACTTTGACATTATGCGAATTAATGTGTGGAGATAAGCAGATTTTGACAACATCCGCAGCGATTCGCGCTTTCAAGAATTAATACAATCAGAACACATACCATAACTATCGCGATGGAAACTACAACGTTACTTCAACAGATTAAAGAACTTGTATGTGCGATCGAGCCAACCGCACAAATCTTTCTGTATGGATCTCGCGCCCGTAATGACGCAAGCCCCGACTCTGATTGGGATCTTTTGATATTAGTCGATGGAGTCGTAAATCCAACCCGTCGCGATTACATTCGTCATCAAATTTATGAAATCGAATGGGAAACAGGCGAAGTAATTTGTTCCATTATCCGCAGTTATCAAGAATGGAATACCCCACGCTTTCAACAAACACCGCTCTCTAAATCTATAGCCAAAGAAGCTATCTTATTGTGATCGATATGACTATTCCCAATGAAACCATTCAATATCGTTTAGAACGAGCCGAAGAAGCCTATCATGATGCTCAAATCCTTGCACAATCAGGTAGTTGGAATAGTTGTGTCAATCGATTGTATTACAGTTGCTTTTATGCCGTGTCAGCCATGTTACTAAAAGACAACCTATCATCACCCAAACATACTGGCGTGCGCGGCATTTTCAACAAAGACTATGTAAGAACTGGTATTATTTCCAAAGACCAAGCAAGGCTCTACAACGATCTATTTGAGCGTCGTCAAGAAGCAGATTATGGAGATTTTGTGTCCTTAAGAATTAGAGGTCTCGCCTCTCTTAGCTCAAGTTAGAGAACTATTAGACGCGATCGCAAAAATCCTAAATTATGTCTAGAAACCTAGTGAAATGGCAAAGACCGACTAAGATTTTGACAACATCCGCAGCGATCAACACTTTCAAGAATTGATACAATAAAAATAACCTCATCAGTTAACCTTAAACCTATGGCACAAATAACCATTGAGCTTCCCAAATCCATAACCGATGTTCTCGCCATTTACGCCCAAGAGCATCAAACCTCATCATCAGCCACAGTCCAAAAAGCAATTCAACAATTCCTAATCCAAGAAGGTTACTTAGCAAAACCTAAAAAGCCATTTCACTTAACTCCAGCATCACAGGGCAGTGGATACACCGATACATCCATCAATCATGATGCCGTATTAGCTGAGTTTATCTATGCAAACAAAATTCAACCCAAGCAACCATGAGAGGACTGATTGCAGATACAACACCCCCTCTTTGGAGCGATCGATCCTAACGATCAATATCACTCAAGAGCGCAACTTGAACTAGAAAGAATTGAGAGAGAAAACTTGACAGTTTTTATCCCTTTTCCAGTTTACGTGGAAACATATAGCTTATTGCTATACCATCTGGGTTTCAGCTATGCCTACAACTTCACTCAGAGTTGCATTGACTCTGTACATCTGATTAATCCAACAGAAGAGGAATATTTAGCTGCCGCTAACAAAGTATCTCGATATCCTGATCAAAAAAATTACCCTTGTAGATGCGATCATCGCCGTTTTATCCGAAAAAATGAATTTGCCAGTTTGGTCATATGATTACCACTTTGATGTCATGGGAATTCCCATATGGCGATAAAAATGACAAAAGCCGAATCAGATTTTGACAAAAGCCGCAGCGATCCGCGCTTTCAAGAATTGATAGAGTAAAATAAAACTTGGTAATTAGGACTTAAACCTATGAGCATAGTCTTAGAACGCGAAGCACCACCCTTTCAAGAAGACGCAACTGGCTCGATCCGAGTCGGAAAAACTAGAGTGCTTCTAGAATTAGTAATTAGAGCTTTCTTAGATGGCGCATCACCTGAAACCATCGTGCAGCAATATTCCACGTTAACCCTATCTGATACCTACACCACGATCGCATATTACCTTCGCCATAAAGAAGCCATAGAAGCCTATCTCATACAACGCGAACAACTAGCAGAAAAAGTCTATCAGCGCATCCAAGATATACAGCCCGACATGAACTTATTGCGATCGCGCTTATTAGCCAGACAACGCGATCGCGAGGCTTAAACAAAAATGCTGAGGCTATTGAGCGACGAAAACTTTAACGGCAATATTCTACGCGGTCTATTTTTGCGTCAGCCAAATTTAGATTTATTGAGAGTTCAGGATGTTGATTTACAAGAGGCTGACGATCCAACGATTTTAGAATGGGCAGCGATTAACAATCGAATTTTATTAACTCACGACCGCGCCACAATGCCAGATTTTGCCTACGATAGATTACTAAAAAGTCAGGACATGGCAGGAATGTTTGTAGTTAACGATCGAATGTCATTTAGTGAGGCAATTGATGAATTATTATTGCTCGTTGACGTTACAGAACAATTAGAATGGGAATCAAAAATACTGTACCTTCCATTAGATTAGGAATAGGATCGGCGATCGCAAAATAGCAAAGACAGACTCAGCTTTTGATAACAGCCGCAGCGATCCATGCTTTCAAGAATTGATACAATAGGAGAAAAATATGATTACCACCACAGAAATCCTCCAAACTATTCCCAAACTCGCTCAAGAAGACTGTTTTCGCATCGCCGAAACCCTTTTACAAAAGCTACAAACCCAGATTGCACCAACCCGCGAACAAATCAGCCAACAGCTAAAAATCGCCGCCTTACTTGCCCTTGACGATTATACCAACGATCCAGAGCTAACCACCTTCATCGCACTTGATGGAGAAGACTTTTATGAGTATGAATAGAAGTCAAATCTGGCTAGTTCAACTAAACCCAACCGTTGGTACAGAAATTGGCAAAATCCGACCTGTTGTGATTATTAGCAACGACGCAGTAGGGATTTTACCCCTAAAAACAATTGTTCCAATTACTGATTGGAAAGATAGATATGCAGTTTACCCTTGGATGGTAAAACTTGAACCATAGGTAGAAAACGGACTTAGCAAAGTCTCTGCTGCTGATACATTTCAAATGAGATCTTTATCCCAAGAAAGATTTATCCGCAAATTAGGACAGCTAGACGAACAAGCTATGCAAAATATTCAGCAAGCCCTAATTGTTGTTCTAGATATTTTTTCATAAGAGGAGATGCGAAATGACAAAGACAGACTCAGGGTTTTGAGAATATTCAATGCGATCGCGCTTTCGAGAATTGATACAATAGAAAATAACGTCATTTGGTTGAAAATCATGGAAACCTATAAAACCTATATCACCATAGAAAATCCTGATCGAGTTGTCCTATCCAACTTACCCTTCCAAATCGGACAGCGTGTAGAAATCATCGTTTTACCCGAATATAGCCGAGTCGAAATGAGTCAAAAACTCAAAGCCTTGTTTAAAAAGACCCAAGCTCTACCCGAAATCAGAGAGATAACTGACGAAGACATTGATGCAGAAATCGCTGCATATCGCCAAGGACAATGAAAGTGATTATCGACACGAATATTTTAGTGTCTGCCGCAATTCGTGATGGAATACCTGAGACTGTGATTCAGTTTGTCGTTGATCATCCTGAATTTGAATGGATCGTATCTCAGGAAATCATGACTGAATATATAGAAGTATTACAACGCCGAAAACTCAAGCTAAGTGAAGAAGTTCAGCAAGAATGGATTGCTTTACTCCAAACCTTTACAAGACTAATTGCAGTCAATATCGAAGTTGACTTTCCCCGTGATCGCAAAGATGCCAAATTTCTGGCTTGTGCATTATCAGCCAGTGCTGATTTTTTAATAACAGGCGATCGAGACTTTGAAGAAGTTTCTCAGTTAGAAAAGACAACAATTCTATCTATAAAAGATTTCAAGGAATTATTCTGTAATTAACCTCTAAAAAATCAATTCAGGTTTTGAGGATATTCAATGCGATCACGCTTTCAGTCTTTGGTAGAGTAAAATAAATTTTAAAAGCTTCACTATGTAAAGCTTTTAAAATTTATTTTATTTAAGTTCTCGCGTAAAACCTTATGGTTTTGAACAAATAAACCTAAGTCTGATTACCCAAACCAATACCAATTCCACCCATAATTTTTCCAACAGCGCTGGAAATCACTTCAGTTTCAGGAGTGGCTTTCGTGGCTTTCTTTGCTTCTAAAGCGGTCCATGTTAATGAACCGACTATGCCATCAGCACCAAGGTTATGCTCGTTCTGAAATTTGATGACAGCAGCCTCGGTTTGATCACCAAAAACGCCATCAGCATTGATTCCTAGTAAAGATTGCAGGAGAGTCACCTCTTCACTGGCATCTCCTTTGTATAGCTCTGCATGCGCCATAATAATTCTCCTATAAAAACTTAGCTTTGGCAAAATCAAAAATCCAACTTTATTAGCTTATGCTGCATTAGTAAGCTAATCAAAAAATCTCAAGAATTTACTAAGAATTTCTCCATAAAATTCAAAATTATTTAACCAAAACTACGATTCTTGCCTTTCCCTAATCGAAACTGCGATCTAGCTCGAACTGTCTATATGCTAATCAATGCTTTCATTTCGCGAATCGCCCGATCTAAGCCAACAAGTACGGCTCGGCTAATAATGCTGTGACCAATATTTAATTCTTCCATTCCTGCAATTTGAGCAACTGCTTTAGTATTCCAATAGGTCAAACCATGCCCTGAATTTAGTCTAAGTCCTAAACTTATTGCCATCTCTCCGCCTTTAGTTAACGTTTCTAGCTCATGCTTAAGTTCCACTTCATTTTTGGCATTAGCATAAGTTCCAGTATGTAATTCCACAAATTTTGCACCAGTTCTTGCGCAAGCTTGGAGTTGCTCTGCTTCGGCATCTACAAACAAACTAACAGGTATGCCAGCACCTTGTAATTGATCCACAAATTTACCTAAGCGATCGCATTGAGCCTTAACATTTAATCCTCCCTCAGTTGTGATTTCTTCACGGCGTTCTGGTACGAGCGTAATGTAGTCGGGTTTAACGTCTAAAGCGATCGCTACCATTTCAGGAGTTGCCGCCATTTCTAAATTTAGACGAGTATGAATAGTTTGCCTTAGCAATCGCAGATCTCGATCTTGAATATGACGACGGTCTTCACGCAAATGGACAGTGATGCCATCTGCACCTGCCAACTCAGCAATCATTGCCGCAGCAATCGGATCGGGGTCAACACCTCGCCTTGCTTGACGAATAGTGGCAATATGATCGATATTTACTCCTAGCGTAGGCAAGGCTTTCTCCTTAAAAATTTTAAAAAATAATGACTATCCCACTTTACGATATCGCTAAGGTAGTTAAGACATGATTTAGTAGACAAAATCAATCAAGTTCGTTTAGGATCATAAGCCGCTAAAAAACCTGAAGATTAATGACATCTGAAAAAATGAAGCTGTTGGTCGCAGAAGCAGTAATCGCCCTTGCGCCTACTTTCGCTAAAATAGATTTAAATATTAAGCAAAATCTTGAACGAGTTCTGCAAGCTTTTCGCGATCGCCGTGTGGGAGCGCATCATTTTGCCAGTGTGTCAGGTTACGGACATGGGGATATGGGTCGCGATGTCTTAGATCAAGTTTTCGCGCAAATAATGGGCGCAGAGTCCGCTGCTGTGCGTGTGCAGTTTGTATCAGGAACCCATGCGATCGCTTGTTGTTTATTTGGGATTTTACGCCCCCTTGATGAGCTTTTATCGGTAGTCGGAGCACCCTACGATACCCTCGAAGAAGTAATTGGTTATCCGCTTACCTCTGATAGTAAGGGAACTGCATATACAGGTTCGCTAAAAGATTTTGGCATCACCTATCGTCAAGTGGAGCTTACTCCAGAAGGCGGCGTAAATTGGGAAGCTTTAGCAAAAGCCATCAAACCTCAGACGCGCATGGTCTTAATTCAGCGATCATGTGGCTATACATGGCGAGAAAGTTTGTCTATTGAAGATATCGAACGCATTATTAAATTAGTAAAACAGCAAAATCCAAATACCGTTTGTTTTGTTGATAATTGTTATGGTGAATTTGTTAGCGATCGCGAACCTACAGCCGTTGGAGCCGATATCATCGCAGGTTCTCTTATCAAAAATCCTGGTGGCACGATCGCTACTGCAGGCGGATATATTGCTGGCAAAGCCGAATATGTAGAACTAGCAGCCCAACGCCTCACCGCCCCTGGGATTGGACGTGAAGGCGGCGCCACCTTTGATCTCAATCGTCTTCTCTTCCAAGGTTTATTTCTAGCTCCGCAAATGGTTGGTGAAGCAATGAAAAGTAGTCATCTTGCTGCCTATATATTTGACAAGTTAGGATACGCAGTAAAGCCACTTCCTTTTGAAGCACGCCGCGATATTATTCAAGCGATTCAACTAGGTGATCCTCAGAAATTAATCGAATTTTGTCGTAATCTCCAACGATTCTCACCGATCGACTCCTATGTCGATCCTATCCCAGGCGAAATGCCAGGCTATGTCAGTCAACTAGTTATGGCAGGCGGAACTTTTATTGATGGCAGCACCTTAGAACTCTCGGCTGATGGTCCCTTGCGCGAACCTTATACAGTTTTTCTGCAAGGTGGTACGCATTGGACACATTTGGCGATCGCTCTTGAAAATTTTCAGATCGATAAGTAGGTGGGCTAAATAAACCTTAAAACCCAAAAAGCTGTAGCGGGCGCTACAGCTTTTTGGGCTTTGGTTTTATTTATGCCTGCCTACTTAATTAAATATAGATAATGAGAATTAGAGGCAAGTGTCGCCTTTTCTTTTCTGTGTTTAACTAGTATAAAATAGGTAAGCCCGATGCGATGAGAACTTTATGGAGTCCGATCAACTGCCTGTAGAAGGAGAAAGCTTAAATCCTTTAAATCCATCTGAACAAGGATCTGAACAGGGAGATTCCCCCGAAGCGATCGCTGTACCACTAACTCTAAATGAGTCTCTAAATAAGTCTTTAGATGAGTCTGTAATCGAAAATATTTCTGAACAATCGCCTAATTCTTCCTATGAAATTACGGCTGAAATTATTGCGATCGCTGATCAGAATAAAGATCAGTTTGAGCAACTCAAACAAGAGGAGTCTGACCTTAGGGCCGAACTAGATAGCCTTAAAACCATAAAGTCTAAGATTTTACAAGAGCAAATAGACGACTTACAAGCAGGAATTATTCGACTAGCTCAAGCTGATGTCGCCCGACTAGAATATCAAAAGCAAGAACTACAAGCAGCGATCGCTGTACTTGAGAAGAAAAAAGATCGACTCGATAAAGAAATGACTAGCACCTACGCAGGTGCTTCACAAGATATTGCTGTAAGAGTTCAGGGCTTCAAAGACTATCTAGTGGGGAGCTTGCAAGATTTAGTTGCTAGTGCTGAAAAGCTCAACCTTGTAGCACCAGCCGCAAAGCTCGAAGTTGAAAATACAGTCGTTACTGAAAAGAAACCAGTTAAAGAAGTCGAACCACTACTCCTGTCTGAGCAAACCTTTACCGAATACAAACAAAGGGTCAATCAGCTTTTAGATCGTTATCGCACTTTACCCGATTATTATGGGGCAGCTTGGAAATTAAGACGCACCTTTGAGCAAGTTCATGCCGATCGCGTTTCCAAATGGTTTTTTGAGCAGTCTGGGCGCGGCACAATCCGCTCAATGGGAACTCGCTTACAAAATATTTTGGTCACTTCGGCGGCAATTTCTGTCCTCAAAGCTGTCTACGGAGAAAAATTGCGGGTTCTGGTCTTAGCAACTTCTCCCGAACGTCTCGGTGAGTGGCGACGTGGTTTTCAAGATTGTTTAGGCTTGACTCGTGAACATTTTGGTCCTGAAAAAGGGGTAGCCTTATTTGAAGATCCAGAACCATTATCTATAAAAGGCGATCGCCTTGTTAAAGAGGAGCAAATGCCTTTGGTGGTGATTGATGAATCGGAAACCCTAATGTCAGTGGATTTATTGCGTTTCCCTTTATTAATTGCGTTTGGGGGCGTACCTGAATCTAAACCTGCTGCTCCTTCTACCTATATAAATCGTGAGACTAACAATCGTGACAATCAAAGTAATCGTGATTACAATCGTGAAGCGCCGCGAGACTATGCACGAGATGTAGATAGAGATTACGCTCCTAAAGATCGTGATAGTCGAGATTATGGCTCACGCGATTCTGCAAATCGTGACTCGTCCAACCGTGACTCGTCCAGCCGTAATTATGGCGATCGCGAACCACGCGATACTGGCTATGGTGGTAATCGGGGTCGTAACAATCAAGATTCTGATTGGGACTGGTAAAAATTTAATTATAGCTGTCGCCAAGTGTATCAGGACATAAAACCTAAAAGAGAGGTGGGGGGGGGGGGGCCGCGCCGCCCGGAGTGGGGGTGTTTTTTTTTGTA
>JBBRMK010000057.1:0-32157 GCA_038230875.1 Pseudanabaenales cyanobacterium
TGCCTCTCATCCCAAAAATATGATTGCTATGACAGGTTTCCTACCTAATTCAGACCTTGTGTCTAACAATTTGACAGATGGACAGGTAGTGAGGAATGCCACATTACACATCCTACTGGCAGCTATGCGCGTTATGAGCCGTTCTACTGGAGTGATCCAAGTAGAGACTAAATATCATCGGTGGAAATTATTACTTTCGGGGGGAGGATTAGTATTAGCAGAAGAAGAAGGTCAAGTAATACCTACATTAGTTCGTAAGTACAATAATAAAGGCATTAGTTTTTCTCGTATTCCTGAATGGGAACAGCGACAGGCTAATCGACCTTACTGCTACCCTTTCGTTAGTAATGTTTATAAAAAACATCCTGACATTACGAAAGAAGTTTTAAAAGAAATAGTCTTGGAAAACTTGTTGTCATTGTACCTAGAAGATGATTTCTCTTTTGTCTGGCAACCAGCCAACGATCTGCAAATCAATCTACCAGTTTTGCAACTCTCAGTGCTTGAAAATACAATTATCAATGAAGTGCGACAATGGCAAAAGTTTGAGTATGTAAAACATCCTTATCAATTAGTCCAGCTTGTTGATGCAGCTAATTTACTCGCAAGGGTAGGTAATGACAATTTCCCACTTTTTGCTAAGGTAACCACAGGGCAAGATCGCATTTGTATGATTGCCGATACTTTCAAACAACCAGTTTATCGATCCGCCCTATTATTAGATAAGTTAGCTCAAAAAAATATTGTGTCTATTGTGCCGTTACAAGAGCGCAAATCAGACACTGAAATTGGCTATCGTCCTCAGCCAACTACACCAGCAATTATTAAAGATGAGCCTAAAGTTTTTATAGTTGATGACTCCCCTGTATTGCTTCAACAAATGCAACGGTTATTAATTAGTTGGGGGTATCAAGTCGATTCTACTGATAATGCCGAAGAAGCTACTGACAAGATCTTGGAATATAAACCAACCATTGTATTTATTGATATCAATATGCCGAGTTTAAATGGCTTTGATTTGATTAAACAGATTCGTCGTCAACGTGAATTAGCTTTACTTTCTCTAGTTTTAGTTACTGCTGAAAACAGCATGACCAATAATTTTAGAGCACGGTGGGCAAATTGTCGGTTTCTGGCTAAGCCGCGATCATCATCGGATACACCAAAATTCCGCGACGAATTGCGTAACTTATTGAGAGAACTTGCACCTTTATCAACAGATACATTAGTCTAGAATTCAAACATTTTATTTTAACCGAGACAAATTCTTTAGACTTAAAAAAATGTTGGAGTTTATACTCACAGATTATTAGCCCTTCCGCAGAACAAGATTTGTTGTAAATCCTAAAAATAGCAAAGTAGCTAAAAGCCGTTAAAAAACCTTGATTATATATTTGTAATCACAGACAAATAATCACATCCAAGTAAACATTTAAAGTTCAAGACTGAAATTATGAATGAGCGTTTTCTAGTAATTGATGATTCTGCAACTCAACGACATTTGCTAACTTCTTTCTTACAGGATTTTGGCCATACTGTAGATACCTGCGAATCCACTACAGGTGCTCTGGAAAAAATTATCAATAATCACTATGCGGCAATTCTTTTGGATATTGTTTTGCCAGATCAAGATGGTTATAAGTTTTTACGAGAATTGCGATCGCATCAGCAAGTCGCTGATCAATATGTGATTTTATGCTCAACAAAAAACACCAAGCTAGAAATTGATTATGGTTTAAGGCGAGCCAAAGCTAATGACTATTTGACCAAGCCAGTTAGTCGGGAGTCATTGTCTGAAGCTTTACTAAAATTGCCACAACAAGTGAAGTGAAATGAGCATCCCCACCCCGACTAAGCAGAGCTTGCATGATCAGTTAATTGTGCCTAGCAACCGATATATTGTCACAAAAATTGGCGATCGCTTGGTCACTTTTGCAGATGTTTTGGTGTCAGAGATCATGATTGTGGAGCGTAATGCAATCTTGGCTTTGCCATTTTATGAATCAGCGATCATTGGCGTAATCCATCATCAAGCAAGCGTCATGCCTTTATTGTTGTTACGATTATTGATCGGAGAGCAACGCGCTTTAATAAGTGAATCTTTGACGGTGGTGAGATTGAGTAAAATTGCTAATAATTTGAGTGACCAAAATCTTGGTGGGATAGGGGTAATTGTTGATCGGGTTATGGGTAGTCTTAATATTGATGAGTTTCAAAATGTAGAGCTGAATTCATCTGATTCACTGTTTTTACCGATCTCTGCTACAAAAAAAATAGATCAAACAGTAGCGAATATTAGAGAGAACGAGTATACTCCCATTGAAATTATCTTATCTAATATTCCTACCGATATTTGGCAACCGCAACGTTGGCATCCTTCTAGCTAACTAGCCTAAGCTTAATAACCATTCCAAGAGACTTAGACTTAAAGACTTAGACTTAAAGACTATGCTTAATGATTGGGGTAGGTATAGTGTAGGATGAGTCTCACGAAAATCTCCGATCCTTTCCCTATAGCGAATGCATATGGCAAGTACACCTAACAAAAAACACGCAACTCCTGTAGGCAAAAACGTTAAGAGCTCTTCAAAGCGATCGCCTAAGCCGCAACAAAATCCCCCTAAGCAGAGCAAACCCAAAGGCTCTATGGGATTAGGTTTACTGCTGACTGTGATTGGTACGTCGCTAATCGGTTTAGGAGGGCTGGGATATTTAGTTTATCAAGAATTGTTAGGTAGCTCTAAGCGAGAGGTTGATCGCTCAGCCGAAGCTCAGACTCGACAAATTGAAAAGAAACTTGCAAATGTTCAACAGTCGGTTGATGGAGTCGCTAATATAGCTAGACTAGTATCGCAACAACAGCCCAAACCCAAAGGAGGAGAGCCTTACCAAAAGCTCTTGGTTGAGGGATTGCAGAAGTCTGAGCTTATCGCAGGTATTGGGATAGCTCAAAATGAAAATATGCTGTTTACAGCAGGAAAACCCTTTGTTCCTTATGTTTGGAAAGAGCAGTCTGGCTTAAAACTTGAAACACTTGGACAAAAGCTTTCTGCACCTAATGACAAATTACTATCTGGCAATCGTCTAGATAGTCCTTCATATAAAACAGCGAGTGTGAAGGGAAAAGAACTTTGGTCAGAGCCATATAACGTTTTCGGTAAGACCATCATCACTTACAGTGCGCCGATTACCGATGGGCAGAAGACTTTAGGTATAGTAAGCGCTGATGCGATCGCTACTAACCTTTTGCCTATCGCTGCTGCAAATCCTAGCGCTAGCAGTGAAAGTAAAATTGGATTTGTGGTTGTTAATGCTAGTGGCAAAGTAATTACGGCTTCTGATCAGTTTCAGTCGACTCAAGCTCAAAATCCTGCGATAGGCGAGTCACTCAGTAACCTCGCTCAGCAATCTAAAGCTCAACCAGTAGGAATTGCTCAAACAGGGGGAAATCTTTGGGCATATCAGAAAATCGAAGGTAGTGATTGGCTAGTTGTTACCTATTTACCCGAAGCTGAAATCTTTAATAAGCTTTTCATTTTAATCGGTGGGGCAGCCATAGGCATCAGTGCAATTTTGGCGATCGCCATATTAAGTTTTGTTGACTCTCTTAAAAAACGCCTTAAACCACTTAGTGAAGAATGCGATCGTTTTTTAACTCAACAAGGACATTCCAGCTCAAATAATCTTGCAGGCAAAGATGAAATCGATCATCTTAAGCTCTCATTGGAAAGTACTTTGCAACGTGTTAAAACCAATGAAGTTCATTTAAAAAGTAGTGAAGTCACCGCAACTTCTTCGATGGATGATATTTCATCTGCACAAGTGCAGCAAAATTTTGCTGAGACAGAATTGATGGAGGCGGAAGTCGGCGACTTACTTGATGTCGTCTCATCGATGGAAGAAGGCGATCTGACGATAGAAGCTCAAGTAAACGATCGCGCCACAGGATTAGTTGCTGATACGCTTAATCGATTACGAGAAAAACTAGTTGAAATTATTTCCAGTGTATTAGGTACAGCGCAGCAAGTTGCCCAAGGCGCTTCGGATCTAGAAGAGCTAGCCAAAACAGTTGTGCTAAACACCGCAGAGCAAGCTCAGTCTGTTACTCAAGGACAAGCTCTAACCGAACAAGTAGCTATGATCGCGAAGCGATCGGCAGCACAGGTAAACGTTGCTAACCAATCTCTCCAAGAAGTACGCGACACAGTTACATCTGGACAAACTGCCATTAATACCCTGACCGAAAGCATCAGCGTACTACAGACAGGTTCTGCCCAAATCGTGCAACGGATGAAAACACTGGGCGAATTTGTGGGCTTGGCAGAACAATTTGTGCAAGATCAAGGGCAGATTGCTTCACTAACTCAAGTCCTAGCGCTTAATGCTACTCTTGTAGCCGCTCGTGGTGCCGAACAAAAAGATCCTAAACAATTTGCTAGCGTAGCTCGTGAGTTTGAATCGATCGCTGGTCAAGTCAACGATTTGGCGACTCAAACCAACAACGGCTTAACTGTGCTACAACAACGCACTTCGCAAATCCAAACCGTGGTAACTGCAATTGATGTAGAAGTTCAGAACTTGAGCGGATTGGTGGCCGGTTTCACAACGGGCGTAGAAGAATCACAATCTGCCTTTAATAGCATCCAAATTGCAACTGAAGAAGTTGTGCAAATTGGTCAAACGATTACGGAATCTAGTACAGAAATTGCCGAAGCGGCTGGATCTACCGCTAGTTACATCAGTGAAATCGCCCAGTTAGCTGATCGCACCGCCAACTTGACGAGATCGGCGCGTCAACAAGCAGAATCCATGGGAAATCAAGCGCAACAATTATTGCAAGGCATTCAATTTTTCCGTTTGCCCAACGCTTCTGTTGATAATACTCCAGCTTTTACGGCTAACCCTATTGACCATATTGCGACAACGCCATCTGTTGATACATCTACCAATAGCTTGCTTGAATCTTCCTCAGATTTGCCCCAATCAGCAGATAATAATTTTAGTGGATTAGGACTTGTTGTTCCTGCGATCGCCGCAGTAGCAACGACAGCAACAGTAGTTACTATTTTTCAATCGGAACAAGAAGATTCTTCAGCAAAATATATTGCACCTGATCCTAGTATTAATGATCTAGATGCCAGCGAATATCTAATCGAAGAAGGGCTGTCAAGTAGTAGCTTTATAGAAAATCCTGAGCCTCTCTCTCTTTTAGGTTTGGCATCTCACCCCGATCAAGATTTTGCTATTCCTATAGAAAATTTTCTGTCAGCAGACGAATCTGCTGACGCTTTCCTGGGTATTGTTGATAGCCAAGATCAGACTTCAGAGTCATCATATTTAGAAATGCCAGATATGTCTGCGATCGAAGATTCACTTTTTGCTGATCTTAGACAAGAAATTTATGACGACAATCGTAGCGAGTCTCTAGAAGATGCTGATGATGATTTGAGTTTAGATGCTCAACCAACCCTGAAAAATCCAATGGAAGGAGTTAATGAGTTGGCGATCATGGATGCTTCTAGTGATCCGATGATCGTTTCGGCTACTTACTCATTTTTAGAAGATACAAATTTTGGTACTCCATCGCAACTTTCTGAAGATTCTCTTGCTAACATACCGACATCAGTTGATTTTACGATTCCCGATTTAGGTGATGATGATTTTACGATTTTTAGTATGCCTATGGAATCTACCCTAGATGATTCAAGTTCATTTTTTGATACTGATCCAATTCAACAATTTGAATCTAATGATTCTGATGTAGATCTTGATCCCTTCTATCCTACTCAACCCCTAACAGAGTCGGGTGATCATAGTAGCGAAGAAGATATATTTGAATTAGATTCGCTGGACGAAAGTATTTCTGAGAATATCTCTAAGCAGAATGTCTCTGAGGATATTATCTCTAATGTGTCTGAAGATTACAACGACTATATATCTCATGAAGAGATTAATGAATCATTGGAAGTCTCTTTAGAAAATTTAACTAATGAAGCCTTTAGTGATACATTTGATACGTCTTTTGATGAGTCGCCATTTGATATTGCATTTGACGAAGCTTCAAGTGATTCTCTGGATGACTCATTTGATGGCTTATTAACAGAGCTTTCTAATATAGAAGCATCTGATTTAGATACTAACAATGTACGTACCTTTGATCAGCTATCTAGTCAAGCACCTGATATTTACCTTACCGAATCATCGGATGATTCAGAAGAATTTTATTTTGAATTAGAAGAAAATCCGTCAATAAGCTCTAGTGATTTATCTGACTCTGACCTTTTGAATAGTTCTACTCTTATCCAAAACAGTGAAGAATCTGTTAATTATGTTGATCCTTTTGATATTCCTGTAATTACTCAAGAAGATGACTCATTTGGTGCTTTAGTAGCAGATATCTTTCATGGCGAATCAGCTAACCAAGATACTAGCTATCTACTCGATTTAGATCAAACAAATGATCGGTCGTCTGATAATCTTGAGAATCAAGATGGTTTAGCTGAGCTATCTACTAGTACACATGATATTTACGCTGATGAATCACCTGATAATTCAGTTTTAGAAGAATTTTCTTTTGAATTAGAACATAGTTCATCAATTAGCTTTAGTAATTTAGCTGAATCTGAAATCTTGAATGATTCTGCTATTATTCAAGATAGTGAAGAATTTGTTGATTACGTTGATCCTCTAGCTATTCAAGAAGATGACTCATTTAATACTTCATTTGATAACTTATTAGAAGAGCTTTCTGATAGAGAAACATCTGAGCATGATCCTAGCTATTTACTTGATCTAGATCAACCAAGTGATCAACCAAATGATCGATCGCTTGATAATTTTGAAAATCAAGAGGATTTAGCTGATCTATCTACTCAAATACCTAATATTTACCTTGCTGAGTCATCCGATGATTCAGACCCAGAAGAATTTTCTTTTGAATTAGAAGATAGTTCATCAATTAGCTTTAGCGATTTATCTGACTCTGATATCTTGAATGATTCTACGATTATCCAAGATAGTGAAGAAGTTATTGATTACGCTGATCCTTTTGATTTTCCTTCAGCTATTCAAGAAGAAGATTCTTTATCGCTAGAATTTGCGATCGCGCCAGAATCTGCAATTCAAGAAACGGCAATATCAGATTTCCCAGATGAGCAATTAGAGACTGCATTTCCTTCGTTATTTGATATAAGTGCAGAAGATACGTTAGAAGATGAGTTTACTGATTCAATTTGGGAATCTGACGGAAGCATACCTGATGTGTCTAATGTACAAGAAGATGTGCCTCATTCTGAAATTTCATATATATCAGAATCAGCTGATCGTCATAATTCAGAGTTTGAGTTACCAGATTTCTCGGAAATGTTAGAAACTGACGATGTTTTATTGGATGAAGTATTTAACTTTGATGTATCTAATGATTTTGATTCTTTATCGAATTTAGTGGCGTCCGAAGAAGCATCTATAGTTTCTAATGATGAATTGTTGAGTGATTCAGATGTTACTTCAATGTTTAGCGTTCCTAATGACAACTTTAATAATGAACCAGAATTTGGCTTTGAGGAGTCATTAAATATTTATCATGAAGATAGTTTAGATGTATCTAAGGAGGTTATAGATGAGGAAGGATTTGCAGAAAAGATAGACTCTGATATTGATATAATCGATTTTGGTGAAGCGCTGGATTCTAGCGGTTCTATATTAGAGAATTCCTTAGATCCTATGGAATCATCTGTTGATGATTCTTTATCTAATAATCTAAATTTAGAGTTTTCTGAAAATCTTGTAGATACCCCAACATCTGAAATTGATGAAGTAAAACCATCAGACGAATTTGCTGAATCCATCCCTGACCTTTCTATGGATTTTTCAGATAGTTGGCTTGAAGAGATTATCAATGAAGAAGAGGATATTGATAATTTTGCTGATTTATCTATTGAATATCCGTCAATGAATGAGCTGTCTTCTGATACATCAACTGAACCTAATTATGGATTTGCTGATAATTTACTTGATAGTTTGATGGATGAGTCTGATGAAGAACCTGTAGATTTATCAGATTTTTCAACCAATTTTGACTTGTCTGCTGCTGTTGGAGTTGGTTCTGTAAACTTAGAAAATGAGGATAGTAAATTTAATGGCATTACATCTGATGAAATTACATCTGATAATAATAGCGAATCTCAATTTAATCTTTCGATGTCTGATAAGTTAGTTGATGACCCAGAGGATTTAATTGTTACAGCTAGAGCAGAAATTGATGATTTTTTACTAGGTGTTATAAATATAGAAGAATTTGATAATGAGATTCCTAAATCTAAGATTGAAGAAAGTGGCTTGTTAAATACAGAGAGCAATCAGAACCAGACTAATAATCCAATGGCTAATAACCCAAGGGCAAATGATAAAGCCTAGGCTTTTGAGTTTAATTTAGTTAAAGAGGGGTAAAGCACCTCCCTGTTTTCCGAATTCTATTATTTTTGGCATTGTTGCGAAGCACACTTAAGAGAAGCAACACAAAGATGTATGTTGTTAATATCAGAGGTAGAGTAATCGGGTTTTTATCAAATTGCTTTGCCTGTAACATCCTTATATTGCTAAACATAAAAAGATATGGCAAATAAACCTCCCTTTTCGAGCAAAAAATCTAACGCAAAGAAAAAGAGGAAGGCTGCCGTTGTTGCTGCCCCAATATCTAGACAGTCTTCTAATAAAAGCAGTTGGTTAAATAATTTATCGATTAGTGCCAAAATTCTCTTTGCAATTGGTTCAACGAGTTTTTTGTCATTAATAGGTTTTGCGATCGCCTCTTTATATTTAAATAACACCCTCGCGTCAATTGTAAATGAAGAGGCTCAAAAGCAATTATCTAACGCTACATTGTTTGTGTTTGGCTTAGGTTTTATTTTGATTGTGGTTAGTTCGTTATTTGGTTTGATTATTGGAAGTACTCTCAGTAAAAGGATTCGGGGACTGGAGGCAATCGCTAGACAATACGCCGCAGGTAATTTTGACTCAAAGGTGGAACTTGGTGCGAAGGATGAAATTGGTAAGCTAGCCGATGTATTTAACCTAATGACTTTTAATCTTGCCCAAAATAAGCAAGCCCAGTCGGCATCGCAGATGGAAGCCGAAGTCCAAAACAACATTTTCCAAGATGAAATTTCGCATTTGCTAGATGTGGTATCAGAGCTTGAACTAGGGGATTTGACTGCAAAGGCTGAGGTTAGTCCTCATGCAACAGGCTTAATTGCCGATACGCTCAATCGTCTGTCAGAGCAGTTAGCAGAAGTACTAGCAGCAGTGTTACAGACAGCAAAGCAAGTAACGCTCCGCACCGATCGCCTTGAACAGCTAGCGATCGCTGTATCTCAGAATGCTGAGCAACAAGAAGCCTTAGTTGTTCAAGCCCGTTTGGGAATTGAGGGTGTAAACCAATTGGCTCAAGATGCATCTCAACAAGCGATCGCTTCCAATCGAGCGGTGCAAAGGGTGCGTTCAGCGGTTCGACAAGGTGAGGAACAAGTTATTTACCTTACGGCTTCGATTGAGTCTTTACAAGCAGCCACGGTACAGATGGTTCAAAGGATTAAAAATCTTGGTGAATTCGTCGCTTTGGCGAAACAATTTGTGCTAGATCAAAAACGCTTAGCATCGTTGACTCAGGTTCTCGCGACTAATGCTTCCATGGTTGCTGCACGGGCGTTAGAACAACGTGACCCCGAACAATTTGTTTCTGTAGCTCGGGAATTTGAAGCGATCGCCTCACAGGTTAATAATCTCGCAACTCAAACCAATCAGGGGCTGGTAGTGCTGCAACAACGCACTGGATTTGTAGATGTGGTTGTATCGGGTATTGATCAGGATGTCCGCGACGTAAATAGCCTTGTATCAGACTTTACTAGCAGTGTTAATAGTTCTGAACAGTCATTTACCAACATCGCGACTGTAACGGAAGAATTAGCGGATATTGGAGCATCGGTAACTGAGTCCTCAAGTTCAATCGCTGAAGCCGTAAAATTCAGCTTAGCCTCGATCCAAGATATTGAAGCGATCGCGGAGCGTTCTGCTTCTCAGGCACAATTTAGCCGCGACCAATCGGGCAAAATGGGAATGTTAGCACGTCAATTGCTAGAGAGAGTGCAATTTTTCCGCTTACCGTCAGTTTTGCAACTTGATCTGCAATCTGATCATGCCGAAATTGAAGAGATAGCGAAATAATGGCAAATTCTGAGTTTGATGATTTACAACTACAAGATGAACTGCGTACTCTATTTGAATTAGATACTCAGAAATATTTGCAACTATATGTGCAAACTGTCGGTCAGCTAAGTGCCACTAATTGGCGTGAAGATGTCCAACAATTATATCGTTGTGTACATACAATTAAGGGAGGTTCCGTAACTGTTGGATTTCAAGCAGTACTTCAAGTTTCAACTGTATTAGAGGATTTGCTTTCCGATCTCCGCTATCTCGAAGTTGCGCCTCCTTTAGCTGATGGGGAACTTTCAAAGTCGTTGATCGAAGCAGGCGAGTTGCTGATCGGTAGTGTGCAGATGGGAGAACGCAGCGATTCAGAGTCTGCGGTGAGATACATTCAAAGTCTACGCGATCGCATTCAGGCTGAATATTTACCTGAATGGAACGAAATGCGCCAAGTTCAGCAAGAATTTGCTGATCAAGGGTTTGATCTGGTAATTCTTGATTTAGAAATGGCGATCGAAGAGTTGCCACTAACGGGAATAGTGCCGCCTGATGCTTGTGAGATAGCACAGCAAACTATTGCTCAGTTACAAGAAATTGGCACAGAAATAAGCCTAGCGGAAACTTGGCAAGATTTTTTGAAAAAAGGTTTAGAGTTTTGTGCTCGCCCCGATTGTGAGCTATGGCACGCTGAATGGATGCCATTTCTGCAAAAGATCAAAGAAAGCGCTCGGCAAGGCGGAGGTTTGGCAATTGAGAAAGAACTAGTTTTATCCTCAATTACAGATTCTTTACAGATTGGGAATGAAGTTCCATCGACTAATTCCCTAGCAAGCCCTGTTTATGACATTCAAATCCCTGTGCCACTTGATCGCTTAGAAAGATCGTCACAGTATCTAGTCGAGACCTTAATGGCAACTCGGGCTACTCAAGGATTTTATCAGTCCGTTTATGCAAATTTATTACCTTTAGTCTCGCTTGCCCAAAATAGCGTGCAGTACATTACGCAATTGCGTGAAGTCCAAGATGATTATGCGCTGCTAGATTCTTCGGGAGAACAAGATGGGCTAAAGGTTGAGCGCTATCGCCAAGGCTATACAGCAATTAACCGATTACTTGAAATTAGTCTGCGTCTGATTGAATTAGGCTCAGAAACAGGTGAATCAGCAAGACGCACAGCCGACAGTATCCAAGTTCTTGATCGCAGTTTACGCAATCTCCAACAAACAATCGAAGAGAGTCGTCTCGTTCCCTTTGAAAGTTTAGCTTTTAGAGCAAGAGGGATTTTACGCGATTTGATGACTCGTGTTGGCAAGGCTGTTCAGTTGACAATCATTGGTGAACAACTGGAACTGGATGCAGGTACACTTCGCAGTTTAGAACCTGTTCTATTACATCTATTGCGTAATTCCTACGATCATGGACTTGAAGATGCTACTGAACGTGAGAAGTTAGGCAAACCAATACAGGGAAAAATTGAGCTAGCTCTCAAACGGCGTGGTAGTATGTTTGACCTTAGCATTCGTGATGATGGCAAAGGAGTTGACCCCGATTACATTAGTCAGATTGCCAAATCCAAAGGATTATCGCTCACTGATACCAGTACAACGGAACGCTTACTCAGCGTAATATGTCAATCGGGTTTTACTTCAGCTAAAGTTGTTAGCGACATTTCTGGTCGCGGTGTGGGAATGGATGTAGTAGCTAGTCAAGTTGCTTTAATGAATGGAAAGTTAAACCTTGCCTCTCAAGTTGGCAAAGGAACAACTTTTACAATTCAGATTCCTGTTCCACATTTATTTGTCCGTTGTATGCTTTTGCAGGCGGGCGATCGCACTTTTGCGGTTCCTACTTCTGAAATTTACACAACTACTTTAGTTGAGAGTTTACTCTGGCAAATGACCGAACGTGCTGATTATACAATTGAAGTCCGCGAAGAAAAGAGGACAGTACCAGCGATCAATCTTACTCAATATTGGCAGGGACAAACTGAAACGAAACCGCTTTTGCCATCTGCGATCGCTATACGCACCAAACAAATTGAAGGTGATTTTGGAATTTGGCTAATTGCGGATACGTTAATTGGACAAAGCGATTTATTGGTCAACCCGATTCCCTCTCCTCTGATCGCTCCAATCGGTCTGATCGGCATGAGCTTGATGCCTGATGGCAAGCTTATTCCCGTTATTGATGCTCTCTCATTTGTTGAAGCTTTATTCGCATCTCAGACTGATTTAATTACAACTAGTTCTCGCTCAAGTGCATCTTTCCTCGATTCATCTAGCGATCGCCAAATTTTAGTAGTTGATGACGCGGCTCTGATGCGCCGTCGCATTGAAAGCAGCTTATCACCACAGGGATATGAAATTACTACTTGTGAAGATGGTATGGAAGCTTGGCTATGGCTACAACGACACAATCCACCTGCCTTGCTAATTACGGATATTGAGATGCCCCGTATGGATGGATTTACTCTGATTGATCGCTGTCGCCAAGCTGGATTTAATATGCCGATCCTTGTGATCTCATCTCGTCTGGCTGAAGAATGGTCACGAGAAACAAGTCGTCTCGGCGCAACCGATTATCTCACCAAAGGTTTCTCAACGTTAGAACTAGTCAATAAAGTTAGTTCTCTAATCACTATAAAATAGAGTGTGCGAAGCGCTATATTTTAAGAACGATGTAGTAAGAACGAATTGCTACTACTATTCTCAGTATCTGGCAAGCTTGAGATTTAAGAACCAGCAATTTGTTGACGCGATCGCACTAAAATTCCATGCTTAGGTGCAAAAATCATTGCCACTAGAAATAGAAAGGTTTGTAAAACCACAATACAACCACCCGTAGAGCCGTCAATGTGATAGCTAATGTAAGTTCCCACCACACTAGAAAACATCCCCGAAGCCATTGCAATCATCATCATGTGGTCAAAGCGATCGCTTAATAAATAGGCAGTCGCTCCTGGAGTAACCAGCATTGCTACGACTAAAATAATACCTACAGTCTGAAGTCCAGCGACGGCGGTAAGTGATAGTAACGACAGCAAAACGTAATAGAGAAAAGTTGTATTTAAGCCGATGGATCGCGCATGGGTCACATCAAAACAAAATAGAACTAAATCTTTGCGTAATAGCGCTAGAGTTACCAAAGTGATCACACTAATAATCACAGTCTGAACAATATCGCTATCCGCAATTCCAAGCACATTACCAAAGAGAATATGTCCTAAATCGACAGTACTTTTAACTTTAGAAACCAGCACAATCCCAAAGGCAAATAATCCTGTAAACACTAATCCAATGACCGTATCTTCTTTAATGCGTGTATTGGACTTAATAAATCCGATCGCCATGACCGAACCCACACCAAACACAAAGGCGCCGATCGCCAAGGGAATATTGACCACATAGGCAAGTACTACACCTGGTAATACTGCATGGGAAACGGCATCTCCCATTAAAGCCCATCCTTTCAAGATCATGAAGCAAGATAGCGCCGAACAAACAATCCCGACCAAGGCGCTAACCCAAATTGCCTTGACCATAAATCCATATTGCAAGGGCGCGGTAAACCAATTTACTAATTCCATTACTTTCATTCCTGCTTACCTTATAGTTTTGTGAGGGTTCGTCCCGCAGAGATAAACCCTCACAAAAAATTATTACTGATTGCCTTGAGTTAACTGAATTTTTGAACGCGATAAATCAATGACTGAACCGCCAAAAGTACGCGAAAGATTTTCTTCGGTAAATACTTCTGAAGTCTCACCATAGGCAAGAATTGTGCGATTAATTAACACCACTTGATCGCAAAATGTTGTAATTGAGTCAAGATCATGAGTAGAAATGAGAATCGTATAACCTGCATCACGAAGTTCCATTAACAGATTAATCATCATTTTCTCAGTCTTGACATCAACCCCTGCAAATGGCTCATCTAGTAGTAAAACATTAGCCTGTTGAGCTAAGGCGCGAGCAAAAAATGTACGTTTCTTTTGACCACCTGATAGCTCTCCAATTTGGCGATCGCGCATTTCCCACATTTCCACACGCTCCAAGCTATCGCGTACTGCATGTTTATCTAGCGATCGAGGAATCCGTAGAAAATTCATATAGCCATAGCGTCCCATCATCACCACATCATGAACACTCACAGGGAAGTTCCAATCTACTTCTTCCGTTTGAGGCACATAGGCAACGAGATTGTTTTTTTGGACAAGGCGGATTGGCAATCCATTAATCAAAACTCTACCGCTTATAGGCTTCACAAAACCCATTACCGCCTTAAACAGCGTAGATTTACCTGCGCCATTCATGCCGACTAAGCCACAGATTGTTCCTGCTTTGAGTTGGAGTGATGCACTATGTAGAGCTACTTTGCCATGATAGGCAACAGTCACATTCTCAATATCAATGCTATATGTACTCATAGTTATTTTCCATTTATCTTAAATTCTTGTATGTTCTATTTGCTCTGTAAGCCTTTGATTAAAGTATTGACGTTATATTCTAGTAGCTTGAGATAGGTCGGGGTAAGTCCGTCAGGAGGAGAGAGCGAATCCACATAAAAGACACCGCCATACTTTGCGCCAGTTTCCTTCACCACCTGTTGCATCGCTTTATCACTGACTGTACTCTCACAAAATACGGTCGGTATTTTATTAGCCCTCACTACTTCAATCACTTTTTCTATTTGCTTAGGAGTAGCTTGCTGTTCCGCATTCACTGACCAAATGTAAACTTCCTTCAATCCATAATCGCGAGCAATATAAGAAAATGCACCTTCACAACTGACGATGTAGCGCTTGTCAGGGGGAATTACGGCGATCGCTTGTTTAAGTTTTGCATCAAGTGCTTGAATTTGCTGACTATAGGTTTGAGCATTAGCATCATAGGTCGCCGCATTCGCAGGATCGATTTTTCCTAATGCCTTGCGGATGTTTTCGACATAGATCAATGCATTTTGTGGTGACATCCAAGCATGAGGATTGGGTTTACCTTGATAAGCATCTTCAGTAATGTCGATCGGCTGAATGCCATCACTCAAGGTCAGGCGATCGACTTTAGGAAAGCTATTATAAAAGCGCTCAGCCCAACGTTCTAGGCTCAAGCCATTATCCAAAATTAAAGCGGCTGATTGCCCGCGTTGCAGGTCACTTGGTGTTGGTTGATAGCCATGAATTTCAGCCCCCACCTTGGTAATTGACTCGACGATCGCTTTATCTCCTGCCACATTTTGCGCCATGTCAGCTAGCACCGTAAACGTAGTCAGAATCACTTTTTGATCTTTTTTGTCTTTACGCTCTGATGCAGTTGTAGAATTAGGGCTTGGGCTAGTTGGATTGGAGTTCATCGGCAAGTTACATCCACTTAGACTTATGCCAAATACAAGACTGGTAAGGATAGCTTGATGGCTTTTCCAAGAGGTAGGACTTTTATTGCAAATGAGTTTAGAAGGCTTCATAATTACTTTCATAATCGTTTCATTTTTCAAAATATAGCATATTCAAGCAAAAATGAAACAATTATGAAAAGCTAGGACATTCAATAGGAGTTGTCAAGTTTAGGAAAAACACCTCTGTGATTGCGGCTCTGCGGCAGTAATCTGGACGTTTTATTCTTGCTACAAATTCTCTCGAACATCAAAAGTGGTCTGCAAGCGATATCTTACTTTACAGTTCCTCTCTCCATCCTCTCGCAAATATTATTTTTTGTCCGAGATCACCTGCTGAATGTAGGTAAAAGCGTAACTTCTGTAAAAAAACAACTTCTCTCGCCCGTATGACAGGCAATATCACCAATTTGCTCAATCTTGATCAAGATCACATCGCGATCGCAGTCGTAATATAGTTTTTTAAGCTTTTGAATATGTCCAGAAGTCGCTCCCTTGTGCCATATCTCTTGACGCGAACGGCTCCAGTAATGTATCTCACCAGTTGAAACCGTCAATTCTAGTGCTTGACGATTCATCCAAGCCATCATCAAAATTTCGCCATCTTGATGATCTTGAGCGATCGCAGGAATCAATCCTTTCTCGTCGTATTTAAGATTTGCAATCCAACTATCAGCCATATTTTTAGATTTAGCATTAGGATGGACAGTGCTTTACGCCATCCATCCTAGTTGCGGAAATGATTATTATTTAAGCTTGTCTTTGTGTTGAGGACAAGCGATCGCGACACTAGACCCGACCACAAAACCTGTGTACTCTTTCAACTTGTTAAGTTTATCGGCAGGCATCGAACTTCCTTGTTTATCAAACTCTTTTTCTAGTGCATCGATCAGAGTAGCGAAAGGAACACCTTTATCCAAAGCTTGGCAGGTTTCGGTTTCCACTAGACCGACGTACTTTATGCCATCAGTTGCATCATACATTTCCTTATATTCAGCATTCTGCTTGATAAAGGCATCAACATCTTTAGTTTTAGGTGATGAAGGAGCGGAACTATCTGCTTTAGGAGTTTCTGAAGCTTTGGTAGATGCAGTTGCTGAAGGACTGGCTGAGGGACTGGCTGTAGGTGAAATAGAGGCTGAAGCAGCTATTGATGTTGCTGGAGCTATAGTTGTAGCACTAGGCTGCTGGCATGATGCTACTGCCAATGTGATGGAGATAGGCAGTAACAAACGCTTAGCAAAGTATTTAATCATATTTGATATTTAGGAGTTTTGATATTTAGAAGCAAAATTCATCAACCCAATAATACTACTTTAACAATATTACTCATATAGTACTTTTTGCTTCAACATCTCCCGATAGCTATATCACGGGCTTTGCACGCCATTACTTTCTAAGAACTTTACTAGCGATCGCTTTAAAAACAAAAGTTGGGCTTATTATTTAGATTAGATTTTACATAGGCATACGCAGATTTATGTTTAATGCAACTGAACTCCTAATCAGTAATTTTGTTGAACAACTAAAGCTAGGATATCGCCGTACCTATGGCGGCTATCTGCATGACTATGAAGATATTATCGGTTGGGCTGGAAATATGGCTCTCGAAAATATCGCTAATAGCGATGCGCTTTATCACAACGTTGAACATACGATATTAGTAACTTTAGTCGGACAAGAAATTTTGCGCGGCAAGCATATTCGCGAGGGACGAGTATCTCCTGAAGATTGGTTACATTATATTATTTCTCTGGTGTGCCATGATATTGGCTATGTAAAAGGAGTTTGCCTTCAGGATGGAAATGGCAAGTTTGCGACTGGGATCGGTGAAAGCATGGTGGAGCTTCCTCCAGGTGCTTCTGATGCGGGACTAACTCCCTATCATGTTGATCGCGCCAAGCTATTTGTTAATCAGCGCTTTGCTAATCATTCTTTGATTAAGGCTGAAAAGATATGTCGTAATATTGAATTGACAAGGTTTCCTGTACCCAAAACTGGCGATCATCAAGATACATCGCATTATGCAGGACTGGTAAGATCAGCAGATTTAATCGGACAACTCAGCGATCCACGTTATCTTAAAAAAATTGGCGCTTTGTTTTATGAGTTTGAGGAAACGGGGGTAAATACAGCACTCGGATATGCTCATCCAGGAGATTTACGGCGCAATTATCCTAAATTCTATTGGACAAATGTATATCCATTTGTTAAAGATGCTTTGTACTATTTATCGCTGACTCAGCAAGGACAAGAGATTGTGGCGCATCTCTACTCCAATGTTTTTGTCATTGAACATGAAAAACTAGAATATCAACAATCAATTCCAACTCTATCAATTGCTACACACTAATGTAGAACGCACTTACAGCGCTTTGCAATGAAACCAAACCCAGATTTTTTATAAAAGCCCCGCTGAGCAGGGCTTTTATAAAGATATTGTGGTTCGTTTGTTTGCAATTTGCTGTAACTTACTTCCCGACAAATGACATGGTTAGGCTGTCTGAAGCCAGAAAATGATCAAGATGATAAGCTCTCTCTTCTGTTTTTAAGAGAATCATCTCATAGAGATAACGGGTTGCGCGATCGCCTAAACTTTCAGCTTGAGCGGCTTGACGACGCAATAGTTGAATAATTGCTTGTTCGGCGGCAAGATCATGTTTAACCATCGTACGGCAGTCATACATACCTTCTGGTTCTTGCTCAATGCAAGATAGCTCGGCAAGTTTAGCAAAGCTCGCAGCGGGTATACCACCTAGACCATTCATACGTTCGCCTATCTCATGTACATAACCTTGTGCTGATTTTAGTCCATCTTCAAAAAATTCATGCAAGGAAATGAATTCAGAACCTTCAACTAAAAAATGATGCTTTTGATATTGTAAATAGAGTGCTTGAAAGCTTGCTAATACTGCATTTAGCCCTTCACATACGGGAGTTGTCACAGTTTTATCGAGCATTACTGGATTGTCAGAAAATTCGCCAAATGAGCGCAATAGACCTTGTGTAGTAGCCATAATAGTGTTTCCTGTGAGTAGAAAGTTTTTTATGTAAAGTCACCTTGCTGTTCTCAATCTTCTTTTATCTCTTTATATTCTTGTGTAGTTCAGGGTGTAATTTAGGCTTTGTTAATGATAAAGAGATAATGATTTCTGGGTAATCATAGGCGGCGCTACGCACTGCACATGATTACTTTTTTAGGATTACTCAAGCTCACTCAAGCTATATATATAAATATTGGAATATATCTAAAATACTGATGTGAAATTAAGAAAAGCAAATTGAAATTACAATGTCAATAGTGTATCAGGTTTAAGGTATTAGTTAAGTCTTCCCCTTTTTATCTAAAAGTGAGTGTAGGCAAATTTGACCGACCTTACAAGCTGAAAAACACAATATGTTTTCAGTCCTATAAAAGCCTCAAACACTTGCTAAATGAACAAAGTAGATTACATTATTGTCATACTTAGATAGTGATTTCAAAAGGATCAAATCTAGTTACTAAATCTAATTGCTAAATCTAATTGATAATTAATTGCATTTATGAGTTAATCTATGTATAACTATATTATTGCTACTAATTATCAATACTGTTTTCAAGTTAGCTATGAACTCAACCGATTTAAACGTGACTAGCAGTCAAGTGATTTCTATTAATGGTTCAGAAAGATGGGATATTTATCATCGCTTGCAGGAGTTAGATATTCCCTCTCAATGCCTTACTCATCAACTCGTAAGCGTTGAAATCTCTAGTCCTAATGATCTAATTCAAGTTTGGAATGTGGTTAGACGGATGACAAGCTCTAGGGGAGATTTGGTAAAATTATTAAAAACCTGTTGGGAAAAGCCATCAGTTAACTGAATCCCAACTATAAAAATTATTCAAGTCAAATTTAGTATAGATCTATGTCTAAATCATTAGATCAATTAGCCAATTTTCAGATCGTAGCAAAATTTCTAGGAGTGATTCTCAAAGATGGCTACAGAATTAAATATTTAAGAGTAGCGATCGCTACTCAAGAGTATCGGGTGAAGCTGCCCAAAGAGTTAAGTCAAAATTTTGATCCAAATTTAGCGGTTGGTTCTTGGTTGGAGATTAAAGGGACTCAAGCTCTAGATCGCAAAAAAGGAATTCTTAAGCTTGAAGCATCATCTTTTTGTAATGCTAATCCAGCGAATATTTCACTCACTGAGATCGTTAATACGGAAACTACGGAAACGGCGATCGCTAAGAAAAAGGAAAAACCAGCTTGTATTTTAATTTGCCAGAAATCAGACTGTTGGCAACATGGGGGTAAAGAAGTTTATCAGCGATTGGAAGAGGAATTGCAAGATCGCGGCTTAAGCGATCGGGTACAGCTTCAAAAAACGGGATGTCAAAAGCAATGCAAACAAGCACCCAATTTGGTAGTCATGCCTAATAAGGATAAACACAGTTATGTCAAACCATCGCAGGTTGATGGATTACTGAATCGATATTTTAAGACAGCGATCTCTTAAACATTTTTCAATTATTTTAAATTATAAAGAGGTAGCTCGTAATGTAAGCCCTCTCTAGATAATTTGATGATCGCTTCAACTAAGAGTTAAACTAGGTTTAATAATTTATAAATTTTTATTAGACAGAAGAAAGCGTGATTGATACTCGTCTCGATCTTTACCCTGCCTCTACAGTTCCTAACGGTTGGCCTGGACTGATATGTCGCTATGCGGATTATTTGCCTGTGACAGATAAAACGCCGATTGTGACTTTGCATGAAGGCAATACTCCGCTAATTCCTGCGATCGCTTTGAGTCAAAGGCTCGGTCGTAATATCAAAGTCTTGCTAAAATATGATGGGCTTAATCCAACTGGCAGCTTTAAAGATCGCGGCATGACGATGGCGATTTCTAAGGCTAAGGAAAGTGGTTCGGAGGCAGTAATTTGTGCTAGTACTGGCAACACCTCAGCGGCTGCCGCAGCTTATGCTAAGCGTGGTGGGCTAAAAGCATTTGTATTAATTCCTGATGGCAAAATCGCGATCGGTAAACTCAGTCAAGCGTTGATCTATGGGGCGGAAGTAATTGCAATCAATGGAAACTTTGATCAAGCTCTAGCAATCGTAAGGGAAATGTCCGATAAATTCCCAATTACGCTGGTTAATTCCGTCAATCCATATCGTCTAGAAGGGCAAAAAACCGCAGCCTTTGAACTAGTTGAGGCGATTGGTGATGCTCCTGACTGGCTGTGCATTCCGATGGGCAATGCTGGTAATATCACTGCTTACTGGATGGGATTTTCACAATATTATGCGTCAGGTAAATCCACTAAATTACCGCGCATGATGGGTTTTCAAGCGTCTGGTGCTGCGCCATTGGTAACAGGCAAAATTTTTGAAAATCCTGAAACGATCGCTACAGCGATCAGAATTGGTAATCCTGCGAACTGGGCAAAAGCGTTAAAGGTACGTGAAGAGAGTGATGGTACTTTCCATAGTGTCACCGATGTGGAAATTTTGGCAGCTTACAAGCTCTTAGCAGGTGAAGAAGGGATTTTCTGTGAACCAGCCAGTGCTGCTTCTGTGGCAGGTTTGCTAAAAATGAGTGAACAAATTCCTTCAGGAGCAACGATTGTCTGTGTATTAACGGGTAATGGTATTAAAGATCCTGATACAGCGATCGCCTGTGCCGAATCCAAGTTACACAAAGGTATTGACCCAAACATTACTAGCGTTGCGAAAGTCATGGGCTTTTAAGTTTTTATCCACGCGCTGATGCGTGGGTAAAAGCTTTCTATTCGTATCTTGATTTTTTAGTATGTACATTGCAATGTTTTGAGGACTGTTGACATATCACCATTTAAGATGGCTGATACATTTAGCTTTAAGCCTTCAAATTCAAGGCTATGGATAATTCCTGCGGCATCAGGAGCTAAGTTTTTGTATTCCCCATTTTCTAAAACAAACCAATCGATCGCTTGATCCAATGTCCGCCAGACGATGTATTCTTTTACTCCGTTGCGTTTATAAGTGCGCTTTTTAGCATGAAGATCATAGGAAACAGTACTTGCTGCAATTTCAACAATTAGTTCGGGTGCGCCTGTAATATAACCATCCATATCGACTTGAGCACTACCACCTAACCTAAATAACACAGCATCTGGTTGTGGTTCGTTATCATCATCAAGACGCACTGTCGGCTCAATGCCAACTTTTAAATCAGTCATCATTGATTGGTAAGTAATTAGCCATCCGATGATTCTGCCGTGAGGCTCAGCATGGGACGTAAACCGTAAGGGAGAAGCCACGTACACGAGTCCTTCGATGAGTTCTGCTTTTTTGATTTTTGAGGCGGTATAACGGCGCTCAAATTCAACGCGATTTAGATGATCGCCATTTTCGAGAATTGTTAGTGTTAGTGAGGAATTAGCAATAACCATAGCTGTTACAGATCTTGTAATCTTAATCTTACGGAGTCACCGTGCGAGGGCAAACCTTCGGCTTCTGTGAGTAAAGCGATCGCGCCAGATACTTCTTTTAAGGCTTCAGGACTGTACTGAATTAAACTTGAATGCTTCAAAAATGTCTCGACTCCCAGAGCCGACGAATACCGCGCCCCTCCACAAGTGGGTAAGGTGTGATTTGGTCCCGCGAGATAGTCTCCAACGGCTTCAGGGGTAGAATGCCCGATAAAAATGGCCCCCGCGTGACGAATTTGGTCAATTAATTGCCAAGGTTCTTCAACTTCTAATTCGAGGTGTTCAGGTGCAAACTGATTTGATAGCTCGGCTGCGGTTTTGAGGCTATCGACCACTACGATCAATCCATAATGGGCGATCCCCTTCTCTGTCATCAATCGACGGGGATGATTTTCGAGCATCCGATTTACTTCTTCGGAGACACGATTAGCAAGGCGTGAATCATTAGTGATTAAGATTGAAGCCGCCATCTGATCATGTTCAGCTTGGGCAAGCATATCAGCAGCCACATAGGTAGGATTCGCGCTAGCATCGGCAATAATTAAAACTTCAGAAGGTCCTGCGATCGCGTCGATACCGACACGTCCAAATACTTGTTTTTTGGCAAGAGTTACATAAATATTTCCAGGTCCAGTAATCACATCGACCTTGGGAATAGTTTCTGTCCCATAAGCCAAAGCCGCGATCGCCTGTGCCCCACCGACACGATATATTTCTTCTACACCAGCCACTTGCGCCGCTACTAAAATTGCAGGATTGATTGTGCGTTCTTGACCAGGAGGAGTCACCATAACAATGCGTTTAACCCCAGCAACTCGCGCAGGTACAGCATTCATTAATACCGTACTGGGATAAGCCGCTTTTCCGCCTGGAATATAAAGCCCTGCCGCATCGACAGGCGTATAGCGTTTACCTAACACTACGTCTTTGTCGCCAAAATGTACCCAGCTTTTTGGCACATTCATTTTATGAAATTCTTCGATGCGTTTATGAGCCATCTCGATCGCTTTGAGCAAATCGCCTTTGACTTGCTGGTAAGCAGCATCAAGTTCTGATCCACTTACACGCAACTCCGAAGCTGTAAAGTCCTGATTATCAAATTCAGAGGTGTAATGCAAGAGAGCTGTATCGCCTTTGCGCTTAACCGTTTGAATGATCTCGGTGACAGTAGCTTCTTTGTGGATCATCTGATCGTCATAAATGCGATCGCAAATCCGCTTGATTTCGGATTCTGCTTCAGTTCTCTGGGTGACAATTCGTAGCATAGATTGTGACATAAGAAGCGATGATTAATCCTAGCTTAACCTGTATTCCTCTAACTTGTGTGACTCAAAGCTTGATTTTGGATCAGATAAGTAATTCAATTCGCAATCCTTAAGTAATAATAAAAATCTCGTAAAATCGTCCATTTAGCGCAACAGACGCAATTTAGATAAAATTATGCAAGGAACTGATCGCTCGCGTCCAATTCATGGGGGAAATCGCCAGTGGGCTTCGAGTATTGCTGGTGCTGCGCCAGAGAATATTTTAGATTTTTCGGCTAGTATTAATCCTCTAGGACCTCCGAAATCAGCGATCGCCGCTATTCAATCCCATTTAACTGATCTCAATCATTACCCTGATCCAGACTATGGATTACTTAGACAAGCAATTGGCAAGTTTCATCAACTTTCCTCTGATTGGATATTGCCAGGAAATGGCGTGGCAGAGATATTAACTTGGGTGGGGCGCGACCTTTCGCATCTATCGGCAACCACATTATTTACGCCAGCTTTTACAGATTATTATCGTGCGCTCAAAGCTTTTGATTGTGAAGTAGAAAAGTGTCCGCTTCTATCTAGAAATGAATCTAAAAATGAATATTTCTGTTTTAGTTCAGAACTTCCATATATCCAAAATTCTCATACTAAAGGAATATTAATCAATAATCCTCATAACCCTACAGGATATTTATTTTCCAAAAATAGTCTTTTGCCTTACCTTGAACAGTTTGCTTTGGTAGTGATTGATGAAGCATTTATGGATTTTCTATCGCCAGAAATACAGCAAAGTTTAATCGACTTAGTTCCCTCACATCCCAACTTAGTAATTTTGCGATCGCTTACCAAATTTTATAGTTTACCAGGGTTGCGACTAGGCTATGCGATCGCTCATCCTGAGCGTTTAGCACGTTGGCAAGCATGGCGAGATCCTTGGTGCGTAAATGCTTTAGCCGCCGCCGCAGGAATCGCAGTTTTAGAAGATGTGGAGTTTCAACAACAGACATGGGCTTGGCTAGAGCGTGCTAAATCGCAGTTATTTACAGGTTTATCTGCGCTATCAGGTTTAAATCCATTACCAAATGCGGCAAATTATTTATTAGTGGAAACAAAAATTGCAGGTTCTCTTTTACAAAAACAATTATTACAAAGCGATCAGATTCTTATTCGTGATTGTTTGAGTTTCCCTGAATTAGGCGATCGCTACTTCCGAGTTGCAGTCAGATTAGAAAGTGAAAATCAACACCTTATAAATGCATTAACTAAATTAATGTAGAGATAATTGTTTAATCCGTGATCTGTAAGGGAGCAGCAGTAAACTACAGTACCAAGTGGCGATCAGCATTCTGGGTGGTGCGGTGCGCCACATGAGTTCTATTTCTTCGGGGTGAATTATAGGCTTGGTTAATTAGGTCGTTAAGGCGATATTCGAGACGGTTGGCTTCGCTTATTTGACTTTACATTAGAATTGCATATTGTTGATAAACAGATTCGACTTCTTTGAGTCCTTTGGGGCTAAGTCCGCCTGATGTTTCGGATTTATGATCGCGTATTGCTTTGACAAATTCGACTTGACTCAAGCTAAAAAATCTTCGAGTTAACATATTTGGCTCTATTTCTACCACAATGCCAATACCGCGTCCTTCAGTTGCTCCATTTCTTGAGACTGAGCCAAATATGCCAATTTTGCTCACTTTATAGCGATCGCGCAATTCTGACTTTAGGGCGCGAAGCTCATTCAATATATATTCTCTATCTAATGAATTGGCGATCATTATTGCTTTTTGCCACTTATCAAGCTTGGGCTGAAAGTATTATAACAACCTTGATAGAAGAAGCAATAAAAGGTGATTTTGAGGATCGCTAATCATGACCACAATCGCGCAGTAGGTGAACAATATCGATCGCAAAGTTTTCATTAGAATAAAAGCTAGCCAATGCACACTTCCTCATGGTCGTATTGGTGAGAAGCGATTAATTTCTTCGCGATGAGAGGAGGAGTAGTAGGATTGTACGTTGCTAAGATCGTCTGGTGTTAGGGATGGAAAGTTGCGTAAAAGCTCTGGGGTATCAGCTCCTTGTTGTTGGAGTGAGATGATTGTCCAAACTGGTATACGGGTATTACGAACTCTTGCATGACCACCACATACGCCGATGGTTTTCTGAATTGTGCGAGATTTTAGTTTTTCTTGTAATAGAATATATTCGTCTGGAGCAAGTGATTCGCTTACTTGGGCTAGAGATTCGACTAATTTTGTATTCATAACTTTGCCCCAATTCTACAATTCACTAATGCTTTAAATTCCTAGCAATATTATGGACAGTCAGGAATTTTAAACATAAATTTTGGTTATTTATAATGTTCCTTAAACTTATTTACCCAAGCTTTTAAAGTCCCAGCACGCCTTTCAATGGTAATTTGTGAAAGTGATGGACAGACTGATTTTAAGAACTCAGCCGATGTCTCAACTTCAATTTCTGACAAATCATTAACATTTTGCCAGTTAATCCATGCTGAGCCAACATTCGATGATATGAATTGGTAAGCTAGAAATCTAACCTTAGCTTCTAGCTGAGATAAGCGGTTAAGCATATAGCATACAGTGGTTGGTTGCTCCCGTTCATCAGCAAGCCCTAGTATTTGTGCAGCTCTTCGGTAGTAAGAGAAATGTCTCTTAGTTATGCCATTTATCTCTAAGAATTTTTTGCGAACAGTTGGATAAGAAGATGAATATCTTACTAATAGAGATGCAAATTCTATAACTAGATCAAGATTACTAGCTTGAGGAACATCATTAGAGAAAACTCTAATATTCGGCTGGAGAAGATCTTCCATATAGGGGATATCATCAGTTGAAAACGCTTGGACAAAATTAAATTCTGGAGTGTTAGCAGCAACAGCAAAATTTACTAGAAGATCTTCTTCTCTAAATTTTGCTACACAGTATCGCCAACTATCTACTATAGATAAGTCCCTATCATTTTCCATTGAAGAAAGAGATGTGATCGCATTTGCAAGCAAACTTGATTGGTTAGAGTTAAGATTCATTTGAAGAATGATTGTCCAAGAACCTGGAATTGAATTTGGGGAGGTAAAAGCAGGGAGTCTGTTCATTCCATTAGTTGCATCTGCAATCTCTTGGAATAGACGTTCTAACTTATCAACAACACTAGCTCCAACAGACCATATATCCTTACTTCCAAAGTTATCCATACGAACTGCAATTGATAAACCAGTTCCTTCAAAAATTGCTCTAACAGAAGCCAAAGATGAGGTGATTAATCTAAATATATTAGCTTTTATCAAACCATAGAAATTTTCTTGTGTATTATGGGTTAAAACTTGAGGAGAGTAAATTTCCTTTAGTAAATTACTTCCTGCTGACCAAATATTTTCATCAAAATATTTAAGAGCATCTGCTTTCTCAAAAAAAGTATCTACGCCTTCAGCCCATTCCTGTTTTAGCTCTAAGTCATCTACGTTATCTAATACAGATTGGACACAAAACTTAATAGCCCTAAGTTGTATTCTCGAATGAGGAGCTTTTGCATAACTTTCTCCCCAAGTAGCAAGAAAATCTATAGTTTGTTCTGCTATTAGAGTATTTCCCTCAGAAATACTTACCTTAAAAAAAGTATCTAATGCTGGTACTAACAAAGCAAAAATAGGTGATTCCCAATTCTTTACACAAACAATCAGCCCAATAATACTAATTCTCACTGGACTATCTGAAGTAATATCAGTTCTAGATAATATTGCCGCAAGAAACAACCAAACTACATCAGCCTTAATTTCTGTATCATGATTTAACAGTTTACGTCCTAATACCCCTAAGGCAATTTCTAAAGTCTTTTGCGAACCCATTCCAAGTAGTGAAGCAAAATTTAGAACAGTAACATCAATCTTTTCTAGACTAAGTGAAGTTTGAGCAAGCTCATCTCTAGCTCCAGCGATATCGTTGGAGTCTAAGAATTGTTTAACTTTAGAGAAAATAGATGTCATTTTACTTCTTCCTTAGGCTTAGGAACAAAAGTCTGACCACTCGTAATTTCAATATCAACACGAGCATCAGGAACTGTACGTCTATGATCTTGAAACGAATGGGGCTGAGATTCTGGACTAACACCACCTGTACTGCCAGCAGTTTTAACAAAACGTTTAGCCTTAGAAAAAGCTTGTTTTCGTTGCTCTTGTTGTGACTTGCTACACTGTCCTTCAATTGTAGCAATAAATTCCAATCCATCTTCGTCACTCACAGGAACGTTTTGTGCCCAAGCCATGCTATAACCACCATCCTGTTCAATATCTTTCCCTTGAGCTTGTACCCTCCCACGAAACAATGCTTGTGAGCTAGACATAATTGAATTGATCTATCAAATTTGGCTGAGTAAACATTGTGAGAAACTAAATAACAATTTATTTTGTAGTTTCTTGTAAATATCAAAATATCATCTTATCTATACAAAAGCATCTAAAAAAATCCGTCAAATATAAAACTTCCGAATTAATGAATATGTTGGCACAAAATTATATGAATGCCAAGCACGTATCATTAATTCTATATCGCCTATCTTAATAATTTATAAAAACTAAATGCCGAGTAATCGCCATCAGCGTTACTAAATAATAAATCCAAGGAATCAACTTCTTCACCGAAGCAAGATAGTTAGCATAATCAGGAAATCTCTCAGTCAGCCAAACTTCTTCCTTTCTCGATTTCGCATCAAAAAAGACGAATAGACCGATCGCGCCGACATAGTTGTTGATGGGATTCCGCTTTTTTATCTCCAATCTACTGATCGATTTGGCGCAATGGAATAAATTGGCTAATCATATTTGCGTGGCGTATACACCCTTACGCGATCACTACTTTGCAAAATCTTAGTTTTACTAGAACCAACAATAATCACCGTCTGCATATCAGCAAATTCGGGAGCTAATTCTGACAGCAAAACTACGCGCACATTTTCGCCTTTTCGTCCCATTTTATGACCCAATACTACAGGCGTATCAGGCGATCGCCATTGCAATAAAATCTCTTTGGCAGCAGTGAGTTGCCATTTGCGTTGAGTAGAAATAGGATTATAAATCGCAATCACAAGATCTGCTTGGGCGGCAGCGGCTAATCTCTGCTCGATAACTTCCCAGGGTTTGAGAATGTCTGAGAGCGAAATTGTGCAAAAATCATGTCCGATTGGCGCTCCAATCGCAGCGGCGGCAGCCTGTACAGCCGATATGCCTGGGGCAACATGAATATCAATCTGGTTCCATTTAGGATTAGCTTCATGATCTAGGACTTCAAATACAGCAGAAGCCATCCCATAAATACCGGGGTCACCTGAGGAGACGATGACGACTGATTTCCCCTCAGCAGCGAGATCAAGAGCATGACGGGCGCGGTCTAGTTCAACACGATTATCGGACGCGTGAATTTGCTTCCCTTTTGTAAACTCTTTTATTAAGTTCACATAAGTTTTGTAACCGACAAAATCGGTAGCAGATTCCAGAATTGTTTTGACTTCAGGAGACATCCATTTAGAGGCTCCTGGTCCTGTGCCAATGATTGAGACTTTCCCTGTAATGATTGAATTTTGGATAGAAATGGTTTGATAAATTAGATGATTTGTGCTTAGCTTTGAGACGATCCCCTCTAGTTCACTAGAAGAAACTATTTCAATCCTATGTGTAGCTTCATTAGCAAAAGGAAGGTTGCTTTCGCTTAACCAAGTCGCATCACCAATTAGTTCTACAGTTGCTCCTGCCAATAAATCTGCTAAAAATGTCTTTGCTTGCTGATCAGAATTAAGCAGTCGATAGCCATCAGGCGGTGATAACAGCGAGGTCTGAAATCGCAAATCGCCTGTGGTGGTGATCGCTGGGTTGACTTGCAGAGCTTTAGCGATCGCTCTGGCGAGTTCGTTAGCTCCATTCAATCCACCTAAGAGAGGAACGACTGCACTACCGTCTTCAGCGATCGCAATTACAGGTGGTTCAGCGCGTTTATCTGAGAGTAAAGGTGCTAGCGATCGGATTAAGATTCCCGCCGCACATATACCGATAATCGGATGCCCTTGACTAAATAATTCGCTGACAGTTTCGCTAAATTTTTCGTATTGGTAATCAGCAGTTTGGGTACGCGAGGCTAGTCCGTAAATCGTGGAGTTAGCTGTTACTATTTGGATTTGTCGAGCGATCGCAATACTCTTCTCTCCTAGGATGATGATGACAGGCGGTTTCATTGATTGTTTTGCTAGTTATCTATTACCTTGACCTTATACCAAAACATTTCAATTGTTAATAGTTCAGGCAAATAAGGCTCTCTCTTTCTACTTTAGTTCTAATTTAGTTCTAATTTAGTTCTGAGAAGAGTTTTTTGATGCAAATGTGCAATTTAGTTATATCTTAGATTTAATAGACGGAACTTAGAAAAATTTTACCGAATATTACATCATGACGAAACCTTTATTAATTGTTGGTAGTGATACAGGCGTGGGGAAGACTGTATTAACAGCGGCTTTGGCGGCTTATTGGCTGACCTATCGCGATCGCACTACACCTAAAAACATCCCAAGTACGACATTGGGTATTTATAAACCTTTGCAATCGGGAGAAGGCGATCGCGAATTCTATAGTCAGACTTTTCCACTTTCGCAAACTCTTGCAGAAATTACACCTTTGTATTTTGAGACGCCAATTGCTCCTGCGATCGCGGCTTTTAAAGAAGGGAAGACGATTGATTTAGCGATTATTTGGCAACAATTCCAAAAGCTGCAACAACAAAAAGAATTTTTACTGATTGAATCTTTAGGTGGACTTGGTTCGCCGATTACTGATGAATATATTGTCGCTGATTTGGCAAGAGATTGGGCTTTAGAGACGATTTTGGTTGTGCCAGTAAGGTTAGGGGCGATCTCTCAGGCGATCGCAAATGTAGCTTTGGCTAATTTGCAAAAAGTGAAACTAAAAGGAATTGTGCTGAGTTGTTCACAAGTTTATTCTCCTGAAGAGATTGAAGAGCTTGCACCGCCCCAGATGATTTCGAGACTAGCTTCTATTCCTGTTTTAGGAATTCTTCCTTATATTAAGGATCTGAGCGATATTTCACAACTTGCTCGGGCGGCTTCAGAGTTAGAAATAGAAAGGATTTTGGTTTAGGTTTTGTTTCGCTCTTGATTTAGATCTTGAATTAGCATAGAGCGGGGCTTCGTGCCACACTTCGCTAATATAATTAACCTATGCACGATCGCTCTAGTCCCAAAGCTTTTTTAAAGCAAATTTCTGCTGATCGCTCAAGTTCTGATCGCTCAAGTTCTGATCGCAGTTCAATTGTAGCGACTTTGGTTGATCGCTCGATTACTTTGGGGCGAGATCCTAGTTGTGAAATTGCGATTAACAGCAATATTTATGGCTCAGTGTCGCGTCGCCATGCCGAGATCCGTCCGATCTTTGCTAAAGAGAAGTTTAAGGGTTGGGAAATTTGTGATCTTGATAGTGCGAATGGCACATTTATCAATGATCGCCGTTTGTATAGTTGTTATCCGCTCAATCATGGCGATCGCATTCAGTTAACTAAAGATGGTCCTGAATTTGTATTTGAGCAAGAGTCCAAACCCGCAACAACCATTGCCACTATTTTGAGTTTGCGTCCGCGATCGCAGATTACTAAGATCACGCTAACTAAGTTATTACCAATATTTTCGACAGGTAATGATCTTTGGAAACAAGCTTATCTCTTACCAGGAATTGCGACAGTTGGATTTGTAGTGATGATGTTTGCTTTTTTAGGGCAACCGCAGCTATTCAATCTAACAATTTCCACATATATCAGTCTTGCTGCCTATTATTTTGTCTATCAACTTTGTGGTAAATCTAAGCCTTGGTGGATAATTTTAGGAGCAGCTCTATTTACCGCAGTTCTGCTCCGAAGTCCAATTTTACAAGTTTTTCTCTGGTTCTTTTACAATGTTTTACCAGGGACTCCACCATCGGGTCAGGCAAATTTTGTTAGTGTTTTGATTGCGATGTTTTTTGGGGCGGGCTTGATGGAAGAGTTGATCAAAGCTTTGCCAGTCTTTGCGCTGTGGTTTATCGGTTTACGGCTTGGCAAAAAGTGGCGATCGCGCTTTGGTATCAGCGAACCATTGGATGGAATTTTGATTGGTGCGGCTTCAGCGATCGGCTTTATGTTAACGGAAACTCTGGGGCTGTATGTGCCGACGATTGTGCAAAGTATTACAAGTCAAGCAGGTAGCCTAGAAATTGCGGAACTCAAGGGATTACAGTTATTAATTCCCCGTGTACTTGGCTCAGTAGCAGGACATATGGCATATAGCGGTTACTTCGGCTATTTTATCGGGCTAAGTGTTCTCAAACCTTCCCTCCGTTGGCAAATTCTGACGATTGGTTATCTAAGTTCTGCTTTTCTTCACGCGTTATGGAATACGAGTGCATTAGTAAGTTTTTGGATGTTAGCAGTGGTGGGCGGAATTTCTTATGCGTTTCTAGTCGCCGCAATTCTCAAAGCTCATAGTTTTTCCAATAAAATATAAAGATAGAATATCAGAATTTTTTACAAGTTATACTGACGATACACATTACTAGCAGCACGATGTAATAAGGAATGTCGATAGACTAGCGATCGCATGTCTTCGCAATAGCCGCCACCGATCACACTTGCCACAGGAAAACCTTGGGAGACACAAGTACTTAAAACCTGCATATCGCGCCGATATATACCTGCATCAGTGAGCGCTAATTTGCCTAAGCGATCGCCTATATGTGGATCGACACCTGCATCATAGAGAACGAGATCGGGTTGAATTTCGCTTAGCAAATCTGGCAAATAA
>JBBRMK010000058.1:0-31681 GCA_038230875.1 Pseudanabaenales cyanobacterium
CCAAACGTTCCATTATTTGCCAATGGGTAATCGCTTTACGTCCATCGTCAACCACTGCCATCTTTTTGCGATCATTTTTATGTCGCCCGATCGGCGCATCAATTACACCAGATTCGCTTTTGGGAACTCCGCGCACAATCGCTAAATACTCACGCCGCGCTGTTTTTGCTTGAATTTGTAATTGTAAATCTTGATGAGCGCGATCGCTTTTGGCAACCACGATCACTCCACTTGTATCTTTATCTAAACGATGCACAATCCCTGGCCGCTGAGTTCCATTTATGCCAGACAACTCTGTACAATGAGCTAATAGAGCATTAACTAAAGTTCCATCTGCATGTCCCGCCGCAGGATGGACAACTAATCCAGCAGGTTTATTGATCACGATCAAATGCTCGTCTTCGTAGAGAACATCTAAAGGAATCTCTTGAGCAATTAAATCAAGCGGGGTAGCAACTGGCGTAGTTAACTGAATGCGATCGCCTGCTTTTATTAAGTCCTTTTTGTTATTACAGATAACATCATTAACGGTGACATAGCCATCATCAATTAATACTTGAATCCGCGATCGGGATAGGTCAGTAAGATGATGGGCTAAAAAGCGATCAATCCGCTCAGATCTAGCTAAATCCGCAACAACTTCAATCAAAGTTATATTATTTGCTGAAGTGATTGTCTCTAAATTCATGAAAACCTAGCGGCTTGTATTGAAGAAATTTATAAATAATACATGAAGTTATCCATCTAACAACCCAGTCTAGATGATTAAGCAAAAACTTTCCGTCTAGTCAACCAAAAATAGTATTTTAGGAAGAAAATTTCTGCTTTTGGTTCCATATAGGGTATATATACCGCATCTAGGATGAAACCCATAGTTATTTTAGAGGGTCGCAGGGCGAAGCCCCGCTTCGGGTTTCTTCTGGGTCCATATTGAAAACTTCGGTTTTCAATATGGACGGGGTATAGACAGAAATTTGACTTTCAGTCCATATACCCTATATTCATATTAGACAGAAATTTTCTGTCTAATACTATAGTTATGCCGAAAGCGAAGAATAACTGCTATCTTAAGGAAGCAATTTTATGGTATTGAACCGCTATGAGTCAAAGCTCTAAATGGAATATTTGGGATTTTCATCTACATACCCCTTCCTCAATACTAAATAACGGTTTTGGGAATGCAGAAGACCCAGAAACTTGGGTCACGTATGTGAAAAAAATCACAGAAAAAACTCAAGAAAAAGGTATTGTTGCACTGGGTATTACCGATTACTTCACAATTGAAGGTTATAAGAAAGTTTTAGAGTTAAAGGAATCAGGCAGTTTAAGCAATATATTTGTTTTTCCAAATATTGAATTTCGAGTTGACAAAGTTATTTATCGAACTAAAGAGGGCACTGAGCCAAAGAGAATTAATCTTCATGTACTACTTTCACCCGAAATTCCATCTCAGGAGATTGAAGAGGGGTTTCTCCATGATTTAGATTTTTACTATGACCAAGATGCGTTTGATTCTGCAAAAACACGAAAACTTAAAATTTCAAACTTGCGCGAATTTGGAGAAAATCTTCAAAGTCAGCATCCTTCTTTCCTGTCTGAGCCTTCGACTTTCATCGGTTGTAAGAATGTAGTTGTTAAAAGCGAACAAATCAAAGAGTGCCTTGACCGTAAATTTAGAGGGAAATATCTGATTGTGTTAGCCGATGAAAATCTGTCAGCTATGGATTGGAATGGTCAAGATCATGCAGTGAGAAAGCATCTTGTTCAAATGTCACATGCTGTCTTCTCTTCAAACCATAACACTAGAGACTTTTGTCTTGGGAATAAACACTCATCTACAGAAGATTTCACCAAAGAGTTTAAGTCCTTAAAGCCTTGTCTTTGGGGATGTGACTCGCATAGCTATGAGGAAAGATTTTTAGAGCCAGATAATAAAAGTTATTGTTGGGTAAAAGCTGAGGTTTCATGGGAAGGGCTTAAACAGGTTATCTATGAACCATGTGATCGCGTTAAGGTTCAAACAGAAAATCCTGAAATGCAAAAAAGTTCTTTTACCTTGGAGAATTTGAAGATTGAGAGAACGATCCTGAACGATTCACTAACGATTGGCGAGTTTTGTGTTCAGCTTAACCCTAACTTAGTAACAATTATTGGTGGACGTGGTTCTGGCAAAACAGCATTGCTTGATATTGTTGCATCGTGTTTTCGAGAAGGTAAAAAACTACAAAATATTGAAACATCTTTTATCCACCGACTTTATGCCAAAAAAGGGAAAAATAAATCTTCAGCCTCCTCTATTAAAACGTCCTTGACCTTCAAATCAGGAGAGACTTATGAAGGAGAAGTAGGTGGAGAGAAGCTTTTGGAATTTGAAAGATCTGATATTCTCTATCTTACTCAAAACCACTTTGAAGAATATTCAGCTAATCCAGGGAAGCTAAACTCTCATATCCTTGATTTGGTATTTGATAATTTTCCTGATTACAGAAGAGAGTATGAGGGTGAAGAGCAAGAAATCAAGCAAATTGAACAGGAAATTCAAAGTATTAATCTCAAGGTAGAGCAGTTAGATAATGAAGTTCTTGAGAAAAAAGAATCTTTAGTAAGCAAGCTGAAAATAAAAGTGGGAGAGAAGGATGATATCTCTTTAAGAATCTCCTCAATTGAAGTGCAGCAAGGTCAGAGTGACTCCATAATCAGCAGACTTACGGATAAGTTAGAGGAATTCAAAATAAAGAAGAAAACTATTGAGGAAATTCTCTTGACACTTCAAAAATTTGAAAATCAAATTTCTAGTTTCGACTCTTTTTATAAAAATCATATCCTTGATTTAAATCAGAAGATGTCGTTGCTTGAGGATTCTGAAAATTTGAAAAGCTTACCTGCTGAGATACTAGGAATGAGAGAAGTTAGAAATATTTTGTCTGGGAACAGAATATTTTTAGATTCATTTAAGGAGAAAACCGAAAATGACATTTCTAAGAAAAATCAAGAAATATCTGAACTTGAAGGTATAGGCAAAATAATTGCAGATCTTCGCCAAAAGCTGGCAAATTTGAATACTGAAATTCAGGAAACTAAGCAAGAGATTGAGGAAATTGAAAAAAAGAACAGCCAGAGTTCAGAACTAAATATCAAGCGCTTTAATCTGTATATTAATATTATTAAGATGATGACAGGCATGAGAATTTTCCTCCAAAAAGTGATAGATGAATTTGAGGATGGGAAAGATGAGATATTGAACAATCTGAAATTTTTAGCCTTCATCGATATGCGCAAAAAATCTGAATATATTCAGCAAATAGCCGATAAATTGGATAACCGTGTTCATTCTCAAGATGAAATCAATCGCAGTTTTGTTGAAGTTTTTGAATCTATAGAGAATCTGATGAATTCGGACAATGAAAGTATGGATAATTGTGACAATGATAATATTTGCATTTCAATATCACAAAAAATAGAGAATAAAACTAAAGACCTACGCTTGAAGCGATCTATAACTAAATCCGATTATTTCAATACTGTATTTCAGCGTTTCTTTGAATTAGGAGTAGAAATAAGTTTTAACAACAAGTCAATTGATAACTTATCAATGGGTGAAAGAGCAATCGTTCTCCTCAAAATTTTACTTGCCCTTGATGATAAACCTTTACTCATTGACCAACCTGAAGAACACCTTGATAATCGCTTCATTTTCAATGAGCTTGTCCCTGCTTTTCGGAGTGCTAAAAAAAGAAGGCAAATTATAATAGCTACTCACAATGCTAATCTTGTAGTCAACACTGATGCAGAGCAAATAATTATTGCGGAGCAATCAGAGGGAGAAATTATTTATAGTTGTGGAGCTATCGAAGATCTAGATGTTCGCCAAAAAATTACTCAACTTCTTGAGGGTGGAGAGCTAGCCTTTAAAAAAAGAGAGGAAAAATATGGCTATAGGTTTTAGCGCGCCTAACTAAGATAATGCCGCATAACAAGCCTATTGGAGCGGACTCTTAAAATTGTTTGTGAAGTTGCCAAGATTATTGGTAGTCGCTCAACAGGAACGTTATCCTAAGCCCGAAGCGTCTGTATAGTTTGTCGGTTTCTAACCGAGATTGGGCAATTAAAGATAGTCGGCTTCGTTGTTCAGTCCCGAAAGGCGATCGGCGATCGCGCTCAAAGTCAGCTTACAGCAAGCAAACTATGTATATTTTCTAGCCTAGGAGCATGGTATACAAAGACGATATCTTGTTTCGGTCAAAAAACTAGAAATATAGTGATAGTGATTCGTACCACTTTTACTTTCTGGGTTTTATTTCAGCGCTAGCGATCGCTATAGTAGTAATCTAAATGGCGATCGCTTTGCTTTTAAGCGTTAAACTGCAAAAAATATCATAAATTTTGAGTATTGAGCTTGATATGCAAAAGACTTTCGGTATTGTTCACCAAATATTCATTGCGACAATTTGTTCATTTACACTTACGGCTGGTGAACTCGTTCAAGCTCAAACCGACTCAAATCCTATTTTAAAGATTGGCATTGTGCAGCGTTTTGGGGAAAGACCACAAGATCGTCTCACCCTAAAAGCTCCCTCAGGTGGCAAATTGACCCTTTCGTTCCCATCAGCCGATGGGAAAACTACTCAAACTGTAACTAGCGATCGCGTAGTCATCGAAATCGCATCGCAGCCATTATCACAACCGATTCTTGAAGAGAAGTTAGTACTTAGCAATCACCGCAGTTTCGAGAATGCGGCGGCGAGTGCCTTCCATTGGGGAGAGAAAGGGCTTCAAACGGAGATTTCTCAACCAAGGCGTTGGCAAGTCTGGGCAAAGCGTGATGTTTATGATTCGATGTTGTTGCGCTATTTGATGTTCTATACTCTGCGATCGCAAGGTAATCTGACCGTACAACTTGATCGCCGTATTCTTCCTCAAAAAGCGATCGCTTCATTTATCATAGGAGATTTTCGTTATAACCGCGATCGCCTTGATGTCAGTAGTAGTGAAGGGATTATCGAAGTTAGTTATCAAAAAGAGAATAATGCTGAAATTAAAAACCGTTCCTATGCTGGCAGTTTAAAACTACAAAGTAATGCCCATCAAAGTTATACATTAGTCAATAACGTTCCATTAGAAACCTATGTGCGTGGCGTAGTTCCCCATGAAATCGGTTACAACGCTCCCTATGCAGCAGTGCAAGCTCAAGCAATATTGGCGCGCACCTATGTATTAGCCAGTATGCATCGCTTTAAAGTCGATGATTACGAGCTTTGTGCTGATACCCAATGCCAAGTTTATCGCGGGCTAGAAGACACGACAGAGCTTGCCGATCGCGCGATCGCCGACACTAGAGGCTTAATTTTGACCTATAACAATCGGGCGATCGATGCACTCTATTCTTCAACAACGGGGGGAATTACTGCAAATTATAATGATATTTGGGATGGAACCCCACGCCCTTATCTGGAATCGGTATTAGATCTTGCTAATCGTTCTGAAAGTCAGCGATCGGCTAATGTCTCCGAAGATAAAAATTTAAAATCTTTTTTAGATCGCCAAGAAGGGTTTAATGAAGTCGGTTGGAAAACCATTCGCTGGCGTAAAAGCGGTACATTAGATGAGTTACAAATGTCTCTGAAAAAGTTTTTGCGATTTTCAGGAGATACCACTACCAACTTTAATGTCATAAGACAACTTGAAGTATCAAAAAGAGCAAGTTCAGGTCGTGTGTTAGAAATGGAAGTAACTACTGATACTGGCAAAATAATTGTCAAAAAAGATGAAATTATCGATGCTTTCGATCCGCCTGATAGTACTTTCTTTCGATTAGAACCTATCTATAAAGATAAAGTATTAACTGGTTATATATTTATTGGCGGCGGTTTAGGGCATGGCGTTGGCATGAGTCAAACAGGTTCTTATAATTTGGCACGTATGGGGTGGTCATATGATCGCATTCTCAACTTTTACTACACGAATGTCCGATTACAAAAATTGATTCCTGAGCATTACAAGTAATGAAATCTGGTTATACATTGCCCGTATTTGCGATCGCTGCTGCTAAAGCGGCTATTTTGACATTGCGCCAAGAGATCGCAACTTCAGTAGAACTTAACTTATTAGAATCTGGTATAGGTGAAATTGCGATCGCCCAAAGCGCGATCATTGACAAAAATACGGCTCTAGCGATCGCAATTAGCGATCCTGGTGACAATCTTGATTTAACCGCAGGAACGCCCATCTGGGCATGGGTACACCTAGAATTGTCAGCAGGGATAGAACCACCAGAACAGAGACTGATTTTAGAAGCAGGCGAAGGATTGGGAAGAACTGCAAGTGGAGAACCAGCAATTTATAAACTAGCTCATAATTTAGCAGAAGTGAATCTTCTCCCTTTATTGCAACCTAATTTTACGGCTAAGATTCGATTTATTTTGCCTGAAGGGCGATCGCTGGCTAAGCGAACTTCCAATGCCGCTTTTGGCATTCTTGAAGGACTCTCGTTATTGGGAACTTCAGCGATCTCAAAACCTCTCTCTGTAGAAGATAAACTAGAAGAGTTTCGTGCAGATTTACGCGCTAAAGCTGCTACTTCTCATCAAATCGCTTTTTATATCGGCGCAAATGGCTATCAAGTGGCGCAAAATCTTGGGTTCCCCACTTCGCAATTAGTCCAGACTGCAAATTGGATCGGCGCAATGTTAGTGGAAGCAGCGCTCTTGGGTATAACTTCGATTACATTGGTCGGCTATCATGGCAAATTATTAAAATTAGCAGGTGGGATTTTTAATACTTCTAGTCACTTAGCCGATGCGCGAATAGATATTCTCGTTCGGGCGGCTGTCCATGAAAATTTGCCAATAGAAATAATTCAAGCAATCGAGCGATCGCCTACTGCCGAAGCTGTGCATAAATTACTAGTTGAATATAGTTATGATCGCCAGATTTTTCAGTATCTCACCGAGCAAATTACTCAACGCGCTACAGCATATATCCAGAAATATACAGATATTAAGGTTGATATTAGAACTGTGTTATGCGATCGCTTAGGGCAATTAGTTCTCTAAAATAAAAGAGGTGCAAATCACTCACTTTATTTTCACTCCCTTTATTTTTTGAATTTAATGCTCAACCCAGTCTATATAGTAGGCGCAGGACCTGGCGATCCCGATCTAATTACCGTTAAGGGGCGCAATCTCTTAATTAAGGCAGACGTGATCGTTTATGCTAACTCTCTCATTCCTGACTCGATGCTGCAATTTTGTCGAGCCGATGCCGAAATTATTCCTACGGCTAGCAAATCTCTGGAAGAGATCTTGGAAATTGTGATTGACAGAGTGCGATCGCATAAATTAGTAGTCCGTTTACACGATGGCGATCCTAGTTTATATGGAGCAATTCAAGAGCAAATTACCGCTCTTGTGGAAGCTGAAATTCCTTTTGAAATTATCCCAGGAGTCAGTGCATTTCAATTAGCCGCTGCCCGTTTACAAGTTGAACTAACTGTTCCTGAATTAGTACAAACAATTATTCTCACTCGCATTAGTGGACGTACTCAAGTTCCTCAAAAAGAAGAATTATCAAGTCTTGCTGCTCACCAAGCATCTCTATGTCTATATCTCAGCGCTCATCATGTAGATAATGCTCAAGCTAAATTAATGGAACATTATCCAGCCGATACAACTGTGGCTATTTGTTATCGATTAGGTTGGGAAGATGAAAAGATTTTGACAGTTCCCTTGTCAGAAATGGGATCTACTACCATCAAAGAGAATTTAACTAGAACTACTCTTTTTGTGATTAGTCCTGCTTTAAACCATGTAGACAAGAGGAAAAAAGGGCGATCGCAGTTATACAGTTCTCACTACAAACGCCTTTTTCGCTAACTTCAACAAGAAAAGCTAAGAACTCCTGCTTTTTCTTTGTAATCATAAATTACTTTTATCTGGTGCAAAAAAAGTCGGGGATCTGTTCATCAACCGTCTTCTTTTGCTTACTTTCCAAGCAACTCCGATGTCGTTTTGGGATTCTTTATCAAAGCTGCAAGAGAAACATATCTTTGACCGTAAACAAAAGAAAATGGAGTTCCAGCGTCAATTTTAAGATCGTTTTTGATGTCGCCTTTAAGGACTTTCGTATCTATTGAATCAGATGGAAATAGAAAGAAGATCTTGTAGGATTTATAGAACTTACGCAATAGCCCTGCAATAAATTGCGGGCTGAAAGCTTAAACCTGTTGAAACAGGTTGATTTGAGGCTTTTTTTAGTCAGTTTTAACGGACTTTAGCTTTGAGCCAAGAACTTTAGTTCTTGGTTAATTTGCGTAAGTCCTAATTCATTGAGATTCGGATTGTTTTTCGCTCTCATCTTTTGTATAAGTTTCTGAAGCTTTTGCTTTGTTTCAACTGCTAACGGGTACGATTTTTATACAGCAGATTGAGAACAAACTAAACCCAGATTTTTTGTAAGGCGATTTCTTGAAAAGATTTTACTGTGGGTGTGCCGCGCGAAGCGCGGCACACCCACATTTTGGTTTTAATAAATCGGGTACTTTTATTGTTAGATATCACCTAAAATCCCGGCTTTGCAAGGCTTTTACAAAAAATCTAGTGGTGAGTTTGTTCGGGATTTGTTGTATAAAGGTCGCACCCTTAGGAAGTCGTCATCCCAAAACATTCAGGACTTTAACTGATCGCTTTAACATCAATTAAAAACTAATCGATTTCGTTGGCGAATACGGTAGCGATCGCCTTTTTTGCATCAGTACGGAATTCCTGCACATTGACACGGCTTAGCAAACTTACCGCAATAATCATTGTTGCCGCTTCGCATACAAATACAAAACTATAGGCATAGATAGAAGTGCTAAATATTTTTTTGCCAACATCAAGCACAATTCCGCCTGAAAGTGTAGCAAGTCCTTTAGCGATCGCTTGAGAGAATCCCCAAGCACCGATAAAAGTCCCTGCGGTTTCCGCAGCCGTGAGGTCAAGCATGAGACTCAATGCGCCTGAAGTTGTAATTCCTGAAGCGAATCCGAATAGAGCGAGAGCTGTTTGTAATGCCCAAGTTTTTTGGATAAAGCCTGAAATCAATAATAAAGCGCAACTCGCTGCCACCATGTAGCAGCCTAATTTAGTAGAAGATTCCTTACCAAGTCGAGGGACAATTAAAAATCCAGAAGAACTCAGTCCAATTAATGTGCCTGTTCCAAACGCTGCATTAAGTTGGGTAGTTGCACAAATGCTCATCCCAAATACAGCACCGCCAAATGGTTCCATAATCGCATCTTGCATAAAAATACCGATCGTCATCATCAGTAAAAAAGAGAAGAATAAACCAGTCTGCTTGCTAGCAGTTAATACCTGCAAGGCACGCCCCAGAGATAGTTTTTCCTCACTAGTATTTCCATTCAAAATATTATTTTGAGCAACCCGCAATTTATAACGTGAATATTTTTTCTCAATGCCATAAGTAGCGAAGAAAGACAGCCCAACCACCGCCGCAGGAATGATCGTGAATACAGAATTAATTGCTTTTTGTAATTGAATAAGGCGATCGCTATTGGCATAAATTGACACCTCATTAGGCGGCGCACTTGTGCATGGTAAAAGTTTTGAGACAGCGATCGCGCCAATCACAATTCCCACCATCAACATCGACCAGACGATACCAACTAATTTTGAGCGCTCCTCTTCATCGGAAATATCAACTAACATCGCCGCAAAAGGTGTGGAACTCAAACTGATAGACATTCCATACAGTGCAAACATGGCTCCCAGCAAGATGGCCCATCCATAAGTGATCCCATTCCAACCAATCTCATGGACGCTACGTCCTAATTGCCACATTACTTGCGTAATCAAAAAGGCAACCACCGCAAAGAGCACTGCCCCAATCCAGACATAGCCTGAGCGATGAGTCCCGAATATAGTTTTGGCATCAGACGTTTGTCCAAACCATACTCTTGTAGGTGATACAAATAGAGGCACGGCAATAAACCCGGCGGCGAGAGTTGCCGGAATAGTTAATTCATTAATCATGAGTCGATTGAGTAGCCCTGCAATCAGCAGAGACATAATCCCTAAACCCATCTGAAATAAGCCGATCCGAAACATCTGGATCAGTGGCAACTTAGGTGGCATTGTCTCAAGCTTTTCGGTTATATCCACTGAGTTATTCATCGCTTGCGGTTGAAATTAAAAAATTAATAAAAAGACTATTATTATGCACTTTAGCACTTAGACAAAAATCATACACTGTCGCCATTTATAGGCAAACTTCCGCAGAATTGCGCTAGCCGATCGCTAAATAAATCTTTAGACTCTGATCGATCTAGAGATTTTTGTGGGCGGCGCTATGAATTCTTTTTTGAGAAGCTCAGGTTTTGTGTTGGTATGTAGTTTAGTCCTGTGCATAAGCACCAGTACTTATACAGATACTTATACAGATGCTTATGCAGGCGAAGTACCAAAGATTATTCAACCAAAGAGCGTTGAGTCAAGCAGACAGATTAAACAAGAGTTAACTAAGCCGAATCTTAATTCGCAATTATTAAGTGCTGCCCAAAATGGAAAAATTGCTGAAGTGCGATCGCTCCTTTCTCAAGCAACTGATGTTAATGTTCGCGATGAATATGGCTGGACACCTCTGTTATGGGCATCGATGAATGGAAATACCGATGTTGTGAGAGTTTTACTGGTATCTGGTGCAAATCCAAATACACGCAATAAATACGGTTGGACACCGCTAATGTGGGCAGCAGGTCAAGGTTATGGTGAAATTGTGCGATCGCTAATTGCGTCAGGCGCACGGCTAAATGCTCAAGATCGCAATGGCTGGACGGCGATCATGTGGGCATGGGATGGCAAACATAAGGAAACTGTGGCAATTTTGCGAAGTGCCGCGACCAATTAATAAACTATATGCTGTCGTCAGCCATGTTAGGAAAAAATCAAAACCCAAAAGAGTGTTGCGGCGCTCCGCGCCGCAACTCTCTTTTGGGTTTTATGTCCTGATACACTTGGCGACAGCTATATGTCAAGATTTAATGATCGCGATTTAATGATCGTGCAAGTTTTGACATAGTTTTTTTACAAGAGTAATTAAAAGCATGAAGATACTAGTTCTCAATGCAGGATCGAGTAGTCAAAAAAGTTGTCTATATGATTTAGAAGGAATATTGCCCGATACTGCCCCTAAACCAATTTGGGAAGCAAGTATTGACTGGACACACCATGAAGGTTTTGCGGAAATTAAGGTAAAACCACAACATGGAAAAGTTTTAAAAGAAGAAATCTCGGCAACTTCTCGCCCTGAAATTATCGCCCATATGCTGGAAACTTTGTGGAGTGGTGAAACCCCAGTTATCCAAAGCCCTTGCGAAATAGATGTGATCGGGCATCGAGTTGTGCATGGAGGCAAAGAATATCGCCAAAGTACAATCATCAATGACGAAGTAAAAGCGGCGATCGCTAATTTAGCAATATTTGCACCAGTTCATAATCCTGCCAATTTAGAAGGGATTGAAGCAGCAGAGAAACTATTTGAGAATATTCCTCAAGTTGCCGTATTTGATACCGCTTTTCATGCTCACTTATCACCTGCTGCTTATACCTATGCAATTCCCACTAAATATACGGAGCAAGGCATTCGTCGCTATGGTTTTCATGGCATCAGTCATCAATATTGTTGCGATCGCGCGGCTAAGATGCTCAATCGTAAAGTCGAAGATCTCCGATTAATTATTTGTCATTTAGGAAATGGATGTTCGCTAGCGGCAATTCGCAATGGTGTGAGTATTGATACGACGATGGGATTTACGCCACTTGAAGGGCTAGTGATGGGAAATCGCTCTGGTTCGATTGATGCAGGAATTTTAATCCATTTATTGCGACAGCCCGATATGGATGTGGAGAAACTTGATCACATCCTGAATCGAGAATCAGGACTATTGGGTCTTTCAGGAATCTCAGCAGACCTACGCCCAATTCTGAAAGCGATCGCGGAGGACAACCAACAAGCTCAATTAGCTTTTGATGTGTATGTGCATAGTTTGCGATCGCACATCGGCTCTATGTTAGCGAGTCTAGGTGGTTTAGATGCCTTAGTATTCACCGCAGGTATTGGCGAAAATAATCCTTCAGTTCGAGCAGCAGCTTGTGCAAATTTTGAGTTTTTGGGGCTAAAGCTCGATTTAGCCAAAAATAATCCACAAGCGATCGATTGTGATATTGCCTCCTCTGATGCAGCAATACGAGTTCTAGTTATCCATACTCAAGAAGATTGGGAAATTGCCCGTGAATGTTGGAATATATTAGTGGTATAAAGGTCGTACCCCTTTCTAAAAATCCTACTTCCTTCCCAGTGAAAGATTAGACATTAAAACCAAATAATCAGCGATGCGCCGCATCGCTAATTATTTGGTGAGAAGGGAGTAAGAGCATCACTTGGCTGCTGTAGTTTTAGTAGTTGGTTTCTTTTTAGTGGTTTTGGCTGCGGTTTTAGTGGCTGTAGTTTTAGTCACTGTAGATTTAGTGGGTGTCTTTTTAGTCGTAGTCTTTTTGGTATCGCTAGGAGCCGCCTTAGTGCGCTTGCTAGTAGTTTTACCCGTGCTTTTACCAGATTTATTTGCCAACATTGAGAGCGCCTCTTCCACAGTCAGCCCTTCCACAGTTTGCTCCTTAGTTAGCGAGACATTTATCTTGCCATGCTTAACATACGCACCATATTTACCATCAAGAATCTCGATCGCTTCACCATCGGAAGGATGATTACCGAGAGATTTTAAGACTTTGGCAGTAGCAGCACCGCGCAAGGTCTTAGGTTGCGATAGAAGTTCTAGAGCCCGTTCTAAAGCGATCGTATACGGGTCATCGGTGGCTTTTAGCGATCGATTATCATCTTTGTCGCCATTGCCTTTGACATGGCAAACATAAGGGCCAAATCGACCTGTATTCACAAACACACGGTTGCCAGTCTCAGGATGTTCTCCGAGAGTGCGGGGTAAAGCTAACAACTTCACAGCAATATCAACGGTGACATTTTCGGGCTGCATTCCTTTTGGCAATGAAGCTCGTTTCGGTTTGGGAACTTCTTCTGTTGCTTGACCTAACTGCACATAGGGACCATATTGCCCCATCATCATGAAGATCGGTTCATTGGCTTCGGGATGGATACCAACTTGATCGGGACCTTCTAATTTCTGTTTGAGTAGTAGTTCGATCTTTTCAGGGACTAAATCGGAAGGAGTATAGTTTTGAGGAATTGAAGAATTGACGGTGCGATCGCCATCGCCAACTTGAATATAAGCGCCGAACTTGCCGATCTTGACCTTAACATCATCATCTAAACCTTCAAGACGGACTGTCCGCGCTGATTCGCCATCGATCAAGCTATCGCGAGACTTCACTTGTCCACTCAAGCCCATTTCGCCTGAATAGAACTTCCTGAGATAAGGAAGCCATTCCACTGTACCCATCGAGATATCATCGAGGGTTTGTTCCATTTTAGAAGTAAAGCTAGGATCGACCAGATTTGGGAAATGTTCTTCTAATAAGCTAGTAACAGCAAAGGCAGTAAATGTAGGAATTAGCGCGTTATTGATAAGCTGCACATAGCCGCGATCGCAGATCGTGCCAATAATGCTGGCGTAGGTACTAGGACGACCGATGCCTTCACTTTCGAGCATTTTCACAAGAGCCGCTTCGGTATAGCGGGCAGGGGGCTGAGTTTCATGTCCGACTGTATTTAATTCACGGCAGACAGGATGATCACCAATTTTGAGTGGTGGCAGCATCACTTCCTTTTCTTCGAGTGCAGCATCAGGATCATCCGATCCTTCTACATAGGCGCGGAAAAATCCTGCGAAATCAATGCGTTTGCCTGAAGCGCGAAATAGAGCATCTTCAACGGTCAATTGCACGCTAAGCATAGTTAGCTGAGCATCCGCCATTTGTGAGGCGACAGTACGCTTCCAAATTAGGTCGTAAAGGGCTAGTTCGCGCCCTGAAAGCCCTGTTTCTTGAGGAGTGCGGAAGGATTCACCAGCAGGACGAATCGCTTCGTGAGCTTCTTGTGCGCCCTTTGATTTAGTCACATATTGGCGTGGCTCTTTGCTCAAAAAGCTATTGCCATACATAGTAGTAACGCTTTGACGCGCCGCCGCGATCGCCTGTTGTGACAAACTTACCGAGTCAGTCCGCATGTAGGTTATAAAACCTTGCTCGTACAAAGCCTGAGCCACCCGCATCGCATCGCGGGCTGATAAGCGCAATTTACGGTTTGCCTCTTGTTGCAGAGTTGAGGTGGTAAAAGGTGGTGATGGCTTACGGGTGGTGGGGCGCTCATCAAGATTGCTTACCGACCAAACTTTGCCATTTAAGCGCTGTTGTAAAGCGATCGCAGCTGCTTCATCCAACAATAAAACCTTGCGCCCTCTGGCGATTTTGCCCGTGGCTTCATCAAAGTCTTTACCAGTTGCGACATTCGTGCCACCCACTGAGACTAGCTGCACAGGAAATTCTTGCTTTGGTGCAAAGAGATTTGCTTTTAAGTCCCAGTAACTACCCGACTTAAAAGCACGGCGATCGCGCTCACGATTGACAATTACGCGCACTGCTACCGACTGCACCCGACCTGCTGATAATCCCCAAGCGATTTTTTTCCAGAGCAAGGGCGAGAGCGTATAACCAACAAGGCGATCAAGGATACGGCGAGTTTCTTGAGCATGAACAAGGCGATCATCAATCTGACGACAATTTTTTAGTGCTCCTTTGATGGCCTCAGAGGTAATCTCATGGAATACCATGCGCTTGATCGGCACTTTTGGCTGCAAAATTTGCAACAAATGCCACGAAATACTTTCGCCTTCACGATCTTCGTCAGTTGCCAGAATCAGTTCTTTAACCCCTTTTAGCGCTGCTTTGAGTTCGCGAACAATCTTCTTTTTATCATCTGGCACGATGTAAAGCGGCTCAAAATTTGCATCTACATTTACGCCTAGCTTTGCCCAATCAAAGGACTTCAACTCCGCAGGAATATCACTGGCTGACTGTGGTAAATCGCGCACATGACCCATTGAAGCCTCTACTCGATACCCAGCAGGTAAAAAGTTGCGAATGGTGCGAGCCTTAGTGGGCGATTCGACAATGACAAGAGTAGACATATTAGCCTGCAAGGTTTGCGTTAATCAAAAAAGACTAGAAGTAAAAGACAAATGAGCAAAAAAAGGTAAGTAAAACAAAGGTTTATTAAATACCTTATTAACCTATATACAATGATTATGGAGAAAATTGCTATTTTTAATAAGACGGTAATTACTTTAATCTAATTATGCAAATTTGGAGTTGCTATTTTGACTAATTAGTGCTGTTTATCTAAATGTCACCGCGATATCTCGATAAATTTGCCAACTGCTCTAAAGTTAGCGTACCTTCATAAAACTTGCCGCCAATCTCCCATGTGGGATATGCTCTAATCTTTTTATCTGTACAAAGTTGCCTTTGGGGCTTGACTCCGCGCTGATCACATTCAATCACTTCGAGCTGACTTACGGCTTGCTTGCCAAAGCTTTGTTTTTGATCGTGGCAATGAGGACACCAATAAGCAGTGTATACCTTGGCTCCTATTTTCCGTAAATGCTTGGCTAAGCCGATCGCATTTGCTCCCGATCGCGTAGTGACAGGTTCACCTGCTTCTTGAGCGATCGCTGACATCGTAATTTGCGGCGCAAATGTCATAGCCGAGAAGCTCGTAATGATAGTGATCGCAAAACTGACTGAGCCAATGACTGAGGCAAGAGTAGATGAGGCGCGATGCAGCTTCATAGATTTTTTGGATTCAACGTTGTCATTCTAACCATAATTCTCCTTATAATGCTCGAGACAAATTAAAATCCAGAGAGTAGATGTGAACATCAAGCGCCTACCTCTACTTAGCTTTTAACTTAGGTTTTATGTGGGATCTAGAAAATTTACGCATTGCGATCGTGCATGAATGGTTTGTGAACTACGCGGGATCAGAACGAGTTATTGAACAAATTTTAAATTTGTTTCCCCATGCTGATTTGTTTGCAGTGGTGGATTTTTTAGATGACTCTGAGCGGGGCTTTATTCAAAATAAAAAAGTCACAACTACGTTTATTCAAAATCTCCCCTTTGCAAAAACTAAGTTTCGGCAATATTTGCCACTCATGCCTCTAGCGATCGAGCAGCTTGATTTATCGGCATACGATCTGATCATCTCCAGTTCCCATGCAGTCGCCAAAGGGGTGCTAACTTCGCCGTATCAATTACATATTTCCTATGTACATTCGCCAATTCGTTATGCTTGGGACTTGCAACATCAATACCTGAAAGAATCAAATTTAGAACGGGGGATCAAAAGCTGGATCGCCCGCTGGATTTTACACAAAGTACGGATTTGGGATACGCGCACAGCTAATGGAGTTGATCTATTTATTGCTAATTCTGAATTTATTGCTCGTCGAATTCAGAAAGTCTATCGACGTTCGGCAACAGTAATCTATCCGCCCGTAGATTTGCAAAATTATCGGCTGTGCAAACAAAAACAAGAGTTCTATCTCACCGCTTCGCGGTTAGTTCCTTACAAACGGATTGACTTAATTGTGGAAGCATTTTCGCAAATAGGCGATCGCCAGTTGCTCGTAATTGGTGATGGTGAACAGATGCCAAAAATTCGGGCTAAGGCAAGTAGTAATATCAAGTTTCTGGGTTATCTCCCACCGCAAGAGTTGTGCGAATATATGCAAAATGCTAAAGCTTTTGTATTTGCCGCAGAGGAAGATTTTGGAATCACGCCTGTTGAAGCTCAAGTATGTGGTACGCCTGTGATTGCCTATGGTCGAGGTGGTGTGTGCGAGTCGGTGATTGGCTTAGAATCTGATCGCCCCACGGGTGTATTTTTTGCAGAACAGACCTCCGAAAGTATTTGTACGGCGGTGCTTGAGTTTGAGCGATCGCAGCATCGGATTAGCGCTGATAACTGTCGCGACAATGCGATGCGTTTCTCAACAGAAAGATTTGCCGCAGAATTTCTCGATTTTGTGAACCAAGCTTGGAGCAATCATCAATAAAATCATCGGCAAGCCCTACTTATTTGTTCTGAAATAGAGTCAATATTCGCACAAGTTCATCAGTCCGAATTGGCTTACTGATGTAATCATTCATGCCTACATCAAAGCAGGATTGAACATCTTCTGGCATCACATTGGCAGTCATCGCCACAATTTTGGGCTGTGGCTGAAGCATCGCATTTTGACGGATTGCTCTAGTTGCAGTTATTCCATCCATTACGGACATTTGCATATCCATGAATAGCAAGTCATAAGTTTGACTCGATACCATGTGTAGAGCTTCTGCACCATTATTGGCAATATCGGCAATGTATCCAAAGTTTTTTAGGTAGCGCAAAGCAACTTTTTGATTGACGACATTATCTTCCACGATTAAGATTTTTAGAGGAAATTGCTCTGCCGTCAGACTATTAGAGGTTGTCGAAATAGGTGATTTTGGGGCGATCGCAATTGGCTCAATATTAGGTAAGGCGATCGCAAAACAGAAAATTGAACCCTGTGTTTCGAGATTCGTAGACATTTGCCAGCCCAAAGGTGGTTCGCCACCGATAGAGCCTTTGCTTTCAGCCCAAATCAAACCGCCCATTAACTTCACTAAATGTTTGCAAATTGCTAAACCAAGTCCAGTCCCGCCATATTTGCGACTGATCGAAGCATCGGCTTGGACAAAGGGTTGAAACAGTTCATTAATGCAATCGCTAGATATGCCAATACCTGTATCTTTGATCGAGAATAATAATTGAGAAGAATTCAAATAACTGATGCCTAATAGAACTTGCCCTTGCTTGCTAAATTTGACAGCATTCCCAATTAAATTAATCAGGATTTGGCTAAATCTGGCGCGATCGCCAAAAATAGTTGTAGGCACATCGGTGGCGATCGCATAATTTATGATCGTTTCTTGATTAGCAGCTTGCTTACTAATGAGATGGAAAACTGATTTTACAGCATCCGTCAGTATGAAGGGGTGTTTTTCTAGTTCTAACTTGCCTGCTTCAATTTTAGAAAAATCGAGAATGTCATTAATAATAGATAGAAGGATATTCCCACTATCACGAATTGTCTGCACATAATCTAACTGCTCTTCAGTTAGTGAGGTTGAGGAAAGTAATTCTGCCACTCCCAACACCCCATTCATCGGCGTGCGGATTTCATGGCTCATATTTGCAAGAAACTCGCCTTTAGCTCTAGTTGCCGTCTCGGCAGCTTCTTTAGCTTTGGCTAGAGTCATTTCAGCTTGCTTGCGACCGGTAATATCTCTCGAAATCTGAATTACCCGATCTTCAGCTACGGGTGAGATACTTGCAGCAAACCAAATTTCTTTCCCATGAATTGGCAAACTGTAATCACAACTTACAACTTTCTTTGTAGCTAGAGATTCTTTGATTGCCATAGCAATAATGCTAGCTGCTGGTTGCGGAAGTTCTTCATAGATTGGCTTACTTAGTATTTCTTTGAGCGTTCCTACTAAGTTCTCAATGTTGGTCGGTACAATCTTGAGACATTTGCCTTCAGCATTACGGATTAGCACAACATCGGTTAGAGCCGCAAATAGAGCTTTCTGCTCAGCATAGGCTTCTCGTAGTTTTGATTCGCTCTCTATTAACGCGAGTTCAGATCGTTTTCGCTCAGTGATTTCCTTAATGTATCCATGGCAAAGAATACTCCCATCGGCTTCGCGTTGCGGCGTTGAATGTCCAGACACCCAGATAATGCGTCCGTCTGGGAAACACACTCGATATTCACATTGCCATACTGTCAGATTTTGGGCTGACTCAGCGATTGTCCGTCTGAAAAATTCTAAATCTTCTGGATGTATGCAAGCAAAAACTGGAGAAGCGTCTTCACTGACCTCTTCAGGCAAAATGCCGTAAATATCGTAAAGCCCTCGGCTAGCATAGGGGAAATGTGAACTACCATCGGGTCTGAGGCGGTACTGATAAATTGCTCCAGGGATATTACGGGAAATTTGTTCTAAACGATTCTCTGATGATACCTGCGATGTAATGTCGCGAACGATTACCAGTGCTTCATTGTCATTAATTGCCACAACCCTTACTTCTTCATGGGCAAGTTTTCCAGATTTCAGAAGTTGATGGTTGTAGATCTGTATTTCCTTGGTATCGATCGCCCGTTCAATCGATTGGAGTTGTTTTAATAAGAGGTCGGGTGATAATACTTCAGACAGATGCTTGGCGATCGGCACAAATTGAGTTGCTTCGGCATTTGTAGGTATAACGGAGTCCAGGCAATAACCATCGCGGCTGACCCGCAATAGTAAATCTGGGATGGCTTCGATGATGGCACTTTGTCGGGCTTCAAGTTCTTGCAAAGTTAATTTGGTGTTTTGAACAACTTCAAAAACTTGTGTTTTCGAGGTATACCGCAGCGCGATCGCTAATTGGGCAGAAATATTTTGCAGTAAACTAATTTCTTGAGATTGCCACTGACGCGGGCGATCGCATTGATGGGCAACGATTAACCCGAATAGTTGAGCTTCCGCACCAACCAAGATTGGTATTACCAGATTTGCCCTCACCTGCATCCTTGCTTGCAATTCGGCATCACATGGCTGCATGGGTTGGGTTTGCGTATCTTCGATTATGCTAAACTTCCTAGCCTGATAGAGACGCGCCAAATCTTGAGAGAAGAAAGGATCATAAATTAATTCCCCTAAAATTGCTGTCCATCCTGCGCCCACAGACTCAGCCTTAACCACACCATCTCCCTCTGGCAAAAATTGATAGATGATTACGCGATCGCAATCCAAAATTTCTCTTGCCTGTTGAACAGTCACGTCCAACATCTCAGTTAAATTAGCAGAATTATGAATTTTCAAGGATGTCGCGGTAATGCCATCCAAAATATCGCCCAAGGAAGTTACATCAGTACTAAGGGTCATGGCAAAAAATCTCGAAAATTTAGCTAACTATTTGAAAAATCTAATAGCTAATTTGTACTACTCCCTTCCAAGTGAAGGATTAGCGTTGCGGTGCAAAGCGCCGCAAGCTAATCCTTGGTTTTGTATGTCTATTTCTATAGTGGGAAGGGAGTAGCACCAATGCTACTTGAATAAAGCTACTTGAATAAATTCTTCCCCATAGCCAGTTTAGCCTTTTTTTAAGCAAATGCGACCCTTTACTTAGGGCTCACTTACTTAGTATCAATAGGACTTACACACTTGCCTGCAATAAATTGCGGGCTAAAAGCTTAAACCTGTTTCAACAGGTTGATTTGGGGCTTTTTTTAGTCAGTTTTAACTGGCTTGAGCTTTGAGCCAAGAACTTTAGTTCTTGGTTGATTTGCGTAAGTCCTAATCAATTTATAAATTGCCCGTAGTTCTTAATCAGTCAATTTTTCCCATGCTGATCGCGCTGCTTTTTGAAAACGGCTGACAGTTTTAGTTACCTGTTTACCCAATTTTTTCTCAACATTTTCTAATGCGTCGTTAACTGACTCAACTGCCCAGCTATCGAACTCTTCAAGGCGATCGCGTACTGAATCAACCTGTTTGTCTACATTTTTGTGAGCTTTTTTAAGATTCTTTTCGAGACTCTTTTGAAGATTTTGTTCGTACTGCTGTTGCGCTGCATCCGCGACTGTATGCAATGTCTTTTCAATCTTTTGTTTGATATCTTTCCGAGGCATCGCCATAACTCCTGAGTGGGTCACTGCAAAAGGGTTAATTTCAATTATCATATCGCTATAGCTTGGTTGACAAGTGCAGAAATGACACAAGACTTTAAACAAGATTTTTATCAACAGGGTTTGGCGAAGGCGAAGTTAGGCGATCGCTATGGCGCAGTGCAAGCCTTTAGCTGTGCGATCGCTGCTAATTCTGACTTGGCTGAGGCTTACTATCAACGGGGTTTAGTCCTATTTGATTTGGGCGATCATCAAGGTGCGATCGCGGACTATGAAACTTCGCTTAGCCTAAAACCTGAGGCAATTGATGTGTATATAGCTCGTAGTATGACGCGACTAGCGATCGCCAATATTATTGCGGCGCAAGCCGATATTGCTAAAGCGCTTGACCTTAATCCCAAATCAGCGATCGCTCATCAGTTATTAGGCTTGAGTTATAAAAAACAAAATCAAGTCGAAAAGGCGATCGGAGCCTATAAACAAGCCGCAAATCTGTTTTTAGAATTGCGGGATGAAAATAACTGTCGCCGTTGCATCGAAAGCTATAAACCTTTAGAAGCACTGTTGCCTCTATCAACGGAAGATATTTTTATTAAGGTACAGCAGAAAATCGATAGCAGCGACTATACAAATGCTTTAATCGATCTCAACTGGATGTTGCAAATTGATCCTAAAAATGCCAAAGCTTTTTGTCTGCGTGGCTTGACTCTCAGTAAATTGGGCGATCCTCAAAGTGCGATCAAAGACCTCAATCAAGCAATATTTCTAGAACCACAAAACTTAGAAGTTCGCATCGGTCGTGGCAAAATCCGTTCTGAAATTGGTGATTCTCAGGGAGCGATCGCTGATTTTAATGAGTTACTGCGCGACTACCCTAGCAATGCCGAGATTTATATTCATCGCGCTAAAGCTTTTCTGCGGCTCAAGGACTATCGAACAGCGATCGAAGATTTTTCGCGATCGCTTGCCTTGAATACTAGCAATCCCCAACTATATTGCGATCGCGCTGATGCAAGGTATGACTTCGGCGATCTCAAAGGAGCGATCGATGACTATCAACAAGCCGCAAATATTTGGTTCAATCAGTCAGTAATGGAGCGTTATCGTTATGCCTTAGATCGGATTAATCTCTGGCAACCAGAACTCGAAAAACAAACTAAAGAAGCCAAGCGGCAACAAGTAAGTGCCTCGGCGACAGTTGAGTTGATGCAAATGCCTAGCCTTGAATTGCAACAACGATTGCTCAATTTAGTCGGTGGAAATATGGCGATCGCTCAGCGCCTCATCGACATCGCCAAACAAGATCATCCAAATAGGCCCGAAGTTTGGTATTGGCAGAAAGTTGTATTTGATCTCGAAAGTGATCAGCAATAAAGCCAATCAATTCAAAAGAGAAGGCGCTTTGGATCTTCCTTCATTTTCTTGAGTCATGGCTTTTTAAGGTGATATCTAACAATAAAAGTATCCGATTTATTAAAACTAAAATGTAGGTGTGCCGCGCGAAGCGCGGCACACCTACGGTAAAATCTTTTCAAGAAATCGCCTAAGTCATTGTTTGACTGAGACAGCTTTAGCGACAAGCGATAAAGATTGCCAAAAAGAATGAATTTGGAAACTAACAGTTTGCGCCTGAGAATAGTGAAAAAAGTGTTTGCCATGCTTACTAATCCATAAGCGATCGCTATCTTTAAGATGCGATCGCCATCTTTGATAAGAATTTTCTCCTCCTCCCGTTACATAATCATCCATTGCACCACAAACTAATATCGGCACAGAGATTGGCTTAGGAGCTATATAAGTTGTTGCATAAAGGGAATGAGGAATTAAAGAATTATCGAGATCTTGCTTAAGCAGGTCGGCTAGCCAATAAAGCATCTCCTTATCGCGATAACCAAATAGATAGAAAGCAGTTCGCATTAACATGGTTTCGCGGCTACAACCGATTAACTGACGCTGCTCATAATAATGACTATGCCAACTGGTGGCTAAGTTAATTCCCACTGATAATAAAGTTAGCGATCGCACTTGTTCAGGATATTGACGCGTATAGAGCCAGCCGACTAATCCAGAAATGCCATGCCCAACTAGATGAACAGGGTCTTTGCAGGTTTGTAAATAATCATGTAATGAGCTGAGCGCCAAATTAAGATCAATTGATTCATCAGGGTTTTGGCAATATTCCCACTGGGCGATCGCATATTGCCGTGATAGCGATCGTAATAGCGGCAAGTCAAAACGGCGTAAAGATTGACTGGTACATATGCCGACAACTTGAGGGGAGGTAGATTGTTTAAACGTCATATTTTTACTGATAACTATTTCTATTAAAGTTTTATTTATGATGGGAGATTTTATTTGGCAAACTTTTCCATGACATTGAAGGCTTAGAACTCAAATAAAAAAGAACTGAATGACAAGGCTTTTTTTAATAAAATTTTTTCAGCAATCTATAGCAAAAAAATACCTCATCACTCAATCCTGTCAACGCATTTGAACTATGAATATTGAAACGGTGTCGAGTCAAACATCCGCATCAGAACTTCATTGACGATACTTTAACTTTATTGAATATAATTGTCAATAGTGCAAAAAATAATCAGTGCTCTCTAACGCATCCATGTTGAAAACTTCGGGTTTCAAAATAGATGCAGAAAAAACCGAAGCGGGGCTTTGCCCTGCGACTCTCTAAAATAACTATGGGTTTCATCCTAGATGCGGCATAGACAATAAGAGCAATTCATGAATTGTCCTTACTTTTTGGGATGCTTTACTTCTCAAACACTTGCCAAACTTTAACTGAGCGATCAGCGCTGCCACTGACCAGAGTTGCATCTTTGGGACTAAAATTTAGCGATAAGATTGGGGCTTCGTGATTGCTGAGAGTTTGCGTCATCTCACCCGTTTTGACATTCCAGAGGCGGATTGTTTTATCTGCGCCGCCTGAAGCGATCGCACTACCGTCTCGGTTAAGTGCCACAGCTAAAATACCACCTGTATGCCCTGAAAGCGTTTTAACGATTGTGCCTGTATCAGCATCCCAAATTTTTACAGTTTGATCTTGGCTACCGCTGACGATCAGTTTGCCATCGGGACTAAAAGTAATTGCATTTACAGGAGCAGTATGTCCCGTTATGTTGAGAATCTCTTTGCCTGTATTAACATCCCAAAGTTTGATTGTTTTATCAAAGCTAGCACTTGCTATTCTCTTACCATCGGGATGGAAAGCAACCGATATTACTTTATCTTGATGTCCTTTAAAGGTTCTTAATAGCTCTCCTTTCTGCCAATTCCAGAGCTTGATCGTTTTATCAGCACTAGCACTAACTAAGATTTTACCATCGGGGCTATAAGCGACGCTATAAACCTGTCCCTCATGTCCCTCAAGATTGCGAATCGGTTTTCCACTGCGGAAGTTCCATAGCTTAATCGATTTATCAATACAAGCTGTTGCAAAGGTACTACCATTCGGATGCACAGCGATCGCATTAATGCCAGAAATCGAACCTAAGTGATTGGATAAAGTGCCAAACGATTGATTTTCGCGCACATTCCATAGACGGATAGTGCGATCATAACTGCCACTGGCAAAACTAAATCCATTCGGGAAGAAAGTTACAGCTCTCACCCAGCCATTATGTCCTTTCAAATTGAGGCGTAACTGATAAGGAGAAACGACAGGTTCAGGAGTTACAGAAATTGGGGGAGAAGATGGAACGGTACTAGTTGGTAACGCAAGCTTGGGAAGATACTGATTAAAGTTCAGCGCTGCCCAACTAAGTCCTGCTAGGCAGACTAAGGCGATCGCCCAACGACCTGTATTCTGACCGATCGCAAAAGTTGGCATCTGGAAATTACTAGCATCCTTACTAGCTGGCAAATCATCAAGATCGTAGAGAACTTCTTGCGCTGTCTGATAGCGATCTTCAGGATGATGTTTGACCATGCGATTAAGAATAGTCGCTAATTCAGAACTGATTGAGGAACCCATTTGCCAGTCTAATAAATTTAGATCAGCACGACGCAATAGTTGACTTGGATGCAAGCCCGTTAGTAATTGAATCGCAGTTAAACCAAGAGCGTAAATATCGCATTTGGGGGTGAAATGTCCAAGCGCCTGTTCAAATGGCATATAGCTTGGCGTGCCAAGAACGACTCCATTTTGAGCAGCCGTTGCATAGATGCCTTTAAGAACTGCAAAGTTAGTCAATACAAAATGATTGTTATCACCAGAATCATTTTTACGGCGGATTAAATTTCGGGGATTGATATCCCCATGCACCATGTTGGCACTATGAGAAACATGTAAACTCGCAAGTAGTTTTCGCAGGAATTTAATTACTTCTAATTCGCCATACAGCGTCCCTGCGGATATGTCATCACTAAGTCGAGTTCCATTGATCGCTTCTTCAACGATATAAAATTCCTCTTCTTGCTCAAAATAGGTCGTAATTTTCGGAAAGTCAGAGCTGCGATCGCTAAGCTGCTGCAATTTGGGAACTTGATGATGAAATAGCGAGCGCGCCCAGTCGAGTTGAAGATTGGTTTTATTGATTAAACAAAAACTTTTAGCGATCCATTGCGGCATGGTCGCAACGACTGTATCTTCAACTAAGTAAGTGTGTCCATAGGCTTCATCAGCGATCGTTTGCACAACTCGAAAGCGTCCACCTAACAGATTACCAAACGCTTTACCAATTGTTTGAGATGTCGCCATGAGAAACTTACTCCAACCGCAACTCTTAATATTATAAGTGTTGTCTCACCTTTAGCGAGATAACACTATGCATTTGGATTATAACTATGTTTTAGGTGATGGCACAACATAGAGAATGCCAGAAATCAACGTGAGTGCAACTGCTACCCAGAATAATCCGATCGCGTAGGGGATTTTGACGAGTAACGCGGCGATCGCTACGATTTGCATCACAGTTTTCGCTTTCCCCCAAAAGTTTGCGCCAATGATTTGCGGTTTAGGTGTTTCACTAGAAGCGCTGCTAGAAGGAATGGGCGCACCTCGCCAAGCGGTAATCAATAACTCTCTCGTAATGATTAAAAATACCGCCCAAGCAGGAACCTGATCAAGTTCGATAAACAAAAGAAATAAGGCGATCGTCAAAACCTTATCGACCAGAGGATCAAGAAATGTGCCGAGTTCAGTTATTTGATTAAGTTTTCTTGCTAAATATCCATCTAGCCAATCTGTAATCGCAGCGATGATAAATACACTAAGAGCAATTAGGCGCGTAAGTTCACTATCTTGCCAAATAAATAATCCAAAAATAATCGGAACTGCAATCAGACGCGATAGAGTTACCCAAGTTGGCAATGTAATTGTAGAGAAAAGCATAAAGTCTAAGTTCTAAATAATGAGTTGCAAAGCGGAATTGCAAAGCGGCGTTGAAACTTGTGTGGTGATAAAGTCCTTATGATTGTTTGCCTGTGGAGTATAGGTTGTATCTTTAGCATTTATCTTTACAACGACAGTACCTCCGCAGCTACTGTTATTAGATTTCCCTTTGGATGGAAGACCATGTAAATGATTTGGTAAGAGGGTTAAAGCGATCTGTGAACAGTTTCTAGATAGCTGTGTACACAAAATATGAACATTGGGGACAGTTGAAATCACCGCATCGACAATTTCTTTGAATGGATGATCGTAATAACCTCGACCATTAGAGAAAATCACCAACTTCGGCTGGACTAAGCCACATAATTTCTTTGTAAACTCTATTCCATCATTGCCTGCGCCTGGTCTTCCACCATGATGTGGAAAAATAAGAATATCGGCTTTTAAATTGATTTCTTCTTGCAAAAGATTATCTAAACCAACTTGATCTAAATCTCCTGCGGCGATCGCAACCCCATGCGATTTGTGATAGAAACCGATTACCGCAGACATAGAGTTAGCATCCAATTGCTTTTCCGCTCCTGCCCCACCTTTTGCGGCTAACTCAGGAATTGGAGCTAATACCTTTACATTTACCTCCCCAGTACTTAGAGAATCTGTCGTTGAAGTAGTTAGTTGAGCAAAAATTTTCACGCCACGTTTTGTTCTTGCATAGGTTAAAGTGCTAATAAGGTCATCCCAAGCATCTCCTCTCCTTTTGAATTCAGAATTCAGGTGAACGCATTGAACATTTACATCACTTCTCAATAATGTAGAAACACCACCAATATGATCTTGATCAGCATGAGAAATCAGCAAATGAGAAATTTCTTGTATCTTAAGCTCTGCCAGAGTTTCCATTAATGTCGCTCCCGAAGGACAATCGATTATAAGTGTGCCCTCTGTATTTCTTAATAATGTACAATTTCCTTGTCCCACATCTAAGATTATCAATTCAGGAGATAAGATCATTTATGTCTATACCTCTTGGATCGGGTGCTAGTTCAAAGTTTTTTAGATATATCTGATCGTTTGTCTCTGCGCCAATATTGACATCAGCGAACAAACGAGTGCCTATGCTTAGGTGTTCGTGTAGTTCTTTAGGAATAATTGATTGAGGAAAACGAACTACTGTTTCATAATCCCAACCTGGAATAATTGCATCAACGAGATCCTTACCATCCTCATTATGAAACGAATCAATTCTAACCAATGTATTATATGACTTTCTAAATCTAGAAAATTTTCCGTTAATTTCTGAAAGACAATATTCAAGCCCATTGACTATTTCAGTAGGATTTATATTTTTTCTCTCTATAAGTATAGGGATTTTATCTCTGTACTCTCTGATAGAGCCATTCAAATCTTGCGTAAAAAACTGAGTAATTAAAATAGAAGGTATTTTGCTGTCGTAGAGAGCTGCAACTAGTCTTGACCCAAAGAAGTCAGCGAACGCAAGAGGCTTTAAACGATGATCGCAGATGACACCATAGACATCTTTTTGAGCAATGTAAGAAACAAGTTTATTTACATCTGAAGAGTATTCATCACTATGTTCGATTAGTACAGGCTCAAAACCTTCCATATCTTCAATTCGCAAAGATGTAATGTGACGAGCATTTTCGTCATCATCTACAACTGCTATTTTCTTTGCACTGTTTATAGGCAAATGTATTGTTGCTAAACGCTCTAAAGTTTGCATATTGCAATTATATTTGTATTGTTTTTATCTGAACTATAAATTCAGCACCGCCTAGTTGACCGTTCGGTATGACAGTTATCTTACCATCTAAATCAATTACGGAGTCTTTGACAATAGTTAATCCTAGACCTGTACCATCTGGGGTTGTACTCTTCCCAGGTAGCCAAATTTCATCTAAACTAAGTCCTTTAATTCCTAAAGCACTATCCATAACTCTAAGCCATAAAAATCCATCAGACACCTCAGTTTTAAGTATTACTTTTCGTTCTTTTAAGCTTGCACCTTCAACATTTAAAGCATTGACAGAGTTGGTTAATAGGTTGGTAACAACAGATTCTAAGAGAGCGACACTTCCCTTTATATAAATTTTGTCAGGATGTTTCTGGAAATCTACTTTGATTTTAGAGTTCTCGAAAAATGTGTTAAACAGCTCAATTATATTATTGATTACTAAATTAACATCCACTTTCCTCCACCTACGTTTGTCTTTCCTCAAAAGATAAATTGGGTATTTAGCAAAATTTTCTAACGAGTCCGCAAGTCGATACATGCTCTCGAGTGGATTACTAAATAACTTTTCATAGTTTTCCCTCAAAACCCGTTTTATCCTTTGTTCGATAATCTCAACTAATTCCCTGATTAAAGTAATTTTCTTCGCCGATTCATGGGCAAAAACTGCTGCTGTAGTTCCTGCCGTTGCTAGACTTCGATATAGTTGTAGATCATCACGCAAAAATTTTGCTTCTTGATCTTTTGCTTTTTCATATTCTTCAAGAACTTTAATAACCGTACTTTGTATATCTGTCGGCATTTTTGCGGCGGCAATAACCTGACGTACTTTTTCTCTGACTTCTACAACATCTTGTTTAGCTTCCTGTTTGGACTGCGATCGCTTACTTTCAACTATCTTTAAACGTTCACTAGCGACCCAATTTAAAGTTATGATCGCAAAATTTCTTAAATCTAAGTAAGCATCATTTTCCATAAATCCTAACCTGTCAGTTTTTTGAAATAACTGATTGTCAGGATCTTCTGTAATTACCCTGCCGATAACTGTACTAGTAGATGGTCGGGCTTCTGGATTTTTAGTGCGTTCATAGTTGATTTTCAACCAATCATCATCCTTATCTCCATACGGAGCGACTCTGAATCCGCGATAGTACATATGTACACCGCCTACAGCCGCAAGCCAGTCTCTAATTTCTGCAAGATTACCCTTTCTATCTTTTGCATTAAAACTTTGCGGATTTAGCTCGAATATCCATAACTCAAATTCTGCTGGTATAGCTTGATATTTTTCTTGGTTATTACTTTGTTTTTTTTCTTCCTTATAGATGTCGATGCTATCTGTTGAACTAATTAAATCGCCTTTCCAATCCCATAGATCTATTTGAACTATTCCATATAAAGTCAAACGAGCCTTAACATGATATTCTGAGTCATTGAAAAAAGCCTCATTGACTTGTTTCTCTAAATCATCAAAACTAGGTGCAATTAACTTTGGTCGAAATGATATTGAAGTGCTAAAAGGATCTGCCAACAATAATAATTCTTTGGCTAACCTCTTTGTCTCACGCCTACCAAATTTAGATTTCAAGTTACTGATAATGATATCGGTTCCTTGTCCCTTCTGAGTTTCGCTTCTCTTAGCTTCTAAAAGCACATCTTCTACAAAATCAACTTTGTCAAAGTCATTCCAGTCAATTTCTAAAGAATACTCTACATAAGGTTCTATTTTAGGTCTGGTGATTATTTTTACTTTCCCACCTTGTCTAAGGGCTGCAAGTCTTCCTAACCCCTTATCTCCAACGGGTATTCTCCCCATCTCTGTAACATCGCGTGATGATTTTTTTGATTTACCAAGTACTAGCCAACTATCCCTTAGTGCATCTATATTCATCCCTACACCAGTATCAGATATAGTGACAGACCCACCGATTACTTCTGTGTTATTCAGTATTACTTCACATGTTGTCGCATCAGCATCATAGGAGTTCTTCACTAGTTCTAAAATTCCTTGATCAGGATTTGGAACTAATTCCTCTCCTAAGCGGCTTAAAATACTTGGTGAAAATTTAAAGTGCATATCAAAAATATATAGCTAAGATTATTATACCCAATATAGAAAGCACGACTTTTTATATTGGGTATAACAGAGCCGAAAGATCCGAGGTACATACTCAGTTCAAAGATCGGATTCTTCGGATCAAGCATACCGACTTATTTTGTTTGAGTGACGCGCCAGCTAAGTTTGAGATTAAACCAGAAATTCCAAATTGTAACGATCGCGATCGCAATTAAATTAGCAAGATTCTTATTGATTCCCAGATAATTATAAAGAAGATTAAGAATAATCAAGTTTAATCCGATGCCAATTAAACAAATAAGATTAAATTTCAAAAACCGTTTAATAAGTTTCTCCCAGCCAGTTTGGCGGCTAGAAATATCTCGAAATGTCCAAAGATCGTTCCATAAAAAATTATTTAGAACTGCTACTTCAGAAGAAACAATTTTGCTGCTTGTCAAGCCCCAGCCCAGCGTACCCAACAAATAAAAGATTGACATATCCACAAATACGCCACTAAGTCCCACAAGACCATAGCTGATGAATCGTTTGAGAGGAACACGTATTTTTTCACGTATTTTGCCAATCCTGCCACGCGATCGCAAGCGCAAAAGGTGCAAAATATAGTCTATATATTGCCGCCAAGTGACTTTGCTTTCTCCTTCCTGACGTTCCTGAAATACATAGCCAACTTCAGCTACAGTGTCAATATTGCCACGACCTAGGACTTCGATCAAGATTTTGTAACCTAATGGATTCATCGGATAGTTTGCGATCGCGCTGCGTCTGACCATAAAGTAGCCACTCATCGGATCGGAAACGCGCCCAATTACATTTGGCAAAATGATTAAACCGAGCATTTGGGCGCCACGGGATAGAATGCGCCGCATAAATCCCCAATCACTGACACCGCCACCTTCCACATGACGACTAGCAACTGCTAAATCTGCTCCCTTCTCCATCTCATCAAGCATCTTAATCAGCGTTTCAGGTGGATGTTGCAAATCTCCATCAATCACTCCCAAAATCTCACCCTGCGAAGCTTGCCATCCCCGAATCACGGCTGTTGAAAGCCCTTTTTCTCCTTGACGACGCATTACACGCAACTGTGGATAATTAGGCATTAAGTCAAGCCCAACTTGCCAAGTCAAGTCTGGACTATCATCATCTACGACAACTAGTTCATACTGATTAGCAAAAGATTTATCTAATAAATTAGTAAGAATTGCTACTAAATTAGTAAGATTTTTACTTTCATTATAGGTAGGGATAATTAACGAAAAAGAGATGTATTTATGAGTAGATACTTCAGGATTAAGTTGATTTAGAGAACCTTCGTCTAATAAAAGTTCATTAACTTGAAAAGCGCCAAAAGGAACAGCAGTAAGATTATTTAGCATTATTTAAAAGTTAATTTAACACTAGATGGCAAAATTATTTTAATCACAAAATCGATTACAAAGATTAAGTTCAGAACAAATATTTATGATTATACGCACTAGTCAGCTAATTCGTGATAAAGCTGTAATAATTACAGAGTATCGAGCAGCATTAAAATGAGTGAAAACATTATCCAATTGACATCCAAAATCTAAGTAAATTAGTAAACCAAATATAACATTTAGAGAGATGACACTTAAAGCAGCCAATCCTCTTAATCCTTTAGGACTTACGCAAATCAACTAAGAACTAAAGTTCTTGGCTCAAAGCTCAAGTCAGTTAAAACTGACTAAAAAAAGCCTCAAATCAACCTGTTTCAACAGGTTTAAGCTTTTAGCCCGCAATTTATTGCAGGGCAAGTGC
>JBBRMK010000059.1:0-31513 GCA_038230875.1 Pseudanabaenales cyanobacterium
AGATTAGACGTTGCGGCGCTCCGCGCCGCAACGCTAATTCTTGGTTTTTAATGTCTATTTTTATACTGGGAAGGGCGTAGCATTTTTAAAATATGAACTCTAAAATATGGACTCTAAATTTGAAACTGTATTCTAAATCAAAAAAATGAAATCAGAATGAAATCTTATTTATGCAACGTCACTTGCACTAAAAACTAGGGAATCGATAGTGCTAGAAAGTCAAAGAAAGATTGAAAGTGTTGCTTAGCAATACTTTTAATAAAATTTGGTAGATTTTTAATTCAAAGCATTACCATGAATAAAGCGCTCTTAATTGTAGCGTTTTTTTCAATTGATGGGCTTCCATACAATCTACAATTTCATCGATAAACTAATCCGTTTTAATGATTCATTTATTTCTAAAACGCGCACTTTTACTACCTGTCCAACTTTAACTATTTGCTTCGGATCGCTGACAAAGCGATCGGCTAGTTGCGAAATATGGACTAATCCATCTTGATGCACGCCAATATCCACGAAAGCTCCGAAGTTTGCCACATTGGTGATAATCCCTTCTATCTCCATGCCTATTTGTAGATCGGAGATTTTCTGGATAGCATCGCTGAAGGTAGCGTATTTAAACTCCGCACGAGGATCTCGTCCTGGCTTTTCTAGTTCTCTCAGGATATCGCGCAAAGTTGGCTCGCCGATCGCATCAGTTACATAGTTCTTCAGATTGACCGTTTTCAGTTTATCTGCTGCTTGTGAGATGTCTGAAAGAGCTACATTCAGGTCACGGGCGATCGCTTCTACAACTTTATAGCTTTCTGGATGCACAGCAGTATTATCTAAAGGATGATCGCCACCACGAATCCGTAAAAACCCTGCTGCTTGTTCAAAAGCTTTTGCGCCTAGTTTTGGCACTTTCAGCAAATGACGACGATCGCGAAAAGCACCATTTTGGTTGCGATAGGTGATGATGTTATTGGCAACACTGGCACTCAGTCCTGACACAAAAGTAAGCAGTTCTTTGGAAGCTGTGTTCAAGTCTACACCGACAAAATTAACGCAACTCTCAACGGTTTCCTCTAACTTCTTTTTAAGTAATTTTTGATCGACATCATGCTGGTACTGTCCCACACCGATTGATTTTGGATCGATTTTTACAAGTTCGGCAAGTGGATCTTGCAGTCGTCTGCCAATGCTGATCGCTCCGCGTACTGTCAAGTCCAAATCAGGAAATTCCGCGATCGCGACAGTACTCGCAGAATAAACTGAGGCGCCCGATTCGTTGACCATTACTTTGATGGGAGGTTTCTCTAATCCTTGGATCACTTCCATTACAAAGCTATCAGTTTCTCGTCCTGCCGTACCATTGCCGATCGCGATTAATTGAATCTGATACTTCTCAATCAAGGTTCTCAATGTACGGGCTGCTTGTTCTCTTTGGGCGATAGTTTGATGGGGAAAGAGGGTTTGATATTCTAAAAATTTGCCTGTCTCACTAATTACCGCAGTCTTGCAGCCTGTTCGGAAACCTGGATCGATCGCGAGGGTCGGTTTCATGCCAGCGGGAGCCGCTAGTAGTAAATCTCGTAAGTTAGCTTCAAAGGTTTTGATTGACTCAACCTCAGCCCATGCTTTCATTTCGGCGATTACCGAGGCGATCGCTGAAGTTTTCATGAGGCGGTTAAAAGTATCTTTGAGCATATCTTGATAAAACTGCCTGATAGCTGGAGTTCTAGCCTGAATTTGCTGGGAATCTAAGTAAGTTAATAGATAGTCTTCGTCAAAATCTAGGGTGAGAGTGAGGATTTCTTCGGTTTCACCTCGCAATAGGGCTAGGAGATTATGGGCAGCGATCGCTTTTACTTTGGCTTGATAGTCACGGTACATCTCAAACTTGGTTGTGCCAACTGGGTGCGTTGCTTTGATTTTCGAGAAGAATACTCCTGTTTGTATCAAGTAGTTTCTGATGTAGGCTCGATATTCTGCATTTTCAGCAACTTCCTCGGCAAGAATATCTGATGCGCCTTTGAGAGCTTCTTCGACCGTTTTCACTTGTTCAGATAAATATTTGGCTGCTTCTTGAGGCAATGAGGCGGTATTAATATTCGCACGGTTAAAAGATTTGATTGCTTCGGCAAGTGGCTCTAATCCTTTTTCTCTAGCGATCGCTGCTTTAGTTCTCCGCTTGGGACGATAGGGTAGATACAGGTCTTCTAATTCTGTCTTTTGCAGGCACGATTCTATTTTGGCTTGCAGTACATCAGTAAGCTTGCCTTGTTCGGAGATTGCTTGGATAATTACGGCTTGGCGATCGCGTAGCTCGGTCAGATATCCATAACGATCTTGCAGATCTCTTAATTGAATCTCGTTCATTTCCCCTGTGCGCTCTTTACGATAGCGGGCAACAAAGGGAAGGGTTGCACCTTCGGCAAATAGCTCTAGGGCGTTTTTAATTTGTTCGGGGCGTAGCGAAAGTTCTTGGGCAATCAGTTGTTCAAGGTTCTGCATTAATTGTTTCAACTTTCACTAGGCTGCTTGCTAACTTTACCAGATCGGCGATCGCCTAATGATCTTTGATAAGCTAGATTAAATCTTAAATTTTTAGATCTCATCACAGAGCTAAAGATGTGGGTCTAAAACTGCCTGTATTCTTGTCTAAACAATCATGATGAACACTCCCATTTTATCAAGAGAGCAAACTGCTATAGCAGTAATTGAAAAATCTAGACCACTATCTGAAAATCGAGTTTTATTACATGGAGTGAGTTGGGAAACTTTTGAACGCTTGCTTGCAGAGGTTGGCGATCGCCGTAAAACTCTATTCCATTATATTAACTGTACTTTAGAAATTATGTCGCCTCTCTCACTTCATGAAGGTAGTAGTCGATTTTTCGATAGACTATTGACTATTTTTGTCGATGAACTGGATATCGATATGCGATGTTTAGGCTCTCTATTAATGAAAATCCCAGAACTAAAAATTGGTGGTGAGCCAGATTCCTGTTATTACATCAAAAATGAGTTGACTATTCGCGCTCAAGAAAATGTCATCGTCGGACAAGATCTACCGCCCGACTTGGTTTTAGAAGTAGATATCACTAATCCTAGCGATCGCCGTTTACCAATTTATGCGCTTCTCGGTGTGCCTGAAGTCTGGCGTTATGATGGATATGGTTTGGAGTTTTTAGCCTTGCAAAATGGGGAATATGTTCCTATAGAAAATAGTTTGTCATTTCCTACTCTACCCGCAGCAATTATTGTGGAATATGTGCAGAAGCGATTGCTCTTAGGCGAAAGCAAAACTTTAAAAGAGTTTCGGGGATGGTTGAGAGCGAATTATTCACAAATTTGAAAGCCTAGACAAACTAACAGTCATAATGAGAATTGCTAGGATTTGGGTATTCAATGTTTGAGACAACCCAAATTTTTTACACTTTACACATTTTGGATTTTTTATTTTATGCTTCAAAGACTTTATGTTCATAACTTCAGATGCTTGGAGAATTTTGAACTTAATCTTAAAGATACTCCCTCGTCACTTTTAATTGGCAAAAATGGTGCAGGTAAATCAACTATTGCTTTTGCATTAGAAATATTGCAAAGTATTGGTCGAGGAATCAATAGGGTTGGTCAACTTATACAAGTTAAGGATTTCAATCGCGGTAGGTCTAATGTTCCAATTCGTTTTGAAATAGAAGTATCACTCAAGGATCAATTATACAAGTATGTTCTTGCGTTAGAATTACCAGAAAATTTCAAGGAAATTCGAGTATTGGAAGAACAATTGCTAGTTGAAGGAAAGCCAATTTATTTGCGTGAAGCAGCGCAAGTAACACTTTATGGGAATAATACCAAATCTCGTACATCTAAGGCTAAATCGATGTCTTCTCAATTTCAAGTAGATTGGCATCTTATTGCTCTTCCATTAATTCAGGAGAAGTCAGAGACTGATCCGCTTTATGTTTTTAAGAATTGGCTATCGCATATGATCATTTTAGCTCCGATCCCAAGCTTGATGACAGGAGAATCTAGCGGTGAAACTTTAGAACCAAAGAGAGATGGCTCTAATTTTGGAGAATGGTTTTCTGGATTACTCAGCCGCTATCCCGCCGCCTATACTCTGGCTGACAGATATCTTCGGGAAGTCATGCCAGACATTCAGGATTTTCAAAATGAAAAGATCGGTAAAGAGGCTAAAAATATGATCGTTCGGTTTGAAGCCAATAATGCAGAATTGAGTGTTGATTTTAAAGATTTATCGGATGGCGAAAAATGCTTTTTTCTCTGTGCTGTTGTCCTAGCTGCAAATAAATACTATAGTCCTTTTTGCTTCTGGGATGAGCCTGACAACTATCTTTCTTTATCAGAGGTAGGACATTTCATCACAACTTTACGTCGCTCATTTAAGAATAGTGGTCAGATTTTAGTAACATCACATAATGATGAATCGATTCGCAAGTTTTCTGACGAAAACACCTTTGTACTTGATCGCAAAAGTCATCTAGAACCAACATTAATTAGGATGCTTAGTGATATCTCTATCAATGGCGATCTTGTAGATACGTTGATTCGTGGCGATATAGAATTATGAGGGTAAATAAGTTTGTAGAGCATATTCTTGTGATACCTGAAGATGACGCTAATCGCCAAATCATCAATGGATTTATTCTTAATTTAAACGTTAACGAAGCTGCTATTCAGGTTTTACCGATCGCTAATGGTTGGAAAAAACTGGTAGATAAATTCAAGAACGATCATATTTCTGAGATGGGGAAATTCCCAAAAAGGCTGATTGTACTGGTTATCGATTTTGATGACTATAAGGAACCCGATGGATTGAGTTATAAAAATCGACTAATTTATATCAAGAGCCAAGTTCCAGAGAATCTACAAGAGCGGGTATTTATTCTTGGCTCTCGGACTGCACCAGAGAACCTAAAGAGTGAGATGAAAAAAAGTTGGGAAGATATTGGAGAATCTCTAGCTAAAGATTGTGCTGAAAACACAAATGAAACATGGGGACACGATTTTCTCAAACATAATGAACTTGAGTTAAGCCGTATGCGACTAGCTGTTAAACCATTTCTGTTTAATCTTAGATCCTAGGTTCTATTTATAAAATAAAGCGTACTTTCTTGTTGCATTCAAATTTGTTGCATTCAAATATGCTTTGGATAATGCGATCGCTTTTGATATATCCGTAAGTAGCACCACTCATTCATATATACCTTAATTAGTAGAAAAATTTATGTAGGTAAGTATCAATAATCTGAAAATGAAAGCTTACTCATGCTACATGAAACTTTTTGAGAGTTTTACTGCAAAAAAAGTTTTACTTTGATACGACTACTTACTTAAATCTTCTATAATTTATCTAAAATCTTCCTAAAGATTGTTTGATGGAGTGATGTTAAGTAGGACTATAGATTATTAAATGATTTATCTAGGTCGTACATTGGAGGCAGTCAGGATGGATTCGTTAGGTGATCGATTTAATCAAATGACAGGCAAAACTCGCTTTGTCGTTTGTCGCCTATTTCTTCACTTAGCTGGCAAAGAAGTGGCTCCTTTGCTAGGGGTACTAAATAGCGCTGCACGTGATGCTATAGACGCAGATGGAGATATTCAGATTTACGGTGAAGGGTTAGCGGAAATTTGCCAAAGCCTATTGCAATACGATGTTTATTGGCAGTCGGTAGCAAACGAAGGTGATGTTTTTTGGGATGAAGGAGAAGCAGGCGACTTTGTTGAGGAATTGTTTACCGATTCTGCACAACGCTATCACAGTGGTCTTGAGATAGAAGGATTAAACGACCCTAACGACGTTTTATCAGTGCCGATTACTCAAAACTTGATTGTGATGTTAACTGTTGCTTATGAAGGCGACGTGCCAGCCCTGCAAACCGATCTTTCTAATATCAGTGCTTTAAAAACTGCCCTGAAAGAATTAATAAATTTACACTATCAAGATAGATTGCGCGCCGTGCAGGTTCACTTTTCTCCAGCCCAGCTAGGAGATGAATTGACCTCTGATCAGTTACTCCTCCATTTCCCAGAATTAATTCCGCTGTAATCAATTAAAGGTTATAGGCAGGCGATCGCTTAGCTTCCCTTTTCGCTTATGACCATCACTCTTTTAAATCTGCTATTAACATTCTTAACACTTTTTCACTATGAATATGCTCCGTCGATTTTTTGTATATATAATGATCTTTACCCTAGCCGTAACGACTGTTGCTTGCGGATCTAGCTATGATCAAGTCGGCTCATCGACAAACTACTCTGCTACTCAAACGTCCGCTATCCCAAATCGCTTGAGTAATGGTCAATATCCTGTCCAGCAAGCAACATACAACGATGCTGATGGCGAATATACGCTTATGTTGCTAAATACAAAGCCTGGTGATTCATCTGCTTATCGCACTACAGACTTACAGATGGCACAACTGACCGATGAAGAAATTTCAAAGGGACAGAAAAACTATTTAAAATTGGAGAGTGATCAGGCTTCAATGCACATTGAAAAAGATTTCAAAATCGACTATGTGCATAATGTGACTGAAGAGAAGTCTAATCCCCAAACAGGGCAAACAGAACGAGTGATTGTACGACAAGAATCTAGTTTTTGGTCACCCTTTGCAGGTGCATTGGCAGGGCAAGCGATCGGCAGCTTGCTGTTTAGACCTCAATACTACGTTCCACCGATTTATCAGTCTGGTGGCATTTTCGGCTTTGGTGGTTATGGCAGAACTTATAACCAATCTATAAATGTCTATCAAGAGCGCTACAATGCACCTCCAGCCGCAGTTCGCAATCGCCAAACTGTACGAAGTACAGGCAATCTCAGAACACCGTATACCCAACGACCAACCTCTTCTACCCAACGAAGGACTACAGGAACTACAGGCTTTGGATCGACAAGAGATCGCTCCACAGGATCAGGCTATGGCACGAATACTTTACGCCGTAGCAGTAGCCCTAGATATCGTCAGCCTTCTAGCAATAGCTTTGGCACTAGCTCTCGCAGTCGCCAGCCTTCTAGAAGTAGCTTTGGCAGTAGTTCTCGCCGAAAATAGTAGGGCAGTCGCCAATTAATTGTCTATACTATATAACCTTTGTTTAACTGGAGACCAAACTATAGTTGGTCGATATGGTGGCTTTGCAGATAAAGTACGTGCAAATCAAGAATGGGTGATCCCTTTACCTGAAGGAGTCGCTCCCGCAAAAGTTGGACCACTGTTTTGTGGTGGCATTACCGTATTTAATCCTATCATTCAATGTAATGTCAAACCAACTGATCGCGTTGCCGTAATTGGAATTGGTGGTCTAGGGAATATGGCATTAAGGTTTCTCAAAGCTTGGGGATAAAGCCCGCGATCACTAACGTTGAATAATTGGCGTAGCGATCGCTGTTTATAAGATTGAAATTGTTAGCTTTACCCAATCTAGTTACAAAAAAGCATTGTATCTAATTTTTGATACAGTGCTTTTTTGAGAAAATATTTGTCAATTTAGCAGCAAAGTTAGTTAGAAAATTGATACAGAATGGTTAAATCTAAAATTTAATTATTTTTACTTTCTCTGGGGAGAAACTTTGTACTTGCGAGATATCTTTGCGCTAAGCAACGCGACAATAAATTTTAAAATCATTTTGTTTTTACTGTGAAATTACTTTATGTTAAGTAAAGTAACAAAATATTTCAAAATATTAATCTCTCTAAAGAAAGGTATATATGATTTCTTAGCTATGGCTTTCTTAATTTGGGGAGAGTGGTGCTCTCTAAATCAGGGAGAATCTCCGAAGGGGATAATATTTAATACCTATGGGTTGCCCAAAAAGTCTCTCTTGCCAAGTTCTACTCCACAATGTCTGAGAATGCCATAGGTAGTGGTGACATGAAAATAAAGGTTAGGAAGAACAAAGGACATCAGGTAAGGCATTCCTTCCAAAGTAATCGATTCTTTACCCATTGGCAAGATAATCGTCTTTTGTTCTGAGCCATCAATTTGTTCTGGAGTCAGAGTCTCTAGATAGGCAATGGTTTTCTTAACGCGGTCAATGAATTCAGGGAAAGATGATTCATTGTCTTCCATTGCAGGGGCTTCCAATCCAGCCAATCTTGCTGCTCCTCTTCTAGTAATATCAGTAGCAATTTGAACTTGTTTGCCTAAATGAAGCATGTCTGGATATAGACGGGCATTTATTAACACAGCAGGATCAATCTTTTTGGTTTCTGCATAAGTAGCAGCTTTCTCAAGAATAGTCACAAGATTATTTAATGATCTTGTTGCTGGTGGAATTAATGCTTGATACATTGAAATAGTCATTGTTTGGCTCTTTTTGAGTGCAATTAACGAGCGTATTATCTCTCGATTGGATGCATTATTTTTTGTATATTTCAGGAAATTGCTTTTGTAACTCTGCAAGTTTTGGAAGGTCATGGACAACTACATAGGGATAGTCAGGGTTACGAGTAATAAAATTTTGATGGTAATCTTCGGCTGGATAAAAATTTTGTAGAGGAGCTAACTGAGTCACAATCGGTTTTGAAAAGCTCTTGTTTTTGTTAAGGCGATCAATATAAGATTCTGCAATCTGCTTTTGTTCATCATTTGTAAAAAATATAGCTGAGCGATATTGTTTACCGCGATCAGGACCTTGTCGATTTAACTGTGTTGGATCATGAGCTACAAGAAAGTAGATTTGAAGAAGCTTCTCGTAGGAAATTTGAGACGGATCGAAGGTGACTATAATGGATTCAGCATGTTCTGTTTGACCAGTGCTCACGGTTTCATAATCAGCTGTTTTGGCAGTTCCACCAGCATAGCCAGAAACAACATCGGAAACCCCCTTGAGATGCTCAAACACAGCTTCTGTTCCCCAAAAACATCCTCCCGCAAAAACTGCTGTGCTTTTCCCTTTTTGATTGTCAATAGAGATTGTAGTAGGCGAAGTTAGATTAGATTTAGATTCTGTGCTGCTCACCTTTAGATTAGAAAGAGAATTTATAGAGAAAGATGCGATCGCTAAGCTTCCCACAATCAAGCAAAAAATATAAAAATTTCGTTTCAACATATTCCTAGACTCTTCTTAAACCAGATTGTAATGTTTTCAAGCTGCGTATGCAAATAATACGAAAGTCGATAGCGATCGGATTAAGCTAAGAGAATTTAACCAATTCGTTAATAAAAAATTAACTTAGCAATCCTTTTAATAGCAATGATCGTAGATTTCTTTGCTAGCAAAACCAACGTATAAATAATTAAAGTCAGCTAGGGCAAGCATTTTAGATATTGATGCGAAAATCTTATTTTAACGAGTGAGAATTTGGGGTGATTGTGATCGTGATCGTAATCACAAGAAAAATGAAAGTAGATCACATATTCCTATAATCATAAAGGCTAGATTGGGAAGTTGAATAAATGTGGTGAAAATTTTGGTGAATTGTCAATTTTGTAAAAATTACGATCCTAGAGGTCGAAACGGTGGATATTGCAACTTGTTATCTGTACCAGTGCAAAGCAAATGGGATGCTTGTAGATGCTTTTTACCTAAATTTTCTACGCTGCCTTTGATTGAAAGTAATAAATTAGTAGCCAGCTCTATGGCGTAAATTTTTTGTGATCATTTTATATCAAGCAATTGAGTAAGTAAAAATCTTAATTTCAGCGCCTTTTTTTCTAGCTTTCTTAATCGTGTCTTACTCTCAATAATCAGCCAAAAAACTAGTAATGTTTCAGACTTATTGGAAATCAAATTGCGATCGCAAGGCAGGAGAAATAGCTGACTCACGATTATCATTTTGATTAGATTTCTTGATTCAACAAGTCTAAAACATTACCGATTTTAAAGTGGTAATAGACTAACTATAAACGGCTTTATCTGCTTGACGTTCTGGATTATCCGCCAAAGCTTCGCCAAATATTGGCTTACGAGTCTTTAAGTTGAACCGATATCCGCTTGGGAGAATATGCAATTTGGCATCACAGAGAGCTAGCGCTTCATCAGGCAGAAGTTTATGCAGGTTGCTGTGGCTAATATTAGCAACATCAACGATAGTAACTGCCCCTTCGCCAATTACTTCAAACACATCACCATTAACGACAATAGCTGTATTTTCGTCAATTCCTAATCCTAAGACTACGGGTTGCTGAGCCAAGGCAGATAGCAACCGCCCAAGTCTGCCTCGTTGAGCAAAGTGTTGATCTAAAACCACATTAGGTAAAAATCCCATACCCCGATCCATGTGGACGATTTCAATACGAGGGTTAGTTTCTGAATCTCCCTTGACAATCATCATTTCTGGCATCATCGCTGCACCTGCACTAGTACCACCGATCACTAATCCTTGGGCATAGCGCATATGGATTAAGCGATCAAACTCAGTATCTTTTAAGAAACGAGTGATGCGGGCTTGATCGCCACCAGTAAAGTAAACTCCTGTAGCCCACTCAATTGACTCTAAATTTTCTGCGCGATCTGCATCTTCACGAGCAGTCGTATCGATAATCCGAACTTCTTCTTCAACACCTAAGCGTTCAAATACATCGCGATACTCTGTACCCACTTCACCTGAGAGATCGGTTGCTACAGTCATAACCACAATATGAGCTTGTCGTCCACCTGACTGACGAATAAACTCTCGCAATACCTTACAATCATTTTTCTTGTCTTCCGCTCCCCCAATAATTATTAACTGACCACGGATAGGCTTTAGAGATTGATTAACTTCTGAATTGTATAGATTGAATCCCCGAGGGGTAGTAAGTTGATCTACAGGATCAGCTTGAAACTCGAAGGATTGAATTGTTGCTGTTTTTGAAAGTTGAGATAGCTCGGTCATTGTTATGAAAATCCTAAGTTTGTAAAAAATAAAATAAGTTTGTAAAAAGATAAAAAATATCAGAGTCTATTTAAAGTTCAATACAGCTTGTTTGTAAACATTCTCTAATCACTTACTCTAACCACTAGCGATCGCTTTTGATGTAATTTCTATCTTTATCTACATGGTTTAATCCTTGCTCCTTTGAGGTATGAGTGTAATATTTGGTTGTTTTATTTCATGATTGAATTGATTGAATACGGTATAAAATGTTACTAAAGATATAGTCATTTAAGCGAATTTACAGCAATTTGCTTTCAAATCTACCACAAGCAATAATATAAAACCCTTTGCGGGGCTTCGCCCTGCGACCCTTCTCATGGTGTAACTGCTGTAAGCTGCCAAGTCTCATTAAGCAGTTTATTGATCGCATTTACTCATGACGCAAACTCATAACTAATCTCCGTAATCCGCGATCTCTTTTTCATGTTCGCAATTTAAGCTTAACCGACGATAGAGATAGTTCATAAAAAGCTTAATTCCCATTTTAGTTTTAGCAGAGAAAATTAGATACAAAATCAAAAAGATGATTCCGAAAAGAAATTGTATCCAATTGATATTTATTACATTTGCAGCAAATAATTTTCACTTCCCAACTCGTCTAGCTTTTCTTGTTTTTCGATGACCATATCTGCAAGGAATTGACGATAGGCGATTACTTTTTCAAGGAGTTCAGGATTATGACTGGCTAAGATCTGCACTGCTAATAGTCCCGCATTATCAGCATTGCCGATCGCGACAGTTGCGACTGGGATTCCTTTCGGCATTTGGACAATCGAATAGAGCGAATCCACACCGTTAAGTTGACGTGTGGAAACAGGCACACCAATTACTGGCAGTGGCGACAGAGCCGCAACCATACCTGGCAAATGAGCAGCACCACCTGCCCCTGCAATAATCACCCGAATGCCGCGAGTATGAGCAGTTTTTGCAAATTCAACCATACGTTCTGGTGTACGGTGAGCGGAGATAATCGCGACTTCGTGGCGAATATCAAATTTTTGGCAAATGGCGATTGCGCCTTGCATAGTCGGCAGGTCGGAATCGCTGCCCATAATGATGCTAACTTGTGGTGGCTTATTCATATAGATAGATTACAGCGCTTTGCGCTGGCAGAAAATTTCTATATAAATTTGAGAATCTCTTCGGCAACGATCGCAGGATGTTCAAGATGAGGCACATGACCGCTATTTTCGACCCAGACGAGTTTGTTGTGGGGAATTATCGATTGGAACTTGACAGCATCTTTAGTACCGAGGATCTGATCGCGATCGCCCCAAAGAATTAAAGTGTCTTGTTCTAAATGCTTTAACTGATTTTCAAAGGAGCCATAGCCGCCACTTTTAGTAAATGAGATCAGCGATTGACTCCATCGGGGCATTGCTAAATGGAGCGATGCACATACCTCAGCATCAAGTGTCACCAATCTAGGATCAGCGTAAGCTTTGAGACTAACTTCACGGCGAACTTTGGGACTACGTAGAAAATTTGTGGCGAGACGATCTAAAGGCGAGACCAGAAATTTACCCGCCGTTGTGCCTTTTCGCATTCCGGCACTGCCGATCAAGACTAGCTTCTTGACGACATCAGGATAAGTAAGCGCAAAATCAATCGCGGCGGCACCGCCCATAGAAGCACCGACTAAGACTATTGGTTTAGCGATCGCGGTTTTCCAAAAATTGTAAAGATGCTCTTTGATTGCTGCTGGGCTAATTGGCACACCAATCAGCCGTTCTGTTAAACCAAAGCCAAATAAATCCATGGCAAAAGTTGGTTGCGAAGAGGCAAGCTTTGGCAATAAACGTCGAAACTCTAATAATGAGCTATCAAATCCATGCAAAAGCAAAATCGGTGTGTCGCTTTTGACTTTATCTTTACTATCATCATTGTCCTTAACTAGTCGATTGGTCAGCCCATCACACACATAGCTAGTCAAAATCACTTCAGTTGTAAATGAAGTCGAGACAAGACAGAATTGAATTTTATCAACAAGGGAGATTGAAGTTGCTTCGGTAAGTTGAGATCGCAATCGAGTAACTTCAGTTGGTAAATTTGACATTAATTCTCTAACTGCGACGGTATCGGAATTTCTATTTCATGATTATTTCTATCGCTATTATTTAAACGCATTTTTGAATGCATTTTTACAAGAGTTGCGGCTGTAATCGTGGCATAAAAAGGCGTAAATCCTAAAAAGAAGAATAGAACCCCGTATAAACTACCTTTACCACGAAAAATCGCCATAATCGCGATCGCCATAAATATTCCTAAAACCGCATTAACAGCAATCCACAAGAGTGATCGCCATTTAGGTAGCTTAGTGCTTTTGCCATTCCAGATAACTAGCCATTGTAAAACTCCTAATAAAATTCCTGCTAAAACTAACCATAAACAATTAGTCAACAATATGGGAATGCGATCAGTGATGTTACTTTCCACAAAATCACCATCAGCATTTATCCCAAATCCAAATTGGGCTGTATAGGCTAAGCTTGTGGCGGCAAAACCGACCCAAGTCCAACCAAATGTACTAGCTAAAATCCACCACGCAGCAGAGTGAAGAAACCGCCGCAAGATCACATACTGCAATAAGCCAACAAATGCACCAACAAAGATCGCTCCGCTGACAATACCAGTTGCTACAGCACAAGTGAGACTACCAAAACCTGTATAACAAATTCCCAAAGCGACAAGGCGATCGCTTAGGTAATAGATTCCTGCAAGACAAGCTGCAATTCCAAAAATGTTGCCGATTACTGCACCTACTAATGTAGCAAGTACCCATCGCCACCATAGACCGACAGCAGATAAAACGCGTTGTTTTTGCATTAGGTTTGCATTATGTATTCCAGTACTATCAGTAAACTTAAAGGTACTCCCGTTCCAGTGAAAGATTAGACATTAAAATTAAATAATTAGGGTTGCGGTGCGAAGCACCGCAACCCTAATTATTTGGTAGGAAGGGAGTATCTACTAGATTAGCTCTTCTGTTACAATCCTACGTAAAATTTCAGCAACTGTAGCTGCCATTCTCGCATCAATTTCTAAAGCCTCGCGATCAGGGTTTTTGAGATCAAGGACAGCGCGTAAGGTCATACTCACAGAGCGGCGCTTCGGTACAGACTGATCATGAGATCTAGCAAGGCGATCAACAAACTGAATACACGCTGTGTAGGTAAGTTCTGTACATTTGCGTTGATCGCTATAGCCAAAACCCATTTTCGATATGACCACAGGATCGCCAATAAAATATTGCAATCCTAAAGCGGCGATCGCTGTATCAACATATCTAGCCGTGTCATAACCCATCGCTGTAATTAAACTTGTTAAGCTATGCCATTGAGCAGCAGGCAAGCGATTAGTAGGCGGGAGGTGACGATGCCACGCTATTTGAGAAACAATTCGGGTCAGATCATAAGCTGATATTAGATTGTCGCCGCGATGTGGCTCTGTCGATGCATCAATAAAATTTTTGCCTGTCGGGTCCAGCAAAATTGGTTTTTCGATATATGGTTTTTCACCATAGCGCCCTTGAAAAGAAAGCTTTTGATTTCCTGTGATTCCTTTAAGCCAGTTCTGCAATTCTAACGGTGTTGCAAATTGTTTAAACATGGCCGCCAAACCATTAGAACTCATGCCATCAATATCTTTGTAGTTACAAATACGCTGAGCCATTTCTGAAAATGATCGCGATGGTTGCTTATTTTGAGCATCAGCGATCGCACAGAAAGCGATCGCTTGATTGGGTTTAGCTTGATTAGCTTTGCAGATCGTATATAGCAAGGGCAGGATTTTTGTGGAACTCCAAAATTGCACGTTACTTAAAGGATTGCGCCCAATCCAACGCGATAGCATTTGCCCATTAACAAGGCTACCGATGCTAATACAAGCTTCATGAATGCTCTCATGCAAAAACTCTAAGCCAATATTCTCAATATTGGGAAGTTCACCAAGCGCAGGGTAAGGACGAAATCGCACTCGCACCTGAGAGCCTTCCCCAAGCATGGCAATCTCACCGTAAGAAACGACGTTTACGCCGTCAGGTAAACTTGATAGGCGATCGGCATAGACAGGAATATGACTTAGTAGAGGTGATGGCGCAAAGTTGCGATTTGGTAAATCTTTCATCGAGCCTGCCATGCAACCATTGGCTCCGCGATCTAGAAAGCCAAGATGGTTTCCGTTTGCTTGCCCCATATTCACGAAAATACGCTGAGCGCTGGTAAATTTTTGCAATATGCGATCGCTATTTCCCACTATTTTTAATAACGCCCTAACCACCCCAGGGATTTGCAAAAGATTATTAGTAAGCGATCGCGAATTAGGATCCAAAATTGTATCGATACTAAGCGCATTTACAAACTGAATCAAAGCCGTTTCGGTTAACTTGCCATAGATGCCATCAACTTCACCATCGTATAGCCCTAACTGAAGTAAATAGATTTGCGCTTTTGTTAACTCATCAAGTGAAAGCTTTACCTCGATCACTGCCATTAAATCCCTCTACAAAAAAGCCTTAGTTTAGTATTCTATCGATAAGACAGGCGATCGCGATGTATCCGCCATCTCTTCTCCATTAATAAAATGCTCACAAGTAGATGGCGCACTTCACAATCTTTTCACTCTTAACGTGAGTTTGGTATAAGGTTTTGCCCTAAAAGCTTGGCTAATCAAGAACTCAAGTTCTTGGCTCAAAGCTTAAGTCGGTTAAAACCGACTGACAAATTCCTGAAAATCGTCTTTAACCCGTTTCAACGGGTTTTAGCTTTGAGCCAAGAACTTGAGTTCTTGGATGATTACGCTTTTAGAAGAAGGCTTAACCCGAACTTACGTTACTCTTAGGGCTTTATGTCCTAATCATCAAGGCGAGATTTTTACCCTAAACAGCAGTTTTACCAAAATTACCAAGCCCTAAGTACAACTCCGCGACTTCAGGATCGTTTAATAAGTCCGCACCTTTGCCTGTAAATTCATCCTTACCCAAATGCATTACATAGCCACGATCAGCGATCGCGAGAGCTTTACGGGCATTTTGTTCTACCAAAATAATTGATGTGCCAGCTTGGTTAATTTGTTGAATCAAATTAAAAATATCCTGTACCAATATTGGTGATAACGCTGCGGAAGGCTCATCTAAGATCAATAACTTTGGCTCTAGCATCATCGCTCGTCCCATCGCTAGCATTTGGCGCTCGCCGCCAGAAAGCGTTCCTGCTCTTTGATTACGGCGTTTTGCTATTACAGGAAAGGTTTGATAGATCTTTTCTTTTGCTTCTTTAATATTTCCCTCGCGAGTATAGGCTCCCATGTCGAGATTGTCAGAAATGCTGAGTGATGGGAACACATTGGCAACTTGCGGCACATAGCTAATGCCCAATCGCACGATTTGTTCTGGCTTAAGTCCCACAAGAAGGCGATCGCCAAATAATATTTCCCCTGAGCGCACTGGCACTAAACCAAAAATTGCTTTGGCTAAGGTAGATTTACCTGCTCCATTTGAGCCGATCACAGTGACAAGTTCACCTTCATAAACTGACAAGTTCGTCCCCTGTAAAATATTTACACCTTCGGTATATCCCGCCACAATGTCTCGGGCACTAAGAATAAGTTGACTTGAGATTTGGCGATCAGGTTGATGCTCGGGTAAATGATCGGATTGACTAGCATTCATATTTGGGTTTATAGCCTTACTTGCCATAAGCATATACATTGCGATACGTTTATAGCAATCTAGAGATGCATCGTGTCTCTAGATTGCGGAAATTACAACTCTAAATCCGATGTCGTTATAGCGATCGCTTTGCCAATGCCACTCGCGACTTGCCGCCCGACAGAGCCGAGCTTGATTGCTCCATGAGCCACCTTTGCGGACGCGCCGACTCGAATTTCCCTCGCCGATCCATGCAGTCCCATCAGCAGGTGCCCCATTAAAATTATCGTGCCAAATATCTTCGCACCATTCCCAAACCCCGCCATGCATTTCATATAGTCCCCAAGGATTTGGGACTTTCTGTCCAACAGGATGCGATCGCTGGTTAGCATTATCAACAAACCATGCATAATCAGTGATTTGATCGGAGCTATCGCCAAAATGGTAAGCCGTATTTGTTCCTGCGCGACAGGCATATTCCCATTCTGATTCGCTTGGTAAACGGTAAAGATGTTGCGATCGTGCTGCCAATTTCCGACAAAAATCCTGTGCCTCGTTCCAAGAGATATTTTCGACGGGCGCTTGAATATTTTCGCGAAATAGTGAAGGATTACTACCCATAATGGCAACCCATTGCTCTTGAGTAACCGCAAACTTTGCCATATAAAAAGCTGGCACGTTGACTTCAGCAACTGGCGATTCGTTTTCACGTCGGCCAGTCTCGTTGAGTGGTGAACCGATCGCAAATTTGCCTGAGGGAATCCGCACCATTTCCATAACGATGCGATCGCCTAAACTATCCCGAAATGCTTTATCCCCTCGCTTAATCGGATCGCGTGGAACCGTCGGCACATAAGTGCGAGATGAAGGAATTATGATCGGCAGCGGCTTGGGTTTAAGTTTTTCTAGGGTTACGGCAAATGCAAAACCTGCGATCGCTGAGCTAACACCGATCAGTAGTTGGCGACGATTAATGTAAATGGGAAGCGGCGATTTTATCGGTAAAGCCTTTAGGGTCGAGACATCTGAAGGCTTTTTTGCTTTTACTTCATCAGAACATAACTCGTCAATAATTTCGCCAAATTCTTTCAGATATTCATAACCTTCTTGGTATTCGCGTACCAAATAGGGGTTTTTATTTTCGATAAAAAAAGCTTGCACTCTAGGAGCGAGAGTGTATTTTTGTCCGATTTCGTAAAGTTTAGCGGCGATCGCTTCATGGTTTAGAGCATTTTGTCCTAAAAATTGCCAGCTATAGATTACACAAAGCGGTTTAGGAGTGATGGGTATCTCTAAATTTTCTGCTAAAAAAATTGACAGAGCGATCTCATTAAAGCAACCTCTTTCAAGACATTGGCAAATTTGGTAACGACTACGAGGAATTATATTTAGCTCCATAGCTGATTCTGTCTAAAATTACCAATTTTTTTAAATAACTTGTTACTGCTAACACTCAAAGTCTATAACTATAGTGTGTTCTACATAGCCATATCATGCTTCCTCCTTTTATAGTCCTAGACCCGATCTTGCAAAATTGGTTGCGCGAAGATATCGGACGCGGCGATCGCTCGACGGGTGGTTTATTTCCTGATGGTAATGCACCAATCGGTAAGGCAGTTTGGATCGCCAAAGCCGACGGCGTGATTGCAGGATTAATGATCGCGGCAAGAGTATTTCAATTGCTTGATTCAGATATAAACTTTATGGCGATCGCGAAGGATGGTAAATCTGTTAAATCTGGCGAAATAATTGCCGAAATCAATGGTAGTCTCGCTACTTTACTGATGAGTGAACGGGTTGCTTTAAACTTGGTAATGCGATTGTCGGGAATTGCTAGCGCCACTTCTCAGTATGTAGAAGCGATCGTCGATACGAAAGCAAATCTAGTTGATACTCGTAAAACCATCCCAGGAATGCGACTACTAGAAAAATATGCGGCGTTTATCGGAGGAGCGATCAATCATCGCTATGGTTTAGATGATGCGGTAATGCTCAAAGACAACCACATCGCGGCGGCAGGTGGCATTACTGAGGCAGTGCGAAGAGTGCGTACAAATATTCCATTCACGACACTAATTGAAGTAGAAACCGAGTCGATTATGCAAGTTAAAGAAGCTGTGAAGCTAAATCTTGATGTGATCATGCTCGATAATATGCCGCTCGAAATGATGCGTGAAGCGATCGCCTTAATCCGTGAACACAGTCCAAATTCCAAAATCGAAGCTTCAGGAAATATTACCCTCAATACGATTAGGGCGATCGCGGAGCTAGGCGTTGATTATATTTCTACTTCAGCAATGGTCACGCGATCGCATTGGCTCGATATCAGTATGCGAATTAAGTAGCTAAGCAAAAGAAACCTTAAAACCCAAAAAGCTGTAGCGCACGCGCAGCGTGCGCTACAGCTTTTTGGGTTCTGTTTTTTATTACTTCCTTAAAACATAGCGTCGGTAAATGAGATAGGTGAGTTGAACTTATTTAAGGCGATTTCTTGAAAAGATTTTACCGTGGATGTGCCGCGCTTCGCGCGGCACATCCACATTTTGGTTTTAATAAATCGGGTACTTTTATTGTTAGATATCACCTAAAGATATCTTCAATCATCCGATTGGCTTGTGAGCCGTAGCCGCCGCCAAATAGATTGAAATGATTGAGAATGTGATAAAGATTGTACAAGGTTTTGCGCTGTTGATAGCCTGCGTCAAGCGGATACGCAGCTTGATAAGCGCGATAAAACTGGGATGGGAAACCACCAAATAATTCAGTCATGGCAAGATCAACTTCGCGATCGCCAAAATATAGGGCTGGGTCAAAAATTACAGGTTCGGGCTTTATTACGCCATCTACAAAGGCAGCATTCCCACCCCAGAGATCGCCATGCACCATAGCAGGTTGAGGTTGATAATCGCTAAAAAATTTGGGCAATAATCCATAAATTTTTTCTTCGGCAATATTGGATCGCCAACCTTTGCGTTTAGCTAACTGCATCTGAAATCCGAGCCGATGTTCGCTCCAAAAACTAACCCAATCCTCAGTCCAATTGTTAATTTGGACGGTTGACCCGATTGTATTATTACGCTCCCAACCAAAGCCGCGATCGCTAGTTACGCGATGCATCGCCGCCAGATTTCGGCCCATTGCTTCCCAATCTTGACTGCCACCTAGCTCCAGATTTTCGATCACTAAATAAGCAGCATCCTCGGCGACGCCCCAACATATTGGCTGCGGTATCCGAATCGTCTGCGTGGCATACATTTGTCTAAGGGCGATCGCTTCCGCTGCAAACATATCTAACCGATTAGCATTATTCGTTTTTACAAAAAACTGGCGCTTATCATCCGATAGTTTAGTTGACTGATTGATACAGCCGCCCGACTGTGCTTGGCGATGATCGCAGGTAAATCGCTCTCCAGTTGCTTGTGAAATAGCGATCGCGATTTGATCCCACATAATTTTTTATCCAACTTCTATTTGTAAAGGTATCTGGATGTACGTTCTCAATAAAACGTAACCCAAAAAACTAAGAAATATTTCTATAATGTAAACTCATAGAATCAAGCAATTTATCAGTAATTTTCAAAAAAATCTCTTACAAAAGGCAAAAATATAATGAACGACATTGGTAAGTATCGCTTTGTTTGCACCTTAACTTTAAGTGACGTCTTTGGGCAAATAATTATTTGGTTAGGTGTAATTTTTGCTGCTCTTGCTTCAGCACTCTCCCTGATGAGCAAACCAATTTATTCATTTAGCGCTGTTGGTTTAATTGTGGTTACATCTTTACCATTTTTGCTATTTACCTTTGTCACTACATTGTTTAATCACATTGAGATAGTGCCTTTGACTGAAGATGAAATCAGGCATAATCATGCCAAAATATCGGGTATCCGCAAAACTGCGATAAGTGCTAATGTCAATTGATTAAAATTTGATTGAGGCGGTTTCTTGAAAAGATTTTACTCTAGGTGTGCCGCGCTTCGCGCGGCACACCTAGATTTTGGTTTTAATAAATCGGGTACTTTTATTGTTAGATATCACCTAAAGTATAAAACTGAGAAAGGATAGAGAATGTAGGGCGTTTTCTATCCTTTTGTCAGTTTTACGAGTGCAAAGTCGGGGGCTGTACTGGAGGCTTTACTAGAGGCTGTACTGTAGACATTATGAACATTATTTGTTAAACCAGTAGCTAAGAATTTAGAAAAGAGGGTTAATCACAGTGCGCCAGCTTAATTTTGTTATTATTTTTATCGTTGCTCTTGCCTTAGTGTTATTTGCTTTAGAAAACACTTCTGTTGCACCAATCCAAATCATTCCTCAGCTTCAAGTCTCTGCACCAATCTGCGTCGAACTGATCTTAGCAATGGGCTTAGGTGCGGTTTTAGCTTGGTTGTTTAGCGTGTGGTCATCTTTGCAAAAGTCAATTGGAATGCGTAACAAAAATGTTCAGATTCAAAATTTACAAGAAACTGTGCAAAATATGAGCATTGAAATTGAGGAGCGCAAGCGCTTAGTTTCCGCGTCGGCGATTGATGTCGAGATTGATGAAGATAAGTCCAAAAATTAACTGATATACCGCGTCCATGTTGAAAACCAAAGTTTTCAATATGGACGCAGAAGAAACCCGAAGCGGGGCTTCGCCCTGCGACCCTCTACAAGAACTACAGGTTTAATATTAGATGCGGTATAAAAATAGAGGGCGGAAAGTACTTGTTATTTTTGATTAGATTAGTTATTTCAGTACAATCGATGATATTTTTAAGCATCCGCTTTTTGCAAGCTTAATGACCTTATCGATCGCTGAATCAGTAACAAAAGACGCTATCGCGCTACTAATTAGCCTTGCAGAACGAGGCGAAATTGATCCTTGGGATGTTCAGGTGATCGATGTAGTTGATCGTTTTTTGTCAAGATTAATAGTTAGCGATCGCCGAGATTTATATGATTCGGGACAAGCCCTTCTCTATGCGTCGATGTTGGTACTGCTCAAAGCCAATTCCTTGTCAGATATTCAAACCGCCTATGAACAAGCAGACCCCAATGAGGAACTTGAGGAACATGAGGTAAGCTCAGATTCATTGAGATTGCCAACAGATTTTGATAAACGCTTGCGCCGCTTGCCAGTGGCTTTACCACCAAAAGCTCGAAAGATTACTCTAGAAGAGTTGATAGCGCAGATAGAAGCGATCGCGGAAATCGTGGATCGTAAACCTAGTAAGCCATCTAAACGACCAATTCAGGGCAAAGTGGCAAGGCGAGCTGCAATGAAAGCGATCGCTGAACTAGCGCACAAAGAGAATCTATCGGAAATGGTTGCCGAAATTGAGAGTTATTTTTTAATCCATCCTGATCAGGAAATCGAGATATCAGCGCTGGCTGAGGTATTTAATGATCGCGTTGGCGTGTTTTGGGGCTTGTTGCTAATGTCTTCGCAATCAAAAGTTGAGTTGTTTCAAGAGGAGTTTTATGGCAAAATTCACATTGTCCCGACCATTAAGGCTCCACCGATTAAAGAATTACCATTTCCTAATAGTTCTGCTAATTCCACAGTAGAATCAACTCAGTTAAAACTTGCCTTTTCTGAATTGAAAGAAGTCTCGTGAAGCATCTAAACCTGTCCAATTATTATCGTCCTAAGTATTTTATTACCGCAATTGCGACGTCAATTGTGATTAGCTTAACGAGTTTTACAATTGAGTCATCGGCGCAGATTCGTAGCGCTGTCTACAAGCCAAGCGCGATCGCTAGTGGTGTTGATGTTAACGATATTCTCACTGACAAAGATATTCCGACTGGTCAAAAAGGATTTGCGCGTGACTATGTGATCGCTGCTCAAAAAGATGAGCGACTAGAAATCACCGTAAATTCGGGAGGCTTTGATACGGTCTTGAGTCTGATCGATAGCAAGGGTGAAGTAATGGCGGAAAATGATGATGCAGTTGGTGATAGTACAAACTCATTAATCTTTTTTAAAGTGCGCCAATCAGGAAATTACATTGTGCGAGTTTCATCTTTTGGTGGCAGTAGCGGGGGCAAATTTACCCTTAAATTAACTAAACTACGACCTATTGATTAGGTAAGTAGCTAAGCAAAAGAGACCTTAAAACCCAAAAAGCTGTGGCGCACGCGCAGCGTGCGCCACAGCTTTTTGGGTTCTGGTTTTTATTATGCTTGTTTATAACATTTTACGTTTTCTAAACCCAGAATTTTTTTAACCCAGAAAGTAAGGATATTGCCTTGTAGCGTCTAGTTTCTCCTTTGGTGAAGATTCCGCTACAATGGCTAGGTGTGGTGTTTAGAAATATTAAGCTGCGATCGCAATGAATCCATCTCTGATGTCCGATTTACTAGAATTTGCAACTGTGCATCGGTGGCAAATTTTGATTGCCATTAGTTCGGTATTGGTAGCAGAAATTTTGCGCGATTGTTATCATATCGCGGGACATTATTGGAAGCCGTTGCAGCCTTGGCACAATCTGCATCACAAGGCATATCGCTCAGACTTAAGCAAAGTCAGCATGGAAATCTACCGCCAAGCAGAGCTATTTAACGATGTTCCAGAAGCAATATTTATGGTGGTAGCAACTGGGGCGATCGCATGGCTAGGTAATGTTTATGGGTACGGCTGGGCGCTGGCGCTGGGCTGTATATACTCATTTGGCTTTTTGGTCACAGGTTTTGCGCGATCGCAAGGTTTTTTATTGGAAACCGATCTAACCCACAAACCAGGAGATTTAATTGAGTTGCCATCACAATGGGGCGTTAATCGTACTTACCATTGGCGACATCATTTTGATCGCGGCGAGGCATATTTTTGTAGTACTTTTACACTGGTAGATAAAGTTTTGGGTACAGCATTGGCACTCAAGGGCAAAAGTATCGCGATTACAGGCGCTTCGGGAACGATGGGTCGAGCATTGATTGCTGAACTTACCAAGAAGGGAGCAAAGGTAATTGCGCTGACAACTTCTCCCGATGCTAGTTTTGAGAATAGCGAGAATAAAAAAACAGAAAAAAAAATAGAAGTAATTACATGGCAACTAGGTAATGAATCGGAACTACGCGATCGCTTACAAAAAATAGATATTCTCATTATCAATCATGGTGTAAATGTTTTAGGAGCGCGGGATTCTGAATCTATTTACAAATCCTATGAAGTAAATACATTTTCGGTTTTTCGATGGATGGATTTGTTTTTAGAAACCGTAACCGAATCAAAACATATTGCCACTAAAGAGATTTGGGTAAATACTTCCGAAGCAGAAGTCAATCCTGCCTTGAGTCCGCTTTATGAACTCTCCAAACGGGCGATCGGTGATTTAGTTACCTTGCGCCGCCTTGATGCACCTTGCACAATTCGCAAATTAATTTTAGGTCCTTTCAAGAGCGATCTCAATCCCTATGGTGTAATGTCAGCAAGTTTTGTCGCTTGGGCGATCGCCACTTTAGCTCAGCGTGATTTCCGCGATATTATCGTCACTGTTAATCCGATTACCTTTATTGCTTATCCCATTAAAGAGTTTTGGCGATCACTATACTTTCGGATATTTTCTCGCCGTAAGTCATCATGAATCAAGAAACACTAACAGAAATTTGTCAGTTCATTCGTGAGATTGGTCAAAAAGCGATCCATCTAAGAGAATCAGGTTTTCAAGTTGATCAAAAGGGTTTTGATGATTATGTAACCAATGTTGATTGTGAACTTGATTACCTTTTGAGCCAGAGGTTTCAAGCCTGGTTTCCTGATGATGTAGTCATCAGCGAAGAGAACTCGCGATCGCAAGAACTGTGGCAACAGAAATCTATATCTGCTCAGCTTAATCAAAAAGCTTGGTTTATTGACCCGATCGATGGCACTGACGACTTCATTCATGGACGCGAATTCTATTCAGTTATGGTCGGTGTTTTAGAAGCATTTCAGCCCGTGCTAGGTTGGGTATATGCACCAAAGAGCGATCGCCTATACTTTGGTGGGACTGCCATTAATGGCTTATTTATATCTACAAATGGAAATGTTCCTGAAGTTTTAGAATCTTATGAACCAATGGTTGCAGCTTGCGATCGCGTCATTGTCAGTAAAAAAGATGACCTTGCCTATGGCAATGCGATCCGCGCCGCCGTTCCCAATGTCCAATTTTATAGTCTCGGTAGTTTTGGCTTAAAAGTAATGGAAGTCGTCCAAGGTCGGGCCAGTGCCTATATCTATCTCAATCGCCGTGTTAAATTATGGGATACAGTTGGTCCCTTAGCGATCGCTAAAGCAGCAGGACTAGTTTGCTGCGATCTCAAAGGTCGCGAAATTGGGTTTGGTTATGATGATATTAATCCTGATAACTTGACTCACAAGCAAGTGATCGTCATTGGTTGGCCGAAGTTTATTGATAGATATCGCCAAGCGATCGCCACCGAATTAAGTTTGATCTAACTTAATCTACAGCGCTTTGCGATGAAACCAAACCCAGATTTTTGTAAAAGCCACGCGAAGCGTGGCTTTTACAAAAATATTGTGGTTCGTTTGTTCGCAATTTACTGTAAATAGATAATTCTTGAGCTTTCAACACACATAATCATTGGATAATTATTTGATTTATGACTAATAAACTTGGATTTTGGTTAATTTGGATTTTATTTTCGGTTTACGCGTTCATATTCGCGCCACCCGATCGCCCTGATACCTTGTCTCTGATTCAAAAATTGATTGCTGGTGATTGGCAAAGCACAAATGCTTATATCGTTTCCCTCTTTAATCTAATGGGTGTTTTTCCTTGTATTTATGCTTGCATTTTGGCTAGTGACGGGCGTGGTCAAAAAGTACCAGCTTGGTTGTTTGCAGCGCTTTCGTTTTTCGTAGGTGCATTTGCACTGTTGCCTTACTTTGCCTTGCGTGAGCCAAATCCCAAATTTATTGGTAAAAAGAATTGGGTTATTAAAATCTTAGATTCACCAATTACAGCAATCGGGATCACCGCGATCGCCATTTATTTTTTAGTGTACGGATTCTCTAATGGCAATTGGGCAGATTTTGTGCAGCAATGGCAAACAAGCCGATTTATTCATGTGATGAGTTTAGATTTTTGTATGTTGTCGCTGCTATTCCCTTGGTTGCTGAGTGACGATATGGAAAGACGTGGCATGAGCAACGATCAGTTTTTTACTTTTATTTCGCTCATTCCTCTAGTTGGAGCCTTAATCTATTTGTGCTTGCGATCGCCTTTGATCGAAAACGAGATCGAGAACGAACAGACTGCAATTATTTCATAAATTAAAGAACTTCTCAAATATGCTCTAAAATTTGTCCTAAAATTTACCCTAAAATTTGCTAGATGAAGTGGATTCCTGTACTTTGATTCGACCTGATTGAATTGCATCAAAGATAGAACGAATTTGATAAACTTCTTGATCACTCAAGCCTGAATGTTCAAATAAAGTGTTAAAAATTGCTTTGCTAAAATACAAATAACCTTTGCGATTAATTACACCTGTCTGCATAATCCGAAATGCAACCTCATCGAGAGTGGGTGAAATAGTCGATGTGCCAAGAGTATTATCTTCAAGAGGTATCGTAAATGCGCTATTCTGAATTCTAACATCGACGGATGGATGAGGTTGAGAGGTAGGAGTTCTGGCATAAGAATTTACTGGAGATGGAACAGTCGGAGACTGACTTCTGTCAGGTAAACATCGATTAACTGCTGCTTTTAGCAATTCTGGATCGAAAGGCTTGGTCAGATAGTCTTCTGCTCCGATCTCCATACATTTCATAACGCTATCCATTTCTTCGATCGCTGAAATCATGATTACGGGAATATGCTGCAATCTTGCGTCATTTTTCAAATGCTTTAGCACTGTATATCCATCAACTTCAGGCATCATGATATCTAGGAGTACCAAGTCATAAGGTTTCTCCTCAATCATTGACAAAGCTTCCCGCCCATTAACCGCCATCGACAAGTCAAAATCTCTTCTACGCAAGCGCCGCACTAACATATCCCGATTTATCTCATTATCATCAACAATTAATACTTGAAAGTTAGGATCAGTCATGTTTTTCCACCCGTTTTTAAATTTTATTAGACCATACTTTAACGCAATTTCTGCCCTCTCGTTTGACTTGATAAAGAGCGAGGTCAGCTTCTTTAATTAATTGCTGAGAAGTTATAACTTCAGTATGAGGAGTAAGAGTTGATACTCCCACGCTAGCTGTGACATAGGAATTTATCTGTGATGATACATGATTAATATTCAGATTTTCTATTTCATAACGAATCCGTTCTGCACAAATGATCGCGCCTGTTCGGTCAGTATCGGGCAAAATTACTGCAAATTCTTCACCTCCATATCTTGCTATTGTGTCTCTAGGTCGCTTGATAACTTGTGAAGCCGCGATCGCTATTTGACGTAGGCAGTCATCGCCAGCAAGATGTCCATAAGAATCATTATATTTTTTGAAATAGTCTATATCAAATAATATGAGTGATAAAAATTTCTTTTCTCGTTTGGCGGCATTCCACTCTCTCTCTAAAACTGTATCAAAATACCGACGGTTGGCAATACCAGTCAAACCGTCGCTGTGAGATAGCGCCTCCAACTCATTTTTAATAATTTCCAATTCATAATAGGCAGTTGCCAGTTCTTGATAAGCCGATTCTAGTTTTTGCTTATATAAAAGCTCGCGATCATACAAAATTTTCTTGTCAAGACATGCACTTACTCTTGCTTTGAGCAGGACGCGATCGTAAGGTTTGATCAAATAGTCTTCTGAACCCTTTTCGATGCAAGAAAGCATCATTTCCTTCTCATTTAATGCTGAAATAATCAGTACTGGGATGATTCGCCATTCTGGATGTGCTTTGAGATGATTGAGCATTTCTAACCCATTCATCACCGGCATCATCATATCTAGCAATATTAAATCTATAGGTTGCGAAGCAACTATTTCTAACCCACTTTGACCACTGTCTGCCGAAGTAATATTTACATATCCTAAGTTACTCAAATGGCGATAGAGAATCTCTCGATTCATTTTATCGTCATCAACAATCAATAAATTAGATTTACTAAGATCTAGCATATTTTTTCAACAGATGCTCAATTTTCCCTAAGAGCCGTGTAAATTCGATTGGTTTAGTGTCGTAGTCATCACATCCTGCTTCGATACCTCTTTCGCGATCGCCGACCATAGCATGAGCCGAGCAACCGATGATGGGAATATTTTGAGTAGCCGTTATTTGCTTCAAGCGTTTTGTGGCTTCCCATCCATCTAAAATTGGCAAACTCATATCCATTACGATCAAATCAGGTAATTCTATCTCAGCAGTCGTCACACCTGAGGCTCCATCAATCGCAACTAAAACTTCAAAACCTCTACGCATTAATCTGCGCGATAGCATATCGCGATTTAGTTCATTATCTTCGACCAGTAGAATTTTTGCCATATGGGTTTTAAGTATTGCCCAAGCTGTATTTTTCAATAAATATGCTCAGCAAATAATTCTTACTAATTATTCACTTCTTAACTTTATTAACAGATCCATAATAGTTTATATAGATTATTCCCCCGTATTTCTTTAGATACTCCCTTCCGAGTGAAAGATTAGACGGCGCGCCGCGCTGCACCGCTAATTCTTGGGTTTTAATGTCTATTTTTTTACTGGGAGGGGAGTAACACATAATTTTAATTCTTTTTTATGAGCAATAAAAAGGCTCGCATCGCGAGCCTTTTTATTGTTATTTGCCCATGCCAAGTTGTTGAGCTTTTTGGTAAACCTTGCCTTCAGTTAACAGTGAAGGCGCAATTACCACTTCAACTTGTTGCATTTCTCGCAGAGTTGCTGCTCCTAAGGTTCCCATGCTGGTTTTGAGTGCGCCTAAGAGATTATGTGTACCGTCATCAAGTCCTGCAGGTCCCCGCAAAATCTGCTCCAATGAACCTGTCGTCCCCACCTTAATTCTTGTACCGCGTGGCAATACAGGGCTAGGTGTTGCCATGCCCCAGTGAAAGCCTCGACCTGGAGCTTCTTTAGCTCTGGCAAAGGGAGAGCCAATCATCACGGCATCAGCCCCACAAGCGATCGATTTACAGATATCGCCGCCTGTAATCAATCCACCATCGGCAATGATTGGTATATATTTGCCAGTTTCTTTAAAAAAGTCTTCGCGAGCCGCTGCACAGTCGGCAACAGCCGTGGCTTGGGGGATGCCAACACCTAGAACACCTCGAGATGTACAAGCGGCTCCAGGTCCGATTCCGACTAGTACACCAGCTGCACCTGCTCTTAAGAGTTCTAAGGTGACATCGTAGGTTACACAGTTACCCATCAGGACTGGAATCGACATGTCGTGACAAAATTTTGCTAGATCAAGAGAAATTAGCCCTTCGGCAGCGATGTGAGTCGTGGAAACTACTGTTGATTGTAAGAAAAATAAATCACAGCCAGCTTCGGCGGCAATCAAACCATATTTAAAGGCATTGACAGGAATGCTACTAGCACAAGCAATTCCACCTTTTTCTTTAATTTCACGAATGCGTTTTTGAATGAGTTCAAGTTTGACGGGTTCGGCGTAGAGTTGTTGCATAAGAGAGACAAACTCAGTAACGCCCACAGATGCAATTTTTTCTAAGATTGGCGTGGGATTGTCATAACGGGTTTGAATGCCATCTAGGTTAAGGACACCTAGGGCGCCTAGCTCAGAAAGCCTCACCGCCATATTTACATCAATTACGCCGTCCATGGCGCTCGCAATAATCGGAATTTCGCGACGAATCCCCCCTACTTCCCAAAAGGTATCGGCAACGTTGGGATCGAGGGTTTTGCCCCCTGGTACTAATGCAATTTCGTCGATGCCATAGGCTCTGCGTGCAGTTTTACCGCGCCCAATTTGAATGTCCACTGTTTGTACTCTCTAGAATTGATAATAAATAAGGTTTACGTAAAAATCTTGCGTTAAAGATTTACGTTAAGGGTTGATACTTCAAGAGGCGATCGCTTGATGCTTGCTACTTAAAGTTCAACAAATTTTCAGGAAATCCTAGTGATTTCTTAAGATATTGCTGCTTATTTGACTAATGATAACTAATTACTGTGATGCGGTTAAATTTAAGGTTATTTTTTAAAAGGCTAACTAGATTAGTGACTTAAATGACCAAAAGAAATAACCCGAATATAATCTCGAACATAAATAATGAGTGAATTTTTTAGTATTTATGGTTTTTTGCTGGTATCAGCAATTTTTGGGGCAATCCTTGGGATTTCCGTCTATTTGCCATTAATGGCAGGGCAGTTATCATTAGCAACCCCAGGCTTTTATGCCTTAGGTGGGTATATTGCTGCGATCGCCTCTACTAAGATTCTAACTACAACGACAGGATCTTTGCCAGTCTGGTGGGTATTGCTAGAAATGTTGACAGCGGGTGTGGTGTCAGGATTATTGGCGGTTCTTTTAGGGATTCCCGTATTGCGTCTGCGGGGAATTTATTTGGCGATCGCGACGATTGCTTTTGTGGAAATTTTGCGTGTAGTTGCCCTTAATCTCGATATTACGGGTGGCGCAGTTGGTATTTTTGGCATCCCTCAACCGTTTCAGTCACCTTTGGAATATCTTTGGATTGCACTGCCATTATTGGCTTTGAGCATGGCATTTATGTATCGGCTTGAGAAAATTCGGGTAGGACGTGCTTTGATCGCGATTCGTGAAGATGAACTGGCGGCGGATTCAATGGGAATCAATCCTACCTACTATAAGGTTTTAGCATTTACTTTAGGAGCAATTTTAGCTGGTGTAGTCGGAGCCGTGAGCGCCCATTTTCTCAACACTTGGAATGCCCGTCAAGGAACTTTCGATGCCAGTATTGTCTTCTTAGCTTTTGTATTGATTGGTGGTTCGCGTACATTTTGGGGACCTGTGGTCGGCGGAATTGTCTTAACAGCTTTACCTGAAGCTTTGAGAGGTATTTCAAGTATTAATGGTGTGCCTTTATGGTTAGGACAATTTCTCAAAGATGGGCGCTTAATTATTTTTGGTGTTCTGATTGTAATTGGCACAATTTTTTATCCAAAAGGTATTATTACTCCAGAATTTTTAAGTTGGTGCAAACGAACCACTCAAAAAGCTTTAAATCAAATCAAATAATTTAAAAAATTTTGCGGAGTAAAAAGCTAAATCATTTAGACATTAAATCATGTGAAACCTATGTCAAAAAACCCCTTTGTCAATCGCCGATCACGAATAATTTTAGGATCTCTAGTAGCATTTACGCTTCTGTCAGCAGTCTATGCGATCGCCAATCCTGATATTTTCAATTATTTGCCATGCTTTACCGATTGTGAAGCTAGAGCTAATGGTGAACTATTCAATAAAGATAAGGCGATCGCTGCTTTAATCGATCTTAAAAAACTTGATAAAAAGGCGATCGTGATCGTGGTGGAAAAATCTAAATATCGATTGACTGTTTATTATCAAAAAAAACCAGTTAAATCCTATGCGATCGTTTTAGGCGCAAATCCTAAAGAAGACAAATTGCGTGAAGGTGATAAGCGCACACCAGAGGGAATATTTCATGTCCAAGAACTTTATTACCATTCAGAATGGTCAAAGTTTATTTTGTTAGACTATCCCACTCAAGATTCTTGGCGCAAGTTCTCACAAGCTAAAGCGAGAGGTATGGTGAAAGCTAACGATGGTATTGGCGGTGAGATTGGCATTCATGGAGTTGAGAAAGGGAAAGATTGGCTAATTGAACGCAAAATCAATTGGACTTTGGGGTGTGTATCTCTCAAAAACAAAGATATTGAAGAGATTTATCAATTATTGCAGCGCGGCACAAGGATTGAAGTTTTACATTAATGCAGAAAATTAATTAGGACTTACGCAAATCAACCAAGAACTAAAGTTCTTGGCTCAAAGCTCAAGTCAGTTAAAACTGACTAAAAAAAGCCTCAAATCAACCTGTTTCAACAGGTTTAAGCTTTTAGCCCGCAATTTATTGCAGGGCAAG
>JBBRMK010000060.1:0-30592 GCA_038230875.1 Pseudanabaenales cyanobacterium
GTGGAAGTTTCTAAAGCCCTCACCCCTAGCCCCTCTCCCGCAGGAGAGGGGAACAAGAAAATAATTTGAGTTTTGCTCCCCTTCTCCTGCGGGAGAAGGGGTTGGGGGATGAGGGTTAGTTTTCGCTCCACGTAACATCAAATATATCTAATGCGACTGTACAAATAAAACTTGTCCGCAGTCGTTAAATAATCTAGATTAAAAGTTAAAAATTTACTTAGCGATCACTTAAAAAACTTTTGAAACCTTTAGGTGAGCATGAGTAAACTAAACACAACTAAAGAGGATTTCACCTCTTGTTGCAAAGAGATTTTTTCATTATTACAATATCTTCATTCCCTAGATTAAGCCTTTCTAACTCTTGCCAATCGAGTCGTTTGTATAGTGTCTCAGCAGTATGAGTGAATAAAAAGATTTCTTTTAATCCAAGTTCTTTAGATACATCTTGAATTTTTTCACATAGCAATTTGCCATAACCAAGATTTCTATTTTTAGGTGTTGTAAAAACTAAGGCAAGCCAAGGGCTATAAATTTTAAATCTTGGTTCTCGGTCAAGGAGTCCAACATGGTCATAAACTCCACCTGTCGCTATAGGCAAACCATCAATTGTCATAATAAGTTGAAAGGGAATGCTATTAGGCAAGAAATCTGAAAGCCTCTGGATTGTGTAGTCTTTTGCGATATTCCACTCTTGTAAATACCAGTCAGCGATAAGGTCGATTAGTTTTTTGTCGTCAGGATTTACTTTTTGAAATGAGATGTTCATTCTATATAGTGAGTCGATGGATTTAGATATTAAAGTCAATTTATTGTGGCGATCGCATTTTGCCTCGCCCTCTATATTTTCACAATAAGCTGTAGCGATCAAGGCGATCGCTAATTAAATTTCTTGGCGATAATAGATCGGGAACTGGCATAAGTTATCAAATTGGATGCACAGGGCTCGTGGCAAAATTGATCCAACAATCGAGCGAATATTCTGATAAAAGCTCAGAGTTATCCACTCTCTTAACATTTCGGGATGTGGTTACAATTAATTTTTTAAAACTGGTACTGATTCTACTTCAGATATTTGCCCCATTTCCCAATGGCTAAGAATAATCGCATTGGTACTATTCCCAATAATGTTAACTACTGTCTTTAAGCCATCGGTGAGCCGATCAATTCCTGCGACTAAAGCGATCGCTTCTAGCGGCAAGCCTGACGCTGACAAAACTGTCGCCATCGTAATTAATGCTGAACCTGGTACGCCAGGTGTGCTAAATGAAACTAATAAGCTGCTAACAGCGATCGCTGACAATAGAGAAGGAGTCAAGGGAACCTGATAAATCTGAACGACAAACAAAGCATTGAATCCTTGCAAAATTGCCGCACCATCTCGTTTGAGAGCAGTACCTAAGGGAATTGCAAAGCTAGCTATATCTTCTCGCAATCCATAGTTCTCTTGAATATTTTGTAACACTACAGGCAAAGCTGCATTAGAACTAGCTGTGCCAAATGCTAAAGCGATCGCTTCTGATAGACTACGAAGAAGTCTGATCGGCTCGGCTTTAAGAATCAAAAGAATAAGCAAATCTAAGCTAATCATAATTAAAGAGGCAATCACTAAACCCAAAACATAGAGAAATAATTTGGCAACTAATTCCAATCCTTGGGTAGCAATCGTGGAACTCATCAATGCAAATACCCCTAGGGGCGCGACATACAAAATTACTGATAGAGTTTTCTCGCTAATATGATAGATACTTTCAATTAACTGCACAAAAGGTTTCGCTTTATCGGCAGCAAGTTGAATACCAATTCCCAATAAGACTGCCGAAAAAATGATTTGTAATAAATTGCCGTTGCTAAGAGCTTCTAATGGATTGACAGGGATCAAACTAACTAGCCATGCTGTTAGAGAAGGAGCCTCAGTAACACTAGTTGATTTGGATAAAGAAAAAGCCGTCACACCACTACCAGGCTGTAAGAAATAAGCTGTCCCCATGCCCACACAGAGGGCAACCGAGCTAGTAATCAAGTAACTCGTCATTATTTTGACTGTATATCTTCCAACTTGTCCAGCTCCCTGAATCCTCGTTAAGCCCATAATTAGCGAAGAAAAAACAATTGGAACTACTACAAACTGAATTAGTCTTAAAAAGGATTCACCGACTGGAACCAAAATATTTTGGTTAATGACTTCAATATATTCAGGAAAAGTTGTATTTAGTATGGTTCCAAATACAACTCCAGCCCCAAGCGAAAGTAAGATAAAAGTAGATAAATTCATAACCCAAAATGCTTCTCGAATTGCTTTTTAGTAGATAGATTTTTTTTCCTAATCCAAACTACCCTATTACCACGCAAAAGAAAGTCCAGAGTGGACTGCGATCGCGATTTTCTTATAACCGTTCTCACTGAGAATGGGCAGTAATAAGCGCTTATTCTTATAGCTAAGTATATGATGACGCTTACTATATAATTAAGTTTGCTAAGTTGTCCTTCTCAATGTTTAAATACGAAAAAAAGATGCCATGGTGGATCGTTATGTTCGCGTAAAAACTTCACAAAGGGAAGTTTTTTACGGGCTGTTGGAATTAAATCAATCCGTAAAGGTTCTCAACGCAGCGCCTTGGCTTGGCGGGGAGTCAACTGGTGAAATACTTGCTCCAGATACATATCAACTTTTACATCCCTGCGAACCCAGCAAAATTGTGGCGGTTGGTAAAAACTATTCGGCTCATGCAGCCGAGATGGGAGGCGAAGTACCAAAGGAGCCAATTCTATTTTTAAAGCCAACTACAACTTTAATTTCTCCTGAAGCTGAAATAGCTTTACCTCCACAATCTAAACGGGTGGAATATGAGGGTGAGTTAGCGTTGGTGATTGGCTCTCGTTGTTTTAATCTCACACCAAAGCAGGCGATCGCGGCAATATGGGGCTATACGATCGCTAATGACGTGACGGCAAGAGATTTGCAAAGAAGTGATAGTCAATGGACACGTGGTAAAGGTTTTGATACTTTCTGTCCATTAGGTCCGTGGATTGTGCGTGAAATTAGCCCGACGGCGATGTTGCAAACTTTTGTAAATGATGTAAAAAAGCCTTTTCAGTCTGCTGCGATCGAGGAAATGGTATTCTCTCCAGACTATCTAGTGTCCTACATTAGCCAAATTATGACTTTGTTGCCAGGCGACATTATTCTTACAGGTACACCTGAAGGTGTGGGACCAATGCAAGAAGGCGATCGCGTCTATGTAGAAATCGAAGGTATTGGTAAATTGCAAAACACAGTGATTTTAAGGGAGCCTTTACCAATAGAAGAAGATCCTGAAGCAAGCGAAATTAATTAAAATAGATTGGACTACGCACACGTTTTTTAGGGAACATATTTTTTAAAATTAATGTCATTAAGCAATGGCAACCCTTTTAGTTGAATATAGGCTCAATTCATAGGCAAAAAAGCCAAAAGATATCTCGGGGAGATCATAAGTTTTCAATTCGCTCATTAAATCTTTAACCCACCTCCTAACCCTATGAATTACCAACTCAAAAACCTAACAAAGTTTTCGCTAAAGCAGATTAGCTATCTATCGGTAGCGATCGCGATGACATTGCCTCTAGTTGCGATGCCGAGTTTCGCTCAGATCATCCCTGTCGAGACAACAACACCTAGCTCAACGCCTTCCACGCTCCCATCTGATAACCCCAACGATAAAGCCGCCAATCCCAGCGACAACAAAACTGCACGTTTTAGCTGTCAAGCTCGCGAAGGGCAATATATTGTGGTTTATCAACCTAAAAGCCAACCACAGAAATATTTCCCTTGGGCTGCACCTAGTACAATGGGCGATGGTTGGTCACCTGAACGTCGTTGTAATGAAATTAGCCGCCGTTTAGAGTTGTATCGTCCCGATGGTTTGTTAGAAATGCGAACTAGTACTGAAAATGGCTATAACGTGATCTGTGCAACTACTGATAAAAATTCGGCTTGTCGGATTGTATTGACGGTTCCCAATGGACAAGATCCGATCGCCACTCGTGATCGCGTATTTGGTAATCTCTCTACTGCGGATAGTGGACAGCAAACTACGGCTGTAAATACTTATCGTGGTCGCGATCGCACTTTAAATGACATTACTGGCGATCTTGGCTTAGGGATAGATTTATCAGGAATTAATGGTGTACTTGGCTCAGTCCTATCTCCAAATCGCCCTTCTTCCAACGTGCGCGGTAATAATAACTTGTACTTGAAGCCATTTCTTGATCCTAGTGATGGTGGCAGTGGGTCTAATTTGGCTAATAACGGCTTTACTGGTAGCGGTAGACGACTCAATCCTGATAATTTTCGTTAAAATCAAATTCTATTAAACAAACTACTCCCTTCCCACTATAGAAATAGACATACAAAACCAAGGATTAGCGTTGCGGCGCAAAGCGCCGCAACGTCTAATTTTTCACTGGGAAGGGAGTATTAAACAAAAAGGGACGCTTAGCGTCCCTTTTTTATGATCTAAAAGCTAAGTCATGCGAAGCTTTCGAGAAAAATTATGCTTCATTTAAAGCGGCGATACCTGGCAAGATTTTGCCTTCAAGTAGTTCCAAACTTGCACCACCGCCAGTCGAGATATGGCTCATCTTGTCAGCAAGACCAACCTTTTCAACCGCAGCCACTGAGTCACCACCACCGATGATTGTGATCATGCCTTTGTCTGTGAGATCGGCAAGGGTATGCGCGATCGCTTCAGTACCAACTGCAAACTTATCAAACTCAAATACACCCATTGGACCATTCCAAATTGCCGATTTGCATTCGGCAAGTGCGGTTTGGAATACTTTCACCGAGTCAGGACCGATATCTAAGCCCATCCAACCATCAGGGATATTTTCAATGCTGACAATTTTAGAGTTAGCATCAGGCTTGAAGTTATCAGCAACGACTACATCAGTAGGCAACAAAAACTTCACGCCTTTTGCGGCTGCCTTTGCCTCAAGAGCGCGGGCTAGTTCAAGCTTGTCTTCTTCAACTAAAGACTTGCCAACATTCAATCCACGAGCTTTGTAAAAGGTGAAGATCATCCCGCCGCCGAGCAATAACACATCGACTTTATCAATCAAAGTTTCGATTACGCCGATTTTGCTAGAAACTTTAGAACCGCCAACGATCGCCGCGAGAGGACGCTTGGGATTATCAATTGCGCCGCTGAGATATTGCAATTCTTTGTCTAGCAATAAACCAGCTACTGAAGTACTGATGTACTTAGTTACGCCTTCAGTCGAAGCATGAGCGCGGTGAGCGGTTCCAAATGCATCATTTACATAAATATCAGCCAGCGAAGCCAACTTTTTAGCAAATTCAGGATCGTTCTTTTCTTCTTCAGGATAAAAACGCACATTTTCTAATAAAGCGACATCGCCATTATTTAGAGCGTTGACTTGAGTCGCAACTGCGTCACCGATGCAATCATCAGTTTTTACTACAGGCTTTCCAAGCAACTCAGACAAACGAACTGCCACAGGATTAAGGCGAAGGCTTTCGGTTACACCCTTTGGTCTGCCTAAGTGACTTGCCAGAATTACACGAGCACCAGCTTCGGTGAGGTATTTGATCGTCGGTAAAGCCGCCCGAATACGCGTATCGTCAGTGATTTTGCCAGTTTCATCTTGAGGAACATTGAAATCAACTCTTACTAAAACTTTTTTGCCTGCTAAGTCAGCAGCACTTAAACTTGCAATATTTTTTTTTGCCATAAATATTTCTACCCGCTGTATATAAAGTTTCTTTTTTACAATCTCTTAGTAATTTTACCGAATTGCGTCCAGTCTAAAAGTAAAAAAACTTGTGATTTTTTGTCACCCTAAAAGTTAACTAAAAATGAGATGCGGCGTTTCGTGTACCAGCTCATTTTTTAAGTTAGCGATCGCTATAGAATCAAAAGAGTACAACTAATAATTTGTTAAAAATGGACAGCTATGATTTCATCAGCACCATTTCAGTCAAATCCTGCCGTAGTCAATATCAGTTGGGATTTGCTTCCCGATGACTATGTTTTACCAGATGAGCCTGTGGAAAATATCCTTCAACCTGCTTTAGCAGCCTTTTTAAATGAAATTTTAGGACTGCACGGCTTTATTCAATCCAATGCACTGGTTGCTACAGATTTTGGTATTTGCGCGACGGTTAATGGCAAAACTGTAATTAAAGCCCCTGATTGGGTCTGGATTCCTCAAGCTGAGCCACCAAAAAACAATCGTATCCGTCGCAGTTACACTCCTCATACAGAGGGTGACTTACCCGCGATCGTCATGGAATTTTTGTCGGAAAGTGATTGTGGCGAATATTCCATGAATTCCAACTATCCATACGGTAAGTGGTGGTTTTACGAGCGAATCTTGAAAGTTCCGATTTACATCATCTTTAATCCTGAAGTTGGAGAGTTACAGGTATATACACTTAAAGATGGTCGTTATGAAAGGGAGCAACCCACAAATGAAGGACTGTATTGGCTAGAATCGTTGAGCCTATTTATTGGTGTATGGCAAGGCGAAAGATTTGGTGAAACTGCTTTTTGGTTGCGCTGGAGCGATCGCAATGGTGCATTATTATTCTGTGGGACTGAGCTAGTCGAACAAGAGCGTCAGCGTAATGAACGTTTAATTGCCCAACTGCGATCGCTAGGAGTTGAACCGAATACCTAAACTGAAATTTGATTTTTTATATTAAAGATTTTGGCTGCGGGAAGTGGATCGATATTAAGCGATTTCAACATATGTTTTATAGCCAATCAGTAAGTACTGTTCCATAATCGTCAAGCTCTTCTAGTATGCAAAACTTATCCAAACAAAGAATGGGATTTAGTAGATTGCGTCTCATTTGATAGTCAAGCAAGATCATAATATTCGTGAAGTTTTCACCTTTGATCAGTATTTGGTAACGGCTTTAGCGATCGCTTCGGATAACCGAAACTTGTATTCCCAACAGTCAGGTAATATATACTATGAAGTCCAAAATCGTATTAAATATAACCTTTGGCTCGATCCCTGTTTTAAATGCATTCGGTAGCTATGTTTAACTTAAAAAACCTGATTGGCGATCCTAACAAGCGCAAGCTCGACAAACTCCGTCCCGACGTGGCTCTCATTAATTCTCTAGCCCCAGAGTTAGCGGCGCTTAGCGATCGCGAATTGCAGGCAAAAACAGGAGAGTTTAAACAACGCTTGGAAAATGGGGAACCGCTTGATGATTTGCTACCCGAATCCTTTGCTGTAGTCCGTGAAGCAGCTACCCGTGTTTTAGGTTTGCGTCATTATGATGTGCAAATGCTCGGCGGCATGATCTTGCATCGCGGCGAAATTGCCGAAATGAAAACAGGGGAAGGCAAAACACTGGTTGCGACATTGCCTAGCTATCTCAACGCCCTCTCAGGTAAAGGCGTTCATGTAGTGACTGTCAATGACTACCTAGCCCGACGTGACGCGGAATGGATGGGGCAAGTACACCGTTTTTTGGGGATGTCGGTGGGCTTAATCCAAAACTCAATGGAGCCATTTGAACGACGCAAAAACTATGGTTGTGATGTCACTTATGCCACAAATAGCGAACTGGGTTTTGACTACTTACGCGACAACATGGCGACCAGTATTGAAGAAGTAGTGCAGCGTCGATTTAACTTTTGTGTAATCGATGAAGTTGATTCGATCTTGATTGACGAAGCACGGACACCATTGATTATTTCGGGCATGGTCGAGCGTCCGACTGAAAAATATATTGGTGCAGTGACGATCGCCGCGCAAATGCAACAAGAAACCCATTATGAGGTGGACGAAAAGCAGCGCAACGTGGTGATGACCGATGAAGGTTTTGAGCTTGCTGAAAAACTGCTTAATGTTACCGATTTGTTTGATCAAGCTGATCCTTGGGCGCATTATGTTTTTAATGCCCTAAAAGCTAAAGAATTATTTCTGCGAGATGTAAATTATATTGTGCGCGATGGTGAAGTAACGATCGTTGATGAGTTTACAGGGCGGGTGATGCCAGGACGGCGTTGGAGTGATGGTTTACATCAAGCGATCGAAGCGAAAGAAGGTGTAGCGATCGAAAACGAAACCCAAACTCTAGCGACGATTACTTATCAAAATTTCTTCTTGCTATATCCCAAACTAGGCGGTATGACAGGTACAGCAAAAACTGAAGAAGCTGAGCTAGGTAAAATCTACAATCTCGAAGTTACGACCATGCCCACCAATCAAAAGAGCGGACGCGGTGATTGGTCTGATGTAGTTTATAAAACTGAAGCTGCTAAATGGCGAGCTGTTGCTGAAGAATGTCGCGAAATGCATGAGTCAGGTAGACCAGTTTTGATCGGAACTACCAGCGTTGAGAAATCTGAAGTCTTGGCTCGGTTGCTGAGCGAAAAGGATATTCCTCACAATTTGCTAAATGCAAAACCAGAAAATGTAGAGCGCGAAGCTGAAATCGTTGCTCAAGCGGGGCGCAAAGGCTCGATCACGATCGCAACTAACATGGCAGGTCGAGGCACAGACATTATTCTTGGGGGTAATGCCGACTATATGGCACGGTTAAAAGTGCGCGAAAACTTTATGCCACAAATTGTGCGTCCTGAAGACGATGACGACTTCACTAATGAAGGTCAGCGCCTGTTTAGCGATCGCCCTCAAAAAGGACAGGGATTTGGCGCAATCTCGGAAGGGAAAAAGCAAAAGACTTGGAAGGTTTCAGATAGCCTTTATCCTTGTGAACTTTCTAAAGATGCTCAAACTTTGCTTAAAGAAGCAGTTGATTTTGCAGTGGACACTTTAGGACGAATGAGTCAATCAGAACTCGAAGCCGAAGATATGATTGCGGTAGCTTCTGAAAAAGCCCCCACTGATGATCAAGTCATTCAAAAGTTGCGAGATGCTTTTATTAAAATCAAGCGTGAATATGAAGAAGTAACCGATGCCGAACATAAGGAAGTAGTCAATCTAAATGGATTACACGTAATTGGTACAGAACGACATGAATCACGCCGTGTTGATAACCAATTGCGCGGTCGTTGCGGTCGTCAGGGTGACCCTGGCTCTACTCGCTTTTTCCTAAGCCTCGAAGATAACTTGATGCGGATTTTTGCAGGCGATCGCGTGGCTGGCTTAATGAATGCCTTCCGCGTAGAAGAAGATATGCCGATTAGTTCAGGAATGTTGACTAGTGCCCTAGAAAACGCTCAGAAGAAAGTCGAGACTTATTATTATGACATCCGTAAACAAGTCTTTGAATACGATGAAGTAATGAACAATCAGCGTCGGGCCATCTATGCGGAGCGCCGCCGCGTCCTTGAAGGTGAAGATTTACGCGATCGCGTAATTGAATACGCCGAGCGCACGATGGATGATATCGTCAATGCCTATGTCAATCCTGAACTGCCACCCGAAGAATGGAACCTTGAGGCAATGGTCAAAAAGATCAAGGAATTTGTAAATCTCTTACAAGACCTTGAACCAGAGCAACTTGACGATATGTTCTTACCTGAGATGCAAGCTTTCCTTCGTGAAGAAGTACGCCGTGCTTACGAAATCAAGGAAGCTCAAGTAGAAGTCTTACAAGCTGGTTTAATGCGTCAAGCTGAGCGCTTCTTTATCTTGCAACGTATCGACTCTCTCTGGCGCGATCATTTGCAAGGGATGGAAGCCTTACGTGAATCGGTTGGTTTACGGGGCTATGGACAAAAAGATCCATTGATTGAATATAAAAGCGAAGGTTACGAAATCTTTTTAGACATGATGACCCAAATTCGACGTGACGTTGTTTACTCTCTATTCGAATTTGATCCTCGCCCTCAGCAACAACCTGAAACCCTTGAAGCTGAATTTGTTTAAGAATTTTTTACAGCAAATTGAGAACAAACAAAACCCAGATTTTTTGTAAAAGCCCAGCGAAGCGGGGCTTTTACAAAAAATTTAGTAGTGGGTTTGTTCGGAATTTGCTGTAAAAAAAGGAGGCGCATAGCGCTTCCTTTTTTTTTCATTAGCGATCGTCATAATGGATTGAAGACAAAACGAAGCATTGTCATTAATTTTTTAATCTAATGATTTCATCGGTTGCACAATTTACAAAAGCCAGGTAAATTGCTGATGAATATATCGATTAAGGTCATTTAGAGACTAGTCATTATGTCGGAACATTTGCAATGGTTGGGTTTTCAAATTACAGGACTAAAAATCACGGGGACAGTTAGTGCTGTTTTTATGACCTTTTCGCCACTATCAGCCCAAACGAATAGCCTTCAACCGTTAACTCCACAGATTGTTCCACCAACCTTGCGATCGCCTGCACCACAGTTACCAGTTCAAACACCAGCACCCCTGCCTTCACCTGATGATTTATTAAAACCTTCACTTCAGCCTGCCAATCCGCAGCAGGATATCCCTGTCACAGGTACTATTACGGTCAATCGGTTTGAAGTTTTAGGGAACACAGTATTTACTAGCAAAGAATTAGCTCAAATTTTGCTTCCTTTTACTAAGCGTCCGATTACATTTTCGGAACTCCTACAAGCACGATCGTTAATCACAGCCCTGTATGTCAGCCGAGGATATATTACCTCTGGAGCATTCATTCCCACTCAAAGTTTACAAAATGGAGTTGTCCAAATCCAAGTAATTGAGGGTAGTCTCGAAGAGATTAAGATAATTGGAGTTGAGCGTTTAAGTCCTGAATATGTGCGATCGCGGATGAACATTGCTACAGGTGCGCCACTCAATCGAGATCGGTTAATTCAAGCCTTACAAGTTCTCCAAATCAATCCATTGATTGCCAGTCTGTCAGCAGAACTATCCGCAGGAACAAGACCTGGTAAAAACATTCTAGAAGTACGAGTTAAAGAGGCAAAATCCTTTAACGCGCAATTATCTCTTGACAATAACCGCGCTCCTAGTGTTGGATCATTGCGTCGTAAAGTGCAAGTTAGTGAAGCCAACTTAACTGGGTTAGGAGATACCCTCAATGTAGGATATAGCAATACAGATGGAAGTAATTCCTATGACTTAAGTTATATATTGCCAATCAATCCTTACAATGGCACGCTCGCATTTACATTTAATAATGGCAATAGCAATGTCCTCGAAAAGCCTTTTAATATACTGGATATTTATGCCAATTCGACATCCTATGACTTTAGTTATCGCCAACCAATTGAACAAACTCCCAATCAAGAAGTAGCGATCGGCGTGACGGCTTCTTATCGTAAAAGTCTAACCAGTTTACTCAAAATTCCTTTTCCATTATCCGCAGGAGCAGATGATAATGGTGTGACGAAAGTTGCAGTGCTACGCACCTTTCAAGAGTTTACGCAACGCTCTAGTCAATCGGTACTTTCCTTGCGATCGCAGTTTAATCTAGGACTAGGCGGTGTATTAGGCTCAAACGTGAATCCAAGCTTTCCTGATAGTCGCTTTTTTTCGTGGCGAGGACAGTCACAATATGTAAATTTACTTGCACCTGATACTTTTCTATTATTACGTAGCGATCTGCAATTAGGCGATCGCGCACTTTTGCCCTCAGAGCAGGTGGGATTTGGTGGACAAGACACTCTGCGCGGCTATCGTCAGGATGTCTTACTCGGCGATAATGGATTGAATATATCCGCAGAATTAAGAGTACCAATATTGCGAATACCTGAATGGGAAGGTTTATTGCAAGTAGTACCATTTGTTGATGCTGCCGCCGTTTGGACAAGCTCTGGAGAAGCAAACTCTAGTTCCAATACATTATTAGGAACTGGATTGGGTTTACGCTGGCGGATTGGTAATACTTTGGATGTAAGGCTTGACTATGGCATTCCTCTGATTTCCGTGCCAAATAGTCGCAATACCGCACAAGAAAACGGGCTTTATTTTAGCCTCAATTTCACAGGTTTTTAAGATATAGTAATACTAATTCGCCAAAGTATAGAGGTGTCACCGTGACCCAAACCCCAATTCGCACAGCCATATCTAGCAAACAAGAGCAAGATCAACTTCTCGTCTATTCGGGGCTTAATTGGGAGCAATTTAAGCTAGTCCAAGCGGGGTTTGCTGAGTCAAATAGAGTAAGGCTTTTTTATTTCCAAGATACAATCGAAATTCTCTTGCCAGGATACGCCCACGAATTCTATAAAACAATTATTGGTTTCCTGATTGAACTATTTTGCCTAGAAAGTAATATCGAATTTGAGCCAACAGGCTCTATGACTCAACAGCGTGAAGGCGAAGTTTCTGTTGAACCCGATGAGTCGTATTGTTTTGGTATATCCAAACCCACCCCTGATTTAGTGATCGAGGTTATATTTACTAGCGGCAGCCCAAAAAAGTTACAACGTTATCAAGTTTTGGGAATTCCTGAAGTATGGTTTTGGCAAGATGGCGTATTTAGTCTCTATCGTTTACGCGATCGTAACTATAAAGCTATTTCCCACAGTGAAATTCCAGAACTTGCAGGTTTAGATATAGACTTATTGACTCGCTGTGTATTAGTGGCAAAAACCTCGCGATTAGAAGCAGCTAACATCTTCCGTAATGCACTCAAAAATTAATTAAAAAGATTATTACATTTCAAAACGTGAAGTATATGAGAAAACATAACTTTGAGAAGGTGGCTATAGCATCAGTAATTTCCATAACTAGCTTTGTTCTTGGCTCTCACGCAAGTTATGCTCAAACTGCGATCGCACCAGATAATACTCTTCCAGTTAATACATTAGTTAATTTTAATAGCACCAATAAAACCTACACGATCACGGGTGGTACTCAGGTTGGCGTGAATCAGTTTCATAGTTTTCAAGAGCTTTCTGTACCGACTAGCAATACTGCACATTTTGATAATGCGCTGACAACTAGTAATGTAATCGGGCGGGTGACTGGCTCTAATATCTCGAATATTGATGGGCTAATAAAAACTAATGGTGCAACGAATTTATATTTAGTTAATCCGAATGGAATTGTGTTTGGGGCAAATGCCAAGTTAGATATTGCTGGTTCGTTTAGTGCTAGTACAGCCAATAGCATTAAGTTCTCTGATGGAAGTGAGTTTAGCGCTACTAATCCCCAAGCTCCGCCTTTGTTTCAGGTAAATACACCTTTGGGCTTGCAGCATAATACTGCTACGACAGCATCAATTACTAATGCAGGAAATCTAGTTGTTGGCAAAGATTTAACACTTTCGGCGGGAAGTGTGACTAGTACGGGTAGTCTTGCTGCGCCGCAGGGAAATCTGCTAGTGGAATCGGTGCTCGGCGATGTGCAGGTTAGAGATGCGATCGCAAAAACAGCTACTTTCAGTGCAAATCGTAATTTGATCTTAACTGAAAGTCAGATCGGCACATTGGGAGATTTGACTTTACGCGCCAAGGATACAATTGCTATTCGTGATAGTGTCTCTAGACCGTTTATTGCATCATCGTCAGTAGGAAAGCTTACTATTCAAGGCGATCGCCTTGTCGATATTTTTGCCTTAAATCATGCTCAGAGTGGGTTTTATGCTAGTGGCGATCTGGTATTGCGATCGGCAAATAATGTAATTGGTGATGCCCATTATTACACTGGTGGAAATTTTAAAATTGAGCAGTTAAATGGAAAGCTAGGCAACCTCGACAGTCCCAACGATCCGATCATTCGTTCTGCTGGTGACATAACTTTTGGAACCTATGTGGGTACTTCACTCCACATCCTTGCTGGAGGTAAAGTTAATATTGGTGCAGTATTTATAACTGGCACAGATACTACTAATAACAGTATTAATCTTATCCAAACTCCTAATCTTGCCAATGTGACACTTTCTAACGGCAAAACATTAACTATTAACGGTAGTACTCAACCAACCCTAGACATTCGGGCAGGCATGAATCCTGCGGATACAGGTATTTCTGGAATAACTGGAATTATAGGTACAGGCTTTTTTAGTTGTGTTATCTTTGGAGCAAACTGTTTTTACAGTAGTTATCCATCCACTTCCTTTCCCCCTAACACTAGTCAATCCGCCACGGGATCTGGAATTACAATTGGTGATATTAGAATCAACGCCCCTAACGGAGTTGTTTTACTGACTAATAACTATAAATCTAATCTAGCTTTACCAACTGAAGATATCACAATTACTGGAAATAGTAATTTGGGATTTTTGGGCATTGATGCATTCAGCGATGTTGGTAATGGTGGCTCTGTATTTATCGATTCACGGAGTAGTATCAACTCAGATAAAAATATAATTACATTATCTATAGCTCCTTCTGGAAATGGTGGCAGTATAACCTTGCTAGCTAATAATGACATTAAATTTGGGGATGATGCCATTATCACCTCATTTGCTTCTTCTTTAGGAGGACAGATTGATCTTAAAGCTAATGGAGTAATATCAGGGCGAGGAACAACTATTTCTAGCAGAAGTACTGCATCTACGATCGCAGGTAATAGTGGTGACATCAATATCACCGCAGCCACACTATCCTTAGCAAGTTCCACTACAAATGGTTCTCAAATTTTCACTAGCACTTCAGGGCTAGCCAATGCTGGAAATATTATGTTGAATATTAGTGGAGATGCTACTTTCGATGGTGCAGTTGGTAATTTCCCCACTCAAGTTATAAGCTCAGTTTTGCAAGGTGCGATCGGTGGGGGCGGAAATGTCAAAGTGAATGTCTCGAATCTTAAGCTCCAGAATGGCGCTCAGATTAACTCTGTTACATCAGGTTTAGGGAAGTCGGGAGACGTCGAAATTACTGCGAATACAGTCAATATTGATGGTGTCGGTAGTGCGATTAACAATCAAGTTAGACCTACTGCAAATGCCAATGGAGGGAAACTTACATTGAATACAGGTGCTTTGACGGTAACTAATCAAGCGCAGATTAGTACGATTACTTCTGGAACTGGTAATGCTGGCGCACTGAATATTATCTCAACTGGTGATATTATTTTTGATCGCAGTACTGCATCTTCATCCATTAATTTCGGTGGAATTGGTAAGGGTGGAGATTTGTTTGTTTCTGCGAGAAATTTGCAGTTACTCAATGGCGCTCAGATTGGAGCAGGCGTTTTTGGGCAAGGTAATGGAGGCAAGATTACGATTAAAGCTGATACAGTTTCTCTTAGTGGCATAGGTGTGATCTTAGGGCAACCTTTGAATAGTGCGATCGCGACAACTGTAGAGACAAGTAATGCGATCGGCAATGCTGGCGATATAGATTTGCGTACACGCATTCTCAATCTCAGTAATACTTCCTTTATCTCAGCCGCTACTAATGGGGTAGGTAACACAGGTAATATTGATATTAACGCTAGTGAAAGCGTTTCTATTAACAACAGCAATATTAACAATTTTATCAATGACACTGGCAAAGGGAAAGGTGGTAATCTAAGTATAAATTCACCATCAATTTTTCTAAGTAATGGTTCTAAAATTAGCGTAAAAACTTTTGGAATAGGTAATGCAGGTAATCTAAATTTATTCACTCAATCACTTTCCCTGAGCAACAGTTCTGCGTTAGAAGCATTAACTGATGGCATCGGAAATGCTGGTAATATCACCATAGCACCTAGCACCTCTACTAGCTCTATTACCAATACTTTTATATTAGATAGAAGTTTGGTTTCGGTGGGCATAAATCCCAACGGAAAAGGCAATGGTGGAATTCTATCGCTTACAGCAAACTCCTTACAAATTCTTAATGGCTCTCAAATTGCAGCAGGAGTCTTTGGTAAAGGTGATGGCGGTCAAATCATCATTAATTCTGACAAAGTTAAACTAGAAGGGAGAGGTACTGTCTCTGGTCAGGATGTACCTAGCGGTATTTTTACTTCAGTAACAGAAAATGCGATTGGTAATGCTGGAAGAATCTCTCTAGTGACACGTATGCTTGAGATATTGAATAGTGCGACTATTCAAGCAACAACACAAGGAATAGGTAATGCTGGAACAATTGAGATCCGAGCTAGCGATGCCATCTCTTTAAATAATGGGTCAATCCGCAGTAATGTAACCAAGATTGGTCAGGGTAATGGTGGTAATTTAGAACTTTTTGCAAATACTGTACGGCTTGCAAATCAGTCTACTCTGAGTGCCTCAACAGCCAGTACCAATAGGGGCGGAAGAATTGAAGTTACAGCAAATGATTTAGAAATTAATAGTGGTTCGCAGTTGAGAACCACGACCTCTAGCAGTGGTGCATCAGGTAATATCTCACTCTTTCTCACTGATTTGTTAAAAATAGATGGCAAAGATAGTGGAATCTTCGCAGGCACTAATGCTAATTCCACAGGTAAAAGCGGCACAATTTTTATCGATCCTGCGCTTGTGACGCTGACCAATGGTGCAAAAATATCTGTGAGCAGTCTTGGTAAAGGTAATGGAGGTAACATCCAATTAATTGCGGGTTTATTGTCCCTTGATGGTGGTTCACAGATTATTGCTGAAACCGCGAATGGAGAAGGAGGCAATATTGTTTTACAGGTGCGAGACTTGCTGTGGTTGCGAAATGGTAGTCTCATTAGTGCTACGGCTGGCAACGATGGCAATGGCGGTAACATTAATCTCAGTGCAAATTTCATCTTAGCATTTGCCAAGGAGAACAGCGATATTATTGCCAATGCCTTTAAAGGGAAAGGCGGCAATATCCAAATTACTACCCAAGCAATTTTCGGCTTACAGTTCCGTCCACGGTTGACTCCATTGAGTGACATTACCGCTAGTTCTGATTTTGGTGTCAATGGAACGGTAAATATTAATACCCCAGGGATTGACCCTAGTAAAGGACTAAATAACTTGCCAGTAGATATTGGCGATGCGAGTAAACTGGTCACTCAAAAATGTTTAGCCGATCGCCAAGGCAGTGCATTTGTGATTACTGGTCGAGGCGGTATTCCTGCTAGTCCTGCCGATGTCATTAGCGGTAACAAGTTACAAGAAAATCTTGGTATACCAACTAATCAATTGGCAAATCAAGTAAATCAATTGATTAGCCAACCAAATCGCAGTCCTGATCGCAATCTTGATCACATAGTGGAAGCGCAAGGATGGGAGATCAATAAATTTGGTGAAGTTACTCTTGTGGCAGAAGTTCCTAAAGTAACGCCTGCTCCAACTTGGGCGAGACAATTGCAATGTCGTTAGACGTCGAAAAAACAGCAAGGAATAAAGTAGATGAAGCGATCGCATGTCCAAAAATCACGCAAATACAACTTACAGAAATCATTTCGGATGTTAAGGATTACGATTTTTGCACTGCTGTTTTTTTTCGCCGCGCTAATTCAACCAATGCTGGCATTTACCATCGATTCACAGCAGATTGCACCAATTGCTCAATCAAATCCCAAAAAGTCAAATACACTATTTGATCACGGTAAATCTTTCTATCAATTGAGACAATGGCGAGAAGCGATTCAGGTTTGGGAGCAAGCCACCAAACTCTATCAACAGCAAAATAATTTACTGGATTTAGCAATTACTTTAAGTAATCTTTCTTTAGCTCATCAAAAATTAGGGCAATGGCAAGAAGCGCAGCACACGATCACCCAAAGTTTGCAGATGGCGCGAACACTAGAAGTGAATGCAGTTAGTCAAAGCGCGATCGCTCAGGCTCTTGATACGCAAGGGAATTTGTATTTAAGCTTAGGCAAAACCGAAGAAGCGATCGCAGTTTGGCAAGAAGCCGCAATTTTGCATTCTCAGCTTGGCAATCTCGATAATCAGATTCGCAATGTTCTCAATCAAGCTCAGGCTTTAAAAATCCAAGGATTCTATCGGCGATCGCTACAGACTTTAGAATCAATCCAATCAGAATCACCTAAAACCTCAGATAACCTACTTAAGGCGATCCTCCTCCATAATTACGGCGATATGCTAACCACAGTTGGAGAGCTAAAACTCGCTCGTCAACCGTTAGAGAAAAGTCTAAAAATTCTAGAAACTATGCCCCTTGAAAATAGCGGCGAAGAAATTGGTGCTGTCTTTTTGCGCCTCGGGAATCTAGCGCGATTAGAAAATAATTTTGAAAAAGCCAAAGAGTTCTATGAAAAAGCTGAGCAAATGTCAGGACGTTCGCTGTTAAATTTACAAGCCCAAATCAACTTATTTAGTTTGCTAATCGATTCTGAGGAAAAGCCAGAAGCTTTAGAAAAGCGATCGCTGATCGCTCCAGTCTTATCAAACCTCACAACTAGCCGTGACAATATCTTTGCCCGAATTAATTATAGTGAGAGCTTACTCAAACTCACAAAGTTAGTCCCTCAATCTGAATCAGATTTATTACTTGCTGAAGCCGCAAAAAATTTGGCATTATCCATACAACAAGCTAGAGAAATTAAAGATAGCCGCACTCTCGCCTATGCGATCGGTAGTTTAGGAAGCGCTTATGAACAGAGTAATCAAATTGAAGAATCACAAAAACTTACCCAACAAGCCCTAGCGATCGCTCAAAGCATCAACGCTCCCGACATAGCTTATCGTTGGCAGTGGCAACTAGGACGACTACTCAAAGCTAAACGAGACATCAAAGGCGCAATCCTTGCCTACACCGAAGCCGTCAATGGCTTGCGTCAATTACGCAGCGATCTAGCCTTTGTCAATCCTAATGTCCAATTCTCATTTCGCGAAAGTGTCGAACCCGTTTATCGTCAACTTGTTAGCTTATTACTACTAGATGAAACTAAAAGTGATCAGCAAAAGAACTTACTCAAAGCTCAAGATGCGATCGAATCACTGCAACTAGCAGAACTAGTTAATTTTTTTCGTTCAGATTGTCTAAGCGCCGCCCAAGTTGATATCAGCCAAGTTGATCGTTCTGCGGCGGTTATTTATCCCATTCTTCTCGAAGATCGATTAGAAGTTATTCTGAGCTTGCCTAATCAACCACTCCGCCACTATGCAAGCAGGGTTACCGAGATGCAAATAGATGAAATTGTGACCAATTTACGTGTCGATCTCCGTGATCCATCTTCACAAGATTATCTCTCAAACGCTCAAAAGCTTTATGATTGGCTGATTCGTCCTGCTACTGATGGAATCGCTTTAAGTCAAATCAAAACTATCGTTTTCGTTTTAGATGGCTCTTTAAGAAATATTCCGATGTCGGTTTTACATGACGGCAAGCAGTTTTTAGCTGAGAATTACAGCATTGCTTTAACGCCTGGATTACAACTCATTGACCCAAAACCTATTGTAAAGCAAAAAGTTACAGCTCTAATAGCTGGTCTAACCGAATCTCGACAAGGATTTTCGGCTCTTCCTAATATTAAAAGGGAGTTACAGGAAATTAACAAACAAGTTCCATCAAGTTCCATTTTTCTTGATATCAACTTTACTAAGCAAAATCTCTCTAAAACACTTACATCACTCCCTTTCCCAATTGTTCATCTTGCCACTCACGGAAACTTTAGCTCTGAAGCAGAAGATACTTTTCTGCTCACTTACGATGGAAAACTAACGATTGAAAATCTAAATCAGTTATTACGTTCTAAAAACCGTAGTGATATCGAACCTGTTGAATTATTGATTTTAAGTGCTTGTCAAACCGCATTGGGTGATAAGCGTGCAGCACTGGGCTTAGCAGGAATGGCAGTAAGAGCAGGAGCAAGAAGCACGATCGCTTCGCTTTGGTCAGTAGATGATAGCGCTACTTCTCAGTTGATGATTGCTCTATATCAAAGTTTAGCTTCAGCCAATGTGACCAGAGCAGAATCTTTAAGACTTGCTCAGCTTACCTTACTTAAAAATCCAAATTACAGTCATCCTTATTTTTGGGCTCCGTTTGTATTGCTTGGCAACTGGCTATAAAAATCATCATATAGCTGTCGTCAAAATCAAAACCCAAAAGAGAGTTGCGGCGCTCCGCGCCGCAACTCTCTTTTGGGTTTTGATTTTGACAGCTATATGGCTGAGGACAGCTTTTACTTGCCCATTGCTTTGACTAAGAAAATGCCGCCAAAGTACAACATACCGACTGCACCTGCTAGTAAACTCTGAGTCATAGGATCGGTCGAAGGCGTTAGCACGGCGCCAAGGACTACTGCACCGAGGACAACATAGCGCCAACCTGCGAGCATTTTGGCGGAGTTAACAATACCTGTCATCGCTAACAAAGCCTGAATCACAGGTATCTGAAATGCTAAGCCAGTGCTAAATAACAACAACAATACAAACTCAAAATAGCGATCAATTGACCAAAACTGCTCAACCACGTCGCCACCATAACTGATGAAGAAATTGAGAGCAGCAGGGATTAGTAACTCGTAAGCAAAAACAATGCCTAAGACAAATAAAATGCTAGAGCCAAATACAATCGGCGCGACCGTCCGTTTTTCCTTACGAGTAAGTCCAGGCAATATAAAACTCACAATTTGATACAAGATCGCTGGACTAGCTACCAATATGCCACTGTAGCCAGCAACTTTGATCGATACAAAAAAGTATTCACCTGGGGCAAGCTGCAAAAATTTTACACCTTGAGCAGGGATTTCTAATAGCGCCACAATTTTGTTAACGATCGCAAAGCATCCAATCACACCGACAAAAACAGCAATTAACGCATAAAAAATGCGTGATCGAAATTCTTCAAGATGATCGAATAAAGACATCTCAACATCATCGATTTCTTGGTGATCGTCATCGACAATAGAGGTATCGGCGATCGCTTCCTCGTTTACATCCTTAATAACATTTTCATCAGAAACATCGTTAAGATCGTTTGTCTGCTTTGATTCACTTACCGTCTCTAGCATGGTGTCGTTACTTAACCCAAGTGTCTAAAAAATTATCAAATAATCGAACTATATCGCTACTATAGCAATCAAATTCAGTAAAATTCCAAAAGTAGAGGTAGCTCAAAGTGCTACCTTCACTTTTAAGACGTTTGCTATATGTGAACTTTCTAACATTTTGTGGCAAAAACTAAATACAAATGTTAACTTTAATAGAGATGGCTAGAAACTTTATGTTGCAATTCACCATGTAAAGTTTTAGGGGTTTGAAATGGCTTCATTCAAAATTTTCGGTTTGTTGGCGTTCATTGGTGGGGTATTTTCCGTAGATACAGGATATCTGAATGCTCAAGTATCAATTGGTAGTGGTCAGTCTAATGGCTTGTCACCTGCTCAGCAAATTCTATTAGATATGCAACAAACTAACGCTCCTTCTATTGGCGGCGGAAGTATGCAGTTTTTTCGGTTCACAGAAAAGAATGTCACGTTTACGCCTTTAGAAGGATTAGACCGACTTTTTAACTGGCAACCCCCAAAGGCAGGAGTTACTTCTGATCAAACAATGGGCGATCGCGTTGAGAAGTTTAAGTTGGCGCAACGTCGGCAAATAGTTTCCGATAGTCAGATGCTAAAAAATATTAATCGAATCAGTAAGTAACTAGGATCATCAAAGACCAGAAAGCCAGCAATTCACTTTGCTGGCTTTCTGGTCTTTTGCGATACTTATAGCTGTGGTCAGCCATGTTAGGACAAAATCAAAACCCAGAAGAGAGTTGGGGCGCGGGGCGCCCCAACTCAGGTTTGGGTTTTTTTTGCGGTTTCACATGGCGGCAGCGATAATTATAAATTTGGGAATTTTTTTTGAAATAAGTAAAATTATTTTTGTTGTTCTTTTCATATCTATCTAATACCTCTCCGCCCACCCCATTCCACACCACAAAAACACCCCCTCCCCCCCCCCCCCCCCCCCCCCCCCCCCAACTCTCTTCTGGGTTTTATGTCCTGATACACTTGGCGACAGCTATAATTACAATTTGCCTAATTTTTTCTCAATCATCTCAATTACTTTTGCTTCTTCAGGAGTCACAACGCCATTTAGCATGGCAAATTTTTGACATTGCACTAATAGAGGTAATGCAAACTCTGGCTTAATATTTGTTAGTAAGATTTCTAGAGGAAAAGGCGAATTCATATATTCGGCGATCGCTTCGATTGATTCAGGTCTGAGATTGGCTGCTCTCAAATCAGCTAATACATTCTCCTTACTTCTATTTTGATTTCCTGCCAAAATTACATGAACAAGAATCTGATCAATGATCTCCTCTTGGGGAACTGCACTTTTTAAGATTTCTTCACTATCTTTTTGAATAGCTTCTAATTTTTGTTCAAAGTTGACAGGATTCAGTTTTGCTTCATAAAAAGCACAGCTAGCTCGTCCTAGCGTGTAAAGCATGACTGCTTCCGAAGTTGAGGCAATAACCGCTCCTGCTAATGGCACATTTCGCATTAACTTTAGTCCTGCTTTGATTGCCATCTTGCCGCCAAAAGCTAATCCAAATATGGCGATAACTTCACCTTTGCGAGTAGAGTCATGTAGATCCATGCCATATGCACTAGCAATTTGATAAACCATCTCGGCTTGAAGTGAAGTTGTGGCGACTAAATCAACACTAAACAAAACGGCAGCCGAACCAGGAACAATACTCGTCGCAAATCCTGATGCGCCAGCGTAAAATGCTTTTTGTTTAATAACTCGTTGGGCTATTTGATTTGATGACTCGTTGCGATATTTTTGTTTTAAGCGTTTTACTTCTGCTTCTGACTTATCAACATCAACCTGATCTAATATTTTTAGTAGCCAGTCAGCTCTGAAAATTTGCACAGCTTTTTTGACTAAAAAGTTACTGCCAACAGAATCAATCACATTTCCTGTTCTACTAGTTGCTGTAGAAATACCACTAACTACTGCACCACCAACTACTTTTTTAACCAAACCTACTCGAATACCGACCGTTCCTGCGGCACTACTCAATCCATTTCTAGTAATCCTAATCGCCCTGCCCAATGTACTACCGACTAATCCACCCCAACCCTTGTTATTGGTAAGAGGATGAATAATCTCAGAGCTAGTTTTAGGATCTTTAGAGTCAGTAGGACCATGACTATCAATAGGATTAGATGTATTGGTCACAGTTTTATCGCCTATATGAATATTACGCGTATCTCCAGTTTAATTGTAGGCTTTAAATTAGTTAAAGTTACAAAGCTTCACCTCGTCGATAGAGTTCGCGAGCATAGTCTGTCCACATGCCTTGTCCCCAATAACGGAAGCAACTGGTTTGGAGGAGGAGATTGTGAAGCAAGGCTTGCTGATAATCTGATCGCTTAGTAATTGACGGATCTTGCGCCACGAGTGAGTCATATTTTTCATGAAACTGCGCACTGAGTTTATTCATCGGTTCTAAGACATTTTCATAGCCTTTCACCCAACTCATGCTATTTGTCCATGATGCCCCATCCATATGGAATTGGTGATCAGTCGCGTTGAGTTCTGCGATCGCTTGCTCTACTGTTGAAGTATTGACGGTTTGGCATCGTTGCCAGACCTTATGTTGGTGGATTGCTTGAATGACTGGGTAATCAAGTATACTCACACCCGACGCTTCGATCATTTCTAGATACTCAGTTCCATTTAATCCGACAACTCCCGAAGTACCACCATCATTATTTTTAATTTTCTCCCATACCAAAGGATAATCGCGAGGGAATTCATTCATCATTACGCCACCATTCTCACCATCGGCTATTTGCGTTACTAGAGAAGGAATCGAAATAATCCCCAGCTGCTGTCTGCCAAGCCCTTTCGCCTCGTGGTAGGGCTGCATTTGGGCGACTAGTTTCGTATCTGAACCTTGAGTTTTAATTAGAGCCGTAATACTAATTGATTCGCCAAGGGAATTCATTGCCATTAGACAATTTGGCAAATATTTTTGTTCTTGTGTTAATCCCGAACCATCAAGACGTTCCACTGAATGCTCCTGAACCATCAACCAGCGATAGCCGCATTCTTTGAGTGCTTTGATATATTCATAAAGAGTGTCAGGGTGATTAGGAAGATGCATCTCGGGCGGAGAAAATCCTTTAACGCGTTTCAGAGCATCGATCCCGAAAATAGAAGCAAAATGACTTTGCCATGCTTGAATATGTAATTTAATATCGGGAATTGGGGTTGATGGAATCACGGCATGACTCCACATTGTGCCTAGCCATTCTACATAGGGCTGATATTGGCGATCGCAGGTAATCCGCTTGAGATTATCTAAGATGTCATTACGTTGCATCTGCTGCAAGCCCCAGAGCAAGTTTCCCGAATAGTCCAGCATAATGCGGGGATTACTACCCTCAGCCACTAGTTGCGGAATAAAATCTCCCATACGGCTATAACACCATGCAAACACCGAAGCATTGTGATTATCACCTTCGCCCTGATGTTCAAACATATGCTGAAGGTTACAAATTAGCGCTCCATTTACACCTGCGGGAATTGTGGGTTGGTGCATATGCAAAGCACAAGCAAATCCAACCCTAATTTCTTCAAGAAGCAGATTCTCATTAGGTAAAAATACAGATATCTCTTCTTGCACAGCGGCTTGAATTTCTGCTTCATTTCCGCAAATAGGAGGCAAATCAGAGGTGGCAAAGTTTGATGATGTAGTTGTAATCAAAACTTGTAAAACCTTAATAAAGTTACTGCGGGAATTCTTATTATAAAGAAGCAATCTTATGATGAGGAGTGCTCTGGTGGACAAATCATCTTGAGTTGCTACTTTTCTTGTTATGCTAAAATACCACTAAAACGAATAATTTATAGTTAAGAAATTATGATTACTATTCATCATTTAAATAATTCGCGATCGCAACGGATTCTTTGGCTTTTAGAGGAATTAGAAATACCTTATGAATTAAAGTTTTATGAAAGAAATCCAAAAACAATGTTAGCGCCCAAATCATTGCGCGATGTTCATCCTCTTGGCAAATCTCCTGTTCTTACCGATCAGAAAAATACTGATGAGAAAAATATAGTCGCCGAATCTGGAGCAATTATAGAATATGTTTTAAAAAACTATGGCAATAATCGACTGCGACCAGAACCGAACACGCCCGAGGATTTGCAATATACCTATTGGCTTCATTATGCAGAAGGCTCGGCAATGCCTCCACTGGTTATGAGTCTTGTTTTTTCGGAAGCCCCTAAGCGACCAATGCTATTTTTTGTAAAACCGATCGTGAAAGGTTTTTGTGAAAAAGTTCTTAGCACTTATGTAAATCCTCAAATCAAACTGAACATTGATTTTATGGAAAATGAACTTAAAAACAAATTGTGGTTTGCTGGTCAAGAGTTTTCTGCAGCGGATATTCAGATCAGTTTTCCTCTAGAGGCAGCCGCCGCTCGTGGTTCTTTAAATTCAAATCACCCTCAGTTAACCAATTTTTTAGAAAGAATCCATTCTCGTGAAGCTTACCAAAAAGCCTTGAAAAAAGGTGGCACCTACAATTTAGTCCATTAGGCAACTGATGTTACGTGGAAAGTTTTCACCTTGAGGTTTTGAGTGTTGTTTTGACTGTGTAGCTATTGCGCTTTACATATGCCCAAATTAGGACAAGGAATGTACAAACACCTGCTAAGTAGAGCGGATAACCATAGGATTGAGGATTATTTGCATTGACGAGTAATCCTGCAATTATGGGGCCAAAAGCATTAGATATACTGAGATAGGATGAGTTTATACCTAACACTGTGCCTTGTTCTTCAGGACTAGCATTAAGGGAAATCAAGGCGCTAATCATTGGCTGTACGACTGAGTTTAGCAATGAAAAGAAAATGCAAACGGCAACAAAATAATATATATTTCCCCAAATTGGCATCAAAACGAAAGAGAGACTCCGAATGAATAATCCCATAAATAGAATCTGGACTAGTTGAAAATGTTTTGTCAATTGAGAAATTCCCAATGTCTGCATGATTACACCCAATACCCCAAATAGAAAGAACATCAGCGTAAGAGCATCACTATTTTGTTTGAGAACTGTAATAAAGTAAGGTTGAAAGGCAAATGTAAAGAGAGTGAAGGTTAATCCTGTCAGAAAATTTATGATCAACAAAATACCAATTTTGGGCATAAACAAACCTTTGATTAGTTTATCTAAGCCAAGATCGAAGATGTTTTGAGCCTTTGGGGCTTTGGTTTGAAGAGTTTCTGGTAAAAAGAAAATCGTTAGCACTAAAGCGATCGCCGCGATTGTTGCAGACACCAGAAAAGAAGCACCAAAAGACTCACCTAGAGGTGTATATTTAGCGGCTTTTTGGGCAAGTAAACTGATTGCAGGCCCCAGAATAAAACCCAGACCAAAAGCAGCTCCATTAATTCCAAAAGCTTTCGCGCGATTTTCGCGAGTGGTCACATCCGAAATTACCGCTTGAGCAACCGAGGCATTTCCGCCTGTAATGCCATCAAGAAATCTTGCTAAAAACAATACGGCGGCACTTGCGGCTGTCCCCGCCATCAGATTTGCCAATACTGTTCCTGCTAAACTAATAATCAACAGTGGTTTACGTCCAAACCGATCACTAAGTTTGCCAATGATCGGCGTGGCAAAAAATTGGGCGATCGAATAGATTGCAAATATTAAACTAGTCTGAAAGTCATCTAACTTGAACTGTCTGCCATAGAGATACAAAACAGGGATCAGAATCGTAAAACTCAGGGAGTTGATAAAAGAAATAAGCGCGATAATCCAAAAATTACGATTCATGCTAGGTGGCGATCGCGTAAAGTCCTTGCCTATATTACAGCCTCACTACATACCTTGCTAAAACCAACTATAAATAGTTCAATAAATATAAATAATGATGTTGGCACAGCGATCGCAAAGCATATGTAAAAACAACTCCTAAAAGCTCCGTTAAGCGCATCTTATTAGAACTAAGTAAAACCGAATCTCTTTGTCAAGAAACTACGCTTACAATAGAAGAGAACAAACATATTTATACAAAAGATTATATTAATTTAGTTAAAGACTTCTATCTCAATCTGTAAACTCAATCGCCATAATTACTGTTATGTCACTAAATACTTCAACTGAAAAACCTGCGATCGCTAAGGGTTATTTACGGCGAGTGCATCATATCGCTTTGAATGTTCGAGATATGTTTGTTTCCTGTAATTTTTATGGCAATATTTTAGGGTTGCATCAACTCATTGGCGATGAAGTTCCAAGTACGTTAAAAGATTTGGTGGCAAAAGGAAAAGTTGCTAATTTTATGACTCCCGATGGAACCGTTCTCGATCTATTTTGGGAGCCAGCACTTACGCCGCCAGATCCCGATCCACAACGACAATTTACTCGCGCTAATCATCTAGCTTTTGATATTGCGCCCGAACTGTTTGCTGAAGCAGTGACAGCCTTGCGATCGCATCAAGTAAAAATTGAAGGTGAGCCTGTAACCCGTCCAACAGGCAAAGGAATTTATTTTTACGATCCTGATGGCTTTTTAATCGAAATACGTTGCAATCCAAATGTATAAACTTACTCTCTAAGTTTTTTATCCATACTAAAATAAGCGCAATGCATGATTAAATACAAAACGCTCTATACCCCAATTGAGGCAGATGAGTAGGTGGAGACGGGGACTACTATGTTTGCATTGCCATAAAATCAGAAGAGTCAAAAATCTATGATTAAAAATATTTTTAGATCACTGTTTTTAATATTTATAATTTTTCAAGTTAGCTCTTGTGTATTTTTCGATTTATTTGGAGCGAAAGAGATAAAGCATCCCTCACCATCGGGGAAATTCTTGACACTTGCAAAATATGAAAAAGGGCTAATTGGAGTTGACCGATATGCTTGGGTTATAACAATATTTGATGAACACAATAATGCTGTATATTAAAGATGAATATTCTGCTTTTACTGGTGTTCTTAATGCTGTCAGTGTAGTTTGGGATGCAAATGATAGAGCTTGGGTTTATAACTCTGAGGGTAGTGGAATATTTTTTTGGGAAAGAGTTTCCGATAAGTGGGTAAAGACTTATTGGGGATTAGAAAATAATAAAAAAACATCCCAAAATATTTACCCACCTCCATCCCTTTACCCACCACCTCGTCCTCGTGATTAGCGCTCGGTTTTTAGGAAAGAACCCGATCGCAAAAATTATTCAAAAACAGAATGATAAAATTCGGCAATGAGCTTTGACAACACCTGTAAATTCCTCGCCGAAACCTTTCCCAGCGACTTCGCCAGTTGGCTCTTAGGGAAACCCATCAACCTCACCAAACTCGAACCATCAGAACTCCTCCTCGAACCAATCCGCGCCGACTCAGTCATCTTTCTCGAATCAGCAGAACTAATTCTCCACATCGAATTCCAAACCGAGCCGAACAAAAACATCCCTTTCCGCATGACCGACTACCGCCTACGCCTATATCGCAAATTTCCAGAAAAGCAAATCCATCAAGTCGTCATCTACCTCACACCCAGCCAATCAACCCTAGTAAATGAAACCACATTCAATCTAGGAGAACTAACCCACCATTTCCAAGTCATCCGCCTCTGGGAACAACCCACCGCAATATTTCAGCAATACCAAGGCTTATTACCATTTGCCACACTATCCAATACCAACAACCCCGAAGAAACCCTCAGACAAGTCGCCCAACAAATTGATAATATTGCCGATAAACGAATACAAAGTAACGTAGCCGCATCGACCGCTATAATATCGGGTATAGCGCTAAATAAAGAAATCATCCAAAGATTACTAAGGAGCGAAATCATGAAAGAATCAGTAATTTATCAAGAAATCTTGCTCGAAGGCATAGCTGAAGGCGAGGCGAAAGGCTTAACGAAAGGCTTAACGAAAGGCAAGGCTGAAGAAAAAAATCAGATTGCTTTAAAAATGCTGCGTTCAAGCATTTCCGTAAACGCGATCGCTCAATTTACAGGACTAACCCTCAAACAAATCGAAAAGCTCCAAAAGCTTGCCACAAAGAATCCTAGAACAAGAAAAACAACTAGAACAAAGCGATCGCCTCAGCCATAACCAGTATACCAGTGAGATATTCGCGATTATCTAAAAGGCAATGTAATTATGAAATGGGAAGAAGTTTGTGAGAATAAATTGCTACAAGATTTACCCTTCAAGATTGAATTAAATAAGTGGGGTCAAATCATAATGAGTCCAGTAAAGATCAAACACTCTTTTCATCAAGGAAGAATTCAGCGTCTATTAGAATCTTTATTGAACTCTGGAGAAGTAATGCCAGAATGTGCGATTGACACATCAGATGGAGTTAAAGTTGCTGATGTTGTTTGGTGTTCAGAGGAAAGATTTGACAAAATTCAAGATGAAGTATCAGCATCTATTGCGCCAGAAATTTGCATAGAAGTTAAATCTATTGGTAATACATTGGGGGAAATGGAGTTTAAGAAAAATTTATATTTTGAAGCTAACGCTCTTGAAGTATGGCTATGTAATGAACAAGGTAAAATAAATTTTTATAATCAGCAAGGAGAGCTAGCTCAATCCTTGTTAGTTCCTAGTTTTCCTAATCAAATTAAACGCTAACTGTATTTTCTGATAATATGCGATTAGAGGGCGATCGCTCTTTAAAAGTGGGTTTAGAGTGCGATCGCCATCCTAATTTTTCGATTTTTTTTATTTGCGATCGCTAAGCATAAACGAAAGCAGGAACTCTCTTGAAGGCTGGTGTGCCCGATCTCGTTTCCGTTTGAGCTTTAAAGATAGCGTTCACTTCAGGATAAAACATTAAAGCTGCGCCCTGACGCACTGCACCGTAAATCACTTCAACGTTCTCAAGTTTCCCTGCATCGGCTTGAACGGTAACGCGCTGATGAGCTTTTAAACCTGCACTTTCTCCATCAGCTCTGTTCATCAAAATGCAGTTACGGTGAGGAATACCGCGATACTTGTCACTTATTTTGTAAACTACCGTGTTGTGTTGTGAATAACTGCGTCCAGTCATGAGTGCAACTACTACGCCCTGAGTCGATTCAGATACTCCAAAGTCTTGAGGCGTTGGCAGGGTAATATTAGGCATGGGTGTGACAAACATGGTTGCCTTGCCTGTCGGGGTCGGGAAGTGCGGTCCATTTAAAATCCGTCCACCAATCGTGAATTCCTCCTTTGTTTCATCGATCGCTGCGATTTTCTCATACCCTGGAATCGTCTGGGCGATTAGTTGTCGCACATACTTAGGATTTTGCAACTGTCGCCAATTGACAGGAGAGTCTCCAAGCAGACGGTGAGCTAGTTCTGTTAAAAAGCTTCCTTCTGCTACTAAATCACCTTGCAAATGTGTTTTTCCTTCATCACTCAATCTGACAAAGTTGTTACCCGATTCAGTAGTGATTTTATAGGGCTGCTCAAAGCGATTGAGCACAGGAAGTACAAGTGTATTCTTCTTCGCCAATCCGCTAAAATGTCCCAAGTTGGGCTTGGTAGCAAGATAAATAATTGTGTCGATGTTACCTAAAGCGCGTTTTGCTTGAGTCGAATCAGGATTTGCGCCATACAAATTTCCGCCTAAACAAATTAGGCTATCTACCTTTCCTGCATCGGCGGCTTCAATCAAATCTCGCGTGTGATATCCCTGAACGCTACTAAGAGGGCGACCCAATAGAGTTTCTAATGCTTGTTGAATTTCTTGCTTCAGCTTTACAGTTACGCCCATAGAGCCAAAGCCCTGCACATTGGAATGTCCTCGTACAGGCATCACGCCTGCCCCTTTTTTACCAAGATTACCCGTGATCAAAGCGGTGTTGGCGATCGCATAAACGTTATCCACGCTATTTGTATGCTGA
>JBBRMK010000061.1:0-30270 GCA_038230875.1 Pseudanabaenales cyanobacterium
AAAAATTTTATTTTTTTTAAACACAAAAATATTTTAAACAACCACCCCACCCCCCACCAACCATCGCTCTGGGCGGCCCCCCCCCCCCCCCCCCCCCCCCAATTCTTGGTTTTTAATGTCTATTTTTATACTGGGAAGGGAGTACTAATTAAAACTGCTAGAGATAGATGTGAAATCTCTAATTTTTGTCCATAGATAAACGGACTAATTAACCCGCAAAGCGCTATATAATTGTATCGCGCTTACTCCCTTAAGTACTGTAATCTCCATGAGCCTTCGCATTTACAACACACTCACACGCAGCAAAGAAGAATTTTTCCCGCTTGAAGCAGGGATCGTGAAAATGTATGTTTGTGGAGTCACTGTATACGAATATTGCCATTTGGGGCATGCTAGAGCTTATGTAGTTTGGGATATGATTCGGCGCTATCTGGCGACTAAATATCAGGTCACGTTTGTTCAAAACATTACTGACATTGACGACAAGATTTTAAAACGTGCCTTAGAACGCGACACGACAATGCAAGCGATCGCTGATCGCTATATTGCTGCCTATAATGAAGATATGGCAAAGCTAAACATTGCTAAGGCGGATGACTATCCTCGCGCTACGGAGTCTATTCCTGAAATTATCGAACTAATTCAGCAATTGATTGATCGCGATTATGCTTATCCATCTGGTGGCGATGTTTATTACGCGGTGCAGAAATTCCCTAGCTATGGCAAGCTTTCAGGACGCAAGTTAGAAGATATGCAGGCAGGTGCGAGCGGTCGTGTCAATGAACAGGAAGAACAAAAGCGCTATCCCTTTGACTTTGCTTTATGGAAATCGGCAAAGCCCAATGAACCCTTTTGGTCATCGCCTTGGGGAGATGGTCGCCCAGGCTGGCATATCGAATGCTCGGCAATGGTGCGATCGCGCTTAGGTGAAACAATCGATATTCACGCGGGAGGATCGGATCTGCAATTTCCACATCATGAGAACGAAATCGCACAATCGGAAGCTGCTTATAAAAAGCCTCTAGCTAAATTCTGGATGCACAATGGTTTTGTGAATATTGACGGCGAGAAGATGTCGAAATCGCTCAATAATTTTAAAACTATTCGCGATTTATTTGGATATTTCGAGCCGATGGCAATCCGTTTATTCACCTTGCAAGCACAATATCGCCAACCAATTGACTTTACGGAAGATGCAATTAATGCAGCAACTAAGGGCTGGGAAACAATTCGCGATGGAATGCTGTTTGGGGTAGATTTTGGCGCAAAGTTAGGTTGGCAAAATATAGAGATTCCTTCCCGAAGCGACGTGGGTGAAGCGATCGCTTGTTTTGAAGAAGCGATGGATGATGATTTTAATACTTCGGTGGCGATGTCCCATATATTTGAATTAGCTAAGAAATTACGCGCCGAGCGAAATTCTCTATCCCATGCTGGCAAAACGGCAGCGAGTTCTGAAGTTTTATTTAGAGATTGGCAAGCTCTTATTTATATGACGAGTACTTTGGGCTTTGTCGCCAATATTAGCGATCGCAAAGTTGCCGAAGATGGAATAAGTGAAGTTCAGATCGAAGATTTAATTCAACAACGGATTGAGGCGAAGAAGGCGAAAAATTATCAAGAAGGCGATCGCATTCGGGAAGAACTTAAAACTTTGGGTATTACTTTAGTAGATCAGAAAGATGGAACTACACGATGGCTTAGAACGATGGCTTAGAACTTAGTCGTTAGTAAGCGATGGTAGCGTGAAATAATGCTTTTGCTTTCTAGGTGGAATGACATGAGAATTAACTCCATATTTTTCTGCTGCTTTGACCATTTTTAAGCGCAATAATTCATCATTCATTAGAGAAATTATTATTTGGGGCTTATTTAGATTTACTCCTATTACCTCTCGCAATTGATGAGCAACGGCTCTAGCTAATAATGGCGGCACTGAATTACCGATTTGGCGAAATCCATGCCACTTAGTACTGTGAAAGCGAAACCAATCAGGGTATGAATGTAATCTTGCAGCTTCACGTACTGTAATACAACGCGGGTGCTCAGGATGAATTGGGCGAGGAGCCGTAAATGCACCGAGATTGCTGGGAGTACCAGCTCTCAATGTATTGCAAATGCCATTGGGATCAAGTTTTAAAAATCTACTAATCTTCTCGATCGCCCCGTTTGCAGTTGAATGAAAACGGGCGATTGAAGTTGGATTGTGAACAGTACTAATGCTAGATGTGAGCAATTGAGGATCGTGTTGGCGCGGATAAGCGAGATTATGAGGATCTACTTGTAATCCACGTAAATATTCGCTGTAGAAACTGTGAGCTTTTTGATATTCTGCTACACACCAATCGCGATCGCTCAGTTCTTTATATTTAGAAATATCTGGTAAATCAGCGATCGCGTCACTCACAGTTGGACTATCAGGCAGACCAACCAGTTCTTTAGAAATACGTTTTGCTTTTGCAGGTTTAGTGATTGGTAATGGATAATTTGGAAGAGTTAAATCTTGACGACAACCAATCAAGAAGAGCCGTTCGCGATGCTGGGGTACACCAAAATTAGCAGCATTAAGAACTTTGTAAGGACTAAGTATTTTATAACCATTTTTCTCAAACTTCTCAATCACCTCCTCCATAAATTGCCGATGGTTCCCTAACGTCAGCCCCTTGACATTTTCCATTACAAAATATTTTGCCTCAAGTGCTGTCACTAGTCGCATAAAATGTAAAACCAAATGATTGCGTGGATCGTCAAAAGCGCGTTTGCCCATCAGCGAAAAACCTTGACACGGTGGTCCTCCAAATACGACATCAACCTCGCGATCGCAAATTTGCGATCTATTGCGAATATCTTCCCCTGAGATCTCGGTAACATTGGCACAGATTGCTGCCCACATCGGAAAGTTATATTCATGGGTAGCGCAATGAATCGGATCGATCTCCACAGATGCAAGTACATCAAATCCCGCTTGCTCAAAGCCAAGCGTCATCCCACCCGCACCCGCAAATAAATCGACAGCGATCGGTCGTTGATTTCCCATAACCTACAAATCTAGATATAAGCACAAAAACTCTATTGTAGTATAGGGAGCCTAAAATCCATAAAACTTAAAAAGCCTTGCTATGCAAGGCTTTTTAAGTTTTATTACTCATTTGTTCCTAATGCACCTGGTGAACCAGTTAATGTCCGCCGTGGTGAACAGGTAATGATAATGATAATTAGAGTCAGAATATATGGAAATGCATTAAATAAGTAACGATAAGAACCAATGCCAACTGCCTGCAAAGAAGGACCTAAAGCTTGCGCTCCACCAAAAAACAAGGCAGCCCATAAGCATTGAACTGGTTGCCACCTAGCAAAAATAACTAGAGCCACAGCCATCAAACCCTGACCGCTAGAAATACGTTCTGACCATAGTCCAGGATAATAAAGCGATAAACTCGCCCCACCAAGCCCTGCTAAGAAACTGCCCACAACAATCGCACAGGTACGCACACCAACGACCGAAATACCCATCGCTCTGGCAGCACTAGGGCTATCACCAACAGCTCGGACATATAGACCCCAGCGAGTCGAACTAAAAAACCATTGCATCAAAGGGGCGATCGCAATCCCAATTAGTAACAGAGGGCTAACTCTAAGAGCCTCCTGAACCTGTGGATAGCTACTCCAACTTCCTAGATCAAACAAGGGCAATTGCTCGGCTTTTGGCTGGATAAAAGCTTTACCAAAGAAAAAGGCAATGCCGCTTCCAAAAATAATCATGGCAATACCAACAGCGATATCACTCACCTTGGGGCGTTGTGATAACCAAGCATGGATGAACCCCAAGGCGACACCCGACATCCCTGCGGCAAGAACACCTAACCAAGGCGATTTAGTTAAGTATGAGACCGCGTAAGCAGTCATTGCCCCTGTAAGCAAAGTTCCTTCGAGACCAAGATTAATTTTGCCAGCCTTTTCAGTTAGACATTCACCTAAGCTTACAAATAGAAATGGAGCGCTTCCTCGGAGTGTCCCTGCAACGATCGCAAGAGGTACGCTCATCCAGCCAAGTGTATCGTTTGTCATGTTTTTGGTGATTGGTGATTGGTGATTGGTAATTGGTAATTGATAATTGATAACTGATGATTACCTAAACCACACTTGCAGATGCATCAATCTTCACTTCAGGTTCTCTATCTTTAAAGAAGTCTAAACGACCATAAAGAGACTCACTAAAGAGAATTGCTAAAAATACGATGCCTTGAAAAAGTAGAACCGTCGCATCTGGCAAGTTAAAAGAGCGTTGGAGAGCACTGCCACTGGAGAGAATACCACCCATTAATACAGCAACTATGACCGCAACTAGAGGATTTTGTCTGGCGATAAAAGCAACCAGAATACCGCTATATCCATAATCAGCATTGAGAGAAGCATTGGCGCTACCATGAACTGCCGCAATCTCAACCATTCCCGCTAAACCCGCACAGGAACCACCCAAAAAGCTGACAATCAGAGTCAGTTTACCAACTGGTAACCCTGCAATTTTGGCAGCGCGGATATTACCACCCACAGTCCGAACGGCAAAGCCAAAAGTTGTCCGATGAATTAAGAAATAGGCGATCGCACAAGCAACTAATCCATAGACTAAGCCATAATGGATGCGCGTATTGGGAATACTTTGCAGCATATTTACTGCGGCTAGCGGAAAGGTTGAGGGCTTATTGAGACTTGCAGGATCGCGCATTGGTCCCTCAACAAGTGTATTAAGGATGGCGAGCGCAATGTAATTCATTAACAAACTACTAATAGTTTCATTAACACCGCGATAGTACTTAATCGCACCAGCAAACATGATCCATAGACCACCTGCGATAATCCCGCCTATCGCCATGCCAATTTGAACAAGCAAAGAGGGTAATGAGGATATCGATAACCCAACGGCGATCGCGCCCAATCCGCCAACGATCAAAGCTCCTTCATTACCTATGATCGTTAGCCCTAGCATTGCAGGTATAGCTGTGCATAGCGAAGTTAACATTAATGGAGCAGAACGAATTAAAGTTCCTTGCCAAGAAAAACTATTACCAAAAGCAGATTGATAGATCGTTCCATAGATAGCAATCGGATTTTTTCCTTGGATGGCACAGAAAATCCCAAATACAATTAGTGAAGCGACCAATGCCCCAAGGGGAATTAAAATATTCTCAGATGTTGAACGCCAGCGATCGCGTAAGCTCATATTCTATACCCCAAATTTGTGGATGATAGGTACAGCAATTATTGAGTACTGTACCTATGGAATTAAACTAGCTTTTAACACTACCAATTACACCTTCAACAAACCAATCCATCTTTTCAAGATCAAGATCTGTTGATTTGTATTCTTTGCCCTTAGCAATCATAACTTTGCCAGTATTATCTTTCATCTCACCAGCATAAATAGTCATGCTGCCATCCTTGAACTTAGCCATCACAGTTTCAGCTTCCTTCTTATTCGCAGCGCTGACAGCACTACCAAAAGGTGATACCTTACAGAATCCTTCTTTGATGCCACCACGCAATATATGGGGAATGCCTCCATCCGTAACCGACTTGCCAGCCTTAAACAGTTCCACATACTTAGTGTAAACACTAGTCCAATCCCACTCAGCACCTGTCAGATATCCGTTAGGCGCAAGTTTGGCTTGATTAGTATGATATCCAGTACAGAAAATCTTGCGTTTTTCAGCAGTTTCCATCACAACCTTAGGACTGTCAACGTGGCAAGTCAATACATCTACGCCCTGATCGACCATACTGTTAGAAGCTTCGGCTTCTTTAACAGGAACTGACCAATCTCCTGTAAATAGAACTTGGACTGTCGCTTTAGGATTAACGCTGCGAGCGCCAAGGGTATAACTGTTGATATTACGAATCACCTGAGGAATTGGTTTTGCAGCCACAAAACCTAGCTTCCCAGATTTTGTAGTTAGACCAGCAACGACACCTGCGACATATTCCGCTTCATCAATATAGCCGTAGTAACTACCAATATTCTTAGGGTGCTTACCTTCGGTATACATTCCGCCACAATGGAAGAATTGCACCTTGGGATTGTCTGCGGCAACTTTGAGAATGTGAGGATCGAAGTATCCAAAGGATGTTGGGAAAAGTACGGAAACTCCGTTCTGGTTAATCATGCTAAGCATGGTTTCTTGAACTGTAGCTGTTTCTGCAACACTAGCTTCACTGAATGTCTTGACATTAGCTAGTTTAGCGATCGCAGTTTCACCTTCAAAGTGAGCTTGACTATAACCAAAGTCGTCCTTAGGACCAACATAGATAAAACCAATAGTTGTCAAAGCGGCTGTGGGTGAACCCGACGCATTTGGCGCACCTGTAGTGGCTGTACTAGTGGTAGGAGCTTGCCCAGAACAGCCTACCCAAAGTTGAGAACTTGCCCCAAAAGCGGCTGTAGCGATCGCGCCTCGAATAAACTTGCGACGTGGAATATAAATTGGACTCATGCCTTCACACCTTAAAAAGATTGAATGTACCGCGAGTTAAGAAAAAGTTAATATAAGAAATCTACACTGAATTAGAAGTTAACAAATATCATCTACAACAAATGTATTACTAACTACTTGAGTCACTTAGAATCTCTCATTCCAAAAACAAAAGGGCGTGCAAAGCACACCCTTTTGTTTTTGGAGGCTTATACCTCTCAGTTAGAAGCTAAACACTGCTTGCAAGTTACCAACAAAGATAGTTGGATTGGTGCTGAAGTTATTAGGGTTAAAGATGAAATAAGCAGAGGGAACCAAAGAGATATTCTTGGTAACAGGATAGATGTAAGAAAACTCAAGATCGTACTGTGTACCATCATTGCCCCTACCAGCAGTGATGACATTGCTACTATCTCCAAACTTATATGGCAATGTAAAGGAGATCATTGCCTGAGCACCTTCCTTGAACAAGTCAGGGAAAGCTGCACCAATCTGGTAAGTATATTGGTTAACATTCGTAGAACCGCCAGCAGTTAGATTAATGTTAGTAGTTCCATATCCATATCGACCAAACAAACCAAATCCTTTAGTAACTAACCAATCAAAGTTAGCTGCAAATATATCTGACTGGGCATTGTTTATACCAGTAGCAACGGTTGCAATACCTTGGAAAGAGGGTGTGCCACCAATAGTTGTTGGAGATAATGGATTTCTAGCAATATTTCCACGGCTGTAGATAAGTCGGAGCTTAAAAGCATCGCTTGGCTTGAAACCAATTTCAGCTGTTAAATTATTGGTGCCACCAAACAAACCTTCATTTGGGTTGGCTGCTGACGTAAGTCCTCCAACAAACTCTCTACTATCAGCCAGATAGCCAACTTTGAAGTCAAACACAGATCCCAAAGGAGTCATGAATATCGCACCTGCACCGCGCTTAGCATCAGTAAACAATGAGTTGTTGATTGATGCAAAGGTAGTATTCCAAGGATAGATAAAGCGGATGCCATCGAAGTATTTGTAGAAATTAATACGAGGACCAACAATTAATGTCGCTTTCTCAAAAACTGGGAACTGATATGACAATTCACGCAAAATAAACTGGTTTGCATTAGCACCAGCAGTTTGATCTGTAAATGGAACACCTGTAGTGTTGAAGAAACTACTACCTGCGTAGTTGTTGTATGGAGAACTACCATTGCCAACAGCGAGCTGCGTTGTTAATCTATCCTTTCCAGTGAATGAGGTGTTGAGCGTCAACCAAACTAAACCACTGAAAGTTATATTAGGAGAAGTTGGGACTGAAGCCCCAGCTACAGTAGCTGATGAAGCGCCTGTAAGGTTAAAAAATGCCAAGCCACTTAGTTTAGTAGTGGTGGAGAACTGTTGAGCCTCTAGCTTTTCAACCTTTGCATCGAGAGCATCTACACGACCGCGTAAGGTAGCGAGTTCAGCAGCAAACTCTTCTTGAAGTTTTTGTAGTGTAGCAAGGTCTTCTTTGCTAACTTTATCAGCTAGCCCTGCAGAGATAATTTCGTTAATCTTGTCCAAACAAGCATTCAAACCTGCGGCAAATTCGTAGCGGCTAGTTGCTTGTTTGCCACGGAAGGTACGATCAGGATAACCTGCGATACATCCATAACGCTCAACTAGAGACTGTAATGCAGTAAATGCCCAATCTGTAGGCTTCACATCACTTAGTTGAGATACAGAAGTAACATTTTGAGCTACTTCCTTAGGGCGGTTTAATTCTGTATTGATCGCCCGAATTGTTTCTGATTCATTCAGCTTAATTTCTGTTGCAGGCTTAACTTCTGTTACAGGCAATGACGATTGCAATAATGGAACAGATGATGCTTGAACTTGAGATTTGATTTGAGCTTGAGTTTCGGCATTTGCGCCTGTAGCCACAGCTAACAAGCTCAGACCGAAGAGAACTGAGAGATTACTGACTTTTTTCATGCCTTCACACCATTAAAATGCACTTGCTATAATTAAACAATTTAAGTAAATCATTGATTATGATTAAATAATTGCCTAAATTAACAATTTCGTAACTATTGAAAATTAACAAAACTAGAAACACGTAAATGTATTTAAGAATACATTCTAAACCCAATCATCATTTCCCTCATCCTCAAAGTCATCTTTAGTAACTTCATATTTTTTGTTAGTAGATGAATTTTTTGGTGTTACTTTCTGTGGTTTTTTTTGATTGTTTTGAAAAGATGATTTTGTTGAAGATTTTGTGAATTCAGGAATACTTGGGAATGTGAATTGAAGAGATGTTTTGGAAAAGGTTGTCAGAAAAGTTGCAAGAACAGCCCCTAATCCTGCACATAAGACAAGCACCAGTCCTAAAGGTAATTTGATTGATTCAAGTGATACTAGCTTAACTGTTACAAGATAGATATTTTGGCTAGAGAAAATAGCTATTCCTAGTGAACTAATACACAAAAATAAATAGAGTAATAAACGCATCATATTTCCTCTTTATTAAGATAATGTCCAAATTGTTCGACAAAGCGATTTTCGATAATGGCTTGTCGCATTTGTTGCGTAAAGCGTATTAGTTCAGTAATGTTATGAATTGATAGCAATGTGAAACCAAGTATTTCTTGCGATCGCACCAAATGACTGATATAAGCACGCGAGAAATTTTGACAGGCATAGCAAGGACATTCGCTATCAATAGGAGTAAAGTCACGCTTAAATTTTTGGTTTTTGAGATTCCAGCGATCGCCTTTTACTAATGCAACACTATGCCTCGCTAAGCGGGTGGGAATCACACAATCAAAGAGATCAATTCCTGCTGCTACAGCTTGAGCCATTTCACGATATGTGCCAACGCCCATAAGGTAACGTGGTTTATTTTCTGGCAATAATGGAGTTGTTGCCTTAACAATTTTTTCGATTAATTCGGGAGGTTCGCCAACACTAACGCCGCCGATTGCATAGCCAGGCAAATTAAATTCGACGATTTCTCTGGCTGATTGTTGACGCAAATCCAGATAAACTCCGCCTTGGACAATCCCAAATAAAGCTTGATCAGCTTGGCGATCATGAGCTTTGATACAGCGCTCTAACCATCGGGTAGTTCTTTGTCCTGCTAATTTAATCGCTTCATAAGTAGCGGGATAGGGAGCACATTCATCAAACGCCATGATCACATCGGCGCCAAGTTGATTCTGAATTTGAATTGATTTTTCTGGCGTAAGGTTAATCATGTTACCTTCTCGAGGCGATCGAAACTTTACCCCTTCTTCGCTAATGGAACGAATTTCGCTTAAGCTGAAAACCTGAAAGCCACCAGAGTCTGTAAGAATTGGTCCATCCCAATTCATAAATTTATGTAAGCCACCTGCTTCCGAGACAATATCTTCACCTGGTTGAAGATGGAGGTGATAGGTATTCGCCAATACCATTTCTGCTTGGCAGTCTTTTAGTTGAGCGGGAGTGACAGTTTTCACATTTGCTAATGTACCAACAGGCATAAAGCGAGGGGTATGCACCACTCCATGAGGTGTATGAAACTGCCCAACTCTTGCTTCAGTATGATGACACTGACACTCTAGTTTAAAAGTGAAGTTATTCAGAGCTTACGATCCTAAATTTATTTTACAGATTCAAATAGGTTTTAATTGTATCGCACAAGCATTTTGATTAACACGAGTTCAGTAAATGTTCAAATCGAGAATTTGAGATAGATCACTAAAAAACAAAAAACAGAAAGAGAGAACATCTGCTTTCTGGTTCTAATAAACTAAACGGGCATTGCTGGGGTTTTGATGGCAAAGCGATCGCTTGTCTTACCAATTGCAAATTTAAAAGACTCAGATACACTTTTGTTAGATTGTGTACCAAAAACAATTAGTCCCACAATGCAAAATCCTGTAGCGATCGCAAAAATATTGGTGATGCCCACAAAACTAATCATCTTGCCCATCACAGGTCCTGCAAAGGCAATCCCTAGATCAAATCCAATCCATACCATTCCAAATACATATCCTCTTTCCTGAGGAAATGTACGATCGGCAAGCAAAGCCACAATCGCAGGAATCAAAATCCCCGAACCCAAACCCTCAGAAACCCCTGCAAGCAGAAACTGATAGTTATTACTAGCAAAACAAATTATTCCCATTGTCAATGCGTAAAAGCAAATTCCAATTGAAATAAAAATACCTCTTCCCCATTCATCGCTCAGCCTTCCTACGGGAAAGCGAATAATAAATCCAGACAGCGCTGCTGCCATATAAAATAAACCCGCGTTCAATGAGATATTTTTCTGCTGCATCAAGATTGGCATAAAAGCACTTAAAGTTCCAAAGGCGACTCCCACCAGCAATAGAATTGTTGAAGGAACCCTAACCCTAGAACTAAGGAAAGTCTGCCAAAATTTTGACTTTGTTACATCTGTTGATGCTGTTTGCCGATCGCTTTCATTCCTGTTATCTTCAATCTGAGTGGTGAGCAACAATCCTGCAAATGCTAATAACGATGCGGTGACAAATAAAGGTTGATAGCCCCAAGCTTCTTGCATCAAACCACCTAAAGCAGGACCAAAAGCTAAACCTAAAGGATTTACCAAGCTCATATAACCAATTACTTCACCACGCTTCTCAATTGGTGCGATATCGGCAATCAAAGCACTATAACTTGAAGCAAAAGCGGCAATGCTAATTCCATGAATTGCTCGGAATAACATTAGTAAAGGGATAGATGGCAATAATGCGTAACATAAAGGAATTACAGCTGCTACGATTAGCCCAATCCTCATTGTGTAGCGTCTACCCTTGAGATCAGATAATTTACCAAGATAGGAACGGCAAACAAGTAGTCCGATCGCAAAGGAACCCATAATGATTCCAATCTGGTCAAATGACTTCGTTAAAGTGCTGATATATAGAGGTAAAGTTGGTAATTGTGAAGCCATACTCGACCAAAAAAATAACCCAGTCCAAAAAACTGCAGTCAAATTTTTGCGAAGCGGCGTATCAAGATTAGAAAAAGTATTTAAAGACTGCATGATCTGAATACGATCATTAAATGATCAATAAAATATAGAACCCAAGTCATTTGTAAGAATTCCCTATAAAAGGTTTTCCACAAAAGACTTGGGCTGCAAATGGTTATTTAAGATTATCTCTTGATTTCTTAATTAACGGTATCAAGCGATCGGATGAATAGTTTTTATCCATTAGGAACATCTTTTCGCAATGTTCCTAATGGATGCTCTATTAATACTTAACAGGAGCAGAAGAGCGATCGCGTGTAGTAGGACGGCGCGAGGCATCATATCCACCGCCTTCACGACTGCCGCCACCTTCACGACCACCGCCGCCTGAGCGAGAACCTTGACCGCGTTTAATAGGTCTACCGCTGTAACCACCGCCACCATCGCGATCGCGACCACGACCGCCTTCAGGGCTATGAGGTTGTTTAGCCAAGACTTGCAAAGCAGCTTGTTCCGCTTTATCCGATTGAAGTTGGGTATAAGCCAGTTGTAAAGCAGCCGCCGCGATCGCTTGGGGATCGTACTCTTCAACCAATTGCGATACCAGAGGCAAGAATGAAGCCAAACGCTCACCAGCCAAAGCTTGGAGGATCTGTTCAGTAAAGCGACCAATGCGACGCTCTTGAATCTGGGCAATATCAGGCAAAGGCAAAGGAGGCAAGGGCATACCAACTTGTTGTTCCAATTGACGCAACTTATAACGCTCTTTTCCAGAGATTAAAGTAATTGCAATTCCCTTCTTACCAGCACGACCAGTCCGACCGATACGGTGAACATAGCGCTCAGGATCATCAGGAATATCGAGGTTAAATACATGAGTCAACCCATCAATATCTAGACCGCGCGCCGCAATGTCAGTCGCAACAACCCAACGGACTTGTTGATTACGGAAACGACGTAACAAAGCTTCACGCTGAGACTGCGAAAGATTACCATGATACTCATCGACACTATGCCCTGAAGCTTGCAGAATTTCAGTCAGTCTGCTAGCTGAGTCTTTAGTACGGACAAAGATAAGAGCTGAAGTTGGAGCTTCATATTCTAGAATTGGCAATAAAGCTTCTTCTTTACTCAAGTGATAGGGAACCAGATAGATTTGTTGGTCAATGCGATTAGGCGTAGAATCCTGAGTCTCAACCTTTACAGTAACAGGAGATTTCAAGAAATTTTTCACTAAGCGCTTAACCGCAGGTGGCATAGTCGCAGAAAAGAATGTGCTTTGCTTAGTAGAAGGAGTGGTTACCAAAATTCTTTCTACATCTTGGATGAAGCCCATATTGAGCATTTCATCAGCTTCATCTAGAACAAACCAAGCAAGATGCTCTAGCTTCAGCTTACCGCGCTCCATTAAGTCGATAACACGACCAGGAGTACCGACAACTACATGGACACCACGTTCCAATTGGATCATTTGGCGACTAATGTCAGATCCACCGTAAACAGTGAGAATTTTTGCACCAGGCTTAGTATTAAAACTACGTAAAGCCTGTCCAACTTGAATCGCCAATTCGCGAGTAGGAGTTAAAATCAGCGCTTGTAAAGAGTCGCTATTAAGATCTAAACGCTCTAAAATTGGTAAAGCAAATGCAGCAGTTTTACCAGTACCAGTCTGTGCTTGACCGAGTACATCTGCTCCTGCGAGCAGCTGAGGAATTGCTTGCTCTTGAATAGCCGTAGGTTCTGTAAAACCAATGGATTCGAGCTTAGCAACTCGTGCTTCCGAAATACCGAGAGAAAGAAAAGATGAGGGCATTGATGATCCTAAGATTTGCAGCAAATTTGTTCTAAGAACAGTTCGCCTATTCTGCCAATCGCACGCGATAAACAATCACTAACAAAGCCGAAGGACATCTCTGCCCTAGATTTTAAGCAATTTAAAAAGAGCTTTTTTATGAAAACCTCAGCTTCCAAAGATTAAGATTGCTTTGGATAGTCATGCAATGGGAGAAATCAGCAAAATGAAGTTAATTTATATATAGTATAAACCTATGTTAAAGATTGTAAACAATCTTTTCGAGAATTTATACCTACAGTAGAGATTGATAAAGACTTATAATCTCTAGTCAGACTATGTTTCAAAATAAAATCAATCTTCACTTAAAAGATTTTGTTTCGATTCATCTAGTTCAGTCCACAGATCTTTGATCTGTTGATAGGCTTCGATCGGTGAAATCTTACCACCAGTTTCTAAGGCGCATATGATCGAGATGCGATTTGTAAATTCTTGCAAATTAGCATCAAAAGCCAAATTTCCTGGAGAAAAAACGCCCCTATACATATATTTAGGGTTGACATACCGATCCTTATCAATATCAGACATAGAGATTTAGTAAATGATGGTAAGCGGGACAGGCTGAGAAACTCTCAAGATCGCAGACGGATGTAGCTGTAGGGAAACGCGATTATTTTACAACCTGCCCGAATCCGCAGTTGCTAAACGCTTAGTTGACAGCAGTAACTTTTTTGAGAGCTACTGAAAGTTTTGACTTGCGACGTGCGCCTGTGTTGCTATGCAGTACTCCACGCTTGACAGCGCGATCAATCTTGCTATAAGCCAAAGACTGTTTCGCATTAACTGATTCTAGGGCTTCAGGACTAGGATTTGCCTTATAAGCGTCAACGGCTTCTAAATAGCTTTTCATTAAAGTCTTGACGGCTGACTTATATGACTTATTATGCAGACGGTTGCGCTCAGCGATCTGAATGCGCTTTTTTGCGGATTTTATGTTTGCCACAGTTTATTCCTTTAACGAAATCGGACATGGTTTAAAGCGTCTATTATCTTAACATTTTGATTGAATTTTGCAACCATAAAACCAATTTATCTTTTTATAGCTGTCGTCAGCCATGTTAGGACAAAATCAAAACCCAAAAAAGAGAGTTGCGGCGCGCCGCGCCGCAACTCTCTTTTGGGTTTTATGTCCTGATACACTTGGCGAAAGCCATACAGTAATTTGTAATCATAATAGACTGCCAGAATTTTATTAAAAATATTGATTTGTAATATTTTTAACAAAATTCTGGTTTTTACTTCTACCCAAACCACTGTAATCTTTGACTAATTTCATCCTCAAACGCCAATGACCTATCTGAATTTTGTTTCTTTCTTCGGCATTTTTGGCTTGTGCTTTGTGGCTTGGATCTTTTCTGAAGATCGCAGGGTCATTCCTTGGCGGGTCATAATCTGGGGAATTGGCTTGCAGTTGGTGTTAGGCTACTTAGTCTTTCAGCAGCCTCAAACTAGAGAGTGGTTGCGATTATTTAGTTCATTGCTGGATGGTATATTTGCTTCGGCTGATACTGGGGCAAGATTTGTGTTTGGGCGATTGCTTGTGCCCCCAACAGGACAAGAACCTTATGCATTATTACCTTTAACTCCTGATGGCACTTGCCCTGCTGGACAAGTTTTGTTAGACGGGCTAACCAGTGTAGCGAATCCAGATGCTCGGTACTGCACAACAAATCGTTTAGCTTATGTGTTTGCTTTTCGGGCTTTACCAGCCGTGATCTTTTTCTCAGGGTTTATGGCATTACTTGAAAATCTTGGCATTATCCAAATAGTTGTTAATGTGTTTGCTAAGTTGTTTTTCTGGACAATGCGTTTGAGTGGTGCTGAAGCTTTGAGCGGTGCGGCAAATATATTTGTCGGTATTGAGGCAGCGATCGTGGTAAAGCCATATTTGCCGAAGATGACTCGCAGTGAATTATGTGCAATTTTGGCTTGTTGCTTTGGTACAGCAGCTTCTTCAACTTTGGCGATTTATGTCAGCTTTTTGCGTCCAGTTTTCCCCAATATTTTGGGTCACTTGGTTTCGGCTTCGATCATTGCCATTCCTGCTTGTTTTGTCCTGTCAAAAATCCTTGTGCCTGAAACGGAAGTTCCTGTGACAATGGGCGGGATTCCTAAAGAAGACAAGTCGGCAAAGAAAGATGATGATGGCGAACTCGAAAATGCTGGTGGCGAAGCAATGAAGCGGATGAGTCCAATGGATGCCACGATTATTGGCGCTTTGGATGGCTTGAAGATGGCAGCTTCGATCGCAGCGATTTTGATCTTGATTGTGGGTTTAGTTGATCTCGTCAATCAAATTTTTGGCTGGTTAGCAACAATTAGTCCGTTTTTCAAGGTGGTTAATCTGCCGAATATTCAAGGAGCCTTATTTTATCCTCTAACGCTTTTAACAGGCGTATCTTTGGATGATTCTTGGACTGCTTCGGTGATTATTGGACGGCGCTTGCTAGAGACAGCGATCCCGCCCTATCAAGCCTTGGCTCAAGCTTCTAAAGATGGGCTAATTAGCGATCGCACCGTGATTATTGTCAGTTATGCATTATCTGGATTTGCCCACCTTGCCTCAGTCGGAATTTTTGTAGGTGGCACGATCGCTTTGATTCCATCTCGTCGCCGTGATATTTCCGATCTTGGTTGGAAGGCTCTGTTTGTGGGTACGTTAGCGACCTTGATGATTTCTTGTATTGCGGGTGTTTTTGATGATGGCAGCCCTAGTATTTTGGGAGAGAAAAAAAAGGCTGAGCCAGTTCAAGTTAAGCCTGCGGTTACAAATTCACCTAGCATTTCACCGACTGCCTCACCAACTGCTGCGCCTAGCATTTCGCCAAGTATTGCTAGCCCTTCGCCTTCGCCAAGTTTTTCACCTAAAGCATCGCCTACATTACGTTAAAAGTATAAAAGCTTCGTTGATGCGAAGCTTTTATACTTTTAACCAAACATTAAAACCAAAATGGTTGGGCCGCGCGAAGCGCGGCCCAACCAAAGTAAAATCTTTTCAAGAAATCGCCCTAGGTATTTTAAAGGGTTCGATATTGCTGTAGCTCAGATTTTAGTTGAGCAATTTCAGCACGTAGGTTATCGATAGTTTCTTGCAATTCATCAGGAGCAATATCGCTATCTTTTGGAGTGACGGTTTCCTTTTGTTGATCGGCTTTTTCTAGAACTGTTTCGACAAATATACGCATCTGTTCGCGTTGTTCTGCATCAAACTTCCCTAATGCGCTAAGAGCATCAGTTAAGGTTTCTTCAATGCGATCAATTACAGCCTCAGCAGTGGCTCTACCAATAAAGAAAGCGTCTAACGGTGATTTTCTCATGATTTTAATTATTGGTTAATTATTTAGGCTAGGTATTCAATTACCACTGTCAACTTGTCTAATATAGCAATAAACCCAAAAAAGAAGAGGTAGTACTTTACGCTACCTCTTCTTTAATTAAACTTTACAACTTGTTAAGGCTTTAAGTAGTACAGAAAATCTATTAAAAGTGCCGCAAAGCAGCACTTTTAATAGATTTTCTGGGTTTTATAACAGCGCAAAGCGCTGTAATTAAAATGGAGCTTTGATTTTTGGTTCTTTGTAATCTAGTTCTTTTAGCTTTTTGAGAATACGGCTGAAGTAATCCTGCATATAGGATTCGAGTGTAGTCATTTCTTCTTCTTCCAGCCCAAAGATTTTGTAAGTTTCTTTCATATCTTCATTTAGAGGGATTCCGCTGGCGAGGACTTCGGCATATGTCATGCGTTCGGCAAAGCTCCAACCCCATTCAAAGCTAAGCGCCACATTGCGGGCAAAGCGTAATAAACCTAGGGGCATATTGGCTGTTCTTCTGGTTCGTCCCGACATTCTTTCGCACAGTTTAATGATTTCGCTGGGTTGCCATGCCTTTGGTCCTGCGATCGCAAAAGATTGACGTTCGGTTTCTTTGACAGTTAAAGCCCGAATCGCAAACTTGGCAATGTCTTGAGTGTTCATGTAAGCGATCGGCGATGATTCACCACCAATCCAGATTGTTTGATTTTCAAGGATGGGGATTGCATATTCACCAATCAAGTTCTGGAAAAATCCGCAAGGTCTAAGAATGGTGTAGTTGAGATCCGTAGATGCAAGAAATCTCTCAGTGCAACATTTAATATCCATCAAGGGAACATTAGGATATTTCTCAGCATTTAGGATCGAAAAAAATATAAACCGTTGAACCTTAGCCCGTTCAGCAGCTTGAATTAGTGCAACTTTGCCGAGCCAATCAACATCCTTAATTCTTTGTGAGCCTGTTGCGCGAGTTGTGGCGGCATCAATAACTTCGGTGACACCTTCTAATGCGTCGTCAATGCTCTCACGATTAGCAAGATTTCCTGCGACTAGCTCTGCGCCCCACTCTCTGAGGAAGCCTGCTTTTTTAGGATAACGAACAAAACATTTGACTTTTAGCCCCCGATCTAGTGCGTGACGGGTGATTTGACGACCTAATGTACCTGTCGCGCCAACGATCAGTAAACTCATAAAATTTTTTATTAAATTGACTTTGTAAACATATATAAATCTAACAGATATTTGGTGACAACTTTTGATACGCGATATTAGCGATCGCTATGCGTTTTTATTGATTTAAGATTTAAAGCGATCTTTTTAAAAGCCACAAAGTAGAGCGATCGCTTCCTGCTCTCTAATTTATGTAACTGAATATTACGAAACTGATCGCTAGCAAGAAGAATTATTGAGAACTATCAAAGAGCTTTATTAGCTGTTGTAGGCTAGCAATTATTAAAAAAAGTTTTAACCCGTTCGGTATTTAAAAAAATGTATAATAAATCAACTAAAGATCCTGTCGTTGCTATAGTTACCGCAGGTCTAGGCGCAGGTGCAGTGACTTGTTTTAGTGTCAGTCAAGGTCAAAATATTTTTGTCGCAATTGGTGTAACTATTTTTGCTGCTACTGTTGCTTTAGTCGTTGATCGCCTGTTTTTTAATTAGAATATAACCAAAGAACCTAAAAACTAAAGGGAGCGCTTAGCGCTCCCTTTAATTTTTAGGTTCTATTTTAACTTTGCTAGCGATCGCGATCCCCAAACAATAATTTTTTGCTAAATAAGCCTTTAGTATTTTGTAATAGTTGATTTATGTCTACGGAGTTACTACAAAAATTGAGTATTGAACTGAAAAAATTTGTCATGTGGGGCAGCTACTGCGAAAACGTACTAGAAAAGCGTGCTCCTTTCCGTCAAGCCCATCTCGATAACCTCAAAGCTTTGCATGAAGCGAAAATATTACTTACAGTTGGTCCCACTCAAGATCTGACAAGAGTATTTGCTGTGTACGTTGCTCTTGATCTGGCAGCAGCAAGGCAGTTAGTTGAGTCCGATCCTTACTGGCAAAATGGCATTTGGATAGATTATGAAATCCATGAATGGATTCAGGTTTATTAACTAACGAATAAAAGAGCGTAAAATGCCCTTTTATTCGTACAGCTCAGGTTCTGAGCTGCTAGAGCTAGTGGCAAAATGATTGAAAATAATTCTGCTACTACCAGCGATCGGTGGAGCAATGATTGCCCCAGCTACACCAAAAAGCTCTGCACCAACAACAATCGATAGTAAAAGTTCAAAAGCATCAAGGTTTAAATAAGGGGCAACTAGCCACGGCTGAAGGATAAAAGCTTCGATTTGTTGAAGGGCAAAACAGATAAATAAAGCGAATGCGCCGCTGTTAAAGTCCACACTTAAGGCTGCGACAAAAATCGCTCCTAGTGCTAACAGCGCACCGATATAAGGAATTAAATTTGTAATCGCTATTAATAAGCCCAAAGCTCCTGAGTAAGGAATTCGAAAAATCGAAAGCGTTAAATATGTGAAAAAACCTAGTAAAGCGGAAGTACCAATTTTCCCGACAACATAAGCTCCTAAGCATTTGGTGATTGGTGGAATTAAAGTTTCTATATGTTGGTTAATTTTTTTTGAAAAAGGACGTAAGCACCTTCGCTTTAAACTATGTGAATTTATCACCATGTATGCGGCTATCAACATGCTTAAAATGCCAAACCCGATCACATTAAAAAGTTGTAAGGTAAAAACAAAAGTCTGACCAACAATATTTTTGCCAAAATTTTGAGCTTGATCGATTAATGGTTGCGTTTGTAAAATTCGGTTGAGTTGTTCTTGACTAAGATTAAACAGTCCGTCTTTGGGTAATTGAATTCGCTCTAATAAATTTGGTAGTTTCGTAAAAAATTGACCAAGCTCAAGAATAATCTGCGGAGCGGGAGCAATTACTAGAACTACCATTATTAACAAAAGTAAATAAATTAATGCTACTGCCCATACACGATTTAGCTTAATTTCCCAACGTTTAAAATTAACTTGAAATTTAGTTATTTGCTCAACTAGTGGTGTGATTGCTCCAGCTAAAAACAGACTAGTCAGCAATAACTGCAAAGTCTGTTGCAATCGAAAAGCAAGGTAAATAGCGATCGCGCCAAATACAATGCGTTTGAGATACTTATTAAAGGTAGATTTGCCGTTCAACACAGTTATGACTCTAGCTTTACTCAATTATAAGTACTCAATTATAAGTAAGGGCGGCGCTTTGTCTGATTATAATTGCACTAAATTACTGAAAAGCTTAAATGAACTATGGGTATGAAGCGATCGCGATCGGGCGACGTATTTTATTAGAACTATTTCGGACATACCGCACAATGCTGCTGTGGGTAATTTTTCCGATTTCGATGCTTTTATTAAATGGTTTTGTCCTAGCCGAAGGCTCAAAAATTACTACAGATGAATCTTTTAAACTTGCAGCTCCAGCGACATTAATTGGCTCGGCGCTATTTTTTAGTTGTCTTGGAGGCACAATGTCCACAATTGTCTCTGAGCGGGAAAGTCTGACTATTAAGCGTTTATTAATTTCACCGATCAATGGAATTTCTTACTTTCTAGGAATTTTCTTTGCCTATGCCGTGATTGGCATAGGACAGACTTTACTTATCTACACAGTTGCAGCATTTTGGAATGTTCGTTTTAGTGGGTCTTTTTTATTAGGTGCTTTAGTGATTTTGGCGAGTATTGGTTCCTATGTGGGAATAGGATTTGTGCTAGCGACAAAATTTGCTCGGAGAGCCGAAGATGTAAATTCTCTAGTTGCGGCAGTTGGTGTACCGCTTTTGATTTTGGGGGGAGCATTTTTCCCAACTACTTTTTTATCCAAAGATTTGCTCTTGATTACGCAATTTAATCCTGTCTATCATATGAGCGAGGCATTTACAGCCCTCTCAACTAATAGCAAAACTGTCACTAGTGCAGACATGGGGCTGCATATTAGATTTTTGATTGGCTTTTTTGTTGTAGCGATCGCCTCAGGTTGGCTTGCCTATAGACGAATGTTGCGGAGTGAAAGTCATTTATAGATATATCCTGATACGCGGCTAGTTGTAAAAGAGTAAGACTAAAAACAACTAAAAAGCAAAATAATGGCAGACAAAAAACACTTAAAGACTAGCATTAGCATCATTACCCAATTTTATCCACCCGACTATGCGGCAACTGGGCAATTTATATATGACTTAGCGGGCGCCTTGGCTAAAGAGGGGTTTGAGGTGAGTGTTTTTACAGGTATGCCAGGATATGCCTTCAGAAAGACAGATGTAAAACATCAAGAGACTGATAACGGTGTATTTGTGCGGCGTACAGGTTCCATACACCTCATGTCAAAGCGGATTCGCAACAAAGTTTTTAGTAGTGTCTTATTTTTTCTGCGCTGTGTGATTAAATTTCGACACAAAGGAATTCGAGGCTCTCATTTGGTATTAACTTCTGCTCCACCGTTTTTAGGATTAATCGGATGGTTTTACAACAAGATTTTTAACCATACTTATAGCTGCATCATTTACGATATTTATCCTGAAGTTGCGGTTCGCTTAAAAGTAGTTGCACCTAATCACTGGATCATCAAATTTTGGGAATTTGTTAATCTTAAAGTCTGGGTCAGAGCAGAATCATTAATTGTTTTAAGCGAACCAATGAAGCAACTATTAGTTCAAAAAAATAAAAATCTTGCGGATAAGATTCATGTAATTCACAACTGGGCAGATCCTCAATTTATTATCCCTATTGCCAAATCAGAAAATTGGTTTGCGAAACAATATGGATTAACTGATTGCTTTGTTGTTCTTTATTCAGGTAATTTAGGACGCTGCCATGATAGTAAAACAATTCTGAAGTGTGCTCAATTACTAAGTAATCGCTCTGACATCAAATTTGTGTTCATTGGTAATGGTGTAGGTTCACAAATTATCAAGACGGCGATCGCGTTAGGCAAACTGCCAAATGTACTCCAATTGCCATACCAAGAGAAAGAAGTTTTGCCGTTTTCTTTGACTGCCTGTGATCTCTCGTTAGTGAGCATTTTGGCTAACGTTGGTGATGCGATCGCCCCATCAAAAATGTATGGCATTTTGGCGGCAGGACGACCTGTAGCAATGATCGGTCCTAAAGACAATTATTTACGAGAAATAGTCGAAGAAGGTAATTGTGGCAGTTGTTTTGATAATGGAGATGCACAAGGATTAGCCGATTACATCTGCTGGCTGCAGTCAAACTCGAATATTCAAGAAAATCTTGGGAAGAATGCCCGCAAATTATTAGAACTTCACTACACCGTTGATCAAGCTATTCCCAAATATATTGCAGCCTTAGGATTTAAAGAAAGATGCTAATTTTATTGTTTTGGTGATTGCATAAAATCTACGCCACAAAAGCTTGCTCGATATAGGTATGTAGCCAAAATTCCGATGCTGTTCGACGGACTAATGCCACGTCAAACCGACAAGTAAACGTAGCTAAATGTGGATGTTGACTTAAAAATATAGATGCAGCTTTAATAATCTTTGCTTGTTTTTGCGATGTGATCGCAAGACCACCATTAGCATCCCAATTGCGATCGCTTCTAGTCTTGACTTCAATAAATAGCAACGATTGGCGATCGCAAGCAATGAGATCCAATTCTCCATACTGACAACGCCACTGGGTCTCCAAGATTTTCCAACCATTAGCTTGTAAAAGTTGCGCCACTAAAATCTCCCCGCGATCGCCTACTTGTTTTGACATAAACTTAATTTTAAGGATAAGGCGCTTCCAGTTCTTACCGCTCTCTGGATTTTAAGCGTTAATCGCTATAAAGGATTTAACCGCCTGTGATAGTCTCAGGCATATGTAGTAATAACAGTATGAAAATCATAGATTTTACCTTACGCAATTTTATCTTTAAATTCATAAACCTATTATTATGCTTAGCTTTAATCGGGATTGTAGCTCAACCAGTTTTGGCTGATGTATATGTAAAAGCTTTTCTAGAGGGCGCAGATTTTTCAGGGCGATCGCTACAAGGTTATCAATTTAATGAATCTGATCTTCGCAATACATCGTTTGTGAACTCTAATGCTCAAGGAGTCAGTTTTTTTGCAGCAAATATGAAGGAGTCAAATCTAACAGGAGCAAACCTCAGCTATAGTACTCTTGATAATGCTCGCCTTGATAAAGCAAACTTAACTAATGCGGTGATTGAAGGCTCTTTTGCTTACGGAACTTCATTTAACAATGTCATAATTGATGGAGCAGACTTTACAGATGTGGATTTGCGTCCACCAGTTCGTCAAAAGCTTTGTCAATTGGCAAAAGGTCAAAACCCTGTGACTGGACGATTGACTCGCGAAACTCTTGAATGTGACTAAATACATATGTATGGGTTATCTGGGCTAAAACCTAGGAAGCAGAGGCAACTCAAAGTGCTATCTCTACCTTCTAGGTTTTATGTCGTAACTTTACTGCTGATCGCTAGATTTATGTTAATTTATCCTATTTTAGAGGTTATGATGCCTTGTGAGAACAGCATTACGATTTTTGGAAATCACCTTTAATTAACGGTTTTACTCTTATAAAGACTTAAGATTACTGTTGCTAATATTTGTTCTGAGGATCGCTCTGCCTATCAGTATATGCAGTTAAATGAAACTTCCAGTGACCTATCAAGTGGTCGATTGCTACAAAGAAGCTTATTGCCACAAAGCTTGCCTGTTTACCCTGGGCTAGATATTGCTGCGGAAGTTTGGACAGCCGTAGACCTAGGAGGAGATTATTATCAATTCTTAGAGCAATCAGGAACATTAGCTATTGCGATCGCAGACTCTTCAGGTAAGTCTGTGGCAGGGGCGATTCATGCTGCTTTATTTAAAGGGCAACTTGATGCCTATGGACAGCAAGGCAGATTGCAAAATCCTGCATCCATGCTGAATTCTTTAAATCAATTATTGTGCAAAAGTCGTACTGATGATGCGGTTGCCTTTTGTTATGGAGCGCTTGATCTTGTTACCTATAATCTGCATTTGGGCAATGCTGGTATTCCAGGTCCATTAATTTATCGGGCAGAAACTAATACTTGCGAAGAAATAGTTAACCCTGCGATCGCTCTTGGGCGTTTTGATAGTGCGACATACCGAGCTATTTCTCTATCTCTTAATGAAGGAGATATCGCCATCTTTTTTAGCGATGGTCTATTTGAAGCGGTTAGCCCATCAGGTGAAGAATTTGGTAGATCTGACGGTGATGACATTTCACTACTTCGTAAAACTGTAATTCAACTTGCTCAATATCCAGCTATTGACATCTTACAAGGCTTAAAGATTGCTCTTAATCAGTTCTCAGAATTAGAAATCCCTGAAGACGATGTTTCGATCGTGGTGCTTAAACTAAAAAGCAAGGTTCATTTTTCGGAGCTTCGTAACTGTCCTTACGTCGAAGCTTTGCAAGCATGGGAGCGTTCAGAAGCAACTGATGAATCATGTCTATTGAGAGGAACCCGTCTTGTTGAAGCCTTAGATTGGGCAGAAATTCAGACGGATCTTTCTAGAATCGATGTTAACTTCTTAGAATCATCACAAAGGATTAACGAGCGCGAACAACTAATGGCAGCACGGGCTGCCGATGCTGATCGCCTTGAAAAATTAAGTGAAGATTTAGAAAAAAGTTTAGATTCGGAGAGGCGTCAACGTGTTATTGCGGAGATGGGGGAAATCAATGAAAAAATTGTCGCTTTAACAATTTCTTCTGAAGCGCTATACCTTTCTAATAATCATATTGAAGCAATGATTGCGGGAGTAATTGGCGGAGTACAGCTCAAACGACTGACAACTCAAGTTGATGAAAGCACTCTCGAAAACCTTCGAGCTAATACCCAAATTCGCGCGATTACCGCTCTAGAGCAAGTTGTCTATGGTACTCATGAATATAACCGTCTTGAAGGACATGGTTTTTGGGTTAACAAAGTCTCTTATTCTCGCGACGGTCAATTTATCGCTTCAGCAAGTAGCGATCGCACCATTAAAATTTGGAACGCTTCGGGAGTTTTGCTTCAAACTATCGTGGGACATACAAATTGGGTAACCAGTGTCGCCTTTAGTCCTGATAGCAACTTGCTAGTTTCAGGTAGCCGCGACAATATGGTCAAGCTTTGGCAACGCGATCTGTCTACAGGTAATTTTGCGGCTCAACCAATTGCTACTCTCAAAGGACATGAAGGACCAGTCCTTGACGTGTGTTTCAGCCATGACGGTGAAATGATTGCATCGGCAAGTGAAGATACGACAGTGAAACTATGGAAGAAGGATGGCACTGTAATCAGGACTTTACGCGGAGGTCATGATCGATGGGTGACTTGTGTAGCTTTTCATCCCAATAGCAAATCTTTAGTTTCAGGTAGCGCTGATCGTAATCTAATTATCTGGAATACCCTTGGCGTTCCGATCAGACATTTGCGGGGACATGATAGCTTTGTGGAAAGTGTTGCCTATGCCCCTAACGGCTTGGCATTAGTATCAGGTAGCCGCGATCGCACAGTCAAAATGTGGGGTTCGGACGGTATTCTCATCAAAACTTTCTATGGACATTCTGACAAAGTATGGAGCGTTGCTTTTAGCAATGACAATCATACAATCGCCTCCAGTGGATTTGATCGGACAATTCGAGTCTGGGATATTGAACAGGGCTTACTGTCTACATTTCAAGGACATGGGGATGTTGTGCACAGCATTGCCTTTAGTCCAGACAGCAAAAATCTTGCTTCAGCAAGTAGAGACACCACCGTAAAACTTTGGGCTATTCGTGGTACACCTTTACGGACTTTAATGGGACACACAGATGAAGTATTCTCGATCGCGGTCAGTCCCAACTCTCAATTCTTGGCATCTTCTTGTAAAGATAAAACCGTTAACCTTTGGAACGCGAATGGCACTCTTGAAAGCGTTTTAGAAGGGCATAACGATAAAGTTAACTGTGTCACTTTTAGTCCCGACAATTCAACCATTCTTACGGCAGGAGCAGATGCCTGTATAAAAATGTGGAGAATTGACGGAACCCTAATTGATACAATTAGTGCCCATCGTGCTGAAATTTATAGGGTCGTTTATCGTTGTGATGGTCAAGTTTTTGCTTCCTGTAGTGCTGATGGCACAGTACGCGTGTGGGGTGCTGATGGTAAATGGCTGCAAACGCTGACTGGTCATGCCGCAGAAGTTTATAGCATTGATTTCAGCCCTGATGGCAGTATGTTAGCTTCAGCTAGTAAAGATAAGTTAATTAATCTTTGGAGTTGGGACGGTACTCTTCTAAAAACTTTAGATGGACATAGTGCTGAAGTCTATACAGTGTCATTTAACCCGAATGGGACAATGATCGCTAGTGGCAGTATGGATCAGAGCGTCAAGCTTTGGAGTATTGATGGGCAATTAATTAAAACTTTAAATGGACATAGTGCCGAAGTCACGGCTGTTTGCTTTAGTCCAGACGGTAAGTCGATTGTTTCGGCAAGTGAGGACTCAACAATTCAATTTTGGAGTGGCGGTGGTACACTTTTACGAACTTTTAATGGTCATCAAGGGCCTGTGAGAAGCGTCTGTTTTAGTCCAAATGGCAAAATTTTAGTGTCTACGGGTGAAGATCGCAAAATCATTATGTGGAATCTCGATCTTGAGAATCTATTGATGCGTGGTTGCCAATGGTTGCAAGAATATTTAAGAACAAATATTAACGTTTCTGAAGAGGATAAGCGTACTTGCTTAGGCGGCTGTGGCTGGTTATACAAATATCTTAAATCCACTACACCCAATTAGCTATGTTTGTAATTCCCTTAGCATGGTTACAACTCACTTAGGGATGCGCTGAAAAAACCTACCAGTTCAGTTTAAGACTGGCTTCGACTTCGCTCAGCAATCGGGCATGTTGGCTGAGCGAAGTCGAAGCCTTTAGTACTCTAATTTGAAGCAAGTCCTTAGTAGGTTCGCTTGCCTGTCGCCAAGCGAGAAAGAATACTAGTTATCAAAATCATAACCACTAAAACTAATGCACCTGCCCAAGCAAGTTGCTGCTGGTTAATGAACTGTGGTCCACCAGGAACAATTGAGAAATTATAAACTAGTACTCCTAAAGAAGCAGTTTTCTCCAAAACCCCATTTGCCCAATATTGACTAAATAAAGCAGTAAAGATTAAAGGAGCAGTTTCACCAGCCGCTCTGGCGATCGCAAGCATTGCGCCCGTAACGATCGCAGGAATAGCTGCTGGCAAAACCACCAAAAATACTGTTTGGAATTTAGTAGCACCAACACCCACGGCAGCTTGACGAATTTCATCGGGTACTAATTTCAAACTCTCTTCACTAGTACGGACGATAATTGGTAGCATCAGGATAGACAGGGCTATGCCTCCAGCTACAGCCGAGAATCCTAACCCTAGAGAAAACCCACCTTTAATTACAACGATGCTGTAAGTAAATACGCCTACGACAATCGAAGGCACACCACTCAAGACGTTGGTCGCAAATCGAATCCAGAAGACGATAGGCTTCTTACCACCGAACTCAGAAACAAAGATAGCCGCCATAATTCCAAATGGTACGCTAATCAAGGCTGCTATGCCGACCATGACCAGAGTTCCGACGATCGCATTACCAAAACCACCACCCGCAATACCTGGAGCTGGTGGCAATTGTGTGAATACTCCTAAATCTATGCGACTTGCGCCTCTAAAAATCACATAAGTTAGAACAGCAACTAATGGCAATAGTGCGATCGCCGCAGCACTAACAGTAAGCCCTGTCATTACATTGCCAAAAATATTACGAGGAGAAGATGAGTCTCTTACCAAGCTCCCCATTGGAATTTTAGATAAAGTTGGATTTTGAGGTTCAGCTGTCATAGGTCAATAAAATTCAGTGGTGGGTAAATAAAGCTAAAGATTAACCGAACTTGCGAATTACTTAATGCGTTGCACACGCAAAATTAACAGCTCTGCCAAAATGTTAACGACAAGGGTTAGAGCAAATAACACAAATGCTGCATACATTAAAGATGAAAGTTGTAGACCATCCGCCTCGGCAAACTCATTAGCTAGTTTTGCTGAAATTGAGTTTGAAGGAGCCAAAATTGATAAGTTAATATTGGAAGAATTACCAATCAGCATAGTTACAGCCATGGTTTCACCCATCGCCCGACCTAGAGCTAGCATTACAGAACCAATAATCCCTGAAAAAGCAGCAGGCACTAAGACTTTAACGATCGTCTCCCATCTGGTTGCTCCTAGACCCATCGAAGCTAGGCGCATATCTTTCGGCACTGCAATCAATGCTTCGCGAGAAATTGCTGCGATCGTCGGTAAAATCATGATTGCTAAAACCAATGCGGCAGGAAGCATTCCCGTCCCACTAAGTGGAGTGCTGAATAGAGGAAACCATTTAAAATTGTCATAGAGAAAATCGCCAACTGGTTTAATGATGGGTATTAAGACAAAAATCCCCCACAAACCGTAAACTACGCTGGGAATAGCAGCTAAAAGCTCGACCAAAAACACAAGAATTTCTTTAGCCTTAATCGGCAGAATCTCAAAATCCTCACTCAGAAAAACCGCGACACCAACTCCAATCGGTATGGCAATCAATAGAGCAATTAGAGAGCTAACCAATGTACCGTAGATTAGCGGTAACACTCCGTAATTATTTCTGGTTACGTCCCAGACACTAGAAACCAAAAAGCCTAGACCGAACTTGCTAATTGCAGGAAAAGCATCTATTCCTACTTTTATTACCATTGAGATCAGGATAACAGCAACACCGATCCCAAAAATTCGAGTTAACCAGACAAAGCCTTGATCGAGTTTCTGAGCAATGCCAGAACGTTCGAGTAAGCTGATCTCAGAAGGTTTAATTTCAGAACTCATTATTCATTCAAATATTTAAGTATTTAAGGCGAACTGTACACAAGCGCGAATACAGTAGAAAATCAGAATCTAAGCAAAGAGGGCAAGGTTGAGATTTAGATCTAAACTTTGCCCTATCTCTGACAATCAATAAATCAAAACATTGCTTAATGACAATTGATTATGCTTAAGAAATTGTCGCGATCGCAGGTTTTAGCTTGGTAATTACTTCAGCAGGTAGAGGGATATATCCTAATTCGCCACTAAGTTTCTGACCATCGGTCAAAGCCCAATCCAACATGGCTTTGATTGCCTCAGCCTTATTAGGATCGTCATATTTTTTGTAAAACAGCAACCAACTGTATGAAACGATTGGATAAGCACTTTCACCCTTAGGATCTGGTTCAAAGGCGATTAAGCTAGCAGGTAACTCAATCGAAGCAAGAGACTTAGATCCGCTTTCAGGATCAGCCTTAATATACTTACCAGCTTTATTCTCAATAGTTGCAAAAGAGATCTTGTTCTGAACAGCATAGCCGTACTCAGTGTAGCCAATTGCACCAACAGTTTGTTGGATCTGTGCAGATACGCCTTCGTTACCCTTCGCGCCAGTACCTACTGGCCACTGAATCGATTTGCCTTCACCAGGACCTGATTTCCATTCGGCACTAACTGTACTCAAGTGCTTGGTAAATACTGCATTAGTTCCACTGCCATCAGAGCGAGAAACAACGGAGATAGCTGTATCTGGAAGTTTAACTCCATCATTTAACTTAGTGATCGCAGTATCGTTCCACTTGGTGATTTTACCTAGAAAGATGTTTGTATAAACTTCGCGACTAAGCTTTATATCCTTAACATCGGGAAGATTGTATGCAATTACAATGCTGCCAGCGGTAACGGGGATAAGTACGGCTCCTTTGGTAACTTTTGCGATTTCATCTTCTTTCATCGCCACATCGCTTGCACCAAAGTCAACAGTGCCAGCGATAAATTGCTTTACGCCTGCACCACTACCAACGGATTGATAGCCGATTTGTACGTTAGAATTTTTCTTGTTGAAATCAGAGAACCAACGCTGATATAAAGGTGCGGGGAATGATGCACCAGCACCACTAAGGGATATGCTCTTACCACCAGCAATCTGTGCTGAAGTAGGGGAGGCAGATGCAGCCGTAGTAGGAGTAGGAGTAGTAGGAGTAGGAGTAGTAGGGGCAGTCGAAGTGCAAGATGCCAATGTAAATCCAACGCCACCCAAAGATAGATAGATTGCCTTACGGCGAGATAGTTTCAAGCTAGGACGCATAGTGATGATGTTGTGAAACGTTATAATGGTTCTGAGAGATAACTAATTCAAAATATTTAAAAAACAATCTAAATTAGCTATTGAACATTGATTTGATTAAACCCAAAAGTGGTTAGATACATAGGTTCCAAAGTGGTTAGATACGTAGCAACAATTTTTAAACATTTTAAAATTAAGAGCTAGTAACTAAAACAAGGTTTCAATTAGCAAACAGAATCAATATATAGCCCAAAGGTAAAGACAAGGTTAAAACGAGAAAACACAATGTCTATGATTAGCAATAAAATCTAAATATCTAAGCTAAATATCATAAAAAGAGTATATAGCAATCCTAAATGATTTGTGAGAAAGTAGAAATAAGAAATATATTTTTAGAGGGCATAAAAATGACAAAAGAACTGCAAGAATTTATCGAGACAAATCGGGATGCAAGAGAATTAAAGAGAGGTGTATCGGTACAG
>JBBRMK010000062.1:0-29527 GCA_038230875.1 Pseudanabaenales cyanobacterium
CTGTCTTAGATTTTCTGACCCAATCTTGTCTCGCGGCTCGACTGGGGACTCAGCATCCTTCTCTAATTCCTACTGTTCAGCAGGCTCCTGTACATAATCCTAGACCCTTGATTTTTCTGTAGGCTATTGGACGGTTACTTAGCAATAGTGCTTTTACCGCTAGCTTGCTCACCGATTAAAACTAAAACTTTCTTTATTTCGATTTCGGCATAGGCGATCGCACCAAAATTTTTGATAATAATTTTTTGCATATAGTTTAGATAAAAAAGTGAATCTCATGAGAATTGATGTATTAAGAATAGCCAATAAATCCAGAAAACTTTTATGGCAATTGGCTATTCAAAAGGAAATCGCTTGCAAACTTGATAACTTCTATTTGAGTTCTGCTAGAGCTTTACGAGTTTGGGCTAAGCCATCGACATTGCCTTGTTGATTGAAAAAGCGTTCGGCATTTCCTAACATTTTCCGAGCTTCATCGAACCTTTGTTGAGTTGCAAGCAATTTTCCCAGAGCCAGATAAGTCGCGGCATCTTCAGGTTCAGCTTCTAGAATCTGACGATAGGCAACGATCGCTCCTGATAGAGAGCCTTGCTGAATATAGATATCAGCGATCGCCCGTTGAATTTCAATTAAACTACTAGATGGGACGTTCCGCGCCCCAGTAGCTCTGCGGAGAGAAGCGATCGCCTCAGCATAATTGCCTTGACTTTGGAATACTTTAGAAATAGCGAGATTGGCTTGAGGATGGCGAGGATTAATTTCTAAGGCGCGTTTATATTTGGCGATCGCTTCTTCGTTTTGATTTTGCTCTGCAAACAATCCACCAATCGCCACTAGTACATCAACATCAAAAGGTGCAATTTTGTCGGCTTGGTTATAAATAGCTAATGCGCCTTTTGCATCGCCACTTAGCCTTAACACATAGCCCAAATTTAGATAACTTTTAGAATCGCTTGGTGCAACAGCGATCGCTTGACGATAAATCTTCGCGGCTTCAGCGTATTGCCTTTGTTCAGTTAGCAAAAAGCCCACACTGTTGTAGGAATCTATATTCGCGCGATCCAATGTAATCGCGCGGCGATAAGCAGTCAAAGCGTTGGGATAGTCCTTAATTCGCACATAGACAAAGCCAAGAGCATTAAAGGCTTTGGCATTATTCGCATCAAGTTTTGTCGCGCTTTCTAAAGCGGCGATCGCGCCTGAATAATTATTTTGTTGAGTTAATAAAAATCCCAGACTAGTTAAAATCTTGGAATTTTTTGGCTCTAGCTGTGAAGCTTGCTGATAAGAAGCGATCGCCCCTGAGATGTCATTTTTTTGCCAAAGTTGCCGACCTTGCCTAATCCATTCTGTCGCATCTTTTTTAACTTGAGCATAGGCTATATCGCCGATTGGTACGATCATCGAGCTAGCGATCGTTATAACTAAAGCGAGATTTGTGAGGTTAATTACTGAACGAAACAAACGCATAAGCTTTTTAATTTACGTTTTTTTAATTTACGTTTTTTTAATTTCCGTTAATAGATTTTTATTATCATCTGCTTCGCTTATGACAATAAAAATTCTATTCTTCTGGGTTTAACTCTTCTATATTAACAAGTATATTAATAAGCCCAACTGAGTTCGGTGCATTGCGAGCGTCTGTAAAATCAGTTCCCTCAATACTTTTAAGCGTTGATAAGTAAGTTCCAGTCAAATCAGCACCAATCAACTTAGCATTAGCAAGATTTGCCCAATTTAGCTTGGCATCAGTTAGATTAGCGCGACTAAGATCCGCCCCAGCTAGATTTGCACCTGTCAGATTTGCTCTTGTCAGATCTGCTTCTGTGAGATTTGCACCGCGCAGATCAGCGCCATTCAGGTAAGCCCCAGTCAAAAAAGCATTAGCAAAATTAGCTCGACATAGGCGCGATCGCGTCAGATTGGCACTGGTTAAGAAAGCGTGAGAGAAATTGGCTTCTACTAAGATTGCTTCACTTAAATCAGCTTCGATTAAGAAAGCTTCTGAAAGATTTGCGCCGATCAAAGATGCTTGTTCAAGAATTGTGCCATTCAGATTTGCTTGAATCAAAATCGAACCACTCAAATTAGCTCTCGCCAAATTAGCAAGATTTAATTCCGCATCTTCTAAATTGGCAATATCAAGCGTAATCTCTTCAAGATCTGATTCAATAAAGTTTGCTCCAGACAAGTCCGCTCCTGTTAAAATCAATCCGATGAATGATCGCTGACTAAAATCGCGATCGCCCAAAGCGTAACTTTTGAGAAGTTCTTTTGCGTTCATTTTTGATTGAGAAAAAGATTAGAAACGATATCCTGAAGCAAGAATTTGGGCGACCGCTTTTGCATGATAAGACAAAATAATGTCTGCACCTGCACGCTTCATGCTGAGCAGAGTTTCTAACATTACCTTCTTTTCATCGATCCAACCAAGCTGTGCTGCCGCCTTAATCATCGTATACTCACCACTGACGTTATAAGCGGCAACTGGTACATTGGTAGCGTCTTTAACTTTAGCGATAATATCCAAATAAGCTAAGGCAGGTTTTACCATCACAATATCTGCACCCTCAGCAATATCAAGATAGACTTCTTTAATCGCTTCGCGAGAATTAGCAGGATCCATTTGATAAGTTTTTTTATCGCCAGACTTTGGTGCAGAACCTAATGCATCTCGGAAAGGTCCGTAGTAAGCCGATGCATATTTGGCAGAATAAGCAAGAATACCGACATTCTCAAATCCATTAGCATCTAAACCTTGACGAATCGCACCAATACGTCCATCCATCATGTCAGAAGGTGAAACGAAGTCAGTGCCTGCGGCGGCTTGAGAGATAGACATCTTTACAAGGACTTCTACTGTCTCGTCATTAAGAATTACGCCGTTATCATCAATGAGCCCATCATGTCCGTGAGTAGTGAAAGGATCGAGCGCAACATCAGTGAAGATGATAATATCAGGCAACACAGCCTTAATTGCTCGGACTGCTCGCTGCGCCAACCCTTCAGGATTAAAACTTTCGCTACCAGTCAGGTCTTTTTTCTCTTCAGGTACAGCAGGGAAAAGCGCGATCGCTTTAATTCCTAAAGCATAATTCTCTTCTACTTCTTTAACCAATAGATCGAGGGTAAAGCGATATGCCTCAGGCATAGAAGGAATCTCAACACGGCTATTCTCTCCTTCCATTACAAACATTGGATAGATAAAGTCATCTACAGATAGATGTGCTTCTCTAACAAGACTACGAATAGAAGGATTGCGGCGTAAGCGACGAGGGCGATAAGTGAGTTGCATTGATGTTCTTAACTTTTTTTAATTATTTTTAATGGTTTTCTAAATAGCTTTCTAAATAGCTTTACAGCAAATTGCGAACAAACGAACCACAATATTTTTGTAAAAGCCCCGCACTTGTCGCTTCTTGGAGAGGATTTTACAAAAATCTGGGTTTGGTTTCATCGCAAAGCGCTGTAGTTTTGAAAAACATGTATTTTTAGTTAAGCATTATACCAGAATGACTAACCCCGAAATGTTTGAGCGTATTCCCCAAATCTCAAAATGGGTTTGTCATTCTTAAAACTTTGTCTGGATTAATCTAAGCAACATTTTGTGCCGACTATACTAAAACCCTATGATGTATATATTTGAGAGGGTTATAAACCGTGAAAGCATTCGTAGCAGGAGCCACTGGGCAAACAGGGCGACATATTATCACTGAATTAACAAATCGCAATATTTCGGTTAGAGCCTTAGTCCGAGATTTAGAACTTGCTAAGCAAAGTTTGCCGCCTGAAGTAGAACTAGTGCAAGGAAATGTGCTTTCTGCTAGTGCTTTGACTGAAGCGATCGCTGATTGTGATGTGCTTGTTTGTGCAACAGGCGCAAAACCGAGCCTGAATCCTTTAGAGCCTTATCTAGTCGATTACATTGGCACAAAAAATTTAATAAATGCAGCAAAGGCAAAAAACATCCAGCATTTTGTGATCATTTCTTCTCTTTGCACCTCAAAACTTTTTCATCCCTTAAATCTATTTTGGTTGGTGCTTTTCTGGAAAAAGCAAGCAGAACGATATTTGCAAACTTGTGGATTGACATACACAATCATCCGCCCAGGCGGATTAATAAACAATGAAAAACCAGGTGAACTGGTAATGTCTAGCGCTGATACTTTGTTTGAAGGCAGTATTCCCCGTACCAAAGTTGCCCAAGTAGCTGTCGATGCACTTTTTGAGTCTGCGGCTCAAAATAAGCTTGTCGAGATTGTAACTAAAGCAGATATCCCTGCTCGCCCGATCGCTGAATTATTTGCTGGTGTTTAACGATTAAGATTAACGATTAAGATGACGCAAACTGCCATCCTAGAACTTAGGAAAAAATGACTAAAACTGTATTAATTACTGGTGCATCGTCTGGAATTGGCAGAGAAACGGCTTTGTATTTTCAGAAACAGGGTTGGAATGTAGCAGCGACAATGCGATCGCCCGATCAAGAAATTAACAATGCAAATAGCTTAGCAAATCTTGATCGCGTAGTTTGCCTCAAACTAGATGTTACCGATCCTCACACGATCATTGATGCGGTTACTGCGACCATTTCTAAATTTGGAGTGATCGACGTACTAGTTAATAATGCAGGTTACGGTTTGTTAGGTGCATTTGAAACCTGCACACCTGAACAGATTCAGCGTCAATTTAATACCAATGTCTTCGGTTTAATGGAAACAACTCGGGCTGTATTGCCTCATTTTCGCGATCGCAAAAGTGGCGTGATTGTTAACGTTGCTTCGATTGGTGGGCGAGTTGCTTTCCCTCTTTATAGTCTGTATCACGCAACAAAATGGGCTGTAGAAGGCTTTTCCGAATCTTTGCAACATGAATTGAGAGCATTTAATATTCGCGTCAAAATCATTGAGCCAGGTCCGATTAAAACTGACTTTTATGATCGATCGTCTGATCGCACTAAAAATTCTGATTTAACTGATTACGATGCTTTTAGCGATCGCGTATTGACGGCACTCAATAAAATTGGCACGACTGGGGCATTACCTGAAGTCGTGGCAAAAACGATTTATAGCGCTAGTACCGATAACTCGTGGAAATTGCGTTATCCCGCCGATCCACTTGCCAAGCAATTATTATTTTTGCGTAAGCTTTTACCCGATTTTCTATTTACTAAGCTCGTTCGCAAGAGTACTGGCATCTAGTAAAAATTAGCGTCTAGTAAAAGTAGAGCAGAGCTTTACTTTCGCTTTATTTTTGGCTTTACTGCACTTAGGTGATATCTAACAATAAAAGTACCCGATTTATTAAAACTAAAATGTGGGTGTACCGCGCGAAGCGCGGCACACCCACAGTAAAATTTTTTCAAGAAATCGCCTTAACGCTGATTTATTGGTGCAGGTTTAGCGGGCTTGAGAGGGATATTATTCGTTTGGAGCCAATCTTTGCCAACTCTAACTGTGATATCTGATTCTATATCGCCTGTAGATTCGACCATCACTTCGCCAATCCCCAATGCATCACGCAGTTTTTCGGCACTTGCCTTATCTCCATTTTGGGCAATAATCTGGGTCTTAGCAAGCGGCTTAGTCCAGCGATCGCTAGCAGGAAAAACTTGAGCATATCCCGCCTTAGACAGAATAGTCGTAGCTTTTTTAGATCCTTCAGGTTGAGACATACTATCTTGGATCGCGACTCTGAGCGTCTGAGGTGTGACTTCCATAGAACTTGGATCAGTTTGTTTGAAAGTACCAAAGCTTTGGTTCATGATTTTGGTCAGCAGTCGATTATCCAAAATCCAGTAGCTCAGATTATCAAACTCTCCAGGGTTGCTAAATCGCCCAGGCGCCATGTGCATTTGAATACTTTTGCGATCAATTTTTGAAGTATAGCTAGCGAGAGCAAGTACTTCCTCGACAGAAAGATTAGTATCAATATTGTCTTTAAGAATTGCAAGGATCTCAGGGAATTTAACAATTATTTCGGGCTTAAGTTTCTGATCAATAAAAGCTCGGAAAAATGCTTGCTGACGTTGTACACGACCTATATCCCCAAGATCGTCATGGCGGTAGCGCATAAATTGAATTGCTTTACTACCATTTAATTTTTGCTGCCCAGCATTCAGATTGATATATAAATGTTGGCTATCATCTTGATATTTCATCTTTTTCGGCACATAGATATCTACATCGCCAAGGGCATCAACTAATTTGCCAAACCCATTCACATTAAAGCGAATATAGCGATCAATCGAGATATCTCCTAATACTTCGCTAACAGTTTGCGCCGATAAAGATGCACCGCCTGCATAATTAGCAAAATTGATCTTGGTTGTGCCGACGCCTTGAATATTAACGCGGCTATCACGAGGAATAGATAGTACAGAAACCTTTTTAGTAGCGGGATCGAAACGGATGAGTAACATCGCGTCACTCATACCATTGAGGTTGTTATCGACTTCCGCTAAATATTTTCCTTTGGGCTTAGATTGAGCATCAGGTAAGTCTGAGGTGAGGATGATTGTCCCTAATACCAAAATATTGACGGGGCGTGTCAGAGTTGGCACACCAGCGATCGCTGAAGTTATACTGTCGGAGTTACGATTAAATACTGCGGCTTCGTTAGTTGATAGCTGGCGTTGCTGAAAAGGTCTGCTACTCAGTACAAATGCTAATCCTGCACCTAGCCCACCCGATAGTAGCGCCACAAACAACACTATAAATAGTGTCCATTTGTACTTTAAAAAAGATTTTTTGGTCTTAGACGAATTATTCGTCAAACCATTTTTTTGGTCTAGATTGATGGGATTTGTTGCCACAGGTAGGAAATACTCCTCACGACTGAATATTTGCTTCAGCGATCGCATTCAAAAATTTAAAGTACACTTTTTGAATCTTTTAGGTTAATTTGGACTTAACTTTAGCACTGTATCGTAATTTATCGTTACAAACCATTAAATAGCTTACAGTGGAAGATTAAATTATTTGGATAGATATTACTACATAGTTACAAATCTACAGGGATCTGAGTTTGCCCTAAAGTTGAGACATAGAGCCTAAGAAAAAGATCCCTGTAAAGTAGATAATTAGGACATTCTCCTAATTGTTAAGGGAATAATTCAATTGTAAACTGTAAAAACAATTGAAAAAAAGTTCGTTAGAAAAACTATAGATTTTCGGGAGAAAATATATGAAATCTCTGAAATTATTACCTTTTTTGGCTATTTTAACTTTTCCTGCTAGTGCTAATGCTCAATATCCGATCATCTTCAATCACGCCTTAAATATTTCTATTAGCCAAGAACTCTGTGAGAGGAAAGCCGAAACTGCGGTAAAACGTGCAGGGTTTACTGAAAACTTTGAACCGATTGGGCTAGGGGCATTCGGGGTGAGCGGTAAATACAGTGCATCTGTTCGTTGTGAAGCGGACAACGGAATTGTTTTTTTTGCGGTTGCAGGCCCTGACAATAAGACGACTAAGCGATTAGTTGTAAGGTTGCAAGGTTCTTTCAAATAAATGTCATTCTCTATAGTGGCACTAACTATATTCATCATATAAAGCACTTTTAACGCTCATGCTCAAAACTGGGCATGAGCACTAGGTCTAACAACTAAAAGCCATCCTTAAATTATTAGGAAATTATTTACAGCCTATTGAGGATTTGAGTGATCCAGATAATTTTTTGAAAGTGCCGCTTCGCGGCACTTTCAAAAAATTATCTGGTTTTTATGGTAGACCAAGGTGCTAGAACTACTAAATGAATCTAAATGAATATTCTGTCTTCCCTACTTACCATGCAACGTGATCTCGCCTAAGCTAGGTTTGACACAATTTTTTATCGAGATTTTGATAGATCTAAAAGTTGATTATGGAAGTTAGATTTAGAGAATGTGATTGGTTTGACTTATGGATATGGATAAAATTTAGTGAAGTTCCCTCTGAGTCCGAAAAACAACTGTTAGACGAAGTATTTAATTCTTGGTTTTTGCTTGGTAAATTGGGCGGTTTCAACGCTTGCAATATGCAGGTTCTCGAATCTGGTGTAGATATTAGCTATTTTGACTATGATAACCAAGCTGCCGAGGAGGAGATGATGTCAGTTATGCATAATATGACTGATCTTGAGTATGAAAATGAGTGGGCGCGGTGTTGGGTCGATTTGGGAACGACAGATGCGATCGCAATCGATACTTTAGTCAATGCATTGCGGCAGTTTACTAAAGAATATGTAGCGATCGAGGAAGTAATCATTGGCGGACAAAATTCTGACTGGATGGTTGAGCCAAAAAATATAGACGATGAAGATTATGATCGCTAATCGGCAAATGAGAATCTGCAAATGAGAATTCTCATTTGGGCTTTAGGTGATATCTACCAATAAAAGTACCCGATTTATTAAAACCAAAATGTGGGTGTGCCGCGCTTTGCACGGCACACCCACGGTAAAATCTTTTCAAGAAATCGTCTTAAAGAAAACTTAGAGGAAAACTAAAATGCGCGTTTTACATACAATGATTCGAGTTGGTGATTTAGAGCGATCGCTTGACTTTTATAGTAATGTCCTCAACATGAAAATATTGCGTCGCAAGGATTATCCTGATGGTCGCTTTACACTAGCTTTTGTCGGCTATGGTGACGAATCAAGCAATGCTGTCATCGAACTAACCCATAACTGGGATACTAATGCTTATGAAATTGGCACGGGCTATGGGCATATCGCGCTAGGTATGGAAAATATTTATACCGCCTGTGAAGCAATTCGCGAAAAAGGTGGCAAGATTACCCGCGAACCTGCTCCTATGAAGCATGGCACGACTGAGATCGCCTTTGTGGAAGATCCAGATGGTTACAAAATTGAATTAATTCAACTTAAATAAAACTTAAATAAAATTAAAGGAGCCGATTTGCGCTTCTCAAACTTTACTTAAAATTGCTGTAGAAATTGAGATAAGCTGAAAAGCCGCACATCATTAGCCTAGTCATGCGTAGACCTCGATATAACTCTTCGTGGCAATCCAAGCGTAAACCTTGGTTGCGAAATACTTTACTCGTTATTCTGATTGGTTTGCCTTTGCTATTACTTTTGGCTGAACTGATCGCACGCGGAGCAGTTTTGGCGACAGGCAATAATAATCAAATTGCACCTGAAAAAGAAGCTGCGATCGCCCAATCCTATGCATTTAATTTGCAGGACGGAAATGGCAATAACTATCCTGGATTACCAGATGCGGGTCGATTACAAGTTCGGCGCAGTCCAGTATTGGGATATGAACTAATATCCAATCAGAAGAGCGAATATTGGCAGATTAATGAACAAAGCTTTCGTCAAGATTCGGCTGTGCCGATTGATAAACCTGCGGGTGAGATTCGTGTATTTTTGGCAGGTAATTCCACCGCTTTTACAAATATGGCGGAAAAAAACCAAAAAGCATTGGCTTTTAAAATTGAAAAACTGCTCAATGATCGTGTCCGCCTTCAAAATAGCAGCCCAGAAAAGTTTAAGCCCAAAGAAATTCCTTATTTTGCCGATCAGATTGAAGCAGTGCGTGTGCTCCCATCGCGTCTACGCGAAGGCAGCTATCGAGTAATTGCGGCGGCGGTGCCTGGCTATAATTCTGGTAATGAGCTATCTCTACTTGCCCATAAGGTGATGGCTTATAAGCCCGACGCGCTGATTATCCTTGATGGCTATGAAGATTTGCGATCCCCCAGCAATCAGGCTGCTCGCGAAATTGGCAATGTCGAGCAAGTGTTACGTGATCCAATCGCTCAATATCGTCAACATCAAATTCAACAATTTAATAACTGGTCAAATTCTTTATATTTAGTTAAAGCTTGGCAAAAGTGGGTAGTACCAGCCGATATCACCACATTTAAGTCTGAATATCAACTTTTTAGTGCTGAGCAGTTTAGCAAAGATCCTAAAGAAGTTCAAAAAAGAGTTGATCGATATCTCTATAACGCGCAGCAAATGAATAGATTAGGTGCTGATATTCCCACCTTGATTGTGCTTCAGCCAGAGATCACGGGTAAGCAAAAGTCTTTGACCAAAGAAGAAGATAGCCTACTTAAGTCTTTGGGTAAGGATTATAGCGATCGCGTCACCAACGCTTATAAGATCGCTGAAAAAACTTTAAGTAGCAATTTACCGAACCCCAGATTTATCAATTTCTATCAGTTATTTCAAGACACTAATCAAAAAGCCTTTATCGATCCTATTCATCTAACTGAACCCGCCAATGACATAGTGGCTCAAAAATTGTATGAAAATGTCGAGCGACTATTTTCAGTTCAGCCAGCCTCAAATGTTTTGAATAGTGATGTCCCTCCACAACCTATAGCCCCTCCCCAGCCTCCAGCCGCTCTTCCAGAACCTACCAACACCCCGCCTGTCCCTCCACCAATAAGTCTCCCTGAAACACTTCAACGTGTTCAAGGACAGTAATGAAGTCTCAAAAAGGTTGTACAGCTGTCGTCAGCCATGTTAGGACTAAATCAAAACCCAAAAGAGAGTTGCGGCGCGCCGCGCCGCAACTCTCTTTTGGGTTTTATGTCCTGATACACTTGGCGACAGTTATACTTCATATTTCGTCAGGCAATCTTACATTTTTATCTATTATGGCGATCGCTGAAGTAAACTATTGAAATAGCGAGTTTAATAAATCTTTATGGTAGAACCAATTTTGTCAGGCGTTTGCCTCGGTCTTATTTTCATTACTCTTGGTGGACTCTTTTTTACTGCTTATCAGCAATATCGCAGAGTCTAGACAACCCAATAAAGAAAAAATGGACGCTAAGCGTCCATTTTTTTATATACCGCGTCCATGTTGAAAACTCGGTTTTCAACATGGACGCAGAAAAAACCCAAAGCGGGGCTTCGCCCTGCGACCCTCTAAAAAACTATGGGTTTCATCTTAAACACGGTATAACCAATAAAAGGATGCTCTATATGGGTGTCCTTTTATTTTATTGAGTTTTATTCAGCTGATTCTTCAGGTTGCTCTAAATATCGACAAATTTCATTAATTTTCATACGATAGATATGTGGCCAGCCCCCATTTGTCTCAATGTCGCGGAGAAGATTAAATAGCTCATGGCGACTAGTTGGTAAAGCCTGCTGAAACAAATCGTCTCGAATCCGTTTATGAATCGCTTCTAAGACCCGCAAAATTTGCAAAAGACTAGTTGAATCGCCTTCCTGCTCTTGGGCAAATTGCCAAATGCGATCGCCGATCATCTCAAGATCAGACAGATCAGCAATTTCTTCTTCTTGCAATTGGTTCTGTGATTGGATTTCTGTTTGTGCCAAGCGAAGTACCCTCGTGCGCGATAATATGGTGATTGGAATTTTACAAATTAAGTCTTTAGCAAGCTTCCTAGTACGGCTAGTTTAAAGCACCATAAACTCGTTAACGATCTCAATTTAAAATCCCAAACTAGATCGTATTTTTTAACCAAGGTTAGGATGGGTTGCGCTCAGCTTCATCAATCCTAAACCTAAAATACTACCCGTTAAATTAAGAAGAGGTTATTTATGAAATTTCGTAGTTTTACGAAAGCAATTTTTACATTGTGTGTCAGTTTCTGCATTTTAGTAGCAAGCGGCTTGTTTGCTAGTTCAGCGATCGCAGGTACTCAAGGCTTGACCTACGATCAAATTGTCAATACGGGCTTAGCCAATAAATGCCCCGATATCGGACGCAGCTCTCGTGGTGGACGGAACTTTATCCCCCTAGGCGCAGGAAAAACTGCACAGATCACCGAGCTTTGCTTGGAGCCAACATCATTTTTTGTTAAAGAAGAATCTAGCAACAAGCGTAAAAAGTCTGAGTTTGTGGCAAGCAAACTGCTTACCCGCTCAACATCTAGCCTTGACTTTGTAAAAGCAACTGTGACTGGCAATAGTGATGGCAGCCTTAGCTTAGTAGAAACTGATGGGCTGGACTATCAACCGATTACTGTCAAAATGCCTGGTGGCGAACTAGTCGCAATTTTGTTCACCATTAAAGGTTTTAAAGCAACTACTGCGCCTGGTGTCAATGGCATCACCACATCGGTTGACTTTGTTGGTGCAACTGACGTACCTACCTATCGCGGTTCTGGCTTTATCGATCCTAAAGGTCGTGGTCTGGCGATCGGTTATGACTCAGCTGAAGCATTGCCCGCTAAGCGCAACTCTTTTGATAACAGAAGTGTAAAAGATGACTCTACCTCTAAGGGTAATTTTTCTTTACAAGTTGCCAAGCTCAATCCTGAAACTGGCGAAATCGCTGGCACATTTGAGTGTGAACAAACTTCCGATAACGACCTTGGTGGCGTCGAGCCAAAAGAAGTTGTCATTCGCGGCATATTTTACGGCAAAGTTAGCGTCTAATTTTCTCCCTAAAAAAAAGAGAGTTCCATCAGGAACTCTCTTTTTTTGTGCAGTTTGTAAACTAGTTTTGCAAATGTTTTTTGAAAAAATCGAGGGTATAGCCAATTTCTAGTACTTGGTTACTACGTTTGCTAGAACCGTGACCTTCATCGGGGAAAATTACGAGTTGAGAAGGGATTTTCTTCTGTTCTAATAATTGTTGGATTTGGATTGCTTCACCAACGGGGACACGCGGATCGTTAGCGCCTTGAATAATTAATAAAGGAGCTTTGATGCGATCGCTATAAGTTACAGGCGATAAATCAATTAAAGCTTGCCGATCTTTGACAGGATCGCCATATTCACTAATGCGGAGAATCCGTCGATAGGGAGCCGTGTTATTTAAAAAGGTGAGCAGGTTGCTAATACCAACATTTGATACACCTGCATCATAACTGCCTGCAAATTTAGACATCCCGATTAAAGCTGAATAGCCACCATAACTACCACCCACAATGCCGATCTTTGGAGTTACGCCGTTAATTTGCCAATTTTTGCGGATATGGATCGATGCGTCTTCGATATCGGTAATTACTTTAAGGCGATCGCGTCCATTATCAGCATTGAGCCAAGTTTTACCATAGCCTTCGCTACCACGCACATTTGGGTCAGCAAAGATAAATCCTGCATTTACAAATAACTGCGCGTAACGATTAAATCCTGGAGTGCTTTGTCCTTCTGGTCCACCATGAAAATTCACAATTACAGGACAGGGCTTTTCAAGAGGCTTTTGGGCGGTATTTTCACATTGTGGCGATCGATAGACAAACATGGGAATCGATATACCATCTCGTGTCGTGTAGGTTTCCAACTTAGCCGCCGTAAATTTGCTGGTGTCGATTTCGGGGGTGCTAGGTAATACCCATTGGGTAAGTTTGTTGGTTTGCCAATCATAGACATAACTCAGGCGTGGTGCTTTGGCAGTTTCGACTCCAAGCGTGGTAAATCGACCGTTGCGAGTAGTTGAGCCAGTATAAATATGATCAGCATTAGAAAATTGAGGTAAAGCAATCTCTTTTAACGTATTCGTAGCGATCGCCTTTAGGCGCGTGTAACCACCATCATTAATCGAGTAAAGAATGCGTTGACGGCGATCATCAATATCAAAGCTAGCGACATCTGCTTTTAGCTCGGGAGTGATGGCGGTAAATTTATTATTTTTATAACTATAAAGTCGGCGAAATTCACTAAATTTTGGAGTTAATACCAAATATTCATCTGGATTTACACCATACTGAACACCATAATCTTCCTGTTCATTTTGACCGATCAAAGGCGTAGTTTTTCGAGTTTTAACATCATATTCATAATATTCTTGCGATTGACTACCTGTGGCTTTACCGAATAGAAATTTTTCGCGATCGCCAGTTTTGAGATTAACAAAAACATCAGCAATCCACCAAATCCCATCACCACCTGAAATTGCAACTTTCTGTTTAGTTTGTAAATCGTAGCGATAAATTACATAAGAGTCTGGTTTGACATCGTTTGCACTGAAATAAACCGCGCGGGAGTCATTGCTAATGTATTGCAATGATGTGCGAACGCCAGAAAGATGCTGAATAACTTCTAAGGCTCCACCTTCAGTTGGCTGTATATATAATCCTGGATTTTCTTCGCCTTGCCGATCGCGAGATAGCAATAAATATTTACCATCAGGAGTCATCCCTGAAATCGTGGTCGCATCTTGCCCACCTGTTACTTGGACAGGAAATTTTTGCGCTCCATCCAGTCTCCATACCTGAACTGTTCCCGTGATTCCCCATGTGAAAAACAACTTTTTACCGTCAGGTGATACCATGCCTAGCCCAGGCGATCGCACATCCAAAATCGACTCAATTGGGCGCGTTACACTAGGCGATAGAGGCGTTGGTGCATAACGCTTTAAAATGGCAGGATCAAGGCTATCTTTACCTAAACCTGTATATTGCGCCATCGCAGGTAAAGCCGCCAAGGTGATACTAGCAAAAATAATTGGGGAAAAGAGCGATCGCTTGTGCATTGGTAAAGATACGAAATAACAGCTTTAAATAAGTATAGCGATCGCCATAACTTAAAAAATAGCGATCATGAACCAATCTCGATTTTTTGCTAATAATTAATTCCCACCCTTGCCCATTTTGATTGCATCCAAATATATAAAAGAAATAGCCCAGACAATAAAGCTGCGATCGCCCATTTTACTGAATCTTTCCATAGAGATGTACTAATTCGGCGCTTTATCTCTTCTGATTGTGACTGAGTTTGAGTAATAGAATTTGTGATTTCAGCTAATAGTTTTTTCTTAACTTCTTGTGGCTTTGGAATTTTTGCCACTAAGGCTTGTTGTTGAGGATTAAGAGTTCTTAAAACATTCCTGATTTGAATGTCAGTATTGGCTTTATTTAAGTTCTCAGCAATTGTTTGGATAGCTCCAGTTTGTTGTGCAGCTTTAGTGATTACTTCAGCTTGACGAATATTTTGCACACGAAATGTATTGACAATCCCTAAAGGGACAGCTAAAAAAAACAATATTGCTAATATTAGAGCCATCCAAGAAATAATTTTTGTAGCAATCTGCTCCCATTTTATCCGCGCACTATATTCACCAAAAAAAAGCAATGGAAAAGACAATAGTAAAAGTGGCACTCTTTCAATAATTAGTCCATATGTACTAAGCTCCCAAACCGCATCAGTAAATTTGAAGGGAACAACAATAGTTAAAAAATCTAACAAAAATAAAGCTAGTGATATATATCCGAAGCCTCTTAACAACAAAAATGTCTGTCTGCCCATAGCTGGGACTTGAATATCCTGCATAACTATCTCTAATTTAATTATTGTCTTAACTTATGGTTATAAAAGTGGTTGTATAACGCGTCTACTCCCTTCCCAATGAAAAATTAGACGTTGCGGCGCTTTGCGCCGCAACGCTAATCCTTGGTTTTGTATGTCTATTTCTATAGTGGGAAGGGAGTAGGATGAAACCCATAGTTATTTTAGAGGGTCGCAGGGCAAAGCCCCGCTTCGGGTTTTTCTGCGTCCATGTTGAAAACGAAGTTTTCAACATGGACGCGGTATATAAAGATGGTTGTAAAAGTATTGCTTAGCTTTTAGGAAAGTCATCTTGCCAGTTTTGATACCAATTAGTCCATGCTTTTTCTAGTTTTTGATGCATTTTAGCTAATGAATTAGTACTTTGATTGACTAGTTTTGGGTTTTCTAATGGCATAGATATAGTCGTAAACAAACAGCGATGATCACGTAAATTAGTAACTCCGAGTAAATAAGAACCGATTCGATTAGACGTAGTATTATAACGATTATTTATAAACTGATCTTCAGTAACCGTTGTATCACCATAAGGATTGATACAAGCAGATAAATAAGCACGCTCTTGATCTACAAATAATGCATAATACCCTACTGATTTTAAATAACGAATATTTAAACTATTACTAGAGTATTTTAATCCGAGAATTTCTAATGACTTTGGTAGTGACACGATTCCATCAATATATAATGCATCAATTTGTAAAGTGTCTTTAGTGGATGAGACATAAAAATATTTTTTAGCAGCGATCGCATTATTTTTTGAAGCACTTTTTAAAACATTATCAAGATTATTACTAGATCGAAATTGCCAATTAGTCAAAGATATTTGATTAGGAAATTGAAATTTTGGACGATTTTTAAAATTTGGAGTGAATATAGAAATACTGATCGCTATACAGGTTGAAGTAAAAACAGCTATTAAGCAAAATACTTTAAAGTCTTTAAAGGTTTTAATTCTTGATTTTTTATCGTTGTATTTTTGAATCGAAACTATCTGAGACATAAAGTTTACATGTATTGATTTTACGACTTAACCGCCTTGGCGTTTGCACTAGCACTATTTAATATTTGATAAGATATTCCGCCGATTAAAAAAACAATTAGATTGGAAAAAATACCCGCACCTCCTCCTGTATGCCAATAGTTAAAATTAGTAGTATCACCATTATTTAAAAGTATGGCTAACAAAGATAGGCGAATACTATTAACAAAGGCAATAGAAAAAATTGTGCTGATATAAACAAAGAATTGCTTTGCTTTACTAGTAGGGTAAATACTTAACAAAACCACGATCAAAGGTAACATTGTTAATATTGGAGCGACACTAGAGCAACTAGGCATTATTTCAACTGAACCATTTGGTAATGATACGATCGCACCTTGTCTAACTGCTTTAAATCCTAAATAATGCAACATGAAATTAAGCAGTTGAGCATCAATATTTACAATTGGCTTTAACAAGTTGTATATAGATGCAAATGGCAAAGAAATAAGCGCCGCAATTACTATTTCAGATTTATAAAGATAAAGCTTTTTAAATCCTGTAGTGACCAGCAATATACCGATGAAGGTAACAATAGGAAATAAGTAAGATAGTACATCAATATATGAATTAAATTGACTTAAACTATGCCTAATAATCATCCAAAATATTAAAATTAATCCTAGTATGGATGAAACTAAGCTGCCTCGAAATTTAATTTTATGTTGCTTTTTCCATAACAAAAAACCTATGCTTGCCCATCCTAAAAAATCAAGTAGCGATGGTGTTTTTTCGGCTACCTTCCAGATGTAATGGAGGTGTAAAGTTGCCAAACAGCTAAAAGTTGCAAACAACCAGAAAACTCTATGGTAGAAAAAGTTTTTAAGTTGTTGCAGTTGCGATTTCATGATGGTTTTACATCTTGGTAATAAGTAGAAAAGTTATGATGGTCAGCGCGAAAAATCACTCGTCTTAACAAATACAGTACAGTGCCTTGCACTGCCATAAAACCCAGATAATTTTTAAAAAGTGCCGCGAAGCGGCACTTTTTAAAAATTATCTGGATCACTCAAACCCTCAATAGGCTGTAATTAGATAGGCGATCGCGAATCTTGTTGATCGCGAAGGGTCTGAAAATCTTTGTTAGGATTCCATTGAATTGCTCCATCTCGTCCTGTCCAAAATACTCTAACTTTAGCTTCATATAATTGATTAACCACTTCTTCAACCACGCTAGTAGCAGAAGCGATCGCAATTTTAGGATTTATTGCTTGCAGGATCGCTGGCTCAATTTGCCCACCTGTCCACCAGAGGATATTAGCGGATAGTTGGGGGAGCAGATCTTTTTTTGCAATGATCGCTTGTTGGGCTTTTTGATCGGCATTAGTAAGTAATAGCCAAGATTGCTCACCAGTTTTGATTTTCAACACATCGGGGGATTGATTAAGTAGTTGAATTTCCACTTCATTGTTGATTGTGAGTGTTTCGCCAGCCTTGAGAGAAGCTAATGGAGTTTTAGCGTTGGCAAGAGCTTGTTGAAGATTTTGATAGTTTTTTGGGGTAACACCGATACTGATATCACGAAACTGGTCGATCGCTATGGAGTTAGATATCAACTCATTCCATCCATCAGTAACATCAGGCTGAGTATTAGTAGCGATCGCCCAATTGATGCGATTAATACCCACCTTTTGCAAAAACGGCTGTAATGTAAAACTAGCAAATTGCCGATCGCCGCTATTAATTAAAACAGTTTGATTTTGATTTTTAATTAACATGATTGGCACATCATTAAATGACGGCAACGTAACCTCAAAGGTATTTGTCTGCGCGATCGCATTCGGGACAAATAGCACTACGCAAGCAAGCATAAAAGCGATCGTCCAACGCTGCATTTTACCAAACCAAGGCAATAGCCAAATCGCTATAAATAGTGCATAAGCAACTAACATTTGCCAAATAGCGATTGCTCCTATACTGGTGTTTGCCCTAGGCAAAGTATTAATCCATTGAGCAATATCAATTGTCCAATGCAGCAAGGGATAGAGCAACCAAGCGATCGCCGCACCAATTGGTATAAAAATAATTCCTAATAAACCACTAATGAGACCTCCATAGGTGGCGATCGCAACTAATGGCGTAGTGAATACATTAGCAATCAAGCTATAGGGGGCAAGTTTGCCAAATACTAATAGTTGTAGTGGCAATGTCCATATATAAGCAGCGATTGGCACAGAAATTAAGTCAGCGATCGCAGGGGGCAGCCATTCTAAACGTTGAGAAATTGCCGTAGAGGTCGTGATTAACCCGAATGTTGCCAGAAAACTAAACTGAAACCCCAAATCCCAAATCCAAAGCGGCTGATAAAGCAATAACAACACCGCCGTGACCAGCAAACCGATAACTGGACGACTACGACGCTGGACTACTAAACCAATCAAGCTTCCGAAGCCCATCATCACCGCCCGCAAAATTGATGGACTGCCGCCTGTCAACAGTAAATATCCGCCTAGACAAAGGCTGCCAAATAAAAATTGCTGCTTCAAAGATTTATTGCGGCTTATGGCGATCGCGGCTCCTAGTACCAAAGTCACCTGAAAGCCCGAAGCCGCCAGCACTGCTGCTAATCCAGCCTGAATAAAAGCATCCTTAAGATCGCTTGGTAGATCTACGGCTCGGCTGCCTAATACCAAAGAGCTAAGCAGCGAACCCTCAGGTACACCCGCACCCATCACATGAGCGCGAACAATCCGACTGACAAACCACCATTCTCCAAAAATAGGCGGCTCCCCTTGATTAACAAGCGATCGCCCACTTATTCCTGCAAAAACACCCTGACGCGCTAGGTAAGTTTTAAAATCAAACGCGCCAAAATTATCGGCTCGACTTGGCAAATAAAGCCGACCTGAAAGTTCGATCGCTTGCCCAGATCGTAAGCCCGTTACCTCAATCAATGGCACAGTCACATATAACTTTCCTGATGCGGCAATAAACTTTTTTTGAGCATCAGGATTAGATATGGCATTACTGTCAGCCGTATTTGGGTTCACTGCGGAATTGGGAGTTCTTGTTAGATCTTTATTTAGATCTTTAATATTCGCTTTGCCAGATGGATTAATCTCACTTACCTCTAACAAAAAACGTGCCCTCTCGCTGCGAGTCAAGCTGGGCGAGCCGATCACCTGTCCCCGCACGATCGCATTAGATAGCGGCGCATATTTAGAAATGTCATCAGGTTCGGGCTGCGGGGTACGAAAGTTTACATAAAAGCAAGCAAAAGATGCGATCGCAATTGCTAACAGATAAACCCAACGCTTTGGCCCCAAACGCCAAATTACGGGAACAATCAGCGATAAGCTAAAGCCAATCCCTAAAACTGCATAAAATCCTAGCGAATTTGGTAAAAAACTAGCATAAGCCCCTGCAATAAAGGACAAAGCCAAAACTAAAACAACTTGCGATTTCATCTACTCAACTTAAGTCGTCGTCATAATTGTTTGGAATCGCCCGATCGCTAAATTCTGAAGCAGGGCGATCATTACTCCAAGCCCACCAGACATTTTGGCACTCACAGCGATAAAACTCTTGCCACTTGCGTTGATGATTTTCAGTGTAAACAGGCGATCGACGATTAATCCACACAGCATCAGCTTTACTTGGCAGTTGCCCACAGCGAGGACAGCAAAAACTATTAGCGTGTGTAGACTTTTCGACCCACTCTGGCGGAATTGGATTGAAAGCATCCATAAAAATCTATCAAGAACGGACAAGTTTATCTGAGTTATTCTATCGGATGTAAGCTCAATTTCTTGAGATAATGCAAAATTAATCGTAGCTAACATGACAGAGGCGATCGCATTTTGACAAATTGCTGAACATGGCGATCGCTAAATCTCTCAATCTCTAACAAAATCAGCGATCGCATTTTACAAGTTCCAGAATATAGCGATCGCTACATCTCTCAATCTCTAGCAAAAAAAAATGCGATCGCATTTTACAAGTTCCAGAATATAGAGATCGCTAAATCTCTCAATCTCTAACAAAATCAGCGATCGCCTTCCTTCCAAATAAGCGATCGCCTGACTAATGGCGACTTCTTGCGCCTTAACCGCAGTCTCGCGCAGAGTCGCTAGAAAGTAACTATTAGCTAATTCGCTTTAGGTATGAAATTAAAGTGTCAGTCGTCCAGCATGGACAACCACAACCAAGAAAATCATTGTCTTGTGTCCAGATTGCTGCATCTAGATGTATTGCTAGAGCTACGGTATGCCAATCATCGGGATCTCTAGGTATGCGTTCTTTAGCTTCTATCTCTAAATAACCATATTCGATTTGAGGAATGTTGATAATACAGGTTTTTAATGCTTGAGAAGCTAATTGTGTTAAATCCGTTCCTTCTTCTTGACTCAATTTACCTGTAGTTATCATATGACGTATGCGCTTTTGAATTTCGTAATTAGTCTCATCTACAACCTTTTCGGATGCGTGTATAATCAGTTGCGGGCTACGCAATAGTTCGCGTCCACGTTGACGCAGTAATTCAGCGATTAAGATGTTTGCGTCAATAATCAATATCATCATGATTCTTGATTGACAAATGCTTCTACTAATTCATCTTCGGTCATACCAGTTTCTAATAGAATTTTCTCAACTGCGAGATCGAGAGAATCTATAGCGCTAGCATCAATATTATTTCGGGTAACTCTTTGGTTTTCGGCTATTTCTTGACCTAGCAATTTCCATAGCTTGACTTTATGTTCAATATTGAGAGTTGTGACGGCTTCGGCTAGTAGTTCAAAGGGGATGTTAATTTGGGCGATCGCTGTTGTCATAGCATTTTTACCTGTATGGTAAGTTTTTCTTAGACCAATTGACTATAGATTTTACTCGACATTGCACAGAAGCCAATGAAGGGCAAGCTAATTGTCCGCAAATAACCTTGGGATTCCTGATGCTGTTTGTTTTTGATGATATTCGCGATCGCCTGACTAATCGCCACCTCCTGTTCCTTAACCGCAGTCTCGCGCATAGTCGCCAGAAAGTCACGGAACTTCTGAATACCAACATTTTATTCCATTCTCAACTTGAGATTGAAGTCTTGTTCTATCTACTCGAATTACTTCCATTTAATTTGCGTACACTTTGACAAGGTCAGCGTCAATGCTTTCATTGTCTGCGCCTGTTGCATATCCAAGAGATATTATTCCAGCATGGCGGCGAAAACGTTGACGGGAAGATGCTTTTTCTATTTCGTTGCGTAGTTTAGGTTTAATGAGTTGTTTATGTTCTTTTAGAGAGATAATCGCCCATTCGGTGATGGTTGTACCTGCTAATTCGGCGCGATGTCTGAGTTCGGCATAGTCGGCATCGCTAAGTTCTAGGGTGAGGACTTGACTCATTAGGTTTCACCTGAAAAGTTATTTTTTATGATAAATCATTTTTTAAAATTCTTGATGGCTTAAAATGAGCGTGATCGCCTTTTATAAGTTCCAGAATATAGCGATCGCAATATCCCTCAATCTCTAACAAAATCTGCGATCGCATTACACGACAAGTAGTTCTCAAAACATCAAAAGCAATGCGATCGCAATATCCCTCATTCTCTAACAAAAGATGCGATCGCATTACACGACAAGTAGTTCTCAAAACATCAAAAAGCAATGCGATCGCTGCTATATGTGCATCTTATGCGATTTTGATACGATTATTTAGCCACTTCTGGAATGATTTTTGACTTTCTCCTGAAGGTTGTCCCAGAATCAAGTTTTTGGTACTTATATCTTCGTCAAGCTGTTCCCAGTGAATACCCTCACCGTTGCTAATGGTTCGCCAGTTATGACGTTCTGTTTCTGAAGCATTTAATAGGCGTGGATACCATGCTAATGGAACAGATATAGTACGACCATCGGACAAATCAACAGATAAAGTGTCATCCGTTATGTTTAGATTTTGGATTTTAGGGATTTCGAGTAGTTCAATCGTTAAAGAAGTCATTCCATCCTGCCAGCAGTTGCTCTTGATGTTCTTGAATTAGTTTTTGAATGTGATTAATTTCTGTGCGGCTAAATCCTTTATTCTTCTGTAAACGGATGGGGCTAAGCCAGAATTTAGCTTGATCTTGGTCACGTTCGATATGGATATGGGATGGTTCATCGCGATCACCTGCGTAAAAGAAAAATCGATATGCTCCTACTCGTAGTAGTGTCGGCATTATTAGGTGTATTTTTATACTCAAAGCCTAGCTGACTTGAGTTGGACTGTCAATGTGTCAAAACAGCGATCGCCTCTCACAAACCCAAAACAACGCCGATCGCAAACCAATCTAACCACAAGTGCGATCGCCTAAGATTGACCGACAAGCGATCGCAAGTTTTCTAGCACAGGTAAAACAATGATGAGAATGCGATCTCCAATACTAAAAGCTAACTTTAAAATATCAAAGACTCAATTTATCCCAATTAGCAGATTAAAAGTGCTTAAATTTGCAATATCATGTAATTTTATCGAGTAATTGATAAGTTTCGTGCTACTTTTGAGCTAATAAGCAAATTAGCTTGCTAAACCCTGATTAAATAAAATCGTGACTTTATCTTTAGAGCAAGTAACTCATCTCCTGAATGGATTAAAAGGCTTGCCGCCTTTACGAAAGCAAGAACTGACATTTATGGAGATTGCGGGATATCCACACTTCGAGAATGTTTGTAGTAATATACTTCAGTTTTACTTTCAACCATCCAACGAACATGGATTTGGTTCACTTTTATTAGATTCTCTGTTTAAGCTCATAAATGAAAAGCTAGTAAATGAAGAGGAAGTAATTGATGGTCAAAATATTGATGTGCGACGTGAAGTATCTACTCCTAAAGGCAATCGTATCGATTTAGTAATCGAATCTGACAATTTTGTTTTGGGGATAGAAAACAAGATAAATGCAGATTTGTCCGAAAATCAGCTAGAGGACTATGCCAAGCATCTTGAATCTATTAGCAATGGTCGAAACGTTTACAAGGTATTGTTATCATTGCGTCATTTAAAAGTAAAACCTAAAGATCTACATGGATTTAAGCCTATTACTTATCAATTACTGTTTGAGCAAGTAATCGCGAATATTGGCTCTTATTTTCTGACTGGTCGCGAGCCACATACAATATTTTTCCGTGACTTCATCCAAACCATACAAAATTTACAAGAGGCTAATTCTATGGATCAACAACGATTGACATTCTTTCATGATAATCAGCAAGATCTCGCAATATTATTTGCTGAAATAGATGCGCTACGAAAGGATATGCGAAAGAAATTGGCAAAATTAAGCTCGATTATTAATGACGACTTACGTCTGATACCTTATTGTAATGATACTGACCTAAAATTATGGCGAGACTCTCGTTTACTGGATGTCCTATACTTCGCAATTAAGATAAGTAATGACTTGTATTTACAGATTGAAGTGGTACTAACTCCATCTGGTTCGCGGATGCAGTTCATTAATAAGCAAGGCGATCTTAATGAAGTTGAGAAATGGCTTAAACCAAGAGAGATTAAGTATAAGATTAATCCTAGTGGAGAACGACTGAAATATTATGAGGGCGAAAATCATACATTACCATATAATACAAGTCCTGAAGATTCTGCAAAATGGGTGCTTGATATGTTGAAAAGATTGACAGCTTCTTCAGACTGATTAACTAACCTCTTTATTTCATTGCGGCAATGATAGAGTTTTGTATAATAGACACAGAGCATCTCTGAGGAAACAACGCTATGTTACAAGCTACTATCCATAATAATCAAGAGCTTTTCCAGTTAATTCAACAAACATTCAAAAAGAAGCGATCGCCTATCATAATCAGCATTCTCAAGCAACTCGCGATCTTACCAATTTGCTACAATGAATCAAAATAAAATACATTAATCACCATGTATTCCACAAATCAGAACCAACAACTCCTAGAAGCGATCGCCCAACTTAGCGAACAGCAGATCCAGATTGTGCTGCAATTTGTGCAGAGACTCCAAACCAAAAAGATTCCCAACCAAACTTCTACTCCATTCGATCCCCTCGCGAACTTTGTTGGAGCCACCAATCATGGTAGCCTAGCCCAGCAAATTGACTGAAGATGCCCACTTTACACAAGTTGGATTAGGCTTTCAGCTTGAACCCACGCCTTAAAAGCGATCGCAGATCATAATCAGCATCCTCAAACAATTCGCGATCGCTGATTGTTTAGTACCAGCGCGATCACTATACAATATTAGCAGTATCCAAATGCTAATAATTTTTTGTAGGACAACAAAAATGAATGTGTCCATCTCTATAGACTTTTCCCAACTTAAAACAGTAATCTCGCAATGCAATCTACAAGAAAAGCTGGAATTATTGCAGTTGCTAGAAAAAGACACATTTTCAGTGAGATTCAATAAATTGTTAAGTTCAGTACAAACTGATGAACTAAGTTTAGAAGATATTACTCAAGAAGTTGAAGCCGTAAGGCAAGCAAATTATCATGCAAGGTAATCCACTTCGCGTTGTTATCGACACGAATATTTGGATTAGCTTTCTCATTGGCAAATCACTTACGGGTTTGAGGGAAGCCATTATTAGCGATCGAGTAATCATTCTATTTAGCGACGACCTATTTGGTGAGTTAATTAAAGTTTTGAAACGTCCAAAATTTAAAAAATACTTTTCAGAAACCGCTATTGAAAATTTAGTCACACTTCTCTATGAAAAAGTTGAATTGATCGAAATTACTCACCATTTTGAAGATTGTCGTGATGCGAAAGATAATTTCCTCTTGGATTTAGCTGTATCAGGTCATGCAAATCACCTAGTCACACGTGATGCAGATTTGTTGATATTGAACCCTTTTCGAGGTATAGAAATTATTTCATACCAATATTTTCAGGATCTGATTTTAAAATAATTATTAAGGAGGAACACCAAACTCATCTCAAGAATTGATCGCTAAAAATTTAATTTCGACTTTTTGATTGAGAGCGCCAGCAATTTTCTGTAACATTGACAGCGATCGCCCATCATAATCAGCATCCTCAAGTGAAAGGCGATCGCCCTTGAGATTATGTACAATAGACACAGAGCATCTCTGAGGAAACAACGCTATGTTACAAGCTACTATCGATAATAACCAAGAGCTTTCTCAGTTAATTCAACAAACAAACACTCAAAAAGAAGCGATCACTTTAATCCAAGAAGGAAAGCAAAAAGCAGTCTTACTAAGTCTAGAGATGTTCCAAAGCCTTATAGGTATGACCGATCGGCATAGAAAATTATCGAACGCAGGATTTGCTGAAATGTCTCAACAGCTATTTACCTCAGCAGGCTATGATTCACCTGACAAAATAATGCAAATGCTCTATGAAGTTAAGCAAGAAATTGCAACCGAAAGAGAACAGCGACTGAAAGAGAAAGTCAATGGCTAGTCTTCCAGAATCAATATTTCTCGATACAAATATCTTTATTTTTGCTGCACTTGATCCAGATAGCGATGAGAACGAAATTCTATCCATATTGCAAAAAGATAGAAATCCCCAACAGACTATCAGAGTTATCGTCTCACAGGAACTCATTGACCAAATTCTACGGGTTGGGAAGCGCTTACAAAATAAAGACTGGGCAAGCGATTTATTAGCAAGACTTTGGAAACAGTTTCAAGTAGATTTTATATTTGTTGACGATAAAGATATTCAAGCGATCGCTGATGCTGGCATAATTCCTCGCGAAGATGCAGGCGTATATCTCACTGCTAAGCAAGGAAAAGCAGAATGCTTCGTTTCTAGGAACTATAAACTTATTCGCGCCTTGGTTGAACAAACCGAAGAATTTGAATGCCTGACTCCAAATGAATTTTTACAGAAATACAAAAATGATTGGATTATTTGAACTTTTACAAAAAATTGAAAAGAATGCAGGAATGTACTTAGGTCGTCAATCCGTCAGTGATTTATTTATGTTCTTAGCTGGCTATGAATTTTCGCGCAGTCAAATTAGCGAACAATTAAGCGAAACTGAAGACTTTTATAACGAATTTCAGCTTTGGTTACAGCAAAAAATGGGCGTAAGATCTGTCACCTCATGGGCAAAATTAATCATGCTATCTTGCCACGATGAGAAAACAGGCTTTGAAATGTTTTTTAGATTTTTGCGAGAGTTTCAAGTGCGGCATCAGTTTGAAGAAGCCAATGTTGCATAAATAGAACCCTCAAGCAATTTGCGATCGCTACACATCTTCAAAATCAGCCCACTCAATCCCTAACTGCTTAATCGCCGCCCGTAAAGTTCCCAATTTTAAATCTCGACCACTCCAATCAGGAATCACAGTCGCCTTCTGCGTAATTGGATTAAACCACTTTCGATGTGAACCACCACCACGTTTGGGAATTTCTTCACATCCAAGTCTAGATAACTTTTTCGCAACTTCTCTATAATTCATTATGCCGAAATAACAGTTTCGATCATGGCTGGAGAGTCTTGGTCAGCAAATAGCAAATTGTGAGGCAGTTTTTTACCTAAATCATCATAAAGTTCACGAATCACTTCAAAAGCATCACGAACATTTACTAAAACTTCGTCAATGGATTCCCCCTCAGTAACTAATTCTGGCAGAAGCGGAGAAGTCACCGTAAAGCCCCCTTCAGGCTGAGGAGTTAGTAATAATGGGATTTTATAAAGCATAGTTGTAACTAGATTTACCTAGATTTTTATGAACATCACTAGGATTAGGTTAGCATTTTAAGCGTATTTTGGTGATGACGCGATCGCCCATCATAATCAGCATCCTCAAGCAATAGAGATAGCTCATTGTTTAGTAACAGCTAGATCATTTGTTTAGATTTGACGAGAAGCGATCGCATTTTTTAATCAACCGTCAAGTTTTACAGAGCGATTAGATACTGATGATTTAGGCGATGTCGCTAGAAAAGAATTGCAAATCCCTCCTGCTGAAAGTGGCGATCGGCAGTCAAGACTTCAAGAATATTCGTTTCACGCATGACAACCATTGAGATGCAATCAGTCAAGCTATAACCCTTATCTGATCGATTTCCGTATAGTTCAAATCCTAGCTTTCGTAATTCTGGAGTATAAGTAACAACTTGAATATTTGGCTCTCGCAGCATTTGCGTACACATCGCCAGAGCTTTCTGTCTCATCAAACTACCACGAATGGAAGCATAGTTTAGGACTTCATCAATCACGCCATCTGTTGTCACGATGGAGAACCATAAAGATAATGATCGTCCTGTTCTGCTCCATCCGTAGGCATAGTATCTAGCACATCTTGAGGGATGTCAGAAATTAGTTCGTCAATAAACATCCAAAAAGGTTTGCGGGTTTCTTGTTGACGATGATGCTTAATTCTCGCTAGTAATAAGAAATCAAAAAGCTCCTCGATCACCAAGTCAGGCAATCGCTCTATTTCTTGAATTAGCTTTTCTTTGGCAGTCATCATAACTTGACTCGTTTACTTGCTAATATCTTGACATATTTTCTTGCTTTTACTGTTGGATATAGACAAGAGAACAAGCGATCGCCCTTAATTTCCTGAAAACTTAAATAGCGATTATTTAGATAAGATTCTATTTTAAACAACCGTCACATTTTGCAAAGCGATTAGATACTGATGATTTAGACGATCGCTACGAAAAATTGATCGCATCAGAAATAACTTGCAAAATCTCCTCAAAACTAACAGACTGATAGGCAAACACCAAATCTTCAGCACCATCATGTAAATGATGCGGATAGGTTTCAATTTCAGGATGATGAGCTGCATTATCCCAACGCTTAATAATTTGTCCATCATCCCGTTGCCAATGGAAACTATACTTAATCGCCTTTACCTTTCCCGATTGAATTTCAAAAAACTCAAACATTTCCAAAAGACTTCTATCTTTTAAAGTTAGTCGATATCGCCACAGCCCCTTATCTCCCTGTGCATCCTCCCTAATAATGCTAAATCTAGTCACCACAGGACAAAGAGCAATTAACGACTTGATCAAAGCCAGATAATCTTCAGCACTCATCTCAATGCTTGCTCTAACTCATTAATCTTAACCAAGAGATCCTTCCGTAACTCACACAAACTAAACCACTCAAAAAAATCCATCTCATCCCCTAACTTTCCAGATTCAAATTGCTCTTGAAACAGTAGAGAACTAAGCTGATGAACGCGCTCAAACTTGCTGATATCAGAATCATAGATATGTAGCTTTTGCCGATGACGAGTTAACATCACATTGAGCAATTGCCCAAGAATACGATCTAACTCTGAGCGATCGCTACAATTTGCGTTAAGAAGCTCTAACTTCTCTAATGTATTCATAATTATGCACAGGCTTAGACGAATATTATTATTCTCAATGACTAATATAGCCTTTTAGCTACGCAGATAGCCGATTGTTTAGTAACAGCACGATCATTTGTTTTGATATTTTGTTTAGGTTTGACGAAAAGCGATCGCATTTTTTAACTAACCGTCAAGTTTTGCAGAGCGATCGCTAAAAGTGCTTGAGCTTGATCAAGAATCTCCTCCACATCTTTCTCCGAAGCAATTGAATTAGTGTCATAGTCCGCAAGAGTACGTTGGGCTTGAGCATCAATCAGATAACGATGAAACTCCATTGGAACCTTGCCAGCATGAGCGAGATAACGTCCAAAAGCACTGATGACAGCAGCATGACTAGAAAAAGAAAGTCCTTCATTATCTAGCAGTGCCTCAGCAATATAGAACATCGCATAGTAACCACGGGAAATTGCAAAATCATGAAACCCCTGCTCGGTTAAACTTTGGGCTGCCTCTATACTACGTTTAGCTTTATCTAGCAGAGCGTTTTGTTCGGGAGTCATAGCACAATTCCATCTTGGCGAATATTGCGTAATAGAGGAGAATTTTCCGTTTCAAACCTAGACTTTGGTAGAAAGAGACGCGAAACTAGTAAATTATGCTCTAGACAGAATTGGGCAATGAAATGACTGGTGCGGCGTAGCTCCGCGCTGGAATTAACAGGATCTTGCAGAACAATCAAGATATCGATATCTGACGTTGGTAAAGCTTCTCCTCTAGCTTGAGAACCAAACAAAATAAGGCGATCGAGACGAGTTTCATATTCCTGCTGAAAATATTCTCGCAGAGGTGCAAGCAGGGTGAAAAGTTTTTGATGTCCTTGAGTCACGATCATAAAAGATTAACTTCATTCTCGAAGTTGTTAGCTAACTGCTGTTCTCTCTCTTCTAGGGTACTACATCCTCATTAAACTTTGCTAAACGTTTTGCGAGATAAGTATATCTCTGCCGATCGCTA
>JBBRMK010000063.1:0-28612 GCA_038230875.1 Pseudanabaenales cyanobacterium
TTCACACTCGGGAAATTTTGTGATTTACCCAAAAATACATTTTCAGACTCAATTGTGGGGATTTCAACTAACAATTTAATACTATCGTTTGAATTGAAATCCTTGCTAAGCAATGCTCATAGACTTTTGTCAGTCAATCAGCTAAGTTAGTACATTTGTTTAAGATTACTTCTACCATTGCAAAAATATTTACCATAAATTTAAATTTAGAAAATTAAATTTAGTAATTTTTTTGTTTTCGCTAATTATTGTATAGAGATAAATCCTAATTTCTGAATAATTTGTTGTCCTTGAGGGGAAAGAGCAAACTCGATAAACTGCTTGGCAGCAGGACTAGTTGTCTTCTTTACAGCTAAAAACAAACTACGGCTTATAGGATAATTACCAGCTTTTACAGCCGCAATATCAGTTGGATTTACCCCGTCAATTGAAATAATTCTCACTATTTCTTGCTTTTCCAATTGGGAAACAGTGGCATAACTAATACTGTTATTGCCTAAATCGCGTAAAATGGCCGTTGTTTCATCTTGTTTCCAAGTGATAAAATTAGGGCTATCAGGTGCAAAGCTTTGACCGAGTAAAACAATATCTTCAAAAGCTCCTCTTGTGCCACTTGTCACGGCGCGATTAATCACTCTAATTGGTTGACTAGTCCCGCCAACTTCTGACCAATTGGTAATCTTGCCTTGATAGATATCGCGTAATTGATCTTTAGTTAGATTACCTTTAAACGGATTATTGATGCCAACTACTATTCCGATCGCATCTTTCGCGATCGCTACTAATTGCAGCCCTGATTGTGCTTCTTCAGCTTTGAGTGGACGCGAACTTGCAGCGATCGCCACAGAGCCATTGATAAGGTTTTGTAAACCTTGGCTAGAGCCACCTGGTTTTCCATCAGGCACGCCAAAGGTAGTCGGAATACTAGGATTAACTTGACCATAAGCATTTCGTAGTTCTTTGACTATGGCAACCATTGTTGTACTGCCGTCCATTTCCAAAACATTTGGATTGGGCAAAGATGTATCGATGTTTAAATTAGTTGATGATGCAGTGCTGGTTGCAGTCCCTGTTGATGGTTGTACAGTTGGCTGAATTGAGGATTGGGGTGATGCGCTGGAAGTCGGAGATGGCGCTACTACTGCTGATTTATTCTGTTGCGAAAAAAACCAATAGCCGCCGCCAGCTAGACTCGCTGTAACTAGCAATGACAGTACTAAAACTGTAGTTTCTTTGCCTTGTGACATATTCCCTTATTCCTAAATATCTGGCTTAACTTTAGCGCGAATTTGGTCACCATCTACTTTCTGACAACCTGCGATAAGATCAAGTCAGAAGTAATAATTATAAGTGTGACGTGTTTCAAAAAATTCGCTTCCAAGCACACCAAATTTGGCGACATCAGGTAGTAGCAATCCTTGCTAATCTCAAAGTTGCGATCGCCTTATTACTTTTAATTGCCTTATTTAGTATTCTTGGCACAGTGATCGAGCAGGGACAGACTATTGATTTTTATCGTGAAAATTATCCAGAACATCCTGCTTTATTTGGGTTTCTATCTTATCAAGTGATTTTAGCGATCGGCTTAGAACACGTTTATGGTAGCTGGTGGTTTCTCACACTTTTAATTTTGTTTGGCACTAGCCTCACCGCTTGTACATTCAATCGGCAATTGCCCATTCTCAAAGCCTCCAAACGTTGGTTTTACTACACTAAGCCCCAAAGTTTTAGTAAACTTCCCCTCGCAACAGAAATTGTCGGCGGTAATCTCAATCATCTGGCGAATTCTCTGCAAAGTAAACGATACAAAGTTTACCAAGCCGATGATCGCCTTTATGCTCGCAAGGGGCTAATTGGCAGGATTGGACCCATCATTGTCCATGCCAGTATGCTGCTAGTGTTATGCGGTTCGGTCTGGGGTTCGCTGACAGGTTTTGTCGCCCAAGAAATGGTTCCTAGTGGGGATACATTCCAAGTTAAAAACATTACCGAAGCAGGAGCTTGGTCGGCATCTCAAGTTCCCAAAGATTGGTCAGTTAGAGTCAATCGCTTTTGGATTGATTACACTGCTAAAGGAAGTATCGATCAGTTCTATTCTGATCTATCAGTTCTTGATAGAGATGGGAAAGAAGTAGATCGTAAAACCATTCATGTCAATGAGCCGCTTAAATACAAAGGGATCAGCTTCTATCAAGCTAATTGGGACATTCATGCTGTGCGTTTTACCCTCAACAACAGTCCTATTCTCCAATTGCCAGTAAGTAAGCTGGAATCCCAGAATGGTGGTCGTCAAGTCTGGGGTACATGGATTCCTACTAAGCCAGATCTGAGTGCAGGAATTACTTTAATTACACCAGATTTACAAGGTACATTCCTAATTTATGACGAGAAAGGGGATTTACTAACCACAGTCCGCACCAATGGTAGTGCGGAAGTTAATGGCGTAACTTTTACATTGAAAGAAGCGATCGGTAGTACGGGTTTACAAATCAAAGCTGACCCTGGGATTCCGATTGTTTACACTGGATTTGGATTATTGATGTTGGGGGTAATGATGAGCTATATCAGTCACTCACAGGTATGGGCTTTGCAAGTTGGCGATCGCCTTTATGTCGGTGGCAAAACCAATCGCGCTCAAGTCAGTTTTGAGGCAGAGTTAATTGATGTTACTGGTATGATTGATAGCCATGAGATAGCTTCTGGAGTTGCTGCTTAAATATGTATAAAAGCTCTCAAGATTTTCCATTTACAGCTAATTTAGAAGCCAACTGGCTTACCATGCGCCACGAACTTGAACAATTAAGCGATCGCAGCTTTGTTGAATGGCCAGAAAAGCATTTGTACAAAGATGGTTGGGACATATTTGGTCTTTATGCCTTTGGGATGAAACTCGACAAAAATTGTCAACTTTGTCCCGAAACTACCAAACTAATTGAACAAGTTCCCAATCTCGTTACTGCTGGTTTTTCTTCACTCAAGATTGGTACACACATTGCCGCACATACTGGCTATCCTGATGGAGTATTGCGTTGTCATTTAGGATTAATCGGCTGTGATGGATGTTCTTTAAGAGTTGGTGATGAAATACAAGGCTGGCAAGAAGGAAAGACTCTCGTGTTTGACGATACGACCGAACATGAGGCATGGAATCGTGGCACACAGACCCGAATCGTTCTACTTCTAGATTTTAAATATCCTGTAGATGGGGACAAAGCAAATAATTTAGAAGATAAGAGTATTTTGGAATTACTTAAGGGAGCCTTACCTTTCTTTAAAAAATAAACTTGGAAAATAAACTTGGAAATGTGAAGCTTTGCTTTGCGTTTACAGCCTATTGAAGGTTTGAGTGATACAGATAATTTTTTGAAAGTGCCGCGAAGCCGCACTTTCAAAAAATTATCTGGGTTTTATTACAGCGCCTTGCGCTGTAATTTGCGTTTGTATTTTTCAGAAACAGATAATTATAAATTTATTTTGGGAAGCGGCAATTTTCGGTAGACTAGAAAAAGTGTTTGAAGCCAAATTGACAATAAACCTTACAAACCATTACTCACCCTAAACTTACTTAATACTTGTCTCGGAGATAACCACACTATGGCTCGGATGTACTACGACACGGACGCAAATCTTGAATTTCTAGCAGATAAAACAGTCGCAATTATCGGCTACGGTTCTCAGGGTCACGCGCATGCCCTCAACCTCAAAGAAAGCGGCGTGAATGTCATCGTGGGGTTATACCAAGACAGTCCCTCATGGCAAAAAGCCGAATCTGAAGGGCTTACGGTAAAGACTGTTGCCGACGCATCGGCTGCTGCTGACCTAATCATGATTTTATTGCCTGATGAAACCCAAAAGGCAATTTATACTTCTGAAATTGCTCCAAACCTCAAAGCAGGAAACACTCTAGCCTTTGCTCACGGATTTAATATCCACTTTGCTCAAGTTGTACCTCCTGCGGATGTCGATGTGATCATGGTTGCTCCTAAGGGTCCTGGACATTTAGTGCGTCGTACTTATACTCAAGGTCAAGGCGTTCCCGCTTTGTTTGCGGTGTATCAAGATGCAACAGGACAAGCACGCGATCGCGCGATGGCATATGCCAAAGGTATCGGCGGCACCCGCGGCGGTGTTCTCGAAACAACCTTCCGTGAGGAAACTGAAACCGATCTATTTGGCGAACAAGCAGTACTTTGCGGAGGCTTGTGCGCTCTGATCAAAGCTGGCTTTGAAACTCTTGTTGATGCAGGCTATCAGCCTGAACTCGCATATTTCGAGTGCTTGCATGAAGTGAAACTGATTGTTGATTTGATCGTTGAAGGTGGTATGACAAATATGCGCCACAGCATCTCAAACACCGCTGAATATGGGGACTACACACGCGGTCCTCGCTTGATCAACGATCAGACTAAGGCAGAAATGAAGAAAATTCTGGCTGAAATCCAGTCTGGTCAATTTGCTCGCGAGTTTGTACTCGAAAATCAAGCTGGCAAGCCTGGATTTACCGCGATGCGTCGTCAAGAAGCAGAGCATCAGATCGAGTCTGTGGGCAAAGATTTACGCGCTATGTTTAGCTGGCTTAAAAAAATCTAAAAAAAGGGCGCTAAGCGCCCTTTTTTTGGTTGTAAGTCTAGATAATGGCATACAGCCTATTGAGGCTTTAAAAGGTATAAAGAAATTTTTGAAAGTGCCGCGAAGCGGCACTTTCAAAAATTTCTCTGGGTTTTACAAAAGCGCAAAGCGCTGTAGTCACTATTTAAACTTTTTTAGTTTTGAACTGCCGTAGGGATTGGCGGATTATTGGGCGAGTTAGGTTGCTTTTTAATTTGCATATAAGCCTCAATGGTCTGAACCGCTAAAGGAGCCGCGACCGCACTGCCGCCGCCCCCACCCGCATTTTCCCCAAAAACTGTTACCACTATTTCAGGTTTTTCAAAGGGCGCATACACTGTAAACCACGCATGATTAGGACGCGGCGGATCTTGGGCAGTACCTGACTTACCTGCCATGACAATCTCTGCAGAATTTAGCGCCGAGGCGGTTCCAAAATCAAAGACGGATCTTAAAGCCTTCTGCAAAGCTTCCATGTTGACTGGCGATATATTTAAAGACTGCCGCGATTCCTTTGCATCATTATCTTCTAATAGTAAATGCGGTCTAATTTTAAATCCACCATTAGCCACGCCCGAAGTCATCATCGAAACCTGCAATAGATTTGCTTGCACATCACCCTGACCAATTGACATATTGAGGGTGTTGCCAACATACCAAGGTTCGCCCACAACTTTTTGTTTCCACTCAGGATCGGGAACAGTGCCTTTAGTTTCTTCCTCTTTGATCTCAATTCCTGAATATTCCCCATAGCCATACTTGTGAGACCACTCGGCAAGATTTTTCTCACCTACGCGCATTCCAACTTGCCCAAAAAAAGTGTTGCTGCTATAAGCCATTGCCTCAGAGAATCCAATTGTGCCAAATCCAGCCTTGTTGTGATCCCAGAACTGAAAGCCACCCACATCTAAGTATGGATAAGTGCCAAGTACATCGTTGGGCGTAAATATTTTGCTTTCCAGAGCTGCCGTCATAGTTACGACTTTAAAAGTACTGGCTGGTGGATATACCTGTAGAGTGCGATTGACAAAAGGATGGTCTTTTTCTTGTAACCTTTTCCATACTGCGTCAGAAATCTTGCCCGAAAACAGGTTGGGATCAAAAGCGGGATGACTAACCATGGCAAGTATTTCACCATTGTTAGGATTCATCGCCACAATCCCGCCTTGTTGATCGCCTAATATTTTTTCGACCGCTTTTTCTAAATCTAGATCAATCGTCAGTTTAACGGCATTACCTGCCTTAGGCAGTTTCTGCCCCAAAATACGTAACACCTTTCCAAAAGCATCAACTTCTACCTGTTGACCACCCCATTCACCACGCAGCATATTTTCAAAGGCATATTCTACACCCGCTTTACCGATGACATCGCCAGGGCGATAACCTTTTTCGCGTAGTTTCGGTAATTCTTCGGCGTTTAGTTCGCCTGTATAGCCCAACACATGAGCCGCTATATCGCCATTAGGGTAATAACGCACTGCTTCAGGCTCAACTTTTACGCCTGGTAATTCGTTGTTATGTTCGGACAGAAGAGTCACAAGCTTTGGACTAATTGCCGTTGAGACACGAACTAGGTTGGGGGAATTATATCCCTCTTGTTGTAGCTTATCGGTAATAGTTTGAGCAGAAACGTCCATCAACTCGGCTAACCGATTAATAGTTATCTGCCATTTTTCTTTGGGTTGAGCGATCGGCCATAGATAAACCACATGAGCTAATCGACTTGATGCAAAAATATTGCCTTTGCGATCAAAAAGTCGTCCCCTCTCAGGTGGCTTAGCAATTAATCTAATTCGATTATTTTCGGCAAGTTGTTGATTGCGATCGCCTTCGATCAGTTGTAAATAAAAAAGCCGTCCCCCTAAAACCCCTATCAGTACCAATACACCCAACAAAAACAAGATTGCTGCTCGTAGCCCTTTACCCATCGTACGCGTGTTTTCGGTAGGATTAAAGGGAGAAATTCGTTTTTGTGTAAAGGTCATATTTCTTAAGAAAGATTTTAGGAAAGATTTTTCGCTAGAATAGAAAGTAAGTCTATTGTATTGCGATCGTGAATTTAATAGCAGTTATTCTGAGGGGTTAAAAGGGCGTGATTGTGACAACTGTCCGTCCCGTAGGACGAAAGTGGAGTAATCTCAGTTTTACTTCAACCTTATATCTTGCGCCAGTGCTAGACTTGTTACTAGACAAAGTTCCGTGTGAATGGCAGGCGGAGTTGCGGCTAGGTTTGCAAGAAGCATTGGTAAATGCAGTAACACATGGCAATTCTCTCGATCCATCTAAGCAAATCACCGTTAAATTTTCGCTAGTTTCGCAAATGTATTGGTGGATTATTACTGATCAGGGGAATGATTTTCAGTCCGCTAATTGTTCAAAAAAAGATGATCCCACTCCATGTCAAGACTTAGAATGTGGGAGAGGGTTTTATATATTACGAAAAATTTTCGATCATGTTAATTGGGATAGTAATACACATCGTTTGACTCTATGCAAACGGATTGATCAACTTAGCAAGCCAATGATTTTTTAAATCTAATTTTTTTAAATCTAATTAGTGAAGCTTAGTGTTTTACTTCAATCTAGATTTTGTTAAGAATGTTAAGAAGTAACAGTTTTAGCAAAATTTAGGTTTTATTTAATCTTAAAACACGGTGATATTTATTTTTTGACTCAAATCTAAAGACAAAACAGCGGAACTGACATAAAGTTTAAAATAAGGTTATCAAAACCTTAACAAATAAATATCTCTGCTTAGGCGAAATTAAACATATGACTCCAATGACATTATTAGCCGAAGCTCCAGTAAATTGTTTAGAACATTCTCTAGATGATGACAAGGTTCAGGAATGTAGACTGGTAGTAGATACCTACATTCCTGATTGGCTGAGAAGTTGTTGGGAGAAATCGCAAAGAGGAGAGTCTTTAAACGATGAGGATGTTGTTGGTCGAGCTTTAGCCCTTGCCTATCGACTGCATGAAGGGCAATGTCGAGCTTCAGGAGAGCCATATATACTGCATCCGATCGCGGTTGCCTCGATTTTAAAAGACTTGGGTGGCAGCAATGCCATGATTGCCGCAGGATTTTTGCATGATGTGGTTGAGGATACAGAGATGTCCTGCGATCAAATTGAAGAAAAGTTTGGGAAGGAAGTTCGGCAATTGGTTGAAGGGGTTACCAAATTATCGAAACTTAGTTTTGAGAGCAAGACCGAAAGTCAAGCTGAAAACTTTCGGCGAATGTTTCTGGCGATGGCACAAGATATTCGGGTGATTATTGTTAAGCTAGCCGATCGCTTGCACAATATGCGGACTTTGCAACATTTGCGCCCTGAAAAGCAAGTTCTCATTTCTAGAGAAACTAGAGAAATTTTTGCACCTTTGGCTAATCGTCTTGGTTTAGGACAAATCAAGTGGGAACTTGAAGATATTGCTTTTAAATATATTCAGCCAGAGCAATATTCGATGATGGAGTCTCTAGTTACGGAGACTCGTGAGAGTCGCCAAGAGCAATTGGTGGAAGTGACTCATGTACTACGCGATCGCCTAGTAGCGATGGAAATAGCTGATTTTGAGATTAGTGGTAGACCAAAGCATTTGTACGGCATATTCCGTAAAATGGAACGTCAACAGAAACAATACAACGAGATTTATGATATCCAAGCAGTGCGAGTAATCGTCAATACTAAAGACGAATGTTATCGAGTTCTCGCCATTGTCCATGATCATTTCTGTCCGATTCCTGGACGTTTTAAAGATTACATTGGTTTACCCAAGCCTAACCGCTATCAATCACTACATACGGCGGTAATGGGTCCTAAGGGGCAACCTATAGAAGTGCAGATACGGACATGGGAAATGCATCATATCGCTGACTATGGAATTGCCGCCCATTGGAAATATAAAGAGAGTGACTCTAATAGCAGAACACTTAAGGGGGATGATCAAAAGTTTACTTGGCTGCGTCAGTTAGTAGAATGGCAACGCGATCTAAAAGATCCTCAAGAATATCTTGATAGTGTCAAAGAAGACTTATTTGATAGTGAGGTATATGTCTTTAGTCCAAAGGGAGATGTGTATTGCTTGCCACGCGGGGCGACACCTGTAGACTTTGCTTATCGTGTCCATACCGAAGTGGGCAATCACTGTTCAGGAGCATTGGTGAACAGTGTAATGGTTCCTTTGCAGCGAGCGCTCAAACACGGCGATATTGTGAATATTCTCACTCAAAACAATGCTCATCCGAGCACAGATTGGATTAACTTTGTTGCCACAAATTCAGCAAAAAGTCGGATTAGGCAATGGTTTAAGCGATCGCGTCGCGATGAAAATCTTGCTTTAGGTCGCAGTGCTCTAGAGCGTGAACTAGGCAAAAGTGGCTTAGAAACTTTACTCAAATCTGACCAGATGTTAAAGCTAGCAGAGCGATGTAACTACCACAATGTTGAGGATCTGATCGCAGGCATTGGCTATGGCGAGACATCAGTTAATTCTGTTGTCAATAAGCTGCGAGAAAATCAGCACAATGAGCGTGATTTGAATCATCAAAAGTTTGAATCGCGTCATGAATCTGCCCACCCCTATAGTTCTGCTAATATTTCCACTAATATTTCTAAATCTCCAATTTTGGGACTTGAAGGCATGGTTTACTCGATCGCAGGTTGTTGCGCTCCATTGCCTGGGGAATCAATTGCAGGTATTGTCGCTCTGGGTAGCAGTCGTGGCATTACCATCCATCGTCATGATTGTCCTAACTTAACGAATATTCCTAGCGATCGCCTTCTTCATATTGGCTGGAATCAGCGTAAAGATAACGATCATGTACAAACTTATCCGATTGATATTCGTGTGGAAACAATTGACCGAGTTGGCGTTTTGAGGGATATTTTGACGCGCTTGTCAGATAACAAGATTAACGTACGTCGCGCTAATGTCCAGACTAAAAAAGATAAGGCAGCAATTATTGATCTAAGTATTGATATTAGCGATCGCAATCAATTTGATCGAGTTTGCAACCAAATCAATAAAATGTGTGACACGCTCTCTGTCTGTCGTCTTGTTACAGAATGAACTTACAGAATGAACCAAAATCATGACAAGTCTAACCATTGATCTCAGCCCGATTGTGAAACTTACACGCACTGAGTTTGTAAAGCTTTGCGAGGCAAACCCTGACATGAAACTTGAACGCACATCCAAAGGAGAATTAATCGTTATGTCCCCAACGGGCGGTGAAACTGGCAATTTTAATTCTGACCTAAATTACGAGCTATCGGCATGGAACCGATCTTTGCAAAATAAAACTATTGGAAAAACTTTTGACTCATCGACAGGGTTTAGTTTGCCAAAGGGTAGCGATCGCTCTCCCGATGCTGCATGGATTTCTTTAACTAAATGGGAATTGCTCACCCCTGAACAACGAAAAGGGTTTTTGCCACTCTGTCCCGAGTTTCTAATCGAGCTTTTATCACCTAGTGATTCTTGGAAACAAGGACAAGCAAAAATGGAAGAATATATAGACAATGGTTGTCTTTTAGGATGGTTGATTGATCCTAAATCTAAGCGTGTAGCAATCTATCGCCAAGGAAACCCCGTAGAAATTTTGAATGCTCCAAAAACACTTTCAGGAGAAAATGTACTTCCAAATTTTGTTTTAGAAATTGGCACTATGTTTAGCTAGAGTATCGCCATAGTGCTAGTCCGCCGATTAAGCCCAAATCGTTAGAGATGATCCCCACATTTGACGGTAAATCAATAGAAACTAATCTCGCATTCCCACCACCAATGTAAAGATGATCATAGTTAAATAACTTATAAAGAGCTGCGATCGCTTCGAGCAATCTGATATTCCATACTTTAATTCCAATCTGAACGAGCGCTGCTTGACCTAAACGATCTTCATAAGTATGGCGATCGCAAAAAATATGTTGACCTAGTTCCAGATTTGGCAATAGCTTACCATTGAGAAATAAGGAAGAGCCGAAACCAGTTCCAAGCGTAATCACCAACTCCACGCCTTTACCTGCGATCGCTCCACAGCCTTGCACATCCGCATCATTAGCAATCTTGATCGGTTTATCCAATTTGGTTTGCAATATCTGAGCCAATGCAAAGCCATCCCAGTTAGGATGTAGATTAATTGCGCCCCTTGTGATCCCATTTTCGACCACACTGGGAAACCCGATCGAAATGCGATCATAATTATTATGTAGAGCGATTAAATTTATCAACGCCGCAACTAAAATATCGGGTATTGCAGGATGAGGAGTTGCCATTATTAATCGCTGTGATCCAGCAGTGCCGTCCTCTTTTAATAAGATCGCTTTGATATTACTTCCACCCACATCGATCGCTAATGTTAACAAACTCACTTGGCTGATTTCTCTGATGATTGATTTAAGTTAAAAAGCGTAGCGTTGCTAATTAGCCCAAGCTTTAGGATAGATTAAAGGTTGTTTAAAATATAAGGAATTTAGAAATATGGATGCCGCATTTATGTTAAGAGCATCGTCAGATATTCTTAGTCAAGTAAACGATGAACTCTTAAATAAAGAATATACCCCTTTACAGTTGGCAAGTGAGCTTGGTCTTGCCGTACAGTTAGTTGAAAATTTTTTGAATGGCGAAATTGTTGATCGCAGTTCCTACAACTTAATTTGTGAAAAACTAAATATATTTTCAAGTATCTCTTTAAATTCTTTTTCAGAAACATTGTCTGAAAACAAAGATTTAGTAAACACTATAACGTCTAAAAACCATAAATCTACCGATACAAATGAGCATAGCTCAATTAACAATACTTCTATAACAGTCCCACATGCAAATAATAATCTAGCTTTAACAAATCATAACCAAACTCTTGTTAATAGTTTGTCCACCTCTACAAATTCACAGGTAAATATTGACGAACTGCTGCAAGTAATACGCCAAAATATTTCTATTGCTATGATTCGTCAATGCGATCGCTTAAAAGTAATTGACATTAATACTCCACTTTGTTTGCACGACTTATATATAGAGCCAAATCTTTTTACTGATTTACCGAGTAGCCAATATATCGATCTTAATGAAGCTTTTGCAAATGTATCTCCTGAACAGTATGATCGCTTTTATTTAGCCAAACTCCAGCCGCCAAAAATTCCTGCAAATCAAGCTCTAGAGACATACAAACAAGTTTTATTGGTGGGCAATTTAGGCTCAGGCAAGACTACATTGCTGAAATACTGGGCTATGGCTTGTATCACAGATGAGATTAAACCTAATTATTTACCTGTATTTTTGCCCTTGCGATCTCTTGTTTCATTTGATAATTTTGGAAGTGAAAATGATTCTTTAAATAATCCATACACATGGATAAAATCACAAGTCAATAATTATCAAGCCAGTAATTATAGATTATCCGAACAATCATTCAATGAATTATTTGATAATAAGATTTTTGAGCAGCTATTAAATGAAGGACGTTTTTTATTGCTTTGGGATGGATTAGATGAAATACCTGAAATTCACCGTGCGAAAGTTGCTCAAAAAATCTTGCACTTCAGCGATCGCTATCCCAAAAATTGCATAGTGGTTGCCACCCGAAATCCTAAATATGCCCATATTCTTGAATCATTTCAAACTTTAGAACTTGCCCCTTTTCAAGAAGTACAAATAAAAGCCTTTGCTAGTAAATGGTTTGCTACCACCTATTCACAAAAACCTAAAAAACATGAAAACTTCCAGCAACTGATTGTGACAAATCAGCCTTTAGCCGAAATTGCTAGCAATCCTCTTTTACTCACTTACCTTTGTACGATCTTTAATAGTTGTGAATATCTCAAACCGAACTTTTATCAGGAAATTTTAAATCTCCTGCTGACCACATGGGAGCAGACTAAATGTTTGCCAAGTTCTGGTAATCAATCATTATCAATCTCTCAAAAACAAGATTTACTATCCTACTTGGCGATCGTATCGCTTGATCGCCATGGTTATGTATGGCAAAACAATGAGCTGGGAAATGACCTTCAATCATGCATTAGCAATAGTCGCAGGTTATCGCATGTAACATTTGATCGCGATCAGTTTTTACAGAGTCTCAAATGGCAACATAGTTTATTAATTGAATGCGCTAAAGGTGTATATGGCCTTGCCCATACTACTTTGCATGACTATCTCGCCGCTTATCGAATTGCTAATAGTAATCCTCTGGAAGCAGAAAAATATTTATTAGAGCGGATGTATTTGCGTCGTTGGCATGGGGTAATCGTGATGACAATTAGTATTTCCCAAAACGCTGATCGCATACTGCAAAGGATGAAAAAGAAAATTGACGAACTTCTAACCAAAGATCCCCAACTGCTATCATTTTTGACATGGGTTAATCAACAGTCAATTCAAATTAAAACTCCCTATAAAGCGGTGACGATTCGAGCTTTATATCTTGATATCGATCTAGAAAATACCCGATCGCTTGACCGCGCCCGTGCTTTAGATATAGCTCATTCACGTTCTTTAGAACGCGCTAGGACGCGATCAATGGGTATTGATAATTCTATGGAGACGGAAGTAGATATTGATTACACAATTAATCTCGCTCTGAACCTTGACTTAGCTTTATACTTTGCTAACCATCCTGTTTTAGAATTAGCTTGCATTATCGAACCCGATCTGCACAAGGGTTTACAGTATTTACGACAAAAATTTCCTGACCCTTACAAAGATCGTGATAAGTTTGCTAAATGGTGGCAAGCTAAAGGTTTAGATTGGTCAAAAAAATTACGTGGCTTAATCGTTCAGCATCGCAAAAGTTCACAAGAATGGAGATTTAGTGAAAATCAACTTAAAGTACTGCGGACTTATCATGATGCTAACAAGCTTTTAATTGAATGTCTAAATAATGCTGAATACGTTACTCCGTTAGTTAAAAGTCAAATTGAGTCTACTTTGCTACTACCTCAGGGTGAATACAACACTATTTTGCAGTACTGAGTAGTATCAAATTGAGAGAAGGTCACCAATTTTACTTTCTGAGTTCTGTTTTTTAAAGACAATAGCGGTTGCTATACTTTAGAAACTAATTTAAAGAGTTAAATATATCTGTGCTAGAGGTTCGCAAAATCTGTAAATCTTATGAAAAGAAGCAAGTTTTGCAAGACTTGAGCTTTTCAATCCAATCAGGTGAAGTTTATGGTTTGTTGGGACCGAATGGAGCTGGTAAGACCACGACAATTAGCATTCTCTGTGGTTTGATTAGAGCTGATCACGGCACGATCACGATGAATGGTCAAAATTTATCTGCGGCAACGCGATCGCTGATCGGGGTTGCGCCACAAGAAAATATTTTTTATAAAAGCTTGACCTGTGAAGAAAATCTGAGATTTTTTGGGAGACTTTATGGATTAAGTGGTGAAGTCTGTCGCAAGCAAGCAAAATATTGTCTAGAACTAGTAGGACTAGGCGATCGCGCCAAAAGTGTTGCGGAAACCTTAAGTGGCGGAATGCAACGTCGCCTAAGTATGGCGATCGCCCTTGTGCATCAACCTCAGCTAGTCGTACTTGACGAACCAACCACAGGGCTTGATATCGAAGCTCGTTACGAAATTTGGGAATTAATTCGCAATTTGAGCAGTCAAGATACGGCGATTTTATTGACAACTCATATACTCGATGAGGCAGAACGTCTATGTCAACGGATCGGCATTATCAAACAAGGAAGCTTGCTTGCTGAAGGAAATCTCGAAGAACTACGTAAATACGTTCCTGCTCAAGAAATTGCAATTATCTGCACGCCAACGGAAGATTTAGCGATCGCTAGAGCAATCAAACTTGGGTTTGAATATCGTCAATATGGTCATGAGCTAGCTTTGTGGCTTCCTAAAGCGATGGAGTTAAAAGAAATTTTAGAACATTTCGATGGAATTGTGATCGACTCAATCATGCGTCAGCCAGTCCGTCTCGAAAACATCTATGTCGAAGTGACTCAAAACCCCAAAATTTAGGTAGTAATGCTTTTGATATGGGCGAACACTCCTTTAGTAAAAGCCAATAAATTTTGCTGCATTTGCTTATGGTCTTGTGATACAACCCGATCAAGTGATGTGTAATATGTGGCTGCTAATTTAGGGCGACTAACAGTATTCATCATCCATAAACCATCCGCTAAACTTGCTCTAATTTCGACTGTAATCTGATTATTTTCTGGCAGCGTAAAGCGATCAGAAGTTGCTTGAAAAGCTTGAATCTGCTTAGTTACTTCACCTTGAACCCAAACCGTCGCGACAAGATAAGGACTCACAGACTGCAAATCATTATGCTGTACAGATCGCGCTATATAAATATAAAGTAATTGCAACCAAGGTAGAGGATAACCAATTTTTAAAGCACTGTAACCACTGCGCTTAGAGGAAATATCCATTCCTTGCAAATATTCCATCGTCGGTGACCATTGCTCGCTAAAGCTTGAGGCAAGATCAGGATTGATAAATAGCTCTCCCCATGCACTATGTTGCCAAGGTTGCATATCCATAAAATGCATATACTCTGTAAACTCATAAGCGAGACGTTGCGGTTTTTCGGCTACAAGCACATATATATCTTGCCAACAAAAATATGGCATTGAAGAATTAACACTATCAAGCGGCTGAAGATAATAGCGTTTTGCGGCTTCACTAGCTAAAATTTCAGGATTGATTAAACAGTAACTATTGCTAATCAAAACTACATAAGTTGGCTTTGTCTGAACTTTAGCCAACACCAAGTATTTATCCAAAGAATGCTTGCTTAAACCGATTTCTAAGCGATGATCGCAAATAATATCAAAATCATCACATTCTAAAAGTAAGTCAGGTTGTACATCTGACGAGAGAAAAGGGTAGCTTACCGCTTTAACAAATAGCGAACTTGACTTACCCGATCTTTGAGTTAAAAAATCAACAAACTCTTGACCTAAATCGTGGATATTGTCTAACAAATATTCCCAAGAAGCAGCAAAACGCTCTTTCTTATCTAAATTGGCGGGCAGTAAGAAAATATTACTCATATCTAAAGGATATCTAGCCGCATTTCGCTACATTGTATAGTTGATTTACTAATTAATATTAGCAATTAGCCATAATGCCTAGATCTAAAGAATAGTGCGCCCGATCACGCCATCTATTTACACCATCGATTGTTTGGGTTTATTGAGATAAAATAATTCTTTAAAGAGTGAACTTTGCATCTCTGATCTCAGCTATGGTAGAAGCATTGACTAACGAATTCCAGCCCAAGATTATTCAAAGCAACGCTATTGTGGCGGACCGCTTAAGCAAAATTTATCGTACTGGGTTCTGGTTAAATCAAAAAATTAGTTCTTTACAAGATTTTTCATTAACGATCCGTAAAGGTGAAACTTTTGGTGTACTAGGACCTAATGGAGCGGGTAAAACTACATTATTAAAAATTTTGCTTGGTATTGTGCAGCCAACATCGGGAACAGGGGAAATTTTAGGGTATCCCCTTGGCGATCGCACAGCCAAGCAGTCAATTGGTTATTTACCTGAAAATGCTTATTATTACGACTATTTAACAGGCTGGGAACTGCTCGATTTTATTGGCAGTTTATTTGGAGTTGAGCCGTCTTTGCGTCGCCAGAGAATTGCTGATTTGCTTGATCTCGTTGGACTATCGCAGTCAGTCGCTCGCAAAAAGCAATTGCGCCAATATTCTAAGGGCATGGTGCAAAGAATTGGCGTCGCTCAAGCTTTGATTAATGATCCTGAAGTGGTTTTTCTCGATGAGCCGATGTCGGGACTTGATCCCGTTGGACGCTATCAAGTACGCGAAATTATTTTGATGCTCAAAAATCAGGGCAAAACTGTATTTTTTAACAGTCACATTTTGTCGGATGTAGAGTTAATCTGCGATCGCATTGGCATCCTCAATAAAGGCGAATTAGTAGCGATCGGAACATTAAATGAGTTGCTTGGCACTGAGCAATCTTATCAAGTTAGTGGTCACGGATGTAGCGAGGCAGATTTGCAGCCTTGGTTACAACATCTAATTTTTCAGGGTGATACTTGGCATGGTCAGTTAGCTAAAGATTTGCCAGAGTTTCTTACATATATCGCTAGTATTGGCGGTAAAGCGATCGCGATCGAGCTAGCCCGTCAGACTTTAGAAGAATTTTTCATCGATCAAATCAAAGCGTCCCGTCATAAAGACTAAAATGCTGTATACCGTGTCTAAGATGAAACCCATAGTTGTTTTAGAGAAGCGTAGGGCGAAGCCCCGCTTCGGTTTTATTCAAATATCATTGAGTCCTTTTTAGTAAGTTGAGATTTCTTCGAGATATACACGATCACCTCCCGATTGTTGAGCTTGCAGGAGCGATCGCGTAGCTGTAGATACGAGTTCTCCAAAGCTAATATCAGCATTTTGAGAGCTTAAAACTGTAACTACCCCACCAATGCTAACTGTAAGCGGAAATAACAATCCTGAAGAAACAGCGATCGGATGACTACGAATATTGGCAAGGAGATCATTCGCAAGGTGTTCACAATTTTCGGCGTCAAAGTGAGGAGTGACACAGGCAAACTCATCTAAACCATGGCGATAAAGCAAACTATTTGCACTACAGCTATGTGACAACCTCCCAGCGATCGCCTTAATTGCTTCATCGCCAATTGTATTTCCGTAAGACTGAGTAATTTTACTGAACAGATCGATATCAATAAGCAACACACTTAAGAACCCGTAACTTTTGTAAGTACCAAGTCTTTGGAATTGCTCCATCATTTTCGGAATCACCTCTGCAAAGGTTTGCTCGCTCAAAACCTTAGTTAATGGGTCAGATAGAGTAAGTACATCTAGCAGGTCGTTTTGAGCTAACAATCTTTGATTTGTCCATGTTAAAGATTGCATCAAAGCATTTATTCGTAAACCTGTGCGTAATCTTGTCTTTAGCTCCGATTTATCTATAGGGTTACATAGGAATTCATCTACTCCTGTATCCAAACCAATTTGACGCTGTTGTTCATTGAGGGCTTCGACGATCAAAATAAAGTAGGTTGATATCAGTTCAGGATATTCTAGACTTGCCTTGACCCGATGACACAGTGATAAGCCTGAGATATCAGGAACCGTCCAATCAGCAAGGACAATTGCAGGTTGCTTTTGCAGAATGATTTCCCAAGCCGTTTCCCCATTAGACGCGGTAATGAAATTATATTTTTCGGTTGTTAAAATTTCGGCGATCACGGAGATGAGATGGAGATCGCCGCTAGTAACTAAAATCAGAGAATTGTGGCGGTAGTACTTTAGTCTACGAAAATCCAAAATTTGTTTGCCTCGTTAATAGGAAATGAGCTATTTTTTACCCCATCCTCCAAATAGTCCGCCTTTTTTATCGGGTGGTTTTTCGGGTGTCTTAGGGGCGCTCACTTGATTGAGATATTTGAGAGCGATTGGTTCCTTTGGATCAAGTTTGAGCGCTTTTTGAAAGCTAGCTTTGGCGATCGCAGCCACATTTTGATTCATCTGCACTAAACCTCTGAGCGCGTAGACCTTAGCATTATTAGGATCAAGCTTTTCAGCGCTAATTAACTCTTTTAGCGCATCAGTCCATTGTTTCTTACTAATAAATAGCTCTGCCATATTTAGGTTGCGGAGTGCTGGTGATCCAGCAGGAGTAGGCGGCGTTACAGAATTTGACACCTGATTAACACTCGTTGCAGCAGGTGATCCCACATTATTACTACCTGAGGTAAAGCTGAGGCTGGGTTGAGTGAGCATATATACGAGGTTTAATTCGCTAAGAGTCGCGGTATATTCCAAGATTGAATCTAGACTTTCATATTGCTTAGGTGCAACTTGCTCGACAAATTGTTTATATGTGATTTCATGAGGGAGTCGATATAGCTTTTGAGCAATTTCGGAACTGAGGGTAGGAGTTTCTTCTTTTTGTTTTTTGCTTTGAGCAAACATTCTCAAAGTTGCTAAATATTCGCCCCGCTCGCGATCGCTATTTAGCAATTGATAGGCTGGACTAACCATCTTGGAAAAGTACTTAGTTGCCGTCTCTTTTTCTTCGCTAGTTCTTCCAAAAACATCAGGATGCAAAATTTTAGCAAGCTTAAGAAATTTTTTACGAATTTGCGCTGCCTCGGATGTCATTGATAGACCTAGTACCGCGTAATGGTCGCTAATACCGTAGCTGGCAAGTCCTTTGTCGATTTTAAAATTTTCTGACTTTCCCACAAGTTCCACCTCTTGAGTATTTGTTCGAGTTTACCGTCTTGAAGCATCTCAGTTAAAGCCTTATCTACTGCTTTTTTGAGCGAAACATCATCTTTATTGACGATCGCAGCTAAGCGGATCGAAATTAAAGGTTCACCAACAATTATAAAGTTAGGATTGTTCCGTACTTGCCATACCGCCACTGGTTCATCAAGAATCATCGCATCAAGTTGGCGATCGCGTAGTTGAATCACCATGCGATCTAGATCTCTTGAAGAAAATAGACGAATTGCATTGCCCCTGTTCTTATTATAGGTTTCTGCGATCGCAGCACCGCCACTATTTGCCACAACTCCAACCCGCTTGCCAATCAGGTCACGCAAAGATTTAATTTGAGTTCCATCAGTCCTGATCAGTAATCGCTGGGAGCTGCGATAGTATGAGGTTGTTTCAATAAATTTGCCCTTAGTATCACCTGATTCTAGCGCTCCCTCTTCTCGGGCGCTGAGCAATATATCAACTTGTCGTGAAGCTAAATTTTCAGGTTGAGTCGTCCAAGGGATATTAATCGGACGTGGTTCAATGTTTAATCTGGCGGCGATTTCTTGGATGATCTCTAGCTCAAAGCCATCATAAAATTGGGTTTTAGAATTCCAAAACATATATGGCCCACCAATCGCGGCATCGATCCCTACTCGCAAGTGACCGCGCCTCATGACTATCCCTAGACTGCTATCTTCAGCAAATACAGGATATATGTTGCTAGCAAATCCCAGACATACGCCTGTATAAATCGCTAAGCAAGTAAGTTTTTGAACAAACTTAAACATTGTTTTCATGCAGTCAGTATAACAATCTAATTAAAACTTAAAAAGTAATCATGAGGTGTAGTGCCACTGCTACTTTTTGGATTTTAGGATTTAACTCAGTTAGCAATAGTTATAATTGGCAGAGTTTTTCCGAAAGACTAGCCACGAGATCGAAAAGCTAAGGTTAAAAATCATGCAATGGCTCAAATTTATTAGTAATAACTGGAAACCTGGTCGTTTAGCAAATGTAGTGAGTGACTCGTTTTGGCAAGCAAATTGTCCATTGTGCAAGCGTCCTACGAATGGAATTTTATGTAAAGATTGCGATCGCCAAATTACTGCTTATCGATCGCCAGAATTTTTGCAGAGTGACAATCCTATTTCGCCAGACATTCCGCTTTATAGCTGGGGGATTTATGACGGAGCCTTGAAACGAGCGATCGCGGCTTGCAAATACGAAAATCATCCTGAAATTATGGAAGCGATCGCTATAAAAATTGCTGATACATGGAAGCTATCTGCAAACATCCGATTATATAATCAAAGTCCAAGAATATCAGTAATCCCAATTCCGCTTCATGAGAACAAACTTAAATCTAGGGGATTTAACCAAGCTGAAATTCTTGCCCGTCGTTTTTGTGAGATTACATTGCTGACATGTCGTCCACATCTATTGCAACGAGTTAAGGATACTAAAGCGCAAATGCAAACAAAAAATAAAAAGGAGCGCGAAGAAAATCTGTCTAAAGCTTTTACAGTAAAACTGTCCACTAATTTCCGAGCCTCAAATACGCAATCTGTAATTCTATTTGATGATATTTACACAACTGGTACAACCATCCGTGAAGCGATCACTACACTCGCCATCAATAATATTTCTGTGCGCGGAGTAATTGTTCTTGCTCGTCCCAAATTTTAGAAATACAGTGTCTGTGTGAGGCTAATGTCTATAACTAGACATGATAACTAGACATGGTTTCCTAATTCAGCTTTCATCTTTTCTAAAGTCATATTCATTTGCTCAAACATTTGCTGCGGAGTAATGCCAAAGTTTCCTAATTGATTTTCCAGTTGCTTTAGAGTCATCTGCGCCATAAAGTCATCTGATAATTCAAAGCGCTTCATAAAAATTTTATAACGATCCATCATCTCTTCCATCTTTTCGATAAAAAGGATTTTACCTTCGCGATCAAACTTACCGTAACTACCGCCTAGCTGAGTTAAAGCTTGGTAATCTTGGAATAAATTACGAGCCTCATATTGAACAATCTCAGAATCAAAAAACGCCATTTTAATGCTCTGGTTAACTTATTAGCTAACCTAATTTTACAAGCTAGCTCTAGTTTACAGAAATCACCCGAAGTGGGGATATCACTATAAAACTAAAGTAGGGAGCGTGTTTTATACAGCGCTTTGCGCTGTTATAAAACCTAGAAAATTTTTTGAAAGTGCCGCTTCGCGGCACCTTCAAAAAATTTTCTGTATTACTCAAAGCCTTAACAGGCTGTATGTTCTCTACTTTTTTGGATCAACTTTTTTAGGTCAACTTTTTTAGGTTTAGGTCATTATTGGCACGGCGCGATCGCGTTTGCGTGGTAAAAATCTGACTGAAATCCGCTTTAGGTCAAACTTGGTTTCCAGTTCGCGAACATAGTTTACCGCTTCACCCTCATGCTCACGATTATCGAGAGTTTCAAGTAAGTTTAAAATTTCTGTATCTAAACCTGGCTCACCTATAAATAAGTGCATTAGCGTTTCGCAATTATCATCGTCAGGATAGATAGGAATGTAGTAAATATAAGGGATTTCCATAAGCTCCATAATATTTCAGGGAAGGATCACTGTTAGTTATCGTAATTGAAACTAAAGATACAACATTTCAATAAAGCGTAAGCTAGGAAACTACAATAGAAATATAACAATAAGCAAAGGCGATCATTATTTATAATGATTGCTTTTACGAATAACGTGCCATTTAAAAGCGCGACTCAAAAGTGCGATTCATTTAATCATGCTCAATCCAGACCTAAATACAATTCAACTCACCCAAGATGACTATGAGCGCTACTCGCGTCACCTGATCTTGCCAGAAGTGGGCGTAGAAGGACAAAAACGCCTCAAAGCTGCCAGCGTACTGTGCATCGGTACAGGTGGCTTAGGTGCGCCCTTGTTGTTATATCTCGCTGCCGCAGGTATTGGACGCATTGGCATTGTGGACTTCGATGTAGTAGACACATCCAACCTTCAGCGTCAAGTTATTCATGGCACTAGCTGGGTCGGAAAACCGAAGATCGAATCTGCAAAGGCGCGAATTTTGGAAATCAATCCTCATTGTCAGATTGATCTATACAACACTCATTTATCTTCAGCCAATGCTCTTGAGATCATGACTCCCTATGACATCGTTGTCGATGGTACAGATAACTTCCCCACTCGTTATCTAGTTAATGATGCTTGTGTACTGCTGAACAAGCCCAACGTCTACGGCTCGATATATCGCTTCGAAGGACAGGCTACTGTCTTTAACTATGAAGGTGGTCCCAACTATCGCGATCTTTATCCTGAACCACCACCACCAGGATTAGTTCCTTCCTGTGCTGAAGGCGGAGTTTTAGGAATTCTTCCAGGAATTATTGGTGTAATCCAAGCAACGGAAACTGTCAAAATTATTTTAGGGCAAGGAAATACACTCAGTGGTCGGTTGTTACTTTACGATGCCCTGAAGATGACTTTCCGCGAGCTAAAGCTTCGCCCTAACCCAGAGCGTCCTGTAATCGAGAAGCTGATTGATTACGAAATGTTTTGTGGTATTCCTCAACAAAAGGCAACCGAAATGGAAGCACAACAGGCGATCGCTGAAATCACAGTTACACAACTCAAAGAGATCATTGATGCTGGTGCAAACGATTATGTGATCATCGATGTCCGCAACCCAAATGAGTGGGAAATTGGCAGAATTCCAAACACTGTGCTAGTTCCTTTACCAGATATTGAAAATGGTAATGGTGTGGAGAAGGTCAAGTCTTTGCTGAATGGGCGCAAGTTAATCGCTCATTGCAAGATGGGTGGGCGCTCAATGAAGGCTTTAGGCATTCTGAAGCAGGCTGGCGTTGATGGTATCAATGTACAGGGCGGTATCAATGCTTGGAGCGATCAAATCGATCCTTCAATTCCAAAATACTAAAAAGTAAATGGGGTACTTGCACCCCATTTACTTTTACAGCAGTTGTTGATCAAATCCACCACGATAAGGGTCGCAGGGCAAAGTCCCGCAAAGGGTTTTAGATTGTTATTTGTGGTAGATTTGAAAGCAAATTACTGTAAGTCGCTTCTACCGATTTTCTAGATAAAATTAAAATAGATATGTCAGATTCTTTAAGTAATCCGCTCACAACTCGCGATCGCTACCTTATTTTTGTTGAGCGGATAATTATTAATATAGAGAATGGCAAACTACTATCAAAAGAACATGTCTATCGAATTCTTAGCGAGAGTTTAGAATCTGGAACAGGGGAAATATTTGAACGGGCTGTGGAAGAACACGCCAATTTGCTAGAGGCGAACTTTATTGCTCAAACTGATGAAGTGAAACAGGCGAAAGCTACTCAGAAACTCCGCGCTATGAAAATTCTTAAGGATGCGTGGGAACAGTGGCAAAAAAACTATCAACTTGAAGATACTTGTACTAGAGGTTTACAAAAAATCGTTAATGCAGAAGCTCAAGAACGTCTATCGACTTTAATTCAAGTTCTCGACCCAAACCATACGCCAGTTTTTGAACGTCAACATATTCAACTTCTCACGCAATTGTTGCAGAAAGCGGCTGAAACATTATCAGATGATGCGGAAGCATTTGCGTTGCGACAATATGCGATCGGGCTTACTCGTGGGCTAGCTTCCTTTGACCTTTTAGAAGGTTCCCTCGCAAGCTGGCTATACGAGCCACAACAACAGGTAGGATTTGCCCGATCTAAAGGTAGTGGTCCTTGGCATAGCTGGGCGCAACAGATTACTAGCTCTTTGCCCCGCGAGCTATTTGCAGGACAGGCGCTCAATCAGTCGGCGGCGGCGATCGCTCAAGCCCAACGGAGTATTGATATCAGTACGTGGGTGGAACTAGCGATTTTATTGCGATATTTACAAAATGGATTGGTACGATGGTTTGATCAGCAGCCCTATGATGCCAGAGTAGGACTGCACATGACTGGTGTGACATTCGTTGCTTTTGCAATGATCTGGGGTGAACTTAGTAGTGGCTTTCAAAATTCACCATATCTATCAAAGCGCGATCGCGAATCTCTAGCCAAAATCTGTTTCCATATAAGTTTACAAACTTTGCGGACTTTTGCGCAACGTGAGAACTTTCCGCTCTATGGTGGGGTATTCGCTTCCTTTTCAGGCGATAGTTTCCGAGAAACGATTAACTATCTTGATCAACCTCTCAAAGAATCAGAAAACACGCAAGAGAAAGCGCGAATCCTTACAGTTTTAGGTTATTCCCAAGCTTGGATGGGACATCATGATCAGGCGATCGCACTTCATCAAGAAGCCTTAAATCTTGCCCGTGAAGTAGGCGATCAACGCTGTGAAATTGCCAACCTCAATCACCTCAGTCGAATTAGTCTGATCCAAAAAGATTTCAGCATTAGTGAATCTCAAGCTCAGAGAGCGGTAATTTTGGCAAGGCAAAATGGCGATCGTCAAGGAGAAGCGAATGCGCTTGCCAACTTGGGCTACAGCGAAGTGATGATGGCAAGACAACAAGAATCGATTACTCCTGAAGAATTAGAAAGCCCCATTAATCATTTGGAACGAGGACAAAAGCTATCAGAAAAGCTGAATGATCTGCAAAATCAGGCGCTTTGTTGGGTGGGAATTGGTACAGCCTATGTCGCGATCGAGCAGTCTAGTCAAGCGCAAATCGCTTTAGCAAAAGGATTAGCTTTAACTCAACAGATTGGCGATCGCGATTTACAAGCGCTGAGTCATGCCTATCTCGGTGAAGCTTTCTATCAACTTAATCAACTGGAACCTGCAACTTACCACGCTTGTTTGGGAATGTATTTTCTGGAACAACGTCAAAGTAAAGGATGGCAGCAATCTGCATCTTTAGTCGTGATTTTGCAAGGTAAGCTGACCACTGAGAGTTTCTTCAATTTATTAAAACAGCAGCGATCGCAATTTATCGCTCAAATCGGTGTTGATGGTTTTGATCACTTGCCAAACTTGATTGATCGCTATCGACAAGGTGATTAACTTTATTACAGCAAGTCCCGAATAAAGCCACCGCTAGATTTTTTATAAAAGCCCCGCTTCGCGGGGCTTTTATAAAAAATCTGGGTTTGGTTTGTTCGGGATTTGCTGTAAGTCTAACTATTTTCTGTTTTTGGGAAATATTTTGGGCGATCGCAAAACTTTAAGCGCCGCTAGTCCTGAGATCGCTCCATAAATCGCTCCTTGCAAAACGCTAGCTAGTAATGTTGAATTTGCTATATAGCCTAAAAGTAGTCCAAATGTGCTCAGAGATAAAGCGATCGCATTAGCAAACAACCACAAACCCGCTGCTCGAAAAGTTTTAAGTAATTGCCATTGGCATATGCCAACAATCCCTCCAATAATTGCAAAATCAATTAGCAAAATTGTCGCTAAAGATAAATTGGTTAATGATAAATTGGGCAATGATCGCATCGAAAGGGCTGGTACAAAGAACACAACGATCAGTCCCAACAACCAACCAAATAGGGTTAAGGGCATCCACCAACCTTCTTTGGCGAAGAGATCACGCAAAACCACAGATTGCGCTAGAGATATGCCAATACTTTGTAACATTCCATTTATAAAAAAGCGCGATCGCAGATCGTAAGGCTCCTGCCAAACGATTGTTGGTAGAAGTGCACTGCCGATAATATTGGCAAATAACCATAGCCACCAAAAGCTCCACCCCACTTTTTTTGACATAGAAAATTTAGCAGCCGATTAGTGATGATTTGTTATGTGTTATTACACCATGTCAAAACCCAGAAAGCAAAAAGAGACGAACTGCACTTCTTTTTGCTTTTTGTTTTCCTCTTTGTTTTACTTCTTGAATTTTGTGATTGCTATAGACTAAAAGAGAACAAGTTAAAGATATCAAATACAGTAAATACAGTGTTACAAAAACTAGTAGGTAAGAAGGCGATCGTGACTGGGGCAAGTAGCGGTATTGGCAAAGAGGTAGCGATGATGCTATTGCAAGAAGGCGCTCACGTCAGTTTTGTTAGTCGCAATCCAGATGCTACTGTCGCTGAATTACCCGTAGGAAGCAATGCTAAAGGCTACGCGATCAATTTAGGTGAAATTAGCCAAGTCTCAACACAGATTAAGGCGATTGTCGATGATATGGGTGGCGTAGATATTTTAATTAATAACGCAGGCATGGGATATATCGGCGAACTGATTGATATGCCGTTAGCTGAATGGCAAAAATTATTTGACCTTAATCTCACCAGCGTATTCCAATGTTTACAGGCGACACTGCCAACTATGCGATCGCAAAAAAGCGGCACAATTATTAATGTTGCCTCAATTGCTGGAAAACAAGGCTTTCCAAATTGGGCAGCATATTGCGCTAGTAAATTTGCTCTTTTAGGGCTAACCCAAGCGATCGCTGTCGAAGAACAAACTTACAACATCAAAATTATGTCAATTTGCCCTGGTTCAGTCGATACGCCACTCTGGGATAAATTAGGCGATCGTGTGCCGCCCAGCTTTGATCGCTCAGCTATGCTTAGCGCCTCCACTGTCGCCGCCGCAATCATGACTTTAGTAAATCTCCCCACTGATGCAGTGATCAATGACCTTGTACTAATGCCCGACGGAGGAAATTTCTAGCCAAAGCGATTATTTTGGTCTTCTTTAAAAGCGAAGGGGAGCGTAACCCCCTATGTACTTTCTAGTTTCCAACCACTCACCAATGAAGCAATAGTTTAGAATTGTTAAGGAATGTTAAAACACGATTGAAAAAATTTCAATCTAAAAATTTCAATCTATTGAGAGAAGCAATAAATTCCATAGATCTGCGAGTATGGAAGCATATATTAAATTTTATAGTTTGAACCGCTAATCAAACGCCTTTTTATGTAGGTAGCTTAGATTATCGTCAAACGTAGAACTTTGATGTTTAATTGTTGTTTTCTCAGTATTTTTTTGTTTCCTCAGTTTTAAATTAATTTACTGGATATTTAATTAAGTATCACACTATGACGATCAGCATCTCTCGCCCTGTCAGCAACGCTTCTGAGAACGATTTAAAAATCGCAAAAATCTTGGAGCCTCTACCTACTAGAAAAGCAATCTCACAAATTATTCGCGATCGCGTGGTCGCGGCTGGCGATCCTTATTTTGCAAATGACACAATCGCTCATCACATTAGTGATATCGAAAGAGAGGAGCTCAAAAAGGAAATCGAAGGCAAAATGCAAAGCGTTTTTGACTCCTTGATTATCGATACTGCTAACGATCACAACACCAAAGAAACTGCTCATCGGGTAGCCAAGATGTATGTGGATGAAGTCTTTAAAGGGCGTTATCATCCTATGCCTAAAGTCACCGACTTCCCGAATGCCAAAGAGCTTGACGAAATCTATACGCTTGGACCAATTACTGTTCGCTCAGCTTGCTCCCACCATTTTGTACCAATTGTTGGTCAAGCTTGGATTGGTATAGTGCCTAGCGATCGCGTCATTGGCATCTCCAAGTTTAATCGGATCGTGGACTGGGTAATGAGCCGTCCTCATATCCAAGAAGAAGCAGCAATTATGGTCGCTGATACAATTGAAGATTTGATCAAACCTAAGGGTTTGGCATTTGTGATCAAAGCTCAGCATATGTGTATGACTTGGCGCGGTGTCAAAGAATCTGACACCAAAATGGTTAATTCGATCGTGCGTGGTTCTTTCCGACATGATCCACATATGAAAAAAGAATTCTTCGATCTAATTCGTGCTCACGGCTTTGGTGATAAATAAAACGCTTTGAGCTTAGTGCCTAGTGATCAGAACCAGTGATCAGACTAAATCAAAATTCAAAAAGGAGAAGGGGCGCGAAGCGTCTCCTCTCCTTTTTGGGTTTTATATTTTACTCTCTTCCCAATGAAAGATTAGATATTAAAACCAAATAATTAGCATTGCGGCGCAAAGCGCCGCAATGCTAATTATTTGGTGGGAAGGGAGTAAACAAAGATAGCGATCGCTATATAGTGTTTTGTATAAGAATTTATGTTGGAAATGATGAAAAACTGGCTGAAAAAATTTTTTTATTCGGGACTTTGTATCGCGATCGCTGGTTGTATAAGCCTAAGCATATTGTTTGGCACAGTATTTGGTAATGCCCAAAGCGTTCAAGCAATGTTAACCGATGATAACTATGATGGCAATATATTTGCTCTCTATGGTGGCAATGGCTCCATTGTGCCACCTCGAATTACCTTAGCTCAATCCCTTCAGCAAGGTCGAGCAGCGATGTTAGTTTTTTATGTTGATGACAGCGCCGATTGCAAACGATTTGCCCCAATTCTCAATCTAGCTCAAGGGTTTTATGGAAAAACCATTAGTTTAATTGCAGTTCCTATTGATAGTTTGGACTTGCAAAAAAAGAAATATGACTCAACCGAAGAAGCTTATTACTATAAAGGCACAGTGCCCCAAACAGTTCTGATTTCTGGCGATGGTAAAGTTGGTTATGATCGCGAAGGATTATTTGGATTTGAAGAACTAGACTCCGCAATTCGTGACTTATTAGATCTACCAGACGCTCCTCCCGAATTAAAATTCCGTAAAACCGATAAAGTAATCAACGAATTGAATCCCTAACTTTTAAGATTGTGGCGCAAAGCGCCACAATCTCAAGGCGATTTCTTGGAAAGATTTTACCGTAGTTGTTGGGGGGGGGGCGGGGGGGCAGCCAAATTATGGTTTTTTTTATGGGTGTGTTGTTGTGTTTTATTTGACGCAAAAAAA
>JBBRMK010000064.1:0-28071 GCA_038230875.1 Pseudanabaenales cyanobacterium
ATCTTGGCAATCTCTGCCGTGTATTCTTCAATTCTTTTCTTGTCTTCTGGTGTCATTTTCTTGTCCCAGTTACGTTTTTTCTATTATCTCATACTTATATCCTAAGCATTTATACTTAGTGCGTAACTGAGATGCTCCCAATTTTGTCTTATGCATGGTATTTGATAATTAAAAATTTAAACTATTACAGAAATTCACTTTCAAACCCGCCCCAGATAAAAAATTTAGCTTGTGAATAGCCCCTCAAGTTCAATCATAGCAAACTAAAGTTTAGTTCCACAGACTTTGCAGAACTGGGCATCGACATCATGTAATGATAGTCCGCAGCTAGAGCAGATTATCGTCTTAATCGGTTCATTTGCGCGATCGCTTTGATTAGCAGTTTTGACTAGCCTTTTAAATAATTCTCCTAACTGCACGGGAATAAGGGCAATTCCTGTAAGCACCATTAAAACTGTAGTTAGCTTGCCTGCATCAGATTTTGGCATGACATCGCTATAGCCGACTGTAGTCATCGTGAAGATAGAGAAATAGAACGCATCAAGGAAGTTGTGGAATTTAGGATTGTTAACATGTTCGATTTGGTAAACCAAACCTGAGAAGACAAACACGATCGCAAATAATGTAAATAGAATCCTAAATAAAATTGCGATATCTTCGGTCTTGTGTGCAAATAGCGATCGCGACTCTACTAAGCGAATGAGACGCAAAATCCGAAACCATCGCAATAAGCGGATAAAAGTTACATCGATTGCTCCTAAAAAGAAGGGCAGAATCGCTAAAAGATCGATGATCGCATAGAGGCTAAATAGATATTTGAGTCGAGGCTCCGCGCACCAGAGCCGCAGGAAATATTCCAGAACAAACACACCAAGAATGATGTCATCTAACAAATTTAATCGGTTGCGAGTAATATCGGAAATTTCATAGGTTTGGGCAACAAAACTAGTTGCTGAGGCTAAAACAAGCAGGGCGATCACGATATTGATTAATTTGCCGATTGGTGTGGCAAGGTCATCGAGATAAAAGCTAATTTTCTGTCTTAACATGACGACCTAATAATCATCCTAATAAGCATAATGTCGCGGTTTCTACTAAAGTTACATTAGCCCAATGTTGGTTTTCTGCGCTTGCGGTGCTGAAAACTCCAGCAAATTGCGAACAAATGAACCACAATATTTTTGTAAAAGCCCCGCTTCGCGGGGCTTTTACAAAAAATCTGGGTTTGGTTTCATCGCAAAGCGCTGTAAGACTCAAGATTGTAGATTAGAGCTTTTTGATAAAACGTGGAAATTTTATGTATCAGTAACGGGCATGGTGAAGATATCATTGCCGCCCGTATTTGCATTGAACTAGAAAAATTAGGTTTTAAGGCGATCTCTTTGCCACTGGTGGGCGTGGGACATGCCTATGCAAAAGCAAATATACCGATTGTTGAGCAATTTACACAAGCAATGCCATCGGGGGGATTTGTGCGAATGGATAGTCGTCAGCTCGCTCGTGATGTCAAAAGTGGGTTGGTGGGGCTTACTCGCAAGCAATTGGGCTTTGTGTGGAAATGGTCGCGCGAGCGCCGAAATGGCAAACGGTTTATTTTGGCGGTGGGTGACATTGTGCCATTGCTGTTTGCATGGTTGCCATCAAAATTTTGGGGTTGTGATTTTGGGTTCGTTGCTACAGCAAAGTCAGAATATTATTGGCGCGATCGCAAAAGTGCTTTATTTGGTGTCAAAAAGCCCTTTGGCGGCTCGATATTTTTCCCGTGGGAAAGAAGCTTGATGAATAGTAATCGCTGTAAAGCGATATTTGTCCGCGATCTGCTGACTGCCGAAATATTAAACCGAGATTTTAAACTTCCTGCTATCTATCTAGGTAACTCGATGATGGATGGACTCGAACCGAAAGATATCGATTTTGGTATCGGTGAAGATGAATGGGCGGTAGTAATTCTGCCTGGTTCGCGATCGCCTGAAGCCTATGAAAACTGGATGACATTGATGTTATGCGCTCAGGTTGTTTCGCGCACGATTCCTCATAATATGCATTTTTTAGTAGCGATCGCCCCTGATTTAGATTTAGAAATCATCGGACAAAGCATTATTCAAAAGGGTTGGTTACGTCTCGATGAAACGACTTTTAAGGTGCAAAATGCAAGGTTAATCTTATTAAGAGAAGGTTTTGGTGATTGTTTGCATCAGTGCCATTTAGGTTTAGCGATGGCAGGAACCGCTACCGAACAATTGGTAGGTTTGGGTAAACCTGTAATTACGATCGCGGGAAATGGTCCTCAATTCACGCGCAAATTTGCGGAAGAACAAGTAGATTTATTAGGATGTTCTATCAATCTAATTGATAAACCTGCTCAAGTCGCTGATGTCCTCAATAAAATTTTGCAAGATCCTGATTATTTTCAAGAAGTGTGTCGCAATGGAGAAGAGCGCATGGGACAAGCAGGAGCATCAGCAAGAATCGCTAAGCATATTGTTGAGAACTTTCAACCCTATCACAAGCAATAATATAAAACCCTTTGCGGGGCTTCGTCCTGCGACCCTTGTCGTGGTGGGTTTGATCAATAACTGCTGTAGGATGGCTATATACAGTGCAAAAACAAGAAGGCTTTTAAGAAAAAAGTTCTTTAAAGAACAGAAATATCTCGACGCGATCGCTGGCGCTAAAGAAGTCTTGAGGAGTGACTCCATCCATATGCCGACTGACCACATTAAAACCTAATCTTTCTCGACGATAGTTCATTGCTAAAGGACTATTAACTGATATCGGTTGACGCAACCAATCATCAAAATTAGAGTATTGATTCATGCGATCGCTCATAGCCTGAACTAGAGTTGCAGAACGCTGATCGGGAAGACTTCGAGAAGCGAATACATAGGCTCTTTCAAGTAGTTTTTCACGCAAATTGGGATTTAGCCATGCCGAAACGATCATTTCCGCAGGTGTTTGAGGATTTTGCTTGACCGATTGCAATGCATTTAGATCATTAGCGATCGCATTAGCTAGTAAAGCCGCCGTGGGATTTCCCGTTTGTTTAAGTTCTCTAATTGGATTAGGTTTGCCAACCCACCATCTTAAAGTCGCAAGGTTGAGAGACTTGCTAGGATTATTGAGATAGAAGCGTTCAACATTGGCAACTACTTGCGGATAGAGCGGCTGAAATGTTGCATCTGTCCAAATCGGACTAGTAATAAAACTAGGGTCATTAATTACTTCGGTTACCATGGCTGCGATCGCTTCATTGGTCTTGCCTTGACGCAATAAACTCACTCCTAAACCAAAAGATAGCGATCGCTTGCTAGAAACAAGCTCTAATCCACGACGGAAGTAAGCCTCTGCGGCTTGATTAGAACTAGGAGTATTTTGGCGAAGATTGAGCCATGCCGCCGCATTGTAAAAGGCTTCGTTATTAAGATTTGTCGCGATCGCGGTTTTGATCCATGTCAAACTATCTTTTTGCCATGCTTGCGACTGCGGTAGATTGGGATAATTAATCGCTAGTTCGGCTAAGTTCCAACTCAATTGATAAGGATAGTAAGGTTCCCAAGGTGCAAGCTGATTAGCAAATTTGAGTCGATCTTGAAATTTATCGATCATATTGATCGCTTCAGGAATATTTTCCTGTTTAGACTCTGCCAAATCTGCTCGCGCCCTTGATAGATAGATAAATCCTACGCTAGATGCTTGCCAAGCTGCATTTACTGGCGCAAGCCAAGCGATCGCGGCACTTAGATAAATTGTGGCAACAATCGCTAACCATAGACGCGGCTGTTTTTGGTAGCCAAGCGTAATCAATTCGCCCGTATGTATTTGCCCCAAATAAGCCAGACTCGCGAACACAATCACTAAGCTGCCACTGATCGCGGGAACATCAAGCTGATAATCCGTAATCGCTAGCATTCCATAGCCTAGCAAACTGCCAAATAATCCATACGTGATCGCCTGTTCTTGTAAATTAGTTTGCCAACTAAGAGACTTGTGTAATTTGATAAATAAACTAGCGATCGCTACTAATAAAAATACAAATGTAATTACTGCGCCCAAACCGAGTTCTGCCCAAAGCTGTACAGGTGTGCTGTGCAACTGGAATAACAGTTCTGCTTCTCGACCTGCCGATTGCGGACGATATTGTTGATAAAGCATGATCGCCGACCCTGCTCCTGCTCCGAATAGCCAATGCTCCAAGCCAATCCGCCAGCCCACATCGGCGGCGATCGCTCTAAATAATAATTCTCCTGAACCTTGAGTAGGATTGGCAAAACTGCTAACTAGTCCTAATACCAGTGATTTCAAGCGATTATTTGCCGCGATTAGTAATCCAAACATCGCGATCGCGCCACTAGCTCCCAAAAGTACAAACCAGCGATGGCGCCCGTTACGAAATAAAGCCACCATAATTCCATACAAAACCATTGCTGCCAATCCCAAAAATCCGCCCCGCGAACTAGTCGTATATAAATCGAGCAAACCTAAAGCGATCGCAGTTAACCATAGTGATCGCCACATTCCCTTTTGGGCGATCGCCAAACTGACAAAAATTGGTAAAACTAACATCAAAAAGCCCGCAACATAATTTTGGTGTCCGAATGGAAAAGCGTTGCGGGACTGTAAATCTGAAAAGTCGTAAGTTAAATTTAGCCCCCATTGGTTGAGCTTACCAAATTGCTCCAATTGCGGAAGCCATGCTTGGGTTGTCCACAAAAATAAGCTTTCAATTATTACCGCAATTCCTAATAAGCCCTGAAATCGCAAAATTGGCAAGATTGCCGAACTGATCGGTACTGTGCGAGGATTTTCCACACGATTAATATTTGGTGTGACATGTAGAAAATTATTAGTCACATACAGGGCCATAAAATAGCCAAACGCGGTCAGGCTATACCACATCGCTTGATTTGGAAACTGCGCCAACATCGTCGATAAACATAGCGTCACAAATCCCGAACCGATCACCCAGTCAAAGCCATTGCCTAATAAATAAAATGGCTTGTCTCGCCGCCATAGATTTAGCAACCCCGCGATCGCAAAGCATATTAATCCCACTTGCCACATCAACACCCACGGGAAAGTCACCATCTGAGTGCTGCTATCGGGCAGTAAAGTAAATAAAATATAGGCAGCAAGCCCTAACTGGATGATTAACCGACCTGTGCTCATAAAATTTGGTAGACCAATTTAGCAAAATAAAGCGAAAATAAAATCTGGAATATAAAAAATCGTGCAAGCTAAACCTAATTATGTCTCTACGAGGATATATTATGGCGATCGCTCTTATTTAGTAACTAATGAACGAGGTTCCCTTATCTTTGCCGCCTATTTCTTCACTGGGTCTTGAGTCTATTGCAACTGCAATGTTTGCTAGCTCCAGTATCGAAGATTTATTAAAAATATTTTTAATTAGTTTAGGTGAACGTCTAGATACTAGTCGTGTAGCCATTTATCATCTTCAAAACGATCAAGAAGGTAAGATCTTAGTAGAAGCGATTTCTCCGAACATTGAGAGTATTAGAAATCAAATATACCCGATCACATATTTTGGTATAGATTCAATCCAAAACTATGCTTGCGATCGCGCCACGATCTTGTCAGATATTGAGCAAATATCTAAAGATTGTACGCAGCATCCACATTGCTTAAGAGGAATTAAAGCAATGATGTCAGCGCCAATTTTGTTTGACTCATCTACAGGTGGCAAAATCTGGGGATTAGCGATCGTCCAACAATGCGACTATCCCCGTCAATGGCATCCACTCGAATCTGAGTTCATCTTTGAGATATCTCAAGTCTTAGGTCAATGTTTACAGGCTTGGGAGTTACGTTTGCAATCTCATGTATTGTCTGTTTTATTTACAGATAAGTACATTAGTGATCAACCAATTGAAAGCGATCAAGAAGAATTTGTAGCCCGAAGAGTAGATTTAACTGAAGATTTAGCAGTTACATCGGCACATATAAATCCAACTTCACCACAAATAGAAGTGTCGAGTACCTTTGTTCTGCCAGATGATGAAGAAAATAAAATACTTGACAGAATCCACATTAGAGAAGATCAAGCTTCTATTAATGTGGCGATTAATCTTGCTATGCAAAAACTCTATCAAGAAACGCCGCATGGTGCTAATCAGTATCCTAGTGCTTTTACCGGCATAGGTGATCCGCAAATCTTTGATGGTGTTGATGTAGAGTCAGTGACCTTAGTAGATGTTTTAGAAAATCTTATTCAAGACAAAACTCAAGATAGAGTTAAGTTTTTACAACAAAAAGTTAATGAACTGATAGAAAGTTTGCAACAAAAACTTGATGAAATTGCCACCCTTCAGATCCAAGTTCAAGAATTAACTGAATCTCAAAAAGAATTTCGGCAGAAATTGCTAGATATCCAATCTGAAAACATAACCTCAACTAAACAATCGTCTTCATAAAAAGCTGCGGCGCTTCGCGCCGCAGATCCAGATTAATTGCGAGTTACTACTGCCTCCACATGAGCCATCTTTGTTGTAAAACCCGTGGTGACATCAACTTTGTCCTCTACACTAGCGATCGCCCAACGCAGAGGTTCACCATGTTTGGCAAGCTCATGCTCCACAGTTTTAGCGATCGCTTCTTGATCCTGATTAATCTCAATTTCCGCAGTAATAAAATGTGTAGTCATTGTTTTGATTATTAACTAAACTAAATATACTCCCTTCCCAGTATAAAAATAGACATTAAAAACCAAGAATTAGCGTTGCGGCGCTCCGCGCCGCAACGTCTAATCTTTCGCTCGGAAGGGATTAGCACCACTAACCTTAACAGTTGGATAAGAGCATTTTACCGCGATCGCCTATCATCGAAACTATAACAGTCTGAAATAATATATGAGCGCTAGTTCTGCAAAGGTAACTAAAAGCAACAATAAGTGGCAGTTCTGGATTGACCGTGGCGGTACATTTACAGATATAGTCGCGCAACGTCCTGATGGTCAAACGGTTGTCCATAAACTCCTTTCTGAAAGCCCCGATTACTACGCTGACGCGCCGATTCAAGGGATTCGGGACATTCTTGGTATTTCGCAAATTGAGGCGATTCCGATCGCAGAAATTGCCTCAATTAAGATGGGGACGACTGTAGCGACTAATGCACTACTAGAGCGTAAAGGCGATCGCACAGTTTTATTGATTACAAAAGGATTTGGGGACGCTTTGCGGATTGGGTATCAAAATCGTCCAAATATTTTTGCGCGACAGATTGTTTTGCCTGAAATGCTCTATGAGCAAGTGGTTGAAGTTGAGGAACGTTACAGCGCTCATGGAGAAGTTCTCATTGCTTTAAATGAGGGATCTGTACTATGGGAATTACAAAAAATCTATAATCTGGGGATTCGCTCTTGCGCGATCGCTTTAATGCATAGTTATCGTTATCCCCAGCATGAAAGGCGTTTGGCGGAAATCGCTCGGCAAATTGGCTTTACGCAGGTTTCTGTTTCCCATGAAATCAGTTCCTTAATCAAATTTATCAGTCGCGGCGATACAACTGTTGCCGATGCCTATCTATCGCCAATTCTGAAGCGGTATGTTGATCGCATTAGTGCGGAAATTGGTGAGGCGGAACATAGTTCTACATCCCCTCAACTGATGTTTATGCAATCAAATGGTGGATTAACAGAAGCAAAATCTTTTCAGGGTAGAAATAGTATTCTTTCAGGACCAGCAGGTGGGATTGTCGGTGCGGTTCAGACTAGTTTACAAGCGGGTTTTGATAAGATTATTAGCTTCGATATGGGTGGAACTTCGACAGATGTCGCGCACTATGCAGGTAGTTATGAGCGATCGCTCTTCACAGAAGTTGCAGGAGTAAGACTGAGTACACCGATGATGTCAATTCATACTGTGGCAGCAGGTGGTGGCTCGTTGCTGAATTTTGATGGGGAAAGATATCGAGTGGGGCCTAAATCGGCGGGAGCATTTCCTGGTCCTGCTTGTTATCGTAATGGTGGCGAGTTGGCGGTAACTGATTGCAATGTGATGTTAGGGAAGCTCCAGCCCGATTTCTTCCCAAACATATTTGGGAAAGATCGAAATTTACCACTTGATCGTCAAGTCGTAATTGAGAAGTTTACAAAATTAGCGCAATCAATCAGTCAAGTCACAGGGCAATCGGTTTTGCCTGAAATCGTTGCCCAAGGCTTTTTAGAGATTGCTGTCGAAAAAATGGCGAGTGCTATCAAAAAAATATCAATACAGCGCGGTTATGACGTTTCCGAGTATGTATTGTGTTGCTTTGGTGGAGCAGGGGGGCAACATGCTTGCGCGATCGCTGATGTATTGGGCATGACGCAAATTTTTATTCATCCATACGCAGGAGTGCTGTCGGCTTATGGGATTGGCTTGGCAGATATTCGCACAATTCGCGATCGCTCAGTCGAATCAGATCTTAATTTAAAACTTCTTGCCGAATTAGAAATCACGGCGAGAGAATTAAGTGAAAACGCTAAGAAAGAGGTTTTGCATAATGGTGATTTTGATGGTGATTTAGATAGCGATTTGCAAATCGAAACCACCTTGCGATTGCGGTATGCTGGCACTGATTCCTCATTAGCTGTGGCGATCGCTGATCCGCTAGTATTCCATTCACCAGCAATATTGAGCGCTTTACGAAATGATTTTGAAGCCCTCCATAGAGAACGTTATGGATTTATTTTTGCCGATAAAATCTTGATGGTTGAAGCGATCGCCGTTGAAATAATTATCAAAATGTCTGTAGCTGAAGAACCGTTGAGAACTCGCCAGAATGAACAGTTACATGAGAAATTACCAGAGGCGATCGCCTTTGCTCAAATTTATATAAATGGCAAATGGCAAGAAACACCGATCTTTCGGCGCGAGGATTTGCAAGTCGGCGATCGGATTACTGGGGCGGCGTTGATTATTGATGCGACGGGTACTAATGCGATCAAGCCAAATTGGGAGGCGGAATTGACAGAGAGGAATCATTTGATTTTGCGAAAATCTTCACCAGTTTCCTTTGAGAAAGTTAAAGAAGAGAAGGATGAAGAAGAAAATTATCAAACTTCCATTTCTAAGGGGGATTTAGGAAAATCTCTTGCTGATCCCATTAAACTAGAAATATTTAATAACCTCTTTCAGTCAATTGCTGAACAGATGGGATTTACGCTGCAAAATACTAGCGCTAGCGTGAATATTCGCGAAAGATTGGATTTCTCTTGTGCAATATTTGATCGCGACGGGGAACTGGTTGCGAATGCACCGCATATCCCTGTACATCTTGGCTCAATGGGTGAAAGTGTAAAAGCATTGATTAGCGATCGCGGCGATCGTATTTACTTCGACGATGTATTTGCTACTAATAATCCTTACAACGGCGGTACACATTTACCAGATATAACCATAATTACGCCTGTTTTTATTGAATTTACTGACCAACTAACTTTTCACAAACCAACTTTTTATGTAGCATCCCGTGGGCATCATGCTGATATTGGCGGCATTACCCCTGGCTCTATGCCTTCTAACAGTATCAGTATCGAAGAAGAAGGAATTCTATTTAATAATTTTCAGCTTGTAAAAAGTGGCAAATTTTGTGAGGTAGAAACGCTAGCTTTGCTAAACTCTAGTCAATATCCCGCTCGCAATCCTGCTCAAAATATTGCTGACTTACAAGCACAAATTGCGGCGAATAGATGTGGCAAGAGAGAGCTGCAACGCATGGTGGCTCATTATGGCGCGAAAACTGTGCAAGCCTATATGGGATATGTGCGTGACAATGCGGAATCGGCAATTCGGAAGGCGATCGCCCAGCTAGCAAAAACATGGGGTAATAGTTTGGGTAGTAATCAAGAACGCAAATTTGTATATCCTATGGATGGAGATAGTCAAATTTGTGTATCGGTAAGTTTAAATGCGATCAAACGTACGGCAACAATTGACTTTACGGGAACTTCAGCCCAACTTGCTAATAACTTTAATGCACCTCTAGCAGTATGTAAAGCCGTTGTCCTCTATGTGTTTCGGACGCTTGTCGATGATGAAATTCCGCTTAATGGAGGATGTCTAGAACCTCTAAAAATTATTGTTCCTAAAGCTTCTCTTCTCAATCCCACCTATCCTGCTGCTGTAGTTGCGGGAAATGTCGAAACTTCGCAAGCGATCGCTAATGCTTTATACGGTGCACTCGGTGTGATGGCAGCATCGCAAGGCACGATGAATAACTTTACTTTTGGTAGCGATCGCTATCAATATTATGAAACAATTTGTGGTGGATCAGGTGCGGGGATTGATTTTGACGGTACTGACGCCATCCAAACTCACATGACAAATTCGCGATTGACCGATCCTGAAATTCTCGAATGGCGATTTCCTGTTCTCTTAGAAGAATTTGCGATTCGCTTTAATAGTGGCGGCAAAGGAAAACATCATGGCGGTAACGGTGTCACTCGCCGCATTAAATTTCTTGAACCGATGACAGCAGCGATTTTATCGAGTAGTAGAGTGATTCCGCCCTTCGGCTTAAATGGCGGCGAATCGGCGGCAACTGGGCGTAATTATGTGATCAAAAATGACGGCGCGATCGCAGATTTACTAAGTACAGCTACAGTGCAAATGGAAACTGGCGATACTTTTGTGATTGAAACTCCTGGCGGCGGTGGTTACGGATAAATTGGCTTTCTACAAGTTTGGCTTTCTACAAGTTGCGATCGCGATATCTCACTTGCAATAAGTCAGTGATATTACCCTCCATGACTTGAATTTGCTGTTACATTGTTTTTATCATCGTGATTATCGTGTACAGCGTTTGTAGATTTTATGGCAAAGCAAGGGCAGCAAGAGCTAGATTTCGGGTCGGAGTCTAACGGGGGAAAGATCATACCGACTTCACTGCAAACAGAGATGCAGCAATCATATCTAGAGTATGCGATGAGCGTCATCGTCGGTCGCGCTCTGCCTGATGCCCGTGATGGTTTAAAACCAGTGCATCGGCGAATTATCTATGCCATGCACGAGCTGGGACTTGTGCCAGAGCGCCCATTTCGTAAATGTGCTCGCGTCGTCGGTGACGTGTTGGGCAAATATCATCCGCATGGTGATCAGTCAGTTTATGACGCGCTAGTGCGCTTGGTACAAGATTTTTCTAGCCGTTACCCATTGCTAGCAGGGCATGGCAACTTTGGCTCAGTAGATAACGACCCTGCAGCGGCAATGCGTTATACCGAATGTCGATTAGCGGCGATCGGTAACGAGGCAATGCTAGGCGAGATTGAGGAAGATGTTGTTGATTTTGTCAATAACTTTGACGGTTCAGAGCAGGAGCCTGCGGTTTTGCCTGCCCAGTTGCCAATGTTGTTGCTGAATGGCTCTACAGGGATCGCGGTGGGGATGGCGACGAATATTCCGCCCCATAATTTAAGTGAAATCGTCGATGGTTCGATCGCTTTAATCGACAACCCAGATTTACCTGATGAGCAATTACTGAGCTTGGTTCTCGCGCCCGACTTTCCTACAGGCGGCATCATCATGAATCAAGATGGTGTGCGAGAGGCTTATCTGACGGGACGCGGCAGCATTACAGTCCGTGGTGTAGCGGCCGTTGAGCAGTTTGGTGGTAAAGGTACAGGCAAGCGATCAAAATTGGCAATTATTATTACTGAATTGCCCTATCAGGTAAATAAATCGGCGTGGATCGAGAAAATTGCTGAACTAGTAAACAACGCCAAAATTGATGGCATTTCTGACATTCGTGATGAAAGCGATCGCGAAGGAATGCGGGTCGTGATTGAACTAAAAAAAGACATCGCTCCTGAAGTAGTTCTCGATCAGCTATACCGCCAAACTGCACTGCAATCGACTTTTGGCGCGAGTATGCTTGCCCTCCAAGGCTCCCTACCCAAGCAAATGAGTCTGCGCGAATTGCTGCAAGAATTCCTTACTTTCCGTGAAGAGACTTTAGTTAAGCGCTTTCGTTATCAACTCAAAAAAGCCCAAGAAAAATCGCATTTAGTGGAAGGCTTAGTGATAGTTCTGCAAGATCTTGATCGTCTGATTCGGATTCTGCGATTTGCCAATAATAGCGCCCTTGCTAAAACTGATTTACAAACTGAATTTACACTGTCAGAAACTCAAGCCGAAGCAATTCTTTCGATGCCTTTGCGTCGGATTACTGCCATTGAGCAACAGAAGTTGCGCGAAGAATTAGAAACTTTGCAGCAGCAAGTTACTAAATTAGAGAGATTGCTTGGCGATCGCCGCGAGTTGATGAAATTTCTCAAAAAAGAATTGCGCGACCATAAAAAACGTCATAGCGATCCAAGACGCACACACCTTGCATGGCAATTACTGAAAACTCAACAGAGTAACAATATTTCATCAAGTTCATCAAGCGTTGATCTAACTGAACCACCAAAATCGACCTCAAAAAATACTAAAGGCGATCGCGCAAGTCAGCAAAAACTGGAGACTGAGACCGTAACTGAGACAGTACCCGAAAAAGTTACTGAAAAAGTGCCTGAAAAAAAATCCAAAGCTGCAACCAACAAGCCACCAAAACCAGTTGAAGTTTCACTTATCTCTTTAACCACTGAGCTAAATATTCCTGTTGCTGAGCCGCAAGATGTCACAGTACAACTTACGCATAAAGGCTATATCAAGAGCTTTGAAGGTAATTCTAAAGCAGCACCATCAGTTGATCTGAGTGATGATGTGACGATTGCTTCCTACGATACCCGCAGTGATCGAGAAATGATCGTGCTGACTGATGCAGGTCGAGCGTTTCCGCTAGCCCTCGCCAACGTTCCTATTATCAAAGTCAAAGGGCGTGGCAATCCTTTAATTACGTTCTTACCCGATAGGACTGAGCGGATCGTTTCCCAATTTATTTGGGAAAAGAATCCTGAATCAATCGAAAGTTTAGTTTTGCTCTCTAGTCAAGGCAAAATCAAGCGATCGCCCCTTGCCGAATTCGCCGACATGACCGCGCGAGGATTGATTGCTGCCAAATTTAAAGAAGATGATTCGCTCTTCTGGGCAGATATCGTCGGTTTAGATCAAGAACTAGCGATCGCCACCTCGGCGGGAAGAATTTTGCGGCTCAAAGCTGATGAGACACAAATCCCTACGGTCGGAAGATCAGCCGCAGGAAATATCGCCCTGCGATTAGGAAGTTCGGAAACTCAAATCGGTGTATCGATACTCGATTTACAAAATCATCCAAGTTCTGAACTAATTTTAATCACCGCTGAAGGTTTCGCAAAACGTATATCTGCCGCCAATATTCGCGCCGCCGTCCGAGGAGCGATCGGTGCTCAATGCTTCAAATTCCCATCTCGCTCAGACAAATTAGTTAGCATGACCGCGATCGCCAATCCCCGTCTTGATTTACCTGTAACCTTCTTGATCGGTCAAGAAAACGATATGGGCTTAAGAACCGTCCAAATGCCTTTAGGCGCAATTCCATTAGAGTTGCCAAATAGTCAAGGACGCTCAATTTTTGCGGGTGAAAGCGACTTAGTGCGATCGGAAAAAGTAATTCGCGTAGTTGCTAAATAACATCCAATTTTGCTAAATTAGCACACCCTAAAAATTCTATGCCTTACAGTCAGTTCAAAAACTTAGAATCAGTTGTCTCTACCTTTGACCTCACCGTAGAAGATAGGGCCCATTTGTTTAGCCAAACTCCGCCTATCTCACCAAGCGATCTCTTGACCGAAATCATCAACGAAGGATTGGAGCTAGCGATCGCGACTAGTACCGAGAAGGCTCGATCTGAATTACTGATCAGTCCAATACTTATGGAAGTTCGGAGAAGTCTCAAAAATCAAATTAGTTTATTCTCTGGTAATAATTTTGATGTTGAACCTGAACGCGGACTTAACGGTTTTTGTGACTTTATTTTGAGCGCTTCTGCTACCCAATCAGTAATTACAGCTCCAGTTTTAACTGTAGTTGAAGCCAAAGAAAACGATTTACGAGCAGGATTAGGGCAATGTATTGCCGAAATGATTGGCGCACAGATATTTAATCAAAAAAAAAGTTTAGTCTATGCTGTATACGGAACAGTGACAACTGGCACAACATGGCGATTTCTCCGACTAGAACAGCAAATAGTTCAAATAGACTTAACTGAGTATTTTATCAATCAACTCGACTTGATTTTGGGTATTCTTGCCCTTCCTTTTACAAAGTAGAAGTAGGTAATATATTGCTTCTTCTATTTTGAAAAAGATAGGACTTACGCAAACCAACCAAGAACTAAAGTTCTTGGCTCAAAGCTCAAGTCAGTTAAAACTGACTAAAAAAAGCCTCAAATCAACCTGTTTCAACAGGTTTAAGCTTTTAGCCCGCAATTTATTGCAGGGCAAGTGAGTAAGTCCTAAAAGAATAAATATAGCGATCGCTATATCTTTAAATTTGTCTATTGACTTTGCAATTGCTCGATTTCGAGAATTACTCTGGCTTGACTGGACGTTAAATGATTACTGAGGGCAGCTAAGGCTTTGTCAGGGTCATGTTGAACGATCGCCTCGTAAATTTGTCGATGTTCAACGCTTACCTCCAAAACTTTAGGATTTTGCTGTACCGTCTGTATCCGTAACAAAGCCATCTTGTCAAATAGCTGATCGAGTAGAAGTGCTAACCAAGGATTGTCAGAACATTCAACAATCGCTCGATGAAATTGATAGTCGATATATAGTAATTGAAAGCTAGTAAATTTATTGGCTTGCTGAGCGATCGCATTTTCAGCTTGTTGAATCGCCAATTCGATTTTGGCTAGCTGCTCAGTAGTCGCATTTTTACAAGCTTCTAGTACCGATTCCTGTTCTAATATCAATCGGCAACGATAGAGATGTTTGGCATCGTTAGGCGAAAAGCTGACCACGCGCAAGTTACCATTTTCGTCGGTGACGACAAGTTGCTCTTGTTGCAACTGTTGCAAAGCCTCGCGGATCGGGGTACGACTAACTTGCAATTTTTCGGCAATTTGTATTTCTACCAAGCGTGAGCCAGCTAAAAATTCTCCAGACAAAATCGCTGAGCGCAAAACTTGATAGGTTTGCTCACGTAGTGACTGTGACCGCTGAATTGGATGAGGTGAAGAAAGCAACAATCAGAAAACTCCTAAGCTCTATATTGATAATTTTCTATGATTTTGACCGTAGAAAAATCCGCCGAAATCATGAAAATTTGCTTTTGGTTTAGAGTTTAAAATCAGCAAGTCATCGGATCATTGCTCTCAAACTCTAAATCTTAGTATCTTTGATGATATTTATATTAAATTGTATACAGTATATTGCATACATCTAATGCTTTAAAATATTTTAAGGAATAATCTGATTTATGATCACACTACTTCCAAAACTAGAAGTAAACTGCGATCGCCTTGACCGTAGTCTTGCGGAACTTGCAGAAATTGGTAAACTGCTTAACGGTGGGGTATGTCGTCTTGCCTTTTCAGAGCAAGATATTCACGCCCGAAAATTAGTTTCGACATGGATGCTAGAGGCGGGTATGTCGATCAGAAGTGACGCAGTTGGGAACATAATCGGTACTTATGCAGGAACAGAATCAGGAGCCGCAGCTTTGGCTACGGGATCGCACATCGATACCGTTCCTGTCGGAGGAAGATACGATGGCTGCTTGGGCGTTCTGGCAGGAATTGAAGTGGCGCGAGTATTCCAAGAAAACCAAACACAGTTGCGTCATCCCTTTGAGGTAATTGTTTTCTCTGATGAGGAGAATAGCGTCATTGGCTGTAAAGCGATCGCGGGTAATGCCTCTACCGAACCAGATCGTTATCGTCGCAAAGATGGCACCTCGATTCAGACTTGTCTAAAAAATGTTGGTGGAGATTGGGATAAGCTACATACCGCCAAACGCGATCGCCATGAGATTGCGGCCTTTATTGAACTCCATGTCGAGCAGGGCGGCGTACTTGAAGTATCAAACAAACAAATTGGCGTAGTTACAGGCATCGTCGGTCAATATCGATTTATGGTGACGATCATTGGGCGTCCGAACCATGCAGGCACAACGCCAATGCATATGCGAAAAGATGCTCTCGTGGCAGCTTCTCAACTTGTACTCGCAATCAATCGCCTTGGCGTAGAAACTAAAGGGGATCAAGTAGCGACAGTCGGGCATCTGACAGTTGCGCCAAATGCTCCTAATGTCGTGCCAGCTCGTGTGGAAATGAGCATAGATTTGCGCGACCTATCCGAAGAGAACCTCCAAGATTTGATCGCGCAGATCGAAAAAGAATCTCAAGCGATCGCGGAAAATACTGGTACTGAAATCAAGATTGAGCAGAAGTTGCATATTTTGCCTACCCTAGCTAAATCCGAACTAATGAAGGCGATCGCTGAAGTTTGTCAAAAATTTGATCTGAGTTATGATTACCTGCCTAGTCGCGCGGGACACGATGCTCAAGAAATAGGGCGTTTTACCGACATGGGGATGATTTTTGTGCCAAGTCGAGACGGACTGAGCCATTCGCAAGATGAATACACTTCACCTAAACAATGCGCTCAAGGAGCAAATGTTTTGTTGCATACGATTTTGGCGATCGATAGCAGGTATTAAGAAGAGAGATACTACGCATCTCTCTTCTTAATTGTTTATTACAAATTAAAAATATATGTCCACACTTTTAGTCAAAAATATTCATACATTAGTTACGATGGATCGCGATCGCCGCGAACTTAACAATGCGGCCATATTTGTTAAAGATAATGTAATTGAACAGGTGGGACTCACAACTGAATTACCACAAACAGCAGATGAAGTATTGGACTTGCAAGGAAAGCATATTGTCTTACCAGGGCTAGTCAATACTCATCATCATTTTTTTCAAGTTCTTACTAAAGTTGTTCCCGCCGCGCAAAATTGCGACCTATTTAAATGGTTGCAAACTCTCTATCCAATTTGGTCAAACCTAACTTCCGAAAGTATTTATATTAGCGCCCAGATGGCAGCAGCGGAATTGATGCTGTCAGGTTGCACGACAGCTAGCGATCATCTCTATCTCTATCCCAATGATTGCAAATTGGATGATGAAATTGCCGCATTGCAAGCGATCGGAATGCGATTTCATGCTAGTCGTGGCAGTATGAGCGTCGGTGAAAGTCAAGGTGGACTACCTCCTGATGCTTTAGTTGAGAAGGAAGTAGACATTCTCAAAGACTCGCAAAGATTAATTGAGGAATATCATGATTCTTCGCGCTATGCTATGCTACGCATGACTTTAGCACCCTGTTCTCCTTTCACCGTATCCACAGATTTGATGCGTGAATCCGCTGCAATGGCGCGCTCATATACCAGTGTGAGATTGCATACGCATCTTGCTGAGAATAAATCTGATGTGGATTATAGTTTAGCTAAATTTGGTAAAACTCCAGGTGACTATGCTGAGTCGGTTGGTTGGCTAGGAAATGATGTGTGGCACGCTCATTGTGTGAAGTTAAGCGATGACTCTATTTTCAAATTTGGACTTACTGGGACAGGTGTAGCGCATTGTCCTTGTAGCAATATGCGTCTTGCTAGTGGCATTGCTCCAATTCGTAAAATGCTTAATCATGGCGTTCCTGTTGGTTTAGGTGTTGATGGTTCTGCTTCCAATGACACAGGTAATCTTTTGCAAGAAGCACGAACAGCTTTTTTATTAGCGCGGGTTAACGAATCCGATCCCACCTCAATGAGTGCTAGAGATATTTTGGAGATAGCAACTCTTGGCGGCGCAAAAGTTTTGGGAAGAGATGATATTGGCGCGATCGCTCCAAATATGGCGGCAGATTTCATTGCAATTAATATCGAGCGATCGCAGTTTGCAGGTGCACATCACGATCTTGTCGCGGCTTTGATATTTTGTCCTGTGCCTTCAGTAGATTACAGCTTTATCAATGGTCGTAAGGTCGTTGATCGTGGTCAGTTAACTACGCTCGATCTGCCAATATTAATCGAGCGCACCAATAAGCTTGCTTATAAACTAATAAATTTAGGCTTTAATTAGTGGGGAGATGGTGCGGATATTGATTGGGCAGTTTATGGGGCAGCAAAAAATTAAGCTAGATGCGGAGACTGCGGGATATATCAATAGTTTAATTGTGAAGGAATATCTAAACGAGTTTTATGAGATTGCCACATGAACAAGGGGCTTAAGCCCCTTGCCTGAGATAGTCACGCTGTAACTATCTCAGTTACAATCTAGGTGATGCGATCGCAAGAGTAGGTGGAGCAATGGTTCAAACTGTAACTAAGCCACAATTATTAACTTTTGAGGAGTTTGTCGAGTGGAAACCAGATGGCAAACTTTATGAACTATCTGATGGAGTAATTGTTGAGATGACACCACCTCTAGGAGAGCATGAACTGGTCAAGGGTTTTTTAGTTAATGAAGTCGTCTTTGGATATAAGCGATTGAATTTTCCTTATTTCTTGCCCAATCAAGCATTTGTAAAAGTACCTGATGCGGAATCAGCTTATTTGCCCGATATTTTAGTTTTAAATCGTCCTAATTTGGTGAATGAGCCATTATGGAACAAGAAATCTACGGTGACTCAGGGGGCATCGATTCCTTTAGTAATTGAAGTTGTGAGTAGTAACTGGCGAGTTGATTATTTAACTAAGCTTAAGGCGTATGAAGAGATTGGGATTCCTGAATATTGGATCGTTGATTATTTGGGAATTGGTGGGAGGATGTTTATCGGTAATCCGAAGCAGCCAACGGTCTTAGTTCATGAATTGATTGATGGCGAATATCAGGTGACGCTGTTTCGTGGCGACGATCGCATTGTGTCGTCAGCTTTGCCAGAACTGGAATTAACGGCTAATCAGGTTTTTCAAGCAGGTGAGGAATAATTTATGCTTGCTGAAGAATTTCAAACTACTGTAGCAAATGGAAAAATTCAAATTCCTGATTCTCTAAAAACAGAATTTCAAGGATGCGAAGTTAAGGTAATTGTCTTGAAAGCTAATCAAAAAAAGAAGGATTTATCTTTTGATTTACGAAATCTTTTAAAAAAAACTCAAGCTTTACAACAGGTACAAATGATATCAGAAGCAGAAATCATTGCTGAAATTGCAACTTATCGACAAGGTTTATGAAAATTGTCATTGATACTAATTTTTTGGTGTCAGCAATTCTTAAAGATCGCACACCTGAAAAGATTGTTTTGTTTGTTGCTGAGCATGATGAATTTTCGCTAACAAAAACAAATAAATTGTTACAAGAATTTGAAACGAAATATCAAATCTCATCTGACTTCTTTTTCACGCATTGGACAGCCGAAGATCTCGAAGGAGGAGATGAAGAATATGTAAGTTGGGCTGGAGAGCTAAAAATCAAGAAAAGATTAACCAATTCTCTACAAAAACTAGAAGCGATCGAATACGTTACTCAATAATCAGAATAAATACTAACTAAACTCCGCGATCGCCTATTCCCCATGCTAGCGATCGGAAAAATCAGCGTTAAGTAAACCTTTAGACAAACAAAAGGAAAGCCATGAAACCAAGTAACACATTACTAAATCGCATTACCCAAACTGGTGGACAGTACGGCGGTCGTCCTTGCATCCGAGGAATGCGAATCCGAGTAACCGATATTTTAGAAATGTTAGCCGAGAACGTTAGTATCACTGAAATATTAGAAGACTTTCCAGATTTAGAACTTGCTGATATTCAAGCCTGTCTTGTATTTGCCGCACGCCGTACTGATTTTCCGAGACTAACCGCATGAATATCTGGATTGATGCCCAACTACGAAAATTATTCTCTAAAATACTAGAAAAAAGTTAACACTATCTGTTATAGTTAATCAGGTCAAAAAAAGACCCAAAAAAAGCTTGGGCGCTTAGCTCAGTTGGTAGAGCGTCTCGTTTACACCGAGAATGTCGGCGGTTCGAGCCCGTCAGCGCCCATAAAGGAAAGAAGAGTTACAAAGTAACTCTTCTTTTTATATTTAAATAAGAATTAAGCAAGTGGTAAAGGAGCTTGTTTAGCAAGCCATGCTAACAGCACTAGTTCTAAGCTCTGATTATTTTTGTGCATTTCTTGCTTGACCCATTGCGCGATCGCATCAATCGCTGAAAAGCTAGAGCCTGTTTGCCATTTCATATCGATGCCCATTGAGGTCATGTGAGTACCTTCTAGGGTTTGCAAGGTTACAGTTTTAGGAAATTTTTGCTTGAGTAATAAATCAAGGATTGAAATTTCGTCAATACCATCGTCCACGAATTTAATTAATAAGTTGTGAGTGGTTTGATAATTAGCAGCAACCATCTGCTCAGTTTCTTTTGGGGTAGGAATAAAATTCATCGATGACATTTCGGGAATTTTACTAGCTAGTTCTTTAAAGAAAGGAATTGAGCGATCGGCGCTGTAGTTGTTATAGGCGATGAAAATATTACCAGCGCGGGTGGGGTTATAAAGACAATTCATCAGTAAATGAATTTTGCAGCCCATGCTATGCCCCATACCAAACACAGGAAAATAATCAAGAAATAATTTGCTGCGAGCTTTACGGAATGAAGCGTGGACATCGCGGGCGATCTGGCGATGATCGAAGGTGTTATTTAAAAACGGCGTGGCAACGATCGCATAATTATTTTTCGCAAGCTGTTCTAAGACGCGACCATATGTAACATGAGGCGCAGCCGCAAAAAAAGCACCACCTAAAAAGTGAATCACGCCTTTGGGTTTGGGCGGTGTCAACACCCAATTTTCTTCGATCTGTTTCCACTCCATCATTCTTGCCATTAGTTACATTTCTTTATATTCATTCTATTCTGATCTATTCGCGGTTAGGTTTATCAGTGGCTCGGTTGAGGAGATAGAGTGAGGCAACTAAGCCAATAAAATGAGCAAAAATGATATTGAAACTAGCTTGAATAATTTGAAAGTCAATTGGTTGAATTGCTAAGTTAGGAGTATTTATCGAAAATACACTTTGTTGCGATCGCAGAGTCAAAGCTCCAACAATGGCAGCCGATCCGAGTAACGTGATCAGCATTCCCACTAAGTTAATGATCAATCCAATCTTGATTTGAAATACAGTCTGAGTTTTGGTTGGTCGATCGGGCGATCGCAGCTTTTTTGCCATCTGGGTATAGCGAAAATTCCAGAAAATACTCACACATAAGACCACTAGCCCTGCCCATGCAAAGCTCAGTCCTGGAAGAGTTGCGGGATTGGTATCCACACCCGTCGCCAATCCAGTTGGATTATTGCTTTTGAAAAGAACAAGTTGTAGTAGCACAATTGCCGAAACTACACCTAGTACAACTTGTGCCCAAAATGAAGTCCAGCCCCATCGCCTAAATGATAAAACAACGCGCAGTACGTTGGGCGAGACGTCGCCATTATCTTCTTCTTGTTGAGCATTTTTTAATTCTCTGGGCATGACTAGCTAGTAAAAACTTGTAAATACTATAGCGCTTTGCGCTTTCATAAAATCCCAAAAGTATAAGGGAAATCCCAAAAGTATAAGGGGCGAGATGCAACCCTTCTGTTAACAATATTTTGAAATATCTTCGCCCTTATCGGCTAGATAACTTAGCGATCGGAAACGTAGCCCAGCAAGTTGATCGTAAACAGGATTGATCTTGCACATGGCGGGAATATGCATAAGTTTACGTCCGAATAATACAATATCGCGCTCGAATGGGCATTGTGCGGGAATGACTTTGCAAATTAAGTTGGCGAGTTGTGAATCATGGATATCCATGTGATCGAGCCACTCCTTGACAGGCTTTAGCACATTTGGATGAGGCTGATTGTGAGTGGATACAGCCTTAAGATTTTTGCGTAAGTCATTAATTTCTTTGACTTCTTGATTGAGGGCTTTACAAAATCCTTGAATTATTTGATCTTCTGTATCGCTATATTTACCGTCGGCAAGAGCCATCATCACTGCCATCCGCAAGAAGTTTTGACTAACTTCGCGATCGCTACCTAATGCATCGGCTAATTCTTGAGCGCTAATCGACTCTAAATTATTGATTGTAACGGCCTCGCCCCATTCCTCTGTGTGGCTAACTTGATTGAATAGGGTGCGCTCTTGTTCGCTGTAATCATTGTCTGCGAGAGCGACGCTCATCAGTCCTCGCAACCAAGCTGAAATCTGAGATTGTGTATAACGAGCTTCTGTGGAAGTCTTGTTAAGATGGGGCGTATGATTTGATTGCATACTACTTCTGTTTACAGGTTGAGTGAATTATAGTATGACTAACTCTCATCAGTTGCAAATTCCGATCGCGATGACGATCGCTGGTTCTGATAGTGGTGGCGGCGCAGGAATACAAGCTGACTTACGCACTTTTGCTTTTCATTGTGTGCATGGTACGAGTGTCCTCACTTGCATCACGGCTCAAAATACTCAGGGGGTAACGCGGGTTGATGCGATGTCAACCCAATCGGTGACAGCCCAATTTGAGGCAGTTATGACCGATATGCGAGTGGGTGCAATCAAAACGGGAATGTTACTCAATCAAGAGATTATTAAAACTGTTGCCAAAAAGCTAATTGCTTTTGGATGTGGAAATGTAGTTGTCGATCCTGTGATGGTGTCGCGTACAGGTGCAGAATTATTGAATGAAGACGCAGTGAAGACGATGCGAGATGTCTTAATTCCACTTGCAGCGATCGCCACACCCAATCGCTATGAGGCACAAATCTTAGCTGATATGGAGATTGATACGCTCGAAGATATGCAATCTGCTGCCCAAAAAATTTATAAATTAGGTGCTCGATCAGTTTTAGTGAAAGGTGGGGCGATGACTGATGATCTCAAGGCGATTGATGTCTGGTTTGATGGCGATCGCCTTGAGGTTTTGCAAACTGAAGTGATCGATACGCAGCATACAAATGGCACTGGTTGCACCCTCTCCGCTGCGATCGCTGCAAATCTTGCCCTCGGTAAACCGCGATCGCAAGCAGTGCATGAGGCAAAAAACTATGTAACGGAAGCTTTGAAATACGCTTTAGCGATCGGGCAAGGACAGGGCCCCGTCGGACATTTCTTTCCATTGCTTCAAAAAGTCAAAAATTAGAATGGAGAATCAAGCACCATATGCTAATTTTTGATGTTGATTAAGCGGGCAATTTCTGAAAGCTCATCAGGTGCTGTTGCGGAAGCGTATTCTTAGTCTTTTGCCAAGTCAGCCCAACTGCGGTCATTTCTTTTTTTACTTGCTTCTGAGTCATTTTATGCAATCCCTTGATCGCAACAAATGGATTTTCGCCTTTATATTCGGCTAGAACAACTCTGCCATTAGGTTTCAGTGCTTTGACGATGTTCTGCATCATCTCTAGAGGATAATCGAACTCATGATAAGCATCGACCATCAAAGCTAGGTCGATACTGGACTCTGGTAGATTAGGATTGCTGACAGTGCCTAGAACTGTTTCTACATTGGCAATTTTCTTTTCTTGTTTGAGAAGTTCTAAAATCTCGATCATTTCGGGCTGGATTTCTACTGCTAAGACTTTGCCAGAGGTTAATAATGGCGCAATTCTAAAGCTGAAGTAGCCTGTTCCCGCGCCAATATCGGCAACAATGTCGGTTGGTTTTAGTTCCAATTCGTTTACGAGTTGACTAGGGCTTTCTTCCGATTCGCGACTAGAGCGCTCTAGCCAACCTGCGCCCTGATGCCCCATGACTTGAGCAATTTCTCTACCCATATAGAATTTGCCAATTCCATCAGGATTATGCGGAGTTTTGTATTGATAAACAGATTGAGAAATGGAGTCAACGCTAAGAATTGCAGTTGGGATATTGGCATTAATATTTGGACTGCCTAAATTTGCTCTAATTGCGATCGCTAGAAGAGTGCCAATCAAAACAATAACCGCTAAAAAACCAAGTAATTTAGATGTTTTCTGCATTCTGTTCATTTTGTGATTTCTAATTTATATAAATAAGTGATGTTACGCAGAGCGAAGATCTGCCCTCATCCCCCAACCCCTTCTCCCGCAGGAGAAGGGGAGTAAAACCCAGTTATTTTCTCGTTCCCCTCTCCTGCGGGCTACGGTGTACACACAAGTCGAAAAGCTATGCACACAAGTCTGAAAACTATTGCTATACAAGGCTCTCAGGATTTATGTTTATTCTCAATAATTCAAGCTTATTGAGAATACTGAACGAGGAATCAAGGTTTCAAGAACCTCAAATATCCCGAATTGGCTTAAAGACGACTTGTGTGTACACGGTAGCTCCTGCGGGAGAGGGGCTAGGGGTGAGGGTCTTAGAATTTTTCACGTAACATCAGTAAACAAGCTTGCCGAGAATGATTAAGCTTTGCTCTATGCTATCCAATTCAGCAACTTGGGGTAAAAATCCCCATTGCTCAAAGCCGAAACTTTTAAACAAGCTGCAACTAGCTGCGTTGTGAGCAAATACAAAGCCTACTAATTTAGTAATATTCAGCTTTGGACAGATCGCGATCGCATGATCTAGCAACCTTTTGCCAATACCTTTACCTTGATATGCAGGAGCAATGTAAATACTGACTTCGGCAGTTTTGTGATAGGCAACGCGCCCGTAAAACATTTGTAAGCTTAGCCAGCCGATAATTTTTTGGTCGTTTTCGATATTTTTCTCGACACTGTTCTCGTCATTAGTGATTACCCAGACAGGATAGCGATCGCTATGTGATTTAAACCAATCGTGGCGACTCTCGACTGAGACAGGTTCGAGATCGGCAGTTGCGAGACGGGTAGGAATAGCAGCGTTATAAATCTCTACAATCGCCGTTAAATCTGTTTCTACTGCCAACCGAATTAACATAGTTGTTACTCCTGAGAACATATCAAGCTAAAAGTGCACTTCACACATCTTAAACTTGATATTAGACTTGATATATGATGACAGAGATACTCGTCTGAGCGTTATGGATTTTTTTGCTGGTATTCTGACTACGGTTTTGGGTTTGGCAGGTACTCCAGGGATTGCGATTGATCGGATTGCGACAGATTTTTTGCGTGGGCAGATTGTGCGAGCCGATACCCTCGAAGTACGCGTTGATAATGCTCCTAACTATCAGATTTTATTGGGCGATGTTGATCGCATCCGTGTTGCTGGTCGTGGCGTTTATGTTTTAGAATTTTTGCGAATTGATCAACTCGATCTGGAAACTGATCCGATTAGCATCGATCCTGCGGCGTTGCAAGCGGGAAAGGTAGTTTTACGCCGACCATTACAAGCTGCGGCCCGAGTTGTATTACGTTCAGAAGATCTCAATGCGGCTTTACGATCGCCAAATGTTCAACCTTCTTTTAAAAACTTGAGCATTGATATAAGTGGCACCAGTAAAGGTAAGCCCGAAATATTTGATCTAATCAATCCAGAGGTAACTTTTTTGGAAGGCGATCACATTCGTCTTGCTGCCACTTTGCAGTCACAACCAACATCGACAAAGCCTAAGCCTAGTGCCCTTAAAGTCTCAGTTAATGCTGAACTTAAAACAATTGGTGGTACAAGAGTCCAAATCCTCAATCCTAAAATCGAATTAGAGGGAACTCCCGTTCCTGATAAGATTGCTAAAGCCTTTGCTGAGGGACTAAACAAGTTGTTGGATTTACGACAATTGGAAAGCCGAGGCATCATTGCCCGAGTTATTAAATTAGAATTTACGGAAGGAAAAGTCCAAGTGATTGGTTTTGCCAAGATGGACTCTCTTCCTTCTCAATAGCTGCCATTCTTAAGCTGCCATTATGAGTCACTGCCTAAATCCTGACTGTAATTATCAAAATTCCCAGCCATCCCTTAAGTTTTGTCAGCAATGTGGCTCCATATTAAAAATTGGCGATCGCTATCGGGCGATCAAAATTCTTGGTCAAGGTGGCTTTGGCAGGACTTTTGTTGGTATTGACGAAGCACTTCCTTCGCGTCCTACTTGTGTAATCAAGCAGTTCTTTCCAGCCGATCTCGATAGTGCCGCTAAAGCAGCGGAATTGTTTCAACAAGAAGCAGTTCGGCTTGATGATTTGGGAAAACATCCCCAAATACCGACATTATTTGCTCATCTCGAACTCGATAATAAACAATATTTAATTCAAGAATTTATTGATGGACAAGACCTTTTAAAAGAATTGCAAGAACAAGGTGCTTTTAGTGAAGCCAAAATCCAGATATTACTAGCGGATTTACTGCCAATTCTGCAATTTATTCACGATCGCCATGTCATTCATCGCGATATAAAACCTGAAAATATTATTCGGCGGCGGTTTCCGAATAGTTCTAGCTCTACAACGGCTGGAAGCCATGTTTTAGTGGACTTTGGGGCAGCGAAATATGTTACCACCACCGCGCTGATGCAAACAGGGACTTGCATTGGTAGTGCTGTTTATATTGCACCAGAGCAAGCTAGAGGGAAAGCAATATTTGCCAGCGATCTTTATAGTTTAGGTGTGACTTGTATTCATTTGCTAACCAATATTTCACCATTTGAGTTAATGGACATGGATGGGGTGTGGATATGGCGCAATTTTTTAGTTGACACCTCCATTAGTGATGGACTTGCCCAGCTTATTGATCGCCTGATCTTATCGGCTCCAAGCCAACGTTATCAGACTGCTCAAGCTGTTTTAAATGATCTTAAAAATTTAAGTTCGCATCGTCATCAAGGATATAAACCGCACTCTGGCAGACCAGTCAATCAAAAAGCGATCGCTAAAACCAATATCACACCGATCGCTAAGCCTGCATCACCATTAGTTAAAGCGATCGCCCCGCAACTAACCCAATTTTCTTTTGAGATGGCGACAGTTACTATTAATCGCATTGGGATAGGCAAATTCTCTAAAGCTCAATTGCAAATTAATACTAAACAAAAGATTGGACGTTCCTATACTGAGACTCTAGGCCATGTCCAAGGTAAACCGATTGGCTTGGAAATGGTATTGATTCCCGCAGGAAAATTTCAAATTGGCTCGCCAACTAGCGAAACCGAACGTAGTGCCGAAGAGGTTCCTCGCCACATCGTGACGATTCCCTCTTTCTTTATTTCGCGCTTTCCGATTACTCAAAGACAATGGAAAGTGTTGATGGATAATAACCCTGCGATTTTTATTGGCAATGGCGATCGCCCTGTTGAGTCTGTCTCATGGGATGACGTGCAGATATTTTGTCAGAAACTAACTGAGCGAACTGGTAAACCCTATCGCTTACCGAGTGAATCCGAATGGGAATATGCTTGTCGCGCAGGAATGCTGACGCCGTTTTGCTTTGGTGAGACGATCGCGGCAAATCTAGCTAACTACAACAGTGCGAGTCCTTATAAGTATGCACCTCCAGCGATTAGTAACTCGACTACTACCGAAGTTGGCAGTTATCCTGCTAATGGTTTTGGGTTACATGATATGCATGGCAATGTTTGGGAATGGTGTGAGGATGTTTGGCATGATGACTATGACTTGCTACCAAAGAATGGCATGGCATGGACTCAAAGCGGCGATCGCAGTTGTCGAGTAGTGCGTGGCGGCTCTTGGCGCGATCCTGCTCACTATTGCCGCTCAGCAAAACGTTCTAAAAATGCTGCTAATCAGGGCGATCGCACCACAGGCTTTCGCATCGCCGTTACTTTGACAAGGCCCTAGTCAAAATGCCCTAGTCAAATCACGCAGAATTTCCCAAGACCCTCACCCCTAGCCCCTCTCCCGCAGGAGAGGGGAACAAAAAAATAATTGGGTTTTACTCCCCTTCTCCTACGGGAGAAGGGGTTGGGGGATGAGGGCAGATCTTCGCTCTGCGTAAGATGCCTTAGTCAAACCCAATAGACTAATCGGCTTCTCCACTTATTGGGCGCTCCCTCAAGTCCAACTCAAAACTAAACTCACTTCCTTTGCCAAACTCGCTGATAACTTTGATTTCTCCTCCCATCTTATTGACTAGATTTTGACTAATTGCTAAGCCTAAGCCAGTGCCTTGGAGTTTGGCATCTTCATCGCCGACCTGCTCAAATGGTAAAAATATTTTTTCAAATTCTGAGGATTCTATACCTACGCCTGTATCAGCGATCGCAAATCTAATTAATTCACTAGGATTGTCAGAGGAGTTAGTTGACTGAATCTGTTTACTTAC
>JBBRMK010000065.1:0-27694 GCA_038230875.1 Pseudanabaenales cyanobacterium
CAAAAAAACTAAAGTGGGTGTCAAGACCAAACGACTCAAGGCTGGATGGGATGACAACTATCTCAAGGATGTTCTTACTGCCTTGAACATAACCACTGCATAGATTTTGTCATTTGTTAAGAAACGTGTGCGGTTGCCCTATGGGTTTAGTGATTCGGCGATCGTCAAGGAACAGTAAAGCTATAATGAGTGGCTATTTGTTAACTTACAGAAATATTGATTCAGGAATTTTGTAGTGATTACTCGACAAAAAATCGGGGTGATTGGAGGCGGTCAACTCGCATGGATGATGGCGATCGCTGCCAAAAAGATTGGACTTGAATTAGCAGTACAAGCAGAAAGTGCCGATGAACCTGCTGTAAACATCGCTGATCTTGTGATTTATGGCAAAGTTGCTGATGCTGACGCCACAGCCAAACTTTCTGAGCATTGTCAAGTGATTACTTTTGAGAATGAATTTGTTGATTTAGTTGCATTGCAAGAGCTTATGGATCGTGATGGCGATCACCGCATTTTATTTCTGCCTAAACTAAAAACCTTAGCTATTTCTGTCGATAAACTAAACCAACGCCAACATTTTCGCGATCGCGGTATTCCTACACCTGAATTTTATAGCGTAAATACAGAATTAACACTTTTAGCAGCAGCTGAACGCTTAGGCTATCCGTTGGTATTAAAAGCTAGACGACATGGCTATGACGGCAAAGCAACGTGGGTAATTGCCAACCAAATAGATTTGCAATCAGCTTGGGAAAGTATGCACAGAGCGCCATCTATTGCCGAAGCTTTTATTCCCTTTGAGCGAGAACTTGCGGTAATCGCAGCACGTTCAGAAACGGGTGAGATTTCCATTTATCCAGTTGTGGAGACGTTGCAAATTAATCAAGTATGTCGCCGCACGATCGCTCCTGCGCGGATTGATCACATAATTTCTAAAAAAGTTAAAATCATTGCCAAAGAAATTGTGACCAGCCTTGATGCAGTCGGCGTATTTGGCATTGAGTTTTTTTTGACAGCAAAAGGTGATGTCAGTGTTAATGAAATTGCACCACGCACTCATAACTCAGGGCATTACACGATTGAAGGCTGTCAAACTTCGCAATTTGAGCAATTGCTGCGTGTGGTTAGTGGGATGTCTCTCGGTGATATATCAATGGTTGCGCCTGTAATCGTGATGGTCAATTTACTCGGCTTTGAAAAGGCAGTTTGTGAAAACTATGATTATTTGGAAAAGCGTCAGGAGATCGCTAATTTTCCTAATACCTATATCCACTGGTATGACAAAAAGCAATCATCGGTTGGTCGAAAACTTGGTCACGTTACAATTTTGGCTCAGACTTATGATGTTGCTTTAGAAATCAGCGATCGCATTGAAAATATTTGGTATGAATCAAGCCAAAATGCTGATATAGAAAGCCTTTCAAATAAGCGCTTTAGCTGATGAAAACCTATTTCGCTTCGTGGGAAGTTATATATGCGTCTCAATTGTTTCATTGAACAACAGTTAGCGGGAAATGGATTTACTGACGTTGCCATTTCCTGCTATTTTTTTTGCAGTTTTCTTTTTTACAAAATAACGCTATACCGCGTCTAAGATGAAACCCATAGTTATTTTAGAGGGTCGCAGGGCGAAGCCCCGCTTCGGGTTTCTTTTGCGTCCATATTGAAAACCGAAGTTTTCAATATGGACTTTATTTTTGGGAAAGATGGCTGGCATGATAAGAACTACGCACTAATGCTCCTGATCGCACATGAGCAAGCCCAATTTGCTTAGCGATCGCTCCTAATTGCTCAAACTCTTCAGGTGTCCAATATTTTTGCACAGGTAAATGATCGAGCGAAGGTCGTAAATATTGCCCAATTGTCAGTGAGCTGCAACCGATCGCCTTTAAATCTTGCATAGTTTCTGTCAGTTCCTCTACCGTTTCCCCATGCCCCACCATTAGCCCTGACTTAGTAATAATGCGCGGATCAATCTCCTTGACTATTTCTAAAACTGATAACGATCGCTCATACTTTGCACCACGTCGTACTTTGCCTTGCAAACGTCTTACAGTCTCAATATTGTGGTTATAACAAATAGGCGTAGCCAAAGCCACTGTTTTAATACAACTGCGATCGCCGCGAAAATCTGGAGTTAACACCTCAATTTTGGCATTTGGACGCGATCGCCTAATCGCCTGCATCGTCTCTACAAAGCAGTTAGCCCCCTGATCGGCTAAGTCATCCCGTGCCACCGAAGTCAGCACTACATAATCTAATCCTAGCAACTCCACTGCTTCCGCCACCTTCCTAGCTTCCTCAGGATCAAGTGGTCTTGGTTGATGTCCCTTATCAACTTGGCAAAAACCACAAGCCCGAGTACAAGTTGGACCCATCAACAAAAAAGTTGCTGTCTTTTGGGCATAACATTCCGCCCGATTGGGACAGCGCCCTTCTTCACAAATTGTATGAATCCCCCTTTGCTTAATAATTTTTTGAACTTCAGAGATTTCACTAGCTTTGCCGATTTGTGGGCGCAACCAGCTTGGTAAACGTAACTCTTCTTTAACGGACATATTGTTTAAATTTTAATAAAAGCAGTGCAAAGGGCTTCTTTTATTAAAACCCATAAATTAAAAATGACGCTTTGTAACACCTCAAATTTATAGGTTTGTCAGTAAAAATCTTATATAACCTGATTAAACCCTTTACAGATGGGACTCTATTGACTAGCATATTGCACTGACAGGTTTTACCGTCAAAGCAGCACAAGGATTAATCGAGGATTTTGGAGCGATCGTGTTCGATCTATTAACCAACATTCTGATTTGGATTATTGCAATCCCAATTTTTATCATCCTATTTAGGTCGATTCCCAAAGATTGGTTTCGCCTTTTTGGATTGCTTATATTTGCGGCTCTAGTTGCAATTATTTTTGCTAACTTCAGATTTGTTGACGATCCGATTCCGAAAATTGTTGTTGATTTTCTAACTTTCCCATTCACGTTAGTTGGGATTTTGCTGTTATTGCTATTTTTTAACTACTGGTTAAGGCTGAGAACTCTAAAAATTAAAAGTGGTGAAAAAGTAGATAACAAAGGAGCTTCAGAAAAAATTGCTATTGTAACTAAAGAAATATTTTTAGTTTTAATTATCTTTGCGATCGCCACTAATAACGCAACATCAGAACTATTTACTTGTTATTTAGAACAACAAAGCGTTAATGCGATCGGGCAGTCTTATCGTCGTCCTGTGCTTAATTTATCAGAGCGAGATTTAAATGATTTTCAACGAGGCGTTTTTGATCTAATTGTTGTTCTAGCCGAAAATCCGCCTTATGAACCGCGTCTTCAGGAAGCAATCAGATTATGGAATGCCGCAGATTCACAGCAAAAACCCTATATTGTCCTGAGTGGTGGTAGACGGACAACTTATCCACCGACCAAAGGATATCCATGTTTGACTACTCCAGAAGTTCCACCAACTCGCACCAAAGAAAGTGTCAGAGACGATATTGCCAGTCGAGCAGGAACAGCTAATATTGGGTTGCGCTATGATGCGCGTTATGAAAATTACTTTACTAAGCCTGATAGTCCTACAACATCTTTTGAACAAATTGATTTGACCGAAGCCGATCAGATGTGTGCATCATTACTTGGTTCGACTAACATAGCGGGGCTACGCTCTTTTATAATTATTGAGCCATATGGAGTATCAGTCCGAAATAGTGGCGATGAAATTTCAAAACTAATCAAATCTCTAGAAAAAAATAGACTACTCCGCGAAGATACTCGCAACAGCAGAAGGATATTGTTGATCACTTCTCCTATAGAAGCAACTCGTGCTTTTCTGTCTTTTAGAAATCAAGATCTTAATGCGTCACTGACAACTGCTAGTTCACCTTCTGATAGTCACAGTGATATCAGCAGTCAATGTCCTTGGCCAATTGGCAAGCGGTTTGTGATTAAGCATAAATATTTTCTTTTTACTGCCGAAGCTTTTGTGAAGTCTGAACGAGTATGGACAGAGGTCAAAGAACTCCTCTTTTATACACTTAGATTTTGGCTGCGTCCCCCATTAACAGATGAACGTCCATATTATCCAAAATCAACAACTGAAATTTCTGTGCCCCCTAGATAACTATTACAGCGCTTTGTGATGAAACCAAACCCAGATTTTTATAAAAATATTGTGGTTTGTTTGTTCGCAATTTGCTGTAAATGAATCTCAAATAAAAAAAGGTCTCGCTTAACGAGACCTTTTTACTTAATATTTTTACTTAGCTGCGCCTTGCGCTTCTAGAAGCTGTTGCTTTAAGCGTTCAAGGTCTTGAGCCCAACGGGGATCAGGTTGATGCGCCTCAGAGGAACTGTTAGAGCTAGATGAGCTTTCAGTAGTCTTCTTGTTATTACTATTACGTTTCTTGCGCTTTGCTGCTGCTTTGACTGGAGCCGCAACTGTACTTATGACTGGCGATTCGCTTTCTTCAGGATTGGATGGCTCATCAGAACCTTCCTCTAAATCAGAACCGTCTTCCGCTTTGCCCTTAGTGCGAGGTAAAGCTTTCTCCAGTTTTAATACAGCACCATTGAAATCATAACCATTGAATTTCTCAATGACTGTGTCGGCAACTTCGTCAGAGCCAACAGTCACAAAGCCAAAACCACGGCATTTGCCTGTTTTGCGATCAGTTATAACTTTCAAGGATACTGAATCACCTGATTCATTGAAAATTTTTTCTAGAGCTTGGCGATCTAATTCTGCTGGCAAGTTGCCAACATAAAGGCGGATGGACATGATAATAGAAAACCTCTACGCTATGAAATCTTCGGCAGGTGACTAGAGCAGCCGCTACAAAAAACTTGTTTAAAAAACTTGTTCGCTACTTATTAGCTTAAATTGGAGCTATTGATTAGGTGCTACCTGCGATCAATCAAATTAATATGGCACTCTTGCACCATGTAAAACCATAACATACAAAATGCTTATCTTCAAAACAGAATGTAATGAAAGTATCAAAATGTGATCAATTTTAAGTATGACCTTTTTTATAGCTGTTGCCAAGTGTATCAGGACATAAAACCCAAAAGAGAGTTGCGGCGCGGAGCCCCGCAACTCTCTTTTGGGTTTTGATTTTGTCATAACATGACTGACGACAACTATATATAGATGTTTGACAAAAATGCGAAAATTAGAGGAGCCTTAAAGTGCATCTTTTCGTTTTTTAGTTTTAATACTTGACTAATTAAGCTTTACTGATGTAACATCCAGCCCTATAAATTTACCTGAAATTTGCATGGAATTTGCTGGGATTTTAATTATTTCTTACTGTTTATGGATTGGTCAGGCTCTTAATGATTCTCAAAAGGAGCAAGAGAAAGAAGTTGAAAAACGGTTGAAGGAAAAGCTGAAAAACGATCAATATATTAATGTTCGTATTATTGAAAAGCTATAGTTTAATTAGTTGAAAATGCGATCGCTTTAAATCTGGGGTAAAAATTGTGAAGCAGAAAGTGCAAACAATTGGTGGAGAGCTTAAAACTCAAGTCAAAGTCTTAGCTGCCTTAGTGGCAATTTTTTGGATTATTGTCATCTTAAATGAATTAGTCCTAGAGCAAATTTTAGTAATTGCTAATGGCTGTGCATTGAGGAGGGGGCTAAATGCTCTAGGGATCGTACCTCAGAGCTTTATCGGCTTGCGCGGCATCTTGTTTGCTCCATTTTTACATGGAAGTTTTTATCATGTTTTAGCAAACACAGCTCCATTTATTGTTTTGGGCTGGCTCGTGATGTTGAGAAACATCAAAGATTTCTATTTTGTGTCTGCCATGTCTGCGTTGGTAGGTGGTTTAGGCACTTGGCTAATTGGTAGACCTTGCACTGTCCATGTTGGCGTCAGTGGTGTGATTTTTGGCTATCTTGGCTATTTATTATTTCGTGGTTACTTTGAGCGGAGCTTTGTAGCAATCACTATTTCACTCGCGATCGCGATTACTTATGGCGGTTTGCTTTGGGGAGTATTACCAACGCGTTCTTATATTTCGTGGGAAGGTCATTTGTTTGGATTTATTGGCGGCATTATTGCCGCGAAGTTATTATCACCAAATAAAACACCCGCAGCATAAAAAATCTGGGAGGGCGCGTAGCGCCCTCCCAGATTTTAAGCAACACTTTTGATAGCTTCTAGCAGACTTCGAGTACAGGCTCCTTTTTCACAAAAAGCATCAATGATTGCACCATGGGAGAGAGCTTGAACCTTTCCCCCATCTGCGGCTGAATAAGCCACGATTTTAACATCAGGATATTGAGTTTTGATTTGATTGGAGGCTGTCCAGCCATCCATAACAGGCATATGTAAGTCCATAACTACAACGTCAGGCTTATGCTTGTTTACTTTATCGATCGCTTCTTTTCCATTAACGGCAACTTCAACAGTTCCGATACAGGACTGAAGTGATAATGCAAGTTGTAATGTACATCGGGTTAGTTCGTGGTCATCGACAACTAAAACGCTCAAAGTTTTTGTAGAAACTGTCATGGTAGGTTCGGCAAGGAGGGCTTGACAATAACTTTGTTATGTATTTCACAATACTCCCTTTCTCATTTTAAAGCTTCTATCGTAGGTATTAATACAGAAAGAGAGTATTACTTCACGCCACTCTCTTTTTTAGTATTAGCTACGCCATTTTACTTTTGGTAAAATCTGCTTCTGATCAATGCGATCGCGATATTTGACGGCAAAGTTTAGCAATGAGTCGAGTAAAGCATCGGATAGAAAGTGAGGTTGTAAACCAAGATCAAGAAGATTAGTATTTTTTGCTTTGAAATAATGCTCTTCTAGCTCAACCCGAGGATTATCGATATTTTGAACTTCGATCTTAAGACCAAGAGTTTGTCCTGCTTTCTGTACCATGAGCGCAAGATCTCGAATCGAGAAAAGCTCAGTAAACTGATTGAAAACCCGCATTTTGCCTGCTTCGGCAGGAGTAGCGATCGCTAGTTCAATACATCGTACAGTGTCGCGAATATCAAGGAAGCTACGGGTTTGTCCTCCAGTACCGTAAACAGTTAAAGGATGTCCAATCGCGGCTTGGATACAAAAACGGTTTAGCGCTGTACCAAATACTCCATCATAATCTAAGCGATTAATTAGCAATTCATCGGTTCCAGTTTCTTCGGTTAGGACACCGTAAACTACGCCTTGATTAAGATCGGTTGCCCTTAGCCCCCAAGTACGACAGGCAAACTGAATATTATGGCTATCATGAACTTTGCTAAGGTGATAAAAACTGCCTGGTTGTTTAGGATATGGAAGAGTATCTTTGCGTCCATTATGCTCAATGGTAATGTAACCCTCTTCGATGTCGATATTGGGAGTACCATACTCGCCCATCGTACCAAGCTTGACTAGATGACAGTCAGGATTATGCTCTTTAATTGCGTAGAGTAAGTTGAGCGTCCCAACCACATTATTTACTTGGGTTAGCACAGCGTGCTCGCGATCAATCATTGAGAATGGAGCGGAACGCTGTTCGCCAAAATGTACAAGCGCGTCAGGTTCAAAGCGGCGAAATGCACTTTGTAAAAATTCGTAGTTAGTGATGTCACCAATAAATAAGTCGATTTTTTGACCTGAGACAGCTTGCCACTTATGTATACGCTCTTGAATAGAAGCGATCGGCGTAAGAGTAGCGACACCTAGCTCATTATCCCAATGTCGGCGAATTAAATTATCTAAAACACCAACTTCATAACCTTTCTTGGCGAGATGTAAAGCTGTCGCCCATCCGCAATAACCGTCACCACCAATTACCAGTACTTTCATGAAATTCTGTAGCTTACAAAACTTTGAGTTGCAGTTTCCAGATCAACCCTATCAGGATTTGCCTCATTTACTTCGCACAGCCTTGAAATTTATTAAATCAATTGTATACTCGTAGCTAAATCACGCACTTTAGCTGATCGCAGCTTTTAAGTAGCGAGTGTAATCTAATCAATAAGATAACAAAGAGTAGTTAGTCACTATTCACTAGTTAGCGTAGGACAATTAGTTAAGTATGATTTCGATTGCTGAACTTGCCCATCAACGAGATCCAGAGGCGATCGCCGAAATTATCCGTCAGGAGTTACAACCACTTGACAGTGAGCGAATTGCGGTTGAAGTCGCGATTGCTGATAGCGGCTTAGATCTACAAATTCGCACAAATTCTGCTATTGATAAAGACAAACTTCTTACACTAGTTCGTAGCAAACTTCAAAATTTATATATACAATCAGTAGCAAAAGTTAAGATTTACTGTTGGCGCAACGATCAAGAAATACTTGAGGAGCGTTTATTGTGGACGGAGCAATTTACTTTAGACTCTTTAAACTCATCTTTATCAGGAACCTTAGATCTACACAGAGCCCAATCGCACATGGCGCGATCGCCAGATCCTCAGCTTTCTAAGCATTCTGTTTTGCAACAAGCGATTAATAAAATCTCACCTACTAATCATAAAGAGTACGCAAACTTATCGGCTACTAAATTACCCGAGCAAACCTCAAATAATTTAACTAGCTCATCAATTGTGTTGAGCACTGCTAAGTTGCAAAAAACTGAGTCAGCAATTAACAATAATTATTGGCAGTTATTATTAGTTGGATTATCGATTGTTTTAATGGGATTGGGAATTGGCGCAGCTGTAAAGGCAATTAGCGTTAAAAATAGTACAGATAAAAATAGTACAGAGGCAGTATCTTTAGCAAGCCCATCTGTCGATAATAATTCCCTTAAAAATACATCAAAAAACACACCTAGTCAGAGCATTGAAACACCTGTCGCTCCTACTAAACCTTCACCCAAACCTAATCGCTCTTCTTCGCCCGTAGCTTTAACACCAAGTCAAAATCCTGACGAATTATCAATAAGTTCCTCATCTAATACTTTGAAGATAGATGAAACAGTTGTAACTTTGGAAAAGTTTAATCGAATTCAAAAGGGAATGACGATTGATCAAGTGGATAAGGTTTTTGGAGCCTCTGGCAAAGTGATAGCTGAGAATAATTCAAGTGATAGTATTGGCAAGGTTTATTCTTGGAAAAATCCACAAGGAAGTAATGCGATCATTGAGTTTAAAGATGGTCAAGTTGTCGCTAAAGCTCAAGCTGGTTTATAGAAAATTAGAGGGACGCATTGCTATATTGCATTTACAACAGATTGAGAACAAACCAAACCTAGATTTTTTGTAAAAGCCACGCAAAGCGTGGCTTTTACAAAAAACCTAGTGGTGGGTTTGTTCTGGATTTGCTGTAAGAGCACAAACCTGTAGTTCTTTTAGAGGGTCGCAGGGTGAAGCGTTCCCGCTTCGGTTTTTCTTTTTGTCCATGTCGAAAACTTTGGTTTTCAACATGGATGCGGTATATCTTCTAACTTTCTAGGTTAATTGCTATAAAATTACATCTTATGAAGACTAGTCGGAGAAAATCTTTTGGGTATCGATTTACGTAGCTATGTCTATTTAGATAATTTACAGCGACAACATGCTGCTTATTTAGGAACGATCGCACAAGGATTTTTACCCTTACCAGGTGATACCTCTCTTTGGATCGAAATTTCACCTGGGATTGAAATCAATCGCATTACTGATGTGGCGCTGAAATCGACTTCAGTCCGACCTGGCATACAAATTGTTGAGCGCCTGTATGGTTTATTAGAAATTCACTCTGCCAGCCAAGGGGAGACAAAAGCTGCTGGTAGAGCAATTTTAGAAATGTTAGGCGTAACTGAAGAAGATCGGATTAAGCCTAGATTTTTATCTAGCCAAATTATTCGCAATGTTGACGCACATCAAACGCAACTGATTAATCGTTTTCGGCGTGGACAAATGCTTCTGGCTGGGCAAACTCTCTACATCATGGAAGTTGAGCCTGCTGCTTATGCGGCTTTGGCTGCCAATGAAGCTGAAAAAGCCGCATCAATTAATATCTTGGAAATTATTGCTGTAGGTAGTTTTGGACGTTTATATCTGGGTGGTGAAGAGCGCGATATCATGGCGGCTTCGACAGCAGTACTGAATACGATCAACAATGTTAGAGGTCGTGATGTGTACGGTAGCGATCGCAAGGAGTAACCTAAGCAAACTGGGTTTAGATATCATCTTCCCAGCCACAACATTTACAGTGCCATTGCTGTGGAGGTAGTCGCATCCGTGAGAATGAAGTGCGGCATTCAGGGCATTTACCTGTAAAAATCGGATGCCAGCCACATTCCGATTCCATTTCGGGATCGTAACTTTTGGGATCATCAGGTTCCCATAGTTCCGCTGAGATAAAGTCTGAGCAAACTCCCCATTCAGGTCCGTAGGGATGTACTGCACAGACCAGTAAATTGGTATGAGCGTAATAGTTGCAGCGATCGCATAGAGATATTTTTGCCATTATTCTTACTGGTTAGTCAATATATTTTAGCTTGCTAACTAAAACGAGCGATTTCAATCCCATTTTGGCGGATAACTAGTTCTAGGGTAAGTGTACTAGCCGGAAAGATTAAGTCTTTAGTAACTGCTCTAATTTCGTAAGGAGATTTTAGCTCGCTAGCTGCTTTAAAAAGTTCGGTTAATGCGTCAGGCGGAAAATTTCCCACTTTACCTGTAATCGTATCGGCAAGCACCCCTTCACGACGAGCGCGAAAACTGACCAGCAAGAATAGTTGTTCAACTCTGGAGGCAAGAGCTTGGGGGGACAAGTTAGGATTAAATTGTAAAGTTGCAATTTCATCGCCGCGCGCAAATATCTGGCGGTTAACTGTGACATCGGCGGAGATTGCCACCCTAGTCTCACGTTTTAGAAAGTTTCCTGCAGAAAGAATTCTAATTACATAGCTCTGTCCATCTTTGATCCGATTTAACAGCCCTTCGATTTGGACATCGTTAATATTAATAACTGGCTCTTTTGGTGCTTGATCAGGTAAGAAATCTAGTAGTTGACGAGCATTACGTTCAGCTTGTTGAATTAATTGAATACTAGCTTGACGCAACTCAGCAGGACTGAGATTAGGACGCACGACCCCAATCGATAAAATTTGATCGGAAAAAATGGCAACGTTACCTTTGCGTAAGGCTTCAAGACTAATGATCAGTTGTTCACGGGCTGTTTCTAAGGAAGCAATCTCGGAAGTGAGTTCGCTCCGTTGCTTGTCGATCGCAAGCAGTCGTTGTTCTGATTCATCTACTTTTTGGATCAGAGTTTCGCGATCGCGTGAGATAGTCGCTAATTCAGTAGAAATACGTTCTTTTTCACTAGAGATGAGATCTTTTTCATTGCGAAGTTGACTACTTTCTGATTGCAGATTTTCTTGTTCTTTGGTTAAGGCTTGAATGCGATCGCGTAAATCCGCTTCTTGTTTTGAGGCTTTTTGAAGTTCTTCGTCAGCTTTTTCAAACTTGCTTTCAACTGCATGGAGCAAAGCTTGAGTTTCTGATTGTTTACGCACAGCATCAGCCAGAGACTTATTAATAATTTTTAAGTTTTGTTCAGCTTTTACTTGTTCAGTTTTGGCAGAATTTAGCTCTGTTTCAATTTTTTGCTTTTGCTGCTGGCTGCTTGATAGCTCTGAGCGAATACTTTCTAGACGAAATAGTCCATCTCTTAACTGTCCACTTAGTAGCAATAAAATTCCCAAGGTGGAGGCAGAAATCATGCCACCTGTAGCGATCGTGACCACAGTCGCAGTATCACGCGGTCTTAAGTTAAATATGCTAAGTCGTGCTTTTCCAACCTTAGTGCCAATGCGATCGCCTAATGTCGCAATAATGCCACCTAAGATCAAAATCGCTAAAATCAGCGTATATCCAGCCATACAAATCACTATTCCTCACGGTGTTGATCTTAGCAGACAAACATAGGGACTAGTAGTAACGCATTACTATAAGGCTTTTGAACTATTTGTCTATAAAAAAGCGGCGCAATGCGCCGCTTTTTTATGATGGGTTTTGATATATCTTATTTATCCTAATGCAGCTAGAGATGGCATCACTCTAGGAAGTTCTAAGCGTTGTTGAGTAGATGGGCGACGAGTGCGTCCTGATAGGCGGAAGCTGAGGCTTTGTAGTTCGATATGCAATTGGCGATTTTCTTTTTGGAGAGCCTCGATTTTTTGTTTGATGGGGACAATCCGTTCGGCAAACTTAGCCCGATAAATATTTGGCAACTCCTGAACGACTTGCTGTAGCATCCGATTGCGATCGCTCATTTCTTGAATTGTTTCGCGTAATTCTACGGCTTCGCGATCGCGCTCTTGGATTTGGACTTGAGTCGCAACTAGTTGATTTTCAACGCTGGCTAATTTCTGAGCCAAAAAACGCATGTCTTCTGAATGTTGCTCGTGCTCTTCAGGATTCGGCAAAAAGGCGGTGTTCCCCTTCACCAAGCGAAAAAGTTCTTCAGAAAGCTGCTGTACTAGCAAATCTTTTTGTTCTAGCTCGACCTTAAGTAAATTGATCTCCTGTTGAAGATTTGTCGTCACATTTTCGGAGGGATTCGCTAAGGTATTTACTGTGGCATTCATAGGTGCGATTGGTTGGGGGATTTAGGCTAAGATTTATAGCACACAAGTTACGAATTGGCAATTTGTTAAAACGCAATCTAAAAATTCTGATTATAAAAATCGATTTATACTTTCTTAAGTTATTAAGTTTTAAGCTGTAAGTAAAAATCGCGCATGAACCTTAAAAAGATTAATTCAGACGAGCAGCCGATCCTCGATCACTTAAATGTAATTTCTTCTCTAGGAAATTTAGAAGGAAATTTAGAAGGAAATTTAGAAGAGCATGTGCTATTGGTTGTTGCCCAATCTGCGATCAAGTTACAAACCACTTTGCTTAAAAACTCGATTTCCTATGCTCAGTCTGTAAGCGGAAACCTAATCCTCAAAACTACTCTCAAAAATACATTAGAAACCCTCATCAAATATACGGATGCGGATGAGGGCAGTATTTTTTTGCTTGATGAAGATGGGGTAATTAAAGAGAGTATTTTGGCTCGTGGTCCTGTGAATCGGGATCTCAAAGATTCAGTAATTTCTAAAGTTTTAGATGATGGATTGGCAGGTTGGGCTTTGCGCCATCGCCAAATGGGCATTATTCATGATGCGCTCACAGATGATCGCTGGGTACAATTTCCCGATCAACCTTACACAGCACGATCGGCGCTGGCAGCTCCTTTGATGTATGGGATCGATGCAATCGGAATTATTACGCTGACACATTCTCAAACCAACCATTTTGATGAGGCGATCGCGACGATGATGCAATACATCATGGAAAGCATCACCGCAATTATCCTCAACGCGCAATTACACTCTGCATACAGCCCTTTGGGGGTATAAATAGGGATTATAAATAGGCGCTAGAAACATTAATGTGTAAGCGTTAAGGCGGTATAAATCGTCCAACTATCCATCAATAACAGTAATAGTGTGAACACAAGTAAAATCAAATACATCCAAGGCTGAGCCAGAGGACGTACATCGCGTGTATCAATCCCTGTATGTTCTTCAACTTGCTTAACTAATCGCGCAAAGCCAACTACACGCATTGGTAATAGATAAGCCTGCTCTGAATCTTTGCTAACAAAGTAATAAACAATACCGCCTTGTCCTGTAATCCTAGGCTTGAGGGCTGTAATATCTTGCCAAGCTAATGACCAACCCTTGCGAAAAAAGGTCGGAAACCAGCGCGGATATTCTAGTCTAATGCCTTCATCGTTAAGGATCACGCGATCACTTAGCGCCCCATATAAAAACACAAAACCGATTACCAAGCCAATACTTAGCCATGAGGCAGGAATTGCCGCGTGAGTAAAGTTACTAAGAAATGGCAAGGGAACAGTTAGGGCAAGATATAGCAGTAGCAAAGTAATCCGAATCAGTGGCGAGATGTGAAAAATATCAGTCATGGTAAATCCAGAAATGTAAAACCAGAAATGTAGAACCAAAAAAATAATATAAACCCAAAAAATGACAAGGTGATTCTAACTTTCTTCTATTTTCTGGGTTTAAGGGCTTATGCGATCGCGATTTATTAAACGACTTATTAAACGACTTATTAAAGTAGAGACACGATTTTCACCTCCTCTACTTTCTGGGTTGATTGCTATATGATTAACAATCAAGAACACTTACATACAGTACGGATGGTGTAAAACGTGGGTTGGCGTGTACGTGGCATTCGTGGGGCAACCACAGTTGAGGCAAATACATACGCAGCCCTAGAGAGGGCTGTAATAGAGCTTATGGAGGAGATCGAAATTCAGAATGATATCGATCCGCGAGAAATAGTTAGTGCCACTTTTTCAGTAACAATAGATATTGATGTAGTCTTTCCTGCCAAAATCGCCCGATCGCGATCGCAATGGGAAAATGTACCGCTTTTAGATGTTCAGCAAATGTATGTCAAGGGCAGTTTAGAGAGATGTATCAGGGTATTAATCCATGTGAATACACCCCTTGAGCAGCATCAGATTAAGCACATTTATTTAAATGGAGCGCGAGATTTGCGCCCCGATCTTGTCTACGTTCAGGTTTAAACTATTAGTAGTACAAATGGGTAAGCAAAACGATGACAGCGACTTTTGCCATTTCTAAGCATTGCAATAGCCTTGCTGAAGTTAGGACTAGGTTTACAATAAAACTTGCCAGTGATGAGAGTTTCTTCACGGAATGGCATGAAGATTTGCCAGATCTGACTGAAACTGAAAAAGAAAGATGTGATCGCATTAAAAATCAATATCTATATCATCGGGACAACGGAAATATTGCTGAAGGGTTGATTAATCAAATTGCGATCGCCCCATTGCTAGAGATGGCAAAATTTTATGACCCACCTTTTGATATTCGAGCTGAGTATCCTGTTGAAATTAAACTTATCGAATTTGATGAAGATAGTGAAACATCAGAAGCTGAAGATAGTGAAGCATTAGAAACTATTTATAGAGGCAGAATTGATACGCTGGTTATTCACAAAAAACTCTGGGTACTGGTAATTGAATCCAAGGGGACATCTTTTAATGTTGAAGAGGGTATGGCACAAGCGTTAACCTATATGCTCGCTAGCCCAAATCAATTGCAACCGACCTACGGATTGATTAGCAATGGTGGTTTTTCTATTTTTGTAAAGGTATTAAAAAGTGAAATTTATCAGTATCAGTTTTCTAATGATTTTTCGTTATACAACAGAAATTTTAATGAATTGTATGATGTACTCCGTATCCTGAAAAAACTCGCTCAGCAGTTTCAAGAGAAAATTTAGAATCATCCAGATATAGATATAAAATCAGCTAGAGTAAGCTTCACAAGCTGTAGCATAATAGCCATATGGTCACAAGAATTTTTCTGTGTAACGAGCAGACAGAGCCAGAGATTCGCGATTTTATTCGTGAAGCGATCGCCGATATCGCTGAGGGGGAGCAATATATCGTGACGTGGAACTGCGGCAATATTCAAACTCTTAAGGTTGGCGATCGCGCTTACTTCAAACGCATTGGTAGTGCTAACCAAGGCTATTTCGCGTCAGGGACAATAGTTCCTGCTGATCGCGAATATCAGCTCAAGCAGCGATCAGCACGTTATCGAGAACTGAGCGAGGCTTATGACATTGACTCCTCGGCTAGCAATTTTAGAGTATGGGTGGCTTGGGATGCCTGTGTGACTTTTGATGAGCCGCTTCGGTCTGATTATTTACGTCAGTTACCAAGTTTTCAAGGAATGCCCCTTGAGCCACAAACTGATGCGGGGGTATTTCGGGAAGAATATGTGCAGATGCTTGATCGTGAGTGGGAGCGTCAGACGCAAAAAGCATTTCGGGCGGGTAAGGGGATTAGTCTAGTTGATGTGTATTACCGATGGGGCTTAGAAGATATTCAGCAGGGATTTCCGCAGGATGCTCTTGAGTCATTTAAGCAAGCACTCAAACTCAATCCTAATTTCATCAAAGCTTATTTAGGATTGGGCGATGCTCATGTCAGTTTGCGCGAATATGCCAAAGCCGCAGGTGACTACGGTAAAGTGATTTCGATGCGTCCTGACAAGGCGCGACTGGCTTATTTCAAGCGCGGCGAAATTAATTTTTTGTTAGGGCAACTTCAGCAAGCAATGGCTGATTTTCAAGCCGCAATCGAGATCGATCCTAACTATGCTGATGCTCACATGTCGTTAGGAAACACGTTCTTTAAGCTTAAAAGCTATGAACAGGCGATCGCTTATTATGATCGTACTCTTGAAGCAAATCCTGATCGTGACTTAGCAGCATTTCGGCGGGGTCGCTCATATTATATTCTTAAAGAATTTCCCGAAGCGATTCGTGACTTTAGTTATGCCATCGATTTACAACCTAGTAATGTCGATGCTTACTATTATCGTGGCTTAGCCTATTCTCAGCCTAGCATTGCCGATGAAACTTTAGCAGGTGATGATTTACGAAAGGCGATCGTCCTCTATCAGACTCAAGGCAAACCCGAAAAGGCTCGAAAAGCTAAAGAATTTTTAGAAACCCTTGCGATCGATTCTTTGCCTAAAGCAAGACCAAGAAGTAGCTATGCGATCGCCCCTTCCGAACAACCGATTGAAGAAATTACTACGCCACCTCAATCAGTGCTAATCGATGAGGATGAAGAAACTAGCAATTTGATTATTGAAACTCAAGCGATTGAAACTCAAGCGATCGTTCTTCCAATTCCTGATCTAATTCCTAGTGAAGATGCAATTATTGCATTCTCTAACTCTGAAGTAGTCGAGAGAATTGTTGAAATTGAGAAGCTTGTTGAAAAAATTATTGAAGTTGAGAGAATTGTTGAAATTGAGAAGCTTGTTGAGGTCGAAAAGATCGTTGAAGTTGAGAGAGTAGTTGATCGTGTTGTTGAGAAATTTGTGGATCGTATTGTTGAGAGGGTAATCGAAAAACCAATTCCTTTCTCTATTGAAGACCCTAGCACTGCTGAAAAACTAGCCATGATCTCGGTGATGGCTCAATATATGCGTGACGGCTGGATAGTGCGATCTGTTGACAAGTCTCAATTTGGATATGATCTTGAATGTTCTAAAGATGAGCTTTGCGAAGCTGTAGTAATCAAGAGTTTTACTAGCGATCGCGAATCCTTTGCAATATCAGCGATCGAGATCGAAAATGCACGGAGCAATAAAGATTTTGTACTGTGGGTAGTCAGCGGTGCTGCTGAAAGTCCTGAATTGAGATGCTTGCGTGGACGCGAACTATTTGAACAATTTGACCTCGATCCTCTCGCTTTCGCCGCCAAAGTCAGACAAGCCGCAGTTCAGCTAGAGTTTTCTCCAGTCTCTCTAGAGATGCCCCAATATGAGTAAAGAATTGTTAGAAATTCTCCAAAGACTGAAAATCTGCCTACAAGAAATTTATGGCGATCGCTTATTGAAAACCATTTTATTTGGTTCTCATGCAAGAGGAGAAGCTTCTGATGATTCTGATATTGATGTTTTGGTGGTACTTAAAGGAGATGTAAATTTAGGAGAAGAAATCAAGAAAACCAGTAATGTGGTCGCCGAATTATCCTTGGAATATGATCAAGTGATTAGCCGTTTATTTATAAATGAATCTCGTTTTAATTTTTACAATAGCCCTCTGCTACAAAACATTAGCTTGGAAGGTATTGTATTTTGACTCCTGAACAAGTTGATTTATTACTCAAAGCTCGCCAAAGTGTTTCTGCGGCTAAGGTTTTGCTAGTAAATGACTATCCTGACTACGCTACATCACGAGCTTATTACAGTATGTTTTATGTTGCAGAAGCATTTTTAATGAGTGATGGAATGTCATTTTCTAGTCATGCTGGGGTTATTAGTGCTTTTGGGAAATATTTTGCGCGTACTGGTAAAGTACCAATTCAGTTTCATCGATTTTTAATTGATGCTCAAGATTTGCGTAATGCTGGAGATTATGGACAGCTTAATGCAATTTCCGTTGATCAAGCGGACGAACAAATTGTAAATGCCGAAAAGTTTTTGGAGTTAGCTGTCAATATTATTGGCGTTTTTTAGACATCATAAATTAGAGTGAGAGTAAAGCTCCTCTCGGATTTCTAGGTTATGATGAAATCAAAGCCAGTATTAGAGATCAAGTTTTATGACGCACAAATCTTGGGATAGCTATTTAGAATTAGGATTTTGGGATGGAGAAAATGACAAATCGAAGAAGCATAAGTCTTTTCAATTACCAGGTGCAAAGCCACATTACAATCCCGATCGCCCTGGTCAAGTTGAGCATATTGCCCTAGATTTGGTTCTCGATATTACACATCAGGCGATCGCAGGTACTTGCAAGATTCGGCTCCGACCTGTGCGTGACGGCATCAGCGATCTGACTTTGGATGCTGTGGATTTGCGGATAGATTCTGTCGCTATTAGCGATCGCATCGAAGCTAAACCTGATCCAGATAAAGCTAACAGCAAATTTGATTATGATGGCGAGTTTCTGAAGATTTATCTTAATGAACCAACCAAGGCAGATGTACCAATTGAAATCGCGATTGCTTATGCCGCAGAGCAACCACAACGCGGTATCTATTTTGTAAAACCGACCGAGCATCAACCCGATAAACCCACACAAGTTTGGACACAGGGCGAAGATGAGGACTCGCGTTATTGGTTCCCTTGTTTTGATTATCCTGGGCAACTTGCCACTTCTGAGATTCGCATTCGTGTGCCAAAGGATTTAATTGTGATTTCTAATGGAGAACTGATTGATGTCAGCGATCATAAGAAAGAGAAGACTTATCATTGGTCTCAAAAAGAAATTCATCCTAGCTATTTGATGACTTTAGCGATCGGCGATTTCATTGAAGTAAAAGACGAATGGAAGGGGAAACCTGTAACTTATTATGTGGACAAGTCGCGCACTGCCGAAGAAGCAATCTTGACGATGGGCAAAACACCACGCATGATTGAGTTCTTTAGTGAGAAATATGGCTATGACTATGCTTTTCCTAAATATGCACAAGTTTGCGTAGCTGATTTTATCTTTGGTGGAATGGAAAATACTTCCACTACTCTATTAACTGATCGCTGTGTATTGGATAAACGCGCAGCGATTGATAATCGCTCTAGCGAAAGTCTGGTTGCTCATGAATTGGCGCATCAATGGTTTGGCGATCTCTTGGTAATTAAGCATTGGTCGCACGCATGGATCAAGGAAGGCGCAGCAACTTACGCAGAAGTTTTATGGACAGATCATGAATATGGAGCGGAAGAGGCTGCATATTATCGTCTCGGTGAGGCTCGCAACTATATTTCTGAAGATCGCGATCGCTATCGCCGTCCCATGGTGACTCATGTTTATCGTGAAGCGATCGAGCTGTACGATCGCCATATTTATGAGAAAGGCGGTTGTGTTTATCATATGCTTCGTTCTGAACTAGGCGATGATCTCTTCTGGAAAGCAATTCATCATTTTGTGCGTACTAATGCTCATAAGACAGTCGAGACAATCGATTTGCTAAGAGCGATCGAAGAAGCAACTGGCAAAAATTGTATGTTTCTTTTCGATCAATATGTATTTCGGGGCGGACATCCTGAATACAAGATTGGCTATAGCTGGGACGGCGATAACAATCTTGCTAAAGTCACTGTTTCCCAAACTCAAGATGAACTTTTTGATTTAAAGATTCCTATCGGCTTTGGCTTTGAAGAAATATCGGAAGCTAAAGCTTTTCCAGTGCGAGTGTTTGAGAAAGAGCAAGCTTTTTACTTTCCATTGAAACAGAAGCCCAAATATATCAGCTTTGATCGTGGTAATAATTATCTCAAACAAGTCACCCTCGAATATGGCATCGCCGAACTTAAAGCCAGCTTGCAGTATGACCCTGATCCCCTTGCACGGATTCAAGCTGCTGAAGCACTAGCGAAAAAAGGCGGTTTAGAGTCGGTGAAAGCTCTCGGCAAAGCCCTTTTAGAAGAATCATTCTGGGGTGTGCGTGTAGAGATTGCCGAAAATCTTGCCTCTATTAAACTCGATCAAGCTTTTGAGGCTTTGGCTAAGGGATTAGAAGATGAGAATGCGAAGGTGCGAACAGCCGTACTCAGTGGTTTGGCTCAGAACAAGGTGCAGAAGAGCTTAGACCTAATCAAACCATTTATCAAGAAAGGCGATCCTAGCTATGTTGTCGAAGCAACAGCGGCGAGACTGGTAGGTGATCTCGCAGCAACTTTGAGTGCTGAACGCGAACCTTCTAAAGTAGTGAAGCTATTACAGACAGTTCTTAAAGAGCGATCAGGATGGAATGAAGTAGTCCGATCAGGCGCGATCGCTGGTTTAGCTAAAATCAAAGACTCTGATGAAGCACTAGAAACTGTTCTTAAATATACTGAGTCTGATGTGCTGCAACCTTTGCGCCTAGCTTCAATTAGAGCTTTGGGCGCGATGGGTAAATCGCAATCAAAACCCAAAACTGAACAGATTCTCAACCGATTGCAAGTAATCGCTCAAGAAACATTTTTCTTGACACAAATGTCATCAGTTGCGGCGCTCAGTCAAGTCGATAGTGCTACTGCGATCAGTATATTGCGATCGCTATCTAATTCTACTCCTGATGGTCGAGTCCGCCGTGCTGCCGATGAAGCAGTGCAACGTGTGCAGAAAGCGATCGGCAAGGATGCTGGTCTCAAACAACTCCGCGAAGAACTCGATCAAGTTCGTAAAGATAATCAAGAACTTAAGAGTCGATTGGAAGCGATCGAGGCAAAAGCTAATCCACAACAGAAAGTTTGAGAAATCCCTCTAGCTTCTCTAAATCATCCTAAACAGGGGAAAGAATAAATTCTTTCCCCTGTTTAATCAAATCTAAAGAATTCTTAACCCACATTCCGCTCGTAATGGAAGACAAAAAATCTAGTGGCGGATTTGTTCTCAATTTGCTGTAGTTCTTGTTACAAAAACTGTAACCTTGATTTGTTTTCCTATAAAGTTGTTCTACACTGGCGACAGTCAACTTTTATACCAACAACTTTTACCCCAACAAATTTTAAAGCCATGAAAGTCAAAACTTGGAAAGTTGTCTTAGGGCTAGCGATCGCTTGCCTACATAGCCCTACCGTCGTTAATGCTCAGGCTCTTTCAGGGTTGCTGCCTAAAAATGCGATCGCACCTACGCAAATCAATAATCTTAAGGATATGACATCTGATTTTGATGGCTTTGTCCCGAAGAAATTGCAACAATCAGATTCGCCAATGGGTAGCAATCGGGCGATCATTGGCGAAGATCAACGCTTGCCTCTGACCAGTCGTGAATATCCTTGGTCAACGATCGGCAAGATTGTCATGATCGGCACTGATGGGAAAGAATATTCTTGTACAGGAACTTTGATTGGGAAATCGCTGGTACTAACCAATGCTCATTGTGTGTATGAGAAAGACAAACTGTTTCAGAAGATGTTCTTTTTGCCGAATCTAGTTAATGGGCGATTACGGACAAAGACAGATGTGGCTACTGTAACAAGGGTTTTCGCAGGGACAAGCAGACCTGATATTGATGCTGCCGATGATTGGGCGATTTTGTCGTTGGATAAGCCTTTGGGAGAGACGTATGGCTTTCTCAAATGGCGATCGGTTCCTTTGGCAATATTACAAAGATACAAAAATCGTCTAGCCGTTGCTGGTTACTCTGGTGACTACCCAGATCCGAAAGCCTTTCAAGAGCTTGGCGCAGGTCGAAGCATGACCGCAGGAGTGCATTTGAAATGTAGTGTGCTGGGTGAACGTGAAGGTATGTTGGTGCATGATTGCGACACGAATCCGGGGGCTTCTGGCTCAGCTTTGATTACCAAAATTGATGGTGTTTATCAGATTGTGGGACTCCATGCGGCTGGACGTAGGGATCGCAATGGTCGTGGTATCGAAAACTATGCGGTGCGGATTGGTCGCATTGAGGCATCGTTAAGCAAGGGCAACTGATGTTAAAAACCTCACCCCCTTCGACAGGCTCAGGGCAACAGCCTCTCTCCTTGCAAAGGAGCTACGATGTACACACAAGTCCTACCTGTCTTCGTTTCAGTCTATTCTGCCCCCTAAATCCCCCAATTCTGGGGGACTTTGAAGAAGTTTTTAACTCTTGTCCCCCCAGAATTGGGGGCTAGGGGGCGAATTGGCATTGACTGGGCGAAGTTTGAGACTTGTGTGTACACAGTAGCCTTGCAAGGAGAAGGGGTTGGGGGATGTGATGCATTTTCTTTCCACGTAACATCAGTCTTTCAATAGTTTTATATTCCAATTAGGATGAGGTTTTGAATAAGCATAAGGGTCTTGGAATTGCGTTTATGTTGGCTTGTTTACCTGTGCAGATGGTGATGGTGCGTGAACCTGTTTCTGCTCAAACTGCGTCAGATCAGAAAGCACAGGCAGGTCGGCTATTAAAACAAGGGATTCAACAATATCAAATTAGTCAATTTGAAGCAGCACTACAGTCATGGGAACGATCATTAACAATCTATCGCGCTATCAAAGATCGATGGGGTGAGGGATCCGCGCTCGGAAATCTGGGAATTGCTTACCGAAATCTCGGCAAATATGAGAAGGCGATTGAGTTTCAGTTGCAAAGTTTAGTGATCGCAAGGGAAATCAAAGATCGCCTTGGTGAGGGACAGTCGCTCGGAAATCTGGGAATTGCGTACTATTCTCTCGGCAAATATGACAAGGCGATTGAGTTTCAGTTGCAAAGATTAGCGATCGCCAAGGAAATCAAAGATCGCCTTGGTGAGGGACAGTCGCTCGGAAATCTGGGAGTTGCTTACCGAAATCTTGGCAAATATGAAAAGGTAATTGAGTTTCATTTGCAACATTTAGAGATCTCAAGGGGAATCAAAGATCCAGATGGAGAGGGACGTTCGCTTAGTAATTTAGGAGCTACTTTTAACAATCTCAAACAACCCGAACTAGCCATCCTCTTTTACAAACAATCAGTCAATGTCATTGAATCCATCCGCCAAGACATCAAAAAGCTCAACAAAAACGAACAAAAGTCCTATCTAGACACCGTTGAAAAGACATATCGCAATCTCACCGACTTACTCCTTAAACAAGGACGAGTCATGGAAGCTCTACAAATCCTTGACCTACTCAAAGTCCAAGAACTCGAAGACTATCTCAAGAATGTCAAAGGCAGTGATAGAAGCGCACAGGGAGTCAGAATCTTAGAACCAGAAAAAGCGATTAGCACTCAGCTATCAACTATCAACTTTGAAAATAGCGCAGACATCAATCGCCAACTTGCTAGCCAACTCCAACAAATCCCAAAATCGGAAATCAACAAAGTTCCCGATTATCTCAAACAAATTCCTCAAGGAACAGTGCTACTTTATCCATTAATTTTAGAAGACCGATTAGAAATCATCCTCTTCTCACCCAACACCCTCCCCATTAGCCGCACCGTCAATATCTCCAAAGCAAAACTAGAAGAACTAATTGTAGAGTTTAGAAATGGACTTCGTGACTCTGGCTCCGAAGACTACAAAGAACCTGCCGTTGCACTTTACAACGCGCTAATTAAACCCATCGAAGCCGAACTTATCCAAGCCAAAGCCCAAACGATTCTCTACGCTCCTGATGGCATCCTGCGCTATATTCCTCTCGCGGCGCTCAACGACGGTAAACAATGGCTCAGTGAAAAATATCGCATTAGTAACCTGATCGCCTATACTCTCTCAGACTTTTCACCCAAGCCCAAACTCTAGCCCAACATCCTAGCAGGAGCCTTTGGTGGCAAAGCTGGAGAAAGAAAATTTGGACAGCAAGGTTTACCCGCCACCCTCAAAGAAGTCCTTGCGATCGCAAATGCATTTCCTAACTCTACGACTCTGCTAGAAGACAACTTCAGCCGCCAAGCCACTGAAGCCAAATTCAAAAACTACAACATTCTCCACTTTGCCACCCATGCTGAGTTCAATACTGGTGCGCCCGACAACTCATTTATCATCTTTGGCAATGGCGACAAAATCCGCTTAAGTGAACTCACCGACTGGCAAATCCCTAATGTGGAGTTAATCGTGCTTAGTGCCTGTCAGACTGGCGTTGGCAAATTAGGAACTGGTGTAGAGATTTTGGGCTTTGGCTATCAAGTTCAGAAAATCGGTGCGAAAAATGCGATCGCATCTCTCTGGTCTGTCGATGATGCGGGTACACAAGCTCTAATGGAAGCATTTTATAAAGAACTCAAAAAAGATGATGTCTCGCCTACCGAAGCCTTGCATAGAGCGCAAGTTACTTTGATTAAATCAGATAAATTTAAACATCCATTTTATTGGTCAGCATTTTTTGCGATCGGGAATGGCCTATAAGCATCCTATATTCAGGGTTGCGACTAAACTCATCCATCGTTATCAGTATGCTCCTAAGCTGTGGCTAGGATTGGTTTTATGGTTTTCAGATGAGCATATGCTCATCTGAAAACCGCTATAGCTCATTTTGGTTTACGTTTGCGCGGTAAAATTATGACATAGCTTCAAAGGTGATGTTATGGCTCATCGGATCTGCCCCATTGCTATCGTTTTATCAATAGGTATTTTGATTTTAGGATTATCATCAAGCCCTCTGATAATTACGGTGCAAGCACAGTCTATTCAAGATCGACGAATTGAAGCAGCTAGACTTTTTAATCAAGGGCTTCAGCAAACACAAGCCAGTCAATATCAACAAGCCTTACAATCATCCGAGCAAGCATTACGGATTTATCGAGAACTCAACGATCCCAACCAAGCAAATGCCCAACTATTGATCGGTAATATTTACTTCATTTTAGGTCAATACGACAATGCAACTAATTCTTTTCTACAAACTTTAGATATTGCTCGATCCATTGGCATCTCTGCACTAGAGATCAAAGCCCTCAGTAATCTAGGCGCAACTTACTTTGCTTTGGGGCAATATAAAAAAGCTATTGATATCAACGAAAAGAGTTTGGCGATTGCGCGGTCGATCGGCGATCGCCAAACAGAGAGTATTACCCTAGGGCTATTAGGCAATAACTATGTTGCATTTGGGAAATACCAAAAAGCTCTTGAGTTTTATCAACAATATTTGAGCGCCGCCAAAAGTATTGGGGATCGAGGTGGGGAAGCCTATGCATTGGGTAATATCGGCAACACTTATGCTTATCTCGGACAGTATCAAAAAGCCGTTGACTGGCTTCAACAAAGCTTAACCTTAGCAAAAGCAATTGGAGATCGGCGTGGAGAAAGTAAAGTATTAGAAAACCTAGGTAATGCTTATATCTCTTTAGGGAAATTCCAACAAGCAATAGAGCTTTATCAGCAAGCCTTGGCTAGTTATAGACAGATTGGAGAACGTAACGGAGAAGCTACCGCATTAGGAAATCTAGGCATTGCTTTTAACAGTATCGGTCAATCTCAAAAAGCAATTGAATATTTCGACCAGAGCTTAGCGATCGCCAGAAGTATTAAAGATCGGCAAGGTGAGTCGGCGACTTTGGGCAATTTAGGCATTACTTACAACTTACTTAAACAATATAAAAGCGCAATAGTGCTATTTCAACAACAGCTAGCAATTTCAAGAGAAATTGGAGAGAGACGAGCGGAAGCGAGTGCTTTTGCTCAGATTGGTCTTGCTCTATCAGAATTAGATCTCCCCGACACCGCGATCGCGCTACTTAAACTTTCAGTCAGTATTACAGAAGAAATCCGTAAAGATATTCGCACACTCAGTAAAGAAGAACGACAATCATACGCGGGGACTATATCTGATCGCTATCGATATCTAGCAGATTTATTACTTCAGAAAGGTCGAGTAATGGAAGCACTACAAATTCTCGATTTGCTCAAAGTCCAAGAACTCGAAGACTATCTTAAAAATATCAAAGGTAGCGATCGCACTGCACAGGGAGTCAGACTTTTAGAAGTAGAGAGAGCTATTAGCGATAAGTTGTTAGCTGTTAGCTTTGAGAATAGCAAGGAACTCAATAGCCAACTAGCAAGCCAGATCAAACAACTTCCCAAATCTGAAATTAATAAAGTTCCAGACTACCTTCACAAAATTCCCCAAGGAACAGTCCTGATCTATCCATTGATTTTAGGTGATCGCTTAGAAATCATCCTCTTCTCACCCAACACCCTCCCCATCAGCCGCACCGTCAAAATCACCAAAGCAAAACTAGAAGAACTAGTTAATGAGTTTAGAAATGGACTTCGTGACTCTGGCTCAGAAGACTATCAAGAATCTGGCGTTGCTCTTTACAACGCTCTAATTAAGCCCATCGAAGCCGAACTCATCCAAGCCAAAGCCCAAACTATCCTTTATGCACCTGATGGCATCCTGCGCTATATTCCGCTCGCTGCGCTAAATGATGGCAAACAATGGCTTAGCGAAAAATATCGCATTAGCAACCTGATCGCCTATACCCTCTCAGACTTTTCTCCCAGACCCAAACTACAGCCGAATATTCTAGCAGGAGCCTTTGGCGGTAAAGCAGGAGAAAGAAAATTTGGACAGCAGGGTTTACCAGCCACACTCAAAGAAGTCCTTGCGATCGCAAATGCATTTCCCAACTCTGCAACTCTACTAGAAGACAACTTCAGCCGCCAAGGTACTGAAGCCAAATTCAAAAACTACAACATTCTTCACTTCGCCACTCATGCCGAGTTTAATACTGGTGCGCCCGATAACTCATTTATCATCTTTGGCAATGGTGACAAAATCCGTTTAAGTGAACTTACCGATTGGCAGATTCCCAATGTCGAATTGATCGTGCTTAGTGCCTGTCAGACAGGCGTTGGTAAACTGGGAACTGGTGTAGAGATTTTGGGCTTTGGCTATCAAGTTCAGAAAATCGGTGCAAAAAATGCGATCGCATCTCTCTGGTCTGTCGATGATGCGGGTACACAAGCTCTAATGGAAGCATTTTATAAAGAACTCAAAAAAGATGATGTCTCGCCTACCGAAGCCTTGCATAGAGCGCAAGTGACTTTGATTAAATCAGATAAATTTAAACATCCATTTTATTGGTCAGCTTTTTTTGCGATCGGGAATGGATTGTAATAAAAACCAAAAAGTTGTAGCGCACGCACAAAGCCTGCGCTACAACTTTTTGGTTTTTATTATGTTTGCCTACTTAAGCAAATGGGTAAATAAATCCGCTAAACTTGAATGAGTCGAATCAAGGCAAAGAAAAAATGGTTGCAACGATCGCAAAACCAATGAGTTTAGATGCATTTCTGGAAATGCCTGAGACTAAACCCGAATCAGAATTTATTAACGAGACAATCAAGCAAAAAACAATGCCACAGGGTAAACATAGTCGCTTACAAATCAAACTGAGTACAGCCATCAATCAAGTAGCTGAATTACCAAAAATTGCTTATGCTTTTCCCGAACTACGTTGTACCTTTGGCAGCGCATCAATTGTTCCTGATATTGCTGTATTTCGCTGGGAGCGCATTCCCCGAGATGAAGATGGGCAAGTAGCTAATAGATTTTTGACCTATCCTGATTGGACGATTGAGATTCTATCTCCCAATCAAGGAACAGAGGATGTATTGGAAAATGTATTACATTGTATTAAACATTTTACTGGGCATGGTACTGAAATCGGTTGGCTCATCGTACTTGAGAAGAAATATATCTTTGCGATCGCGAGCGGTTGTCGCATTCAGATTGTAAGAGACGAGGACATTTTGCCAATGCTTAGTGGAATTGATTTAGAGTTA
>JBBRMK010000066.1:0-27599 GCA_038230875.1 Pseudanabaenales cyanobacterium
CGATCGCTGTAGCAAGTCGGATTACTGACATTAATAGCAGTGTCACAGGCGATCGCCTTAACGTGACATTAAATTTTGCTAGTAGCGATCGCCCTCAAGTCATTTATACCCGTCAAGGTAAGTCATGGGTCGCTTTACTAAATGGTGCACAGTTGCAACTTGGTAGTGGTAATGCTAGTTATGCTAAAGCAAATCCTGCCCCTGGAATTACCGCGATCGAGGCGACTCAATATGCAGCAAATAAAGTCCAAATCCGTGTAACAGCATCAAATCCAGAGATGCTCAAGGAACTGATTAAACGTCAAGATACTGGCGATAGTTTAATATTTAGCCTAGAGATGCAGCCTTCAGCAAATCAAGCTGGTTCTATCTCTTCAGCGAATGCTCCGGAATCAAAGGTTCTAAGCAGTCAGAATTCAACTGAACCCAACAAGGTTCTCACTGCCCAAAATACAACTACAAACCCTTCTTCTATAAACCAAGCATTATTTGAACCCAAGGTTACGATTACTGCACCTGATGGTAGAACTCGTGTCGCTCAAAGCACTGCACCAAATAGTACTCCACCACCTGTTGCTAATCCTGTAACTCCACAGTTACAAGGTCGTGTCCCTGGAGTTGTGCCACCTTTTATTCGTCTAAAAACTCCACCCGTAGGTGACATTGCTACAACAAGCGGGAAGCTTCGCGCTGATATTATTGATCTTGGTACGGCTGAGCGTGTACCGAGAATTACTTTGCGTGATGCTCCTGCGATCGAGGTTTTAACTTTGATCGGTCGGGTGGCAGGTTTGAGTGTTGTTTCCGCTGAAGCTCAAGCTACAACGACTGGCACTGCTGCACCAGTCGTTACAGGAGCAGCCACAGGTTTGAAACAGCCAGTTAGTCTCTCTATCGAGAATGAAACTGCTCAAGATGTATTTAATAATGTTTTGAGAATCTCTGGATTAGAGGCAAACCGCATTGGTCAAACAATCTTTGTGGCAACTAAGCTTCCTGTAACTCTCAAAAATCTAGTTACCAAAAGCTATCGTCTCAATCAAATTACAGTCAGCGAAGCATCAGGATACTTAATTGGTCTTGGAGCTTCCCGTGTTGTTAATCGTCTGCGTCCAATTCCAGGCGTGCAAACTGCCACAATTGGTGCTGCTGCTCAGGTAGTTGTAAACGTTACAACTGAAACTATACCAACTTTAGAAACTATTGCAATTACTACTGAGTCTGGAGCAACTCCATTACTTAGGGGATTACAAGTAGTTGCCGAAGAGCGTTCTAATTCAATAACTTTAGTTGGCTCTCCGAAACAAATTGAGTATGCTGAAGCTCAACTTGCTAGACTAGACCTCCGTAAGCGTCAGGTAATGGTCAATGTGCGGATTGTTGAAGTTGCTATCAGTAACGGTGAAACTGTTTCAGGTGGACTCACTTCAATCGGAGGCAATCCCGGCATTGCGCAAGGGCTTAGTATTGATAGTACTAATACACTTGGAATCTCCCTTAGTAGCAATAATCCGATAACGCTACCAACAGCAATTCTTGCTTCTCTTACAGCTTCGGTTAGAAATGGCAGCGCTAAAGTGTTGACTGATCCTAATCTAACTGTTCAAGAGGGTGAGACAGCGACGATCGCATTGACAGATCAGGTTATTAATAACATTACTTCTACTGTTACGGCAGCTACTACTCCTGGTACTGCTGCTACCACTACTACAACTGCAACATTTGCTCAGGTTGGGTTAACTCTGTCAATTCAAATTGAAAGAATCGATGACAATGGATTTATCAATTTGTCAGTTTCTCCCAGAATATCTACTCCTTTAAATGCTGTTCCTCTTACATCTTCAGCTGGTACTAACTTTATAGTTCCAATCTCTGACCGAGTTCTAAACTCTGGAAGAATTCGCCTCCGCGATGCCCAAACGTTAATTCTTTCGGGTGTAATTCGAGATTCAGATTCAGAGTCGGTTCAAAAAGTTCCTCTTCTTGGAGATCTACCGATTATCGGTGCTTTATTTAGAAGAACTGTCACTAGTAATAATCGCAGTGAGGTAATTATTATTGTGACCCCACGCATTATGGACGACAGTCAGAACGCAAATTGGGGTTATACCTATCAACCTGGCCCTGAAACTCAGAAAGTGATTGACAGTAATCAACGCCAGATTCAGTAAGCTTTGCAATTTCCTTCTTTATTTACACTCCCTTTTAAGAGCTTTGGAAGCATTTCCAAAGCTCTTTTTATTGTGACATTGAAATATAGACTTTACAAATTCGGTTTAGATTTGCTATTCTAGACAGTCGCAGCTAAAATTTAAATGCGCCAAATTACAGCATAATTAGAACAATACTTTTGCTACCTGAATAAGCATGACTCAAATAATCGTTGGTGAAAATGAAGGGATTGAATCGGCTTTACGTCGATTTAAGAAAAAGATCCAAAAGGCTGGCTTATTAGCGGATATTCGTCGCTGTCAGTATCACGAAACCGCAGGCGAAAAACGCAAGCGTAAAGCTGAAAATGCTAAGCGCCGTGGTCGTTTCCGCCGTCGTGATGTCTAAGTAAATCTAAGTAAAAAAGGATTGTGCAATGCACAATCCTTTTTTATTAGTAACCCACACCTAACAATTTATTTTCACGCCGAAATAGGCCAGGTGACATTACATTTGTACCGTTTACCCATACGCCTAGACGATCGCTTTGTGCCTTTGCCTCAATTGCTTGATAATCTGGGCAATCTTTTTCTTGCAGGCGATCATAATGGGCAAGCCCCATCGACACCATCACCTTATTAGCATTTTGACCACCCGCTAAAACTTCGCCTGTATAACGCCCGAACTTATCTTTTTTAAAGACTTTGATATAAACTTCTTCATCGTCCAGAATATTTTGCAATACTTTGCGAGCATGTTGCCCTTCATCTTGGAGCAGTTCTGGTGCATCAATACAGGCAAGATGAACTCTAGTTTTTATACCTCGCTCAACGATTGTAATATTGTCACCATCAAAAACTTTTACTCGCATTGGTGCAGCCCATGTTGGTTGTATAACGATCGCCATACAAGCCAGATTAATAAATAGGATCAAGATTAGTTGCCGAAATTTATTAGCAAAAAAACGAGCAAAAGACATTTAGTAGGCTAGACAGGGTTTTATAAACTAGATCTTAGCGCTACGCGCTTCTTTAAAACTTAGAATTGAATGTGGCGCTTTTAAATTTAGGTTTTACATTTAGTTTTTAAGTGGCAGCGATCGCAAATTCACCGCGACATTTTGCACCACCATTGGCGATCACTAACTCATGCAGTGTAAATTCGTTTCCGAGTTTATGCACAAGCATTTCTAGTAAATCGCGAATTTCTGCGTCAGTTTCGACTGAGGGGATATCACAAGCGATCGCATTGAGAAAAACTGGTGACTTGAGGCAACTTTGCAAATCAGCGGGGGAAAGATCTACATCCATCGTGACGCAAATCGGATCAAGTAGACGCAAAGTCTCACCTCTGAGGATTTGACCAATATTTAGATGAATTGCTTTAGCATATAAGTCAATATGGGTGATTGCTAGCCCTTGATATTTTACATTTACCCCAATGACAGTGGCTTTAGGAATATCACCGCTTAAAATTTGACGACTTTTACCTGCAATCTCAATTTCAAGGTTTTCGATATGCTCGACCTGCGATCGTAACCATAGTTTAATGATAGGAATTAATACAGAACTAACAACGGACATCATTTGAACCTAAATTAAACCTTTTGCGGGTAATGGCAGTCAAAACCTATAAGTTGATAGCCATACGATATTGCCTCAATAAGTATAGATGTTCCTATGGATGTTGATAGTAGATGTTCAAAACGGTAACTACAGATATCGAAGAACCTCGTTTCACTGATCCTGATCTCAGCCTTGTGCAAGCTTGCTTGCATGGCGATACACATGGCTTTAAGCAGTTGTATCAACGTCACCATCATAAAGTGCGCTCAACGCTGTATCAGCTTTGTGGCTCTGACTGTTTGGATGATTTGGTACAAGACGTTTTTTTGCGCGCGTGGAAAGGGTTAGGTAAATTTCGACACTCTGCTCAGTTTTCGACATGGCTATATCGCATCGCCTTTAATGTCGCCAGTGATCGCCGTAAAACTCTAGCTAAAATGCGATCACGTAATGTTACTGTCGAAAATGAGCAACTCGAAAATCTCGCTGATAATGCGATCGCTCGTGAAGGATATTCGCAACCGAGGCTAACCCAAATGCATTATCAAGACATTATGCAACGTGGTTTAGCCAAGCTAAGTGAAGATCATCGAGCTGTATTGGTATTGCATGATCTTGAAGAAATGCCACAAAAAGATATCGCAGAAATTTTGTCTATTCCTGTCGGTACGGTGAAATCGCGATTATTTCATGCCCGTAGTGCGATCAGAAAGTTTTTAGAAGCGCAAGGAGTTGAGTTATGAAAAATGAATATTCTCAAGAAAACTTTAAAGAAGACCCTAACGAATATCTTGATCAGTCTTTAATTGTCTTTCTTAAGCAAAATAAGCCGATTGCACCTCCTCCTGCGTCAAATTTTGAGCAACAACTATTTGCTGAAATTAGTAAATATCCCCAGAAATCGCTATTATCTACTAAAAATTCAGCTAATTTGCGGCGTTGGTGGCTATGGGCTTTGCTGATTCCCGCCGCGATCGCCACAGGGGTTACTTTTAACTGGGTTACCAATCGATCACAGTTGCAAATTGCGACTGTTACTAATCTCAATCAAATGAGTGAAGTTGATCAATCGGCGATCGAGCAGTCGTTGATTAGCAGTTGGAATGTAACTGATGATGTAGTTTTAGACACTACCAATACGGTTACAAATTCAACGGATACGCAACTTTTGCTGGAGCTATCTCCGCTTGAGTATGAATAATTTTGACTAGCTAAAAAACTTAAAATTTCAGTCATTAAAAATATATGTTCAAATCAAAGATATTTCGTTATTTTGCGATCGCTGCTGCCGTAGTTATGACTACTGGTGCTGTGTTATCTAGCAGCACAATGATGTCGCCGATCGCAAATTCGCAATCTCAGTCGCAAGCGCAATTATCAAATCCAGATAAGCTATCAGAATTACCCAATCCAGAAAAGTTTGCCGAACGTCCAAATAGTCCTGATCTGCCTTCGGGGAGAATGCTAAAACAGTTGAATTTATCGCCTGAGCAATTACAAAAACTCAAGGCAATTCGCGATCGCGATCCAAATCGGATGCGTGAGCTTGTTCAGCAATCCCGTCAAGCAAATAAGGAATTACGAGAGTTGTTAGCTAGTACAGAAAACAGCGATACGATTAGAGCAAAACATACTCAAGTGATAAACCTACAACAAGAATTACAAAAGCAACATTTCGAGAGAATGTTATCAATGCGCGAAATCTTGACGCCCCAACAGAGATTGCAGCTAAATGAAATCATGCAAAAAAATCGCTCTAACCATATGAAAGACTATATGAAAGACCGTATGCAAAATCGTATGGAAAAGCGTATAGAAAATTTTCGCGATCGCCAGTCACTTTAATCTAAAAGCTAAGTTATAGACATCGCAAGCTTAGTTTGCGTATGCCTTTTGTCTGAATAAGGGGAGCTATGGCAAGCCAAATTACAGCAATATAAAGAATTTAGGCAAAGAAATTATTAAATATATTTGCCGAATCTTAGTAGAAGTTGAAGTCTAATTTTTTACGAATGATTTAGGATTGCTATAATATGGGGTAAGTATTACCAATATTTTTGTTAATTTTTGTAAAAATTTGCAAAGAAATCTTGAATTTGTTAAACTTTCATGATCGACTTTTTATCTTCTTCTAAATCAAAACGAGCGACTGAAACCCTCGCTAATATTAATTCTCAAGGTCTGAGCCGATTGATAGAGCCAATTGTCTTGATTCGACGAATGGCTTTTGGCATTGCGATCGCTACTTGGATGGTGATGGCGATCGGGAGTGCAACTCGCATAATGAATGCAGGATTAGCTTGTCCTGATTGGCCCTTGTGCTATGGGACAGTGTTACCAACTGAGCAGATGAATCTCCAAGTTTTTTTAGAATGGTTCCATCGTCTTGTTGCTTCCAGCGTTGGGTTTGCGACAATTGTTTTATTTAGTATGAGTTGGTACTTTCGTAAAGATTTGCCAAAATGGCTACCTTGGGCAATCTCAGGATCATTATCTCTAGTGATTTTTCAGGGGATTTTGGGCGGATTGACAGTTACTCAACTATTACGGTTTGATATCGTTACTGCTCATTTGGGAACAGGATTATTGTTTTTTTCTAGTTTGCTAGCGATCGCGACATCTCTAAGCAACTATCAATTAGATGATGATGAAGTGATAAATATTTCCCAACGAAAAACTAGCAAAATTGCATGGTTAGGTTTGTCAGCAACGGGCTTAGTTTATTTGCAAAGTATTCTCGGAGCATTAGTCGCTTCACAATGGGCTTTACATCAATGTTTTGCCACTCAAGATATGTGCATAGTTTTAAATAGTCACTTAATCGGGGTTATTCCGGCAACCCTTGCTACTATTGCCGTTGTCATTACCGCTTGGCTAAATAAGGCGCTTGCTCCCATACTACGTCGTGTAGCTTTAATTGCTGGGTTGTTACTAATTGCTCAAGTAGCGATCGGTTATGCTACATACAAACTCCATTTACAAGTTGAGCCACTTACCATTGCTCATCAAGCTACAGGTTCGGCATTGTTGGCAAGTCTCGTTTGCTTTACTGTATTAGCATTCACAACTATTAGACAAGCTCAAACACCAGAACAAAATCAAGCGCAACCTGCGATTCGCTAAACGTGAAAACAACGTATAAAACTGCGAAATATTTTAGGAGTAAAGCGCAAATGCAAGAAACAGCGATCCCAGAAACTATCTTTGCTGAATCTAATCAATTAAAAAAATCAAGTCGGAACTGGCGCGATGTCATTCAAGACTACATAGAACTAACTAAACCCCGTATTATTACCCTATTGCTAATTACCACCGCAGGCGCGATGTGGATTGCATCAGAAGGGAAAGTTAATGCTTTTTTGATGTTGATTACAGTTTTAGGGGGGGCGATCGCGGCTGCTTCAGCAAATGCCATTAACTGTTTATATGACCGCGATATTGATGCAAAAATGGAGCGCACCAGTTGGCGACCACTTCCAGCAGGTCGGATTCAGCCCCGCGATGCTCTGATCTTTGCGATCGCTCTGGCGGTAATCTCATTTACGATGCTGACGGTCTATGCCAATCTTTTAGCAGCTTGCTTAGCAATGTCAGGGATTGCTACTTATGTAGGGGTTTACACGATTTGGCTGAAGCGTTCTAGTACTCAAAACATCGTTATTGGTGGTGCAGCTGGAGCAATTCCCCCTCTAGTTGGTTGGGCGGCTGTAACTGGCGAGTTAAGTTGGGCAGCATGGGTGCTATTTGCAATTATTTTTGTCTGGACTCCACCGCATTTTTGGGCTTTGGCGCTGATGATTCGTGATGAATATGCCAAGGTGGGAGTACCAATGTTGCCTGTAGTTAAGGGAGAAAAGGTAACCGCTGATCAGATTTTGTTATATACGCTGTTGTTAGTTCCTGTATCACTATTGCTGGTTTATCCTTTGCATGTGATGGGTCTAGTTTATGCAGTGTCAGCAGTTGGACTTGGGTGCATATTCATTTATAAGGCGACCCAGTTATTAGAACAGCCTAGCGATCGCGCGGTAGCCCGTTCTGTATTCAAATATTCGATTCTTTATTTAGCCTTACTTTGCATAGCGATGGGAATTGATAGCTTACCAGTTGCCCATATTTCTGGAGAACAGGCGATTAGCTTGCTGCAAATAGCGATCGCAACTGTAAAACCATAGTTAAGCGATTTATCAGAAAGATTTTACTGTGGTTGAGCCGCGCAAAGCGCAGCCCAACCACATTTTAGTTTTAAAATCGATTTGAGCTGACTGGACAATTAGGTTTTTCAGCAGATTGAACTGGGGCGGGGTCAGGCGGTAAGAGCGCGACAATATGTGGAACTGGGCGCGGCTCATAGGCCATAACTGATTTACCACGATAGGCAAGTGATGCACTTGCACCAGAGTCGAGCATTACCGCATCCTGTAACCCAGCCTTTGCCAAAATTTTACCTAGTCCAACCGAATCAATCATTTCCATCGTTACGCCGATCGCAGGTCTACCAGAACGATCAATTCCCCAAAAAGCGCGATCGCGACTAGCATCAAAACCGTAAAGCTTACCAAAAGATGCTGCCGATTGCGGTTTGCCATCTCGGACTAGCCAACCCGCCGCTACAAACGCATCAGTTACATCTGCTAACTCAGCTTTAATACTTTCTAGTGAATTATGTTTAGCAGCATTGAAAGGAATAAATTTGATTGCTGTAGGACTAATCAAGACAAGAGGACGACCATTGAGAAGTGGATTTTCGCCTTTATTTCCAGTATTGAAAATCCCTGCACTACTCGAAAACTGACTCATCACGGGACCAATCATGGTGTTGCCATCAATGCGTTCTAAAGAGAAAAAGCCACCGTCAACCGCAGCGATCGCACTAGGAGTCGTTGCTAAAATTTCGGCAACCTGCGCGCGCTTATCGGCATGAGCCGTGACAGCTCGACCACCTTGAACAAGCGTAATCGGCAAGCCATCAATTGTGACTTTACGTTTCTCCACAGGAGCAGTGAAATTTATAGCGCCATTACTGATCGTTGGCAAAAGTGAAATTTGACTTCCAGAAGTTCCGCTTGATGACTGCTCGATCGCTTCATTAAAGCGCGATTGACCAAAGCGCATGATTGCCAGCAAATCTTCTGACTCATTTGCAGCCCGCTCTTGACGAGGATCGAGACTCATGGAGAGTGCGGCTTTATAACCAACATTCTTTACTTTTTCCTTAGCGCGTTCTGTAAAATCTCCTTCAGGATAGGTAAAGTAATCGATAGTAATTCCTAGTTCCTTTTCAAGTACCATTTTCGATTCGAGTACTTCGCGTTCAATTTCAGCATCACTTAGGTTCTTCATATTCAAGTGATTAACCGTATGGGAAGCAACAGTGATCAGCCCACTTTTTTGCATTTCTCTGAGGTTGTCCCATGTGGCTTTGGGCTTCTGTCCTGCCGTACCGACAAAGCGCGTATGCACTGACCACACCGCAGGATAGTTGTATTTTTTGAGCAATGGAAATGCGTATTTATATTGACCAATATAGTTGTCGTCAAAGGTCAGCAATACAGGCTTTTCTGGTAATTGAGCGCCTGTACGCAAATGATTGACCATTCTATCCATTGTGATTGGTGTATATCCACCTTCTTGAAGAGTTTGGAAGTGCTTTTCAAGCTCTTCTGGTGTGACATCCCAATCTACATCTTTAATGGCTGTGATGTCGTGATACATAATGATTGGGATTTTAGCCGCACGGGCGCGATCGCTAATCTGTGGAAATGGAGCAGGCGTAAAACTAGCAAGCAAATCAGCATTAACGGTGCTGCTTAAATTTGATAAAATTGGTAACGGATCGTTAGCGATCGCATTGATTGATCTGACTTGATAAAGTGAAGCGGTTACCGAGTCGAGAGCATTGTATTGGCAAAAAGATGATGAGCCGCTATTTACACTGCTATTTACACTGCTATTTACATTTAAAGAACTTACAGTACTCGTATTTAAAGTTGCTTCAGTTGCTTCATTAGCCGCTAAGTTGGCAGAGGATGAACGATAGGTCACTAATCGGGAGGCGATCGCTGCACCCATACCTGAACCAAGGGCAGCTAATGCAATTACGATCCAAATCGTATTCATGTTGCTGCTCTTATTGTTGTTTCCCCTGCTCATAAAGATTTATAAATTTTGATGTTAGTACAGGCTTATTTAAACAGACAGTCCTCAAGTAAACAAGTACTTGAGGCAATTTACGGCAATTTGCTTTCAAACCTACCACAAACAATAATATAAAACCCATTGCAGGGCGAAGCCCTGCGACCCTTATCGTAGTGAACTTGATCGACAACTGCTGTAGAGAAGGTTATATCAAGTAAATAACCCTTGTTTACCAGTTACTTCAGAATAGGATAAGCGCTTAAAAACATCTAAGCCCAGCCAGCGATTTGATAAATAAATAGCCCGATATATTCTTTTATGGCATTGGTTGTATTTTTAAGTGCATCTACACTAGGTAACAACTCAAGTACTGCTGCCCAACCTTTGCTATTTTCATTATTTACGGTTAAGAAATCAGTTGGAGCAGGAATGTTCTCAAAGCCGACTTTGCGAAAAATCTCCATTGATCGCGGCATATGTAGAGCAGATGTTACGAGCAGGATTTTATTTATCCCTTTTTGAGAAAGGATTTGCTTTGTATTCACCGCATTATCGCGAGTATTAAAAGATTGTGATTCTTGGATAATTGCGTTGCTCGGTACACCGATTACTTCGGCGATCGCCTTCATGTCCTCCGACTCAGGATTGCCACCTTCACCTAGCCATTCAGCTCGACCCCCTGTCACTACCAATAATGGCGCTTTACCTTGTTTGTAAAGCAATGCTCCATAGATTATGCGATCGCCTGCTTCATTTACTTCATACCAAGGGCGTGGCGATATGCGTGGACGAGTGCCGCCGCCTAGAACAACGATCGCCTCAGCTTGAGGTAACTCGCCAGTTGGCAGATATTGCCACTCCAGCGATCGCACCAGCCATTTAGAAAAAATTTCATTACTACTTAACAATAAAATTATTAGAGCAAAGACTAGCATAGTTGCAGCAATCCGATTCTTTTTAAATAAATTTATGTCCTTGGTAGCGGTACTAGCATTCCGCGATCGCTTCGGTCTCCATAACAAACTTATTAAAGCGATTGCAATCAATAAACTCGATAAACCAAGCGGATAAAAGAAAAGTGGTAAAAGTTTGGATAAAAATAACGCCATAGTTAAAAAAACCTAAGAATACTAATGGAATGAAATTAAATTTAGATAGACTATTCCTGATTGAGAGACTAGATTTTGGCTGTATTAAATTTTATTTAAATTATGCTTTAATAAATATAGGAATTTTCTCTAGTTTTCGCTCTAGTTTGTGGGATTCAAAATTTAGTGATGTTGCAATTGTGTGGGCTTAACACAATTTTAACTTTAATAAACTTGGCTATTGGTGTTTACCATGATGTCTGCTGGTATTGATATGGCTGAAGATCAGAAACAATTTCCTAGAGAAACCTTAAAAAGTTTAGAATTGAATAAAGATGGATGTATTTACATCGTCCGCGATCGCGTAAGATGGTCGTTTTATGTTGAACGTGGAAAGCTAGTCTATGCTTCTCACTCACTAGAAAGTTTTGAGCGTCTAGAAAGGCATTTGCGGGGGCTAAGTCGAGAGATACCAGCGCTAAATGACAAATTGCGATCGCAGCTTCGTCTGATGTTTGACGATCCATCTCCAGAAAGCGTGAAGTATAAAGTTACTAGCGAAATCCTTTGTGTTGAATACTTGGCGATTCTCTGGTTAGTTGATGAAAATTATCTAACCAAACCAATGGCTGGAAAACTGATAGCCCGTATTATCCAAGAAGTAGTTGAGGCTTTTTTATGCCTACCAAAGGGTAAATTTGCCAAGATATATTATGGGCATTTATTGCAAGAGTCGTACTGTGATTTGTCAATTGATCGGATTTTAGAAGTTGTCGAACGACGGCTAGAAGCTTGGTACAAGCTTGGTTCGACAATCTCTTCTCCCTATCAATGCCCATATTTAGTCAGTCAAACTACTGCTGAAAAACGGATGTCAGCCGATACTGTCCAAAGACTAGGACGGATCTTGCGAGGTTTTAATTTTTGTCAGCTAGGTGCATTACTAGGCAAAGATCCACTGGCGATCGCCAAACAACTTAAACCCTTAGTTAGCGACGGTTCGATTTTATTAAGAGATCCTTTAGCTCCTTTTGATATGTTGCCGCGAACCTATTACCTAGCCCCTGAAGAGAAACGTGAGAACATCGAAAAACTTGCAGAAACATTAGGCGAAGAAACTGAAGTAGCAGAGGATATTTCCATTATTTCGCAGGGCTTTAAATATGGATCAACAAAACTATGGAAAGTTGTATGTATAGACGATAGTGAGTCGATGCTAAGCATAATTAACAGTTATTTGGGAAGTCAAGATTTTCAAGTTACGCTTATTCAAGACTCAATGCGAGCCTTAATGAAAATCACTTCTATTCGTCCAGATTTGATTTTGCTTGACATCGGAATGCCGAACGTTGATGGCTACAAACTTTGTTCTTTAATCCGTAAATCTTCAAGTTTAAAAGATATTCCCATCGTGATGGTAACGGGCAATAAAGGAATAATTGATCGGGCTAGAGCGCGTCTTGCTGGAGCTACAGATTATCTGACCAAACCATTTTTCCAACCTGATTTGCTTAAAATGATGATGCGTCATCTTATGTAGGTAAATGTTTTTTAATTAACCTTGATTTAATCTTGAGTAACTCGCACAAATACAAATCGGCAGCTTCTTTTATGGTATCTTTATATTTTATTAAGAATTTTAAATATACAAAAATAAGATTTATTTATTAGACAAAATCTTTTAAAAAAACTTTAGGAAAAACTTTAGATATTCAAGAACGCAGACAGAAAAGAAAAAAGAAATTTAAGTTAAGGGAGAGCATTATGACGACAGTTCTTGTGGTTGAAGATACTGCTTCTGAGCAGGACTTAATTGTTAGTTACTTAGTTGAAGGTGGCTATACCGTGATTAGTGCAACTAATGGTCAAGAAGCACTTAAAAAAATCGAAGGGAGGAAGCCTGATGTCGTAGTTACTGACTTAGTAATGCCGGGCATGAGTGGATTAGAGCTATGTCGCAGTTTGAAAAAAAACAGTGACACTAAAAATGTGCCAATTGTGGCTTGTACTTCTAAAAATCAAGAGCTTGACAAGCTATGGGGAATGAAACAAGGAATTGACGTTTATATTACCAAGCCTTTCTCGCGCGAGGATATTTTGCGAGCCGTGCGTTCTGTCGCACTTTAGATTTAAATTGGCGAACAACTAAAGATAAAAACTAGACTGATTAGCTATATTAAGGAGATAAGAGCTTGATTACAATATTAGTTGTCGAAGATACGCCTTCAGAACGTGAGTTAATCTGTGAGTACCTACGACAGGGGGGATATTCGGTAATAAGTGCTTGTGATGGGAAAGAAGGATTGGAGAAGTTTAAGAAAATCCATCCGCAAGTGGTAATTACAGATTTAGTAATGCCAGGAATGAGTGGTTTAGAAATGTGTCGAGCAATTAAGAAAGCAGCAACAACTAAAGTGCCTGTAATTGCCTGTACTTCCAAAAGTCAAGAACTTGATCGTTTGTGGGGGATGAAGCAAGGTGTAGATTTGTACCTCACTAAGCCATTTACTAAAGAGGAGATCGTCCAAGCGGTGCAATCGCTAGGTATGAAATAATAAAATGAATAATTTGACAATTGAACTACGCGAAGAAAAATCACAGGCGATCGCAGGGTTGCCCTATCTAAGTTTGCAATTAGAGCGTGATGTAACTGTCGCTATACTATTAAAAAATGTGCGCGAAACATTGGTGTTAGCGACCGATCGCTTTACACAGATGCCCAACGTCCATCCTTGTTTGATGGGTTTAGTTGAGCATCGTAGTAATGTGTTTTGGGTGCTGGACTTACCACAATTATTAGGATTTGTTCCACTTCAGACAAACGCGATTGAAACCCATATTGCAATCTTGCAAATTGGTGATGCGTTCCTTGGGCTAGGGATATATCGCACTGGGCGGGTTGTACGTTTTACCGAGATAGACATTAGATTGCCCCAAGACTTACCGAAGACAAAAATTCCTGTCGAGATTATGCCATTTTTGCGGGGGTGGCTAGCTCAGCCCGAAGGAAGTCAACCAAATCTGTATGTATTAGATGCAGAGGCGATCGCTTCTGCTGATTTAAGTATCTGAAGTCCTAATTAAAATTCAAATATATTTGAGGTATTCCCATGGTTCTCCAACAAAATCCCGAAGTCGCTACTAAGCCAATCACTTCTGAATCTACCAACGGTACGGCTGCAAATGGTATCGGCGCAATCACTGGCTCAACTCTATCGCCTAATCCAAGTTCTTTAAAATTAACACCAAAAAATCACAAGAAAACAAAGTTTAATATCAAGTCATTACCATATCTTGTCTTTGGCATTACTTTGTTGGGGATTGGCGGCATAGCGTTTGCCTCTTACCAGACTTCCAAAGAGTCCGAACTGAGATCTTTTCAAGATGAGTTGGCTGTTAATTCAAAAGTTGTAGATACTGAATTTGAGCTTACTAAAGACTCCACTATCAGTCTTGCTGCTGCTGCCAAAACTCTTTATGACTTGGGTAACAAGACACCTGAAGCATATAACCGACTATCTTTAGAGTTTTTCTTAAAACGTCCTAGATTTGCGATGGCTCATAGTATCGGGCAGGCTCCATTTAAGTTAGTGCCGACAACTAAGTGGTTTTGGGGATACTTCTATGCCGATCAAGGTAAAAAAGAACAAGTGGGACAGAGTCTGGCTGCACCGAATACCAATGTAATCTATTCGGAACTTTTTAAGGACGACGATTACCCGACTAAAGACTATTGGACAATTCCATTCAATTCTGGTAAGCCAGCTTGGATCGAGCCATACACTTGGTACGGAATTAACATGACTTCCTATCAGCATGTCTTTCGCGATGCTAAAGGCGAAATCCTTGGCATGAGTAATGCTGACTTGAACATTACAGAAATGGTGAAACTGATTAAGGATCTTAAGACCTTTAACCCCAATAGCTACAATGTTCTGATCACTGAAAAAGGGACAATCGTTACCTATCCTCCTGATCCGAAAATGGGTGAAAATCGTGAAAATATTCAGAAAGTTCCTGAACTGTCAAATATTTGGAGCAAAATTTCCAAGGACAAGCAAGGTTTAATAATTGATAACGGCAAAGCTTGGGCATATAAGAGGCTGCCTTCTAACGATTGGGTGATGCTTGAAGCCGTGCCTGAGAATTCTCTATATGGCGAGCTTATATTTCAACATGTAGCTGTTTCGATGATTGCGGGAATCTTTCTCTCAGTTATCTTTATCTTGTATTTGCGAACCCTTAAACAATCAGGTTCTTTGGCGGTATTGCTTGGTATCCAAGAAAGGATTACCGAGCGCCAAAAAGTAGAAACACGTATGGCGGAAATTCTTGCTGAAGTATCGCGAGCTAGCAATCCTGATGAACTCGATGCGCCATTGAGCCGTTACATGGCAGAAATTCGCCAAGAGTTAAATTGCGATCGGGTCGTAGTTTATCGATTTATGGATGATAGGTTGGGTGGAACAAGAGGAATTATTGTCGCTGAAGATGGACTTGCTCATCTGACTAATGCCAAAGCCGCAGGCTTAAGCGATCCATGTATTCCTCTTGAAACTCTTGAAGCGTACAAGCATGGTCGAATTGTGGCGATCAATGATGTTTTTAAAGAAGGCTGTATCGATCCTGCTCATATTAATTTGATGCACCTCTTGCAAATCAAATCAAATTTAATCGTGCCTGTAATCCGTGCTGGTGAACTCGATAGCTTACTGATTGCTCATTTTTGCGATCGCCAACACAATTGGCAAGAGTCGGAAATTGTAACTTTAAAGCAATTAGCCGATGAAATCGGACGCGCCATTTCGGGTGTAGCAATTCTAGAGCAGCAGCGTCTGGTTGCTGACCAAGAACGCAATCGCAGTGAAGCAATTCAGCGCGAGTTGATTAGATTGCTATCAGATGTTGAAGGTGCAGTATCAGGAGACTTAACTGTTCGCGCTCAAATCTCGGCGGGTGAAATTGGTATCGTTGCCGACTTTTTTAATGCGATCGTTGAAAGTTTGCGGGAGGTTGTATCGCAGGTAAAACAAACAACTTTGCAGGTAAACACCTCAGTAAATAGCAACAATGAATCGATTCGTGGTCTCGCTAAAGACGCAACATCACAAGCCGCACAATTAGATAGCGCGTTGCAATCCGTTGCCGAAATGACTGACTCAATGCAACTTGTAGCACTCAGCGCTCAACAAGCTGCTGATGCTTCGAGTCAAGCCGCCGACACGGCAGAAATTGGTAGTGTAGAAATCGAGCAGTCGGTAAAGAGCATTCTCCAACTCCGCAACACTGTTGATGACACTGCGAAAAAAGTAAAACGACTTGGCGAAGCATCGAAACAAATTTCTAAAGTAGTGGTGCTAATTGATCAGATTGCGCTAAAGACTAACATGTTAGCTTTGAATGCCAGTGTAGAAGCGGCTCGAGCTGGTGAAGAAGGTCGCGGTTTTGCCGTGGTTGCGGCTGAGGTTGGTGCATTGGCGGCTCAGTCAGCGACTGCAACTAGAGAAATCGGACGTTTAGTTGAGGGTATTCAACTAGAAACTAATGAGGTTGTCCAAGCGATGCAAGCTAGTACGGTGCAAGTGGCTGAAGGAACAAACCGAGTCGAGGATGCAAGAAAGAGTTTAAACCAGATTATGGAAATCTCCCGCAAGGTAAATACGCTTTTCCAAGAGATTTCGTTAGCAACGACTTCGCAGGTACAGACATCACAATCAGTGCGATCGCTAATGTCTGATCTCTCTACGCAGTCACAACGATCTTCAGAGACTTCGCGAGATGTTGCCATCTCTCTACAAGGAACCGCAGATGTTGCCAATCAATTGCAATCATCTGTCGAAACCTTCAAGGTTTAATTCAAGTAAGTACTCTCAAAGTATCAATGCAAGGGTTAATTAAAGAAAGATATGCTAGCAAACCAAAAATCAGTCAAAGAATCAGTTTTAATCGACTCAGAGAATCCTATCCCAGTAGTCCTAGAGACTTTAGCGAAGCCAGACGCAAAACCTCCTAAACCTGAAGAGGAGACTAAAATCATTCCTATCTTGACCACATTTGTTGGGGTCGGTTTAGTGGTATTTGCGATTTCTGCATGGAATCTCTTTGATATATATCGAGGGTTTCGCTCGATCTCTGAAAAAAACTTCCGATTAGAATCACTAAGTGGCACTATCGTTCATCTTGACGAAGTTCTAACCATGTCAGCGCGAATGGGTGCTGCGACAGGTGAGCCTAAATGGGAAGAGCGATATCTCAAATACGATCCTCAACTCTCAGCAGCTATTGACGAATCGACCAAGATCGCTCCTGATAGTTATAAAAATTTGTCCGAGGAAGTTAACAAGGCAAATACGAAGTTAGTTGAATTGGAAAAAAAATCCTTTGATTTGATACGTCAAGATAAAAGGAAAGAAGCCTCGCAGATTCTCTTTGGTACTGAATACGAAGCCCAGAAAAAAATCTATGCTGATGGCACAAAAAAAAATCTTGAAGCCATTAAAAATGAAACACAAAAGGATTTTGATAGCTTTGGTCAACGCTTGAGTATTTCTCTAATATTGACTCTACTAACTTTGCCTGCATTAGTTGCAGCCTATCTGATTGCTTTGAATTTAATTCGGGCTTATTTGAGCGATCGCGAGCAAGCTCAAAAAGATATTTTGGCTTTGCAGCTACAACAGGTAGAGACTGAGCAAGAACGCACCAGAATGGAGATCCAAAAATCTGCATCAGATCTACAACAAGAGTTACAACAGTCTATTGCTAATCAAGAACGTCAACGGGCTGAACTCTTGCAGCGTGAGCTGATTAATTTGGTAACTGACGTTGAAGCTGCAACTAGTGGTGACTTGACAGTACGCGCTCAGATCTCAGAGGGTGAAATTGGGATTGTCGCTGACTTTTTTAATGCCATTATTGAAAATCTGCGAGATGTTGTGCGCCAAGTAAAAGAATCTGCAGGGTTAGTAAATAGATCGGTCGATGTCAATAACCAAGCAATTCGCAATCTTGCCCAAGACGCAACCGATCAATCGCAACAACTCGAGGAAGCTCTGTTATCTGTCGAACAAATGACTAATTCAATTCAGCAGGTTGCAAGTAGCGCCCAAAGAGCCGCCAATGTGGCGATCGCGTCGGCAAGTACGGCTGAAACTGGTAGCTTGGCGATTGAACGGTCGGTACAGAGTATTTTACAATTGCGACAAACGGTTGCAGAAACTGCCAAGAAAGTAAAACGGCTTGGGGAAGCATCGCAACAAATTGCTAAGGTAGTTGTACTGATCGATCAGATCGCCTTAAAGACAAACATGTTGGCAGTGAACGCCAGTATTGAAGCGGCTCTGGCTGGTGAAGGTGGTCGAGGTTTTGCGGTGGTTGCAGAAGAGGTTGGCGCACTGGCGGCTCAGTCAGCAACTGCCACTAAAGAAATCGAAATTTTAGTCGAAAGTATTCAACAAGAAACTAGTGAAGTGGTACAAGCGATGGAGTCAAGTACGCTACAAGTTGTTGAAGGTACAAATCAAGTCGAGGATGCTCGCCAAAGTTTAAATCAAATTGTGCAAGTGTCGCGTCAGGTGAATGAATTCTTCAAAGAGATTTCTTTGTCGACAGCATCTCAGGTGCAAACTTCGCAATCGGTACGATCGCTGATCTCTTCTCTCTCTAACCAGTCACAGCGTTCATCAGAAACTTCTCGTAGTGTAGCGATCGCACTTCAAAAAACCGCAGATGTAGCCAGTAAACTGCAAGCTTCGGTAGAGACGTTTAAAGTAGATGCAGCATAGTTTTTAAAGTCTATACTTCGCACAGACTTTAAAAAATCAAACAATTATTTAGAGGTCGATATGGCAACGAATACATTAAGCGATCGCGAATGGGAGATTCGACTATTATTTCTGGATGAAGTAAAAGACTTTCTTGCGGATATAGAAACAGAAATACTAGGTTTGAATAATCGCGGTTTACAGCGATCAAGCATTGATAACATCTTGCGAGCTGCACACTCCATGAAAGGTGGAGCTGGGATGATGGGTTTTCAGGCATTAAGTGAACTCGCGCACCATTTAGAAGATTTTATAAAGATTTTACAAGCAAAAAATCAGACTGAAATTTCCCATGAGATTGAAAGCTTATTACTCGCGGCAATCGATAGTATGGACGCGGTGGCGAGTATTCATAAACAGCGTCAAACTCCTGATACACAATGGTTAGAGGAATGTATTAATCAGCCATTTCACAAGTTGCATGAAATCTTAGGAGACTTGTCGGCACAAGATGAAGCAAGCCTACTTTCTGAGGAAGCGGGCGAGGATATGCGCGTCCTTATGTTTGCGACAGAAGTAGATGCTTGTTTAGAGAGATTAGGCAGCGTGCTTGCTGATCAAAATTCGCAGGTGCTACGGGAAGAATTTGAACTTACTAGTCAAGAATTTGGCTGCTTAGGTGAAATGTTGGAATTACCAGCATTTAGCCAACTTTGTGAAGAGATTAGTAGCGCCTTGGCAAATGAAGACAACAATCTGCGAGACGTGACAACGGCTGCTTTGGAAGCATGGCGGCGATCACAAGCCCTTGTTTTAGTCAGTCAGTTTCAAGCTTTACCTAACCATTTTGAAATATGCCCTGCTAGTTCTGCCCCAGTCATTAGTTCTTTTGCTTCTCCAAAATCATTAGAATTTGTTGAAGAAATTTCAGATAATGCGATTGCTTATGAAGATAAAACAATCAGTACCAAAATAGTTGACGCTCTTGTTAAGTCAGATAAAAATTTAGATGCTACAGTTCGGATTCCACAACGTCAGTTAGAAACACTTAGCGATCGCTTTGGTGAATTGAATGCCGAACGGAGTGGACTGCGTCTGCAACTAAAACGGATGCGAGATCTAGTACAGCTTTTGAATAAGAGAATGCATGGCTTAGAGCAATCTAATGCTCAGTTAAGAGATGCATATGATCGCGTGGCAACATCTTCAGAATCATTTATTCCGATCAACGCGGTAACTGTACCTGAAACTTTAGGGAATATCAAAGGCTATACCACGGGAGGCGCTGAAGCATTTCTACCCTATGCTAGTCGATTTGATTTACTCGAAATGGATTCCTACAGCGAGCTGCATTTGCTATCAAGGGAAATTATGGATAGTGTGGTGCAGTTACAGGAAGTTTCTAGCGATTTAGAAACCGCTTTAACCGATACTGAAGGAACAGAACGTCAGCTTGGACGAGCATCGAGACAGATGCAAACTGCGATCGAGCAAGCGAGAATGCGAATGCTCAGTGAAGTGTTAGGGAAATTTCCGCGTCTATTACGAGATCTATCATTGGCGCATGGCAAGCAAGTTGAATTAGTATTGCGTGGTAGTTCGACTCTAGTTGAGCGATCAGTTTTAGAGGTGTTAGAAGATCCCGTGTTACATCTAATTCGCAATGCCTTCGATCATGGGATAGAAACCCCAGAAGCAAGGATTGCTGCGGGTAAACAGCCTAAGGGAAAGATCGAAATTGCCGCAGGTTATCGCGGTAATCAAACTGTAATTACGATTAGCGATGATGGTAATGGTGTTGATTTTGCAAAATTACGCGATCGCGCTTTGCAAATGGGATTAAGTGAAAGCGATCTTGACAGCTCTAGTGAAGCAGAACTATTAAATCTGATTTTTGAGGCTGGTTTTAGCACCGCTGATCGCGTGACTGAGCTTTCGGGGCGCGGTGTAGGGATGGACGTAGTGCGTTCCAATCTGAATATAATTGGTGGCAGTATTCGCATCGAAACAAAAGCTGGTAAAGGAACAACTTTTATTTTAACTGTACCTGTTTCGCTCTCAATTGCGCGGGTTCTCTTGTTTGAGAGCAACGGCTTGCAGATGGCAATTCTGACCAGTGCGGTTGAAGAAATTCTCTTAATGCGAGATTTGCAAATTCATTCAGTGGCAAATCAAGAAGTAATTGATTGGGAAGGCTATTCTGTGCCAGTCTTACATCTTGGCGATCGCTTACATTTTAGCCGACCACAATCTCAATTTGAGACTGAAAATCGTCCAGTTGTAGATGAACCGCTTAGCCTGATTGTGGCTCATAACAACGTTCCTTTTGGTTTGCAAGTTGATCGCTATTGGGGAGAGCAGGAAGTAACTATTCGCGGCTTGCAAAGTCCAATCCCTTTGCCCAAAGGCTTTATGGGTTGCGCGGTTTTGGGCGGTGGTAAACTTGTCCCATTGGTGGATGTTGATAATCTGCTTGATTGGGCGATCGCCGATTTTGATCAGCCGCCTAGTGACTCCCTCGCCTTATCCCAAAGAAGTGATCGGCGAGTTACTGTACTAATCGTAGATGATTCGATTAACGTGCGCCGATTCTTAGCGATGACTTTAGAAAAATCTGGCTATCGCGTCGAACAAGCTAAAGATGGCCAAGAAGCAATGGAGAAATTACGAAAATTGCAAACACTGACTGAGAATTCTAGAGTTAGTGCGGTAATCTGTGACATTGAAATGCCTCGCCTAGATGGGTTTGGCTTCTTGGTTGAATCTCGTGGCGATGAAAAATATAAAAATATTCCCGTAGTGATGCTCACTTCTCGAAGTGGTACAAAACATCGAGATTTAGCAATGCGTTTAGGAGCTTCGGCATATTTTGCAAAGCCTTTCAAAGATAATGAACTTTTGCAAACTCTATCTCAACTTGTAGCTAAATAACTTATCAGAACCTATGCCAGCTATTTCATCCCTGCGATCGCAACGACTATCAGAACTGCAACCTGATATTGGACAGCAATATGTCGCTTTTCGCTTGCGCCTTGCTTGGTTTATACTGCCCATCCAATCCATTTATCGCCTAATTCCACTTGAAAAGCATATTCCTAAGCTTACTTTTTCAGGTCAGCATGTTCCCGCGATCGATCTGGGACGAATATTATTTGGTCAAACTAAAGTTCCGCTCAATAGCATTCCGCAGTTAAAGGTCAGTGGCGCAGTTGTCGTTTCTAAACCATCTTTAATCATCGTTCGCAGTCAAACTGAAGATTTAGTTGGGTTACTCAGCAATTCGCAGCCTGCCCTCCAAAGAATCCCTCAAGATAAGATTGTAACTCTACCTTCTATCTATAGTCAACGCTGGAAAGTTGACTTTATCAGTTCGATGACACTTCCTTCAGAAGAGCGTCCTTCTCTATTTTTAATCGATAGCGATCGCCTAGTAACCGCAGTCTTAAAAAAGAATAAACAGTAAACAATCAAGCGATCAACATAACATCAGGTATATAGATTTGATATACTTGAGTCAATCAAGGCGAATTCCTCGAATTTTTTGTTGAGATCAATTTTATGATTCTCCAAATACCACCCATTAAAATCGAACCAATTATTACTTGGGAACCTTTGCCCACTGATTTTGTTTTACCTGACGATCCTGTGGAAAATATTCAACAACCAACTCTTGCGGCGGCTCTTACCGATGCATTAGGAGCCGCAAGATTAATTCAATCAGAAATGCTGATCGGCTCTAACTTTGGACTAGTCGCTACCGTAAATAACAAAACCATTGTCAAAGCTCCTGATTGGTTTTATGTGCCTAAAGTTTACCCTGTTATCAAGGGAACTGTCCGTCGTAGTTATACTCAGAACCTAGAAGGTGAGCCTGTTAGCATTGTCATGGAGTTTCTATCTGAGACAGAAGGTGGCGAACTCTCAGTTAGAGCAACTCCTCCCTATGGCAAGCTTTATTTTTATCAACAAATTCTCCAAGTACCGACTTACGTTACCTACGATCCCTATGCTCCTAGTCTAGAAGTACGCTTTTTACAAAATAAAAGTCAAAATGAACGCTATGTCATACAGGAAGCAAATGATCAAGGACAAGTATGGATTCCAGAGCTAGAATTATTTTTAGGGATTTGGGCAGGGGAGCGGCTAGGACAGTCTATGAATTGGTTGCGTTGGTGGGATCGCTCAGGTAACTTACTGCTATGGAGTGCTGAACAGTCAGACCAAGAATGTCTTCGGGCTAACCAAGAATGTATTCGGGCTGAACAAGAATGTCTTCGGGCTGAACAGGAACGTCTTCGTGCCGAGAAGTTAGCCACTAAGCTGCGTGAACTTGGTGTAGATCCTGATACTTTAACTTAGATTAGATCCTGTGGGGATTGCCATACTAAATCCATAAAATACTCTATAAAATAAGAGGGTACAGAACACTTCCCCTATTTTTTACGCAAAAAATGAAGATTGGCTTGTAAGATCGATGTTGCCAGTTAAAGATTTGTTGCACCCTAACTATGACCGCAAATATCACCACACCCAAATTTTCTCCAGCCGAAATTAAGTCTGAGGGTTTGACCCTAGATGAATATCAAATGATTTGCGATCGCCTCAGTCGTGAACCCAACAAAGCCGAATTGGGGATGTTTGGCGTGATGTGGTCAGAGCATTGCTGCTACAAAAATTCGCGTTCTCTACTTAAACAATTTCCGACCACAGGCGATCGCATTCTGGTTGGGCCTGGCGAAAATGCGGGCGTAGTTAAGATTACTGATGAGATTGCGATCAGTTTCAAAATCGAAAGCCATAATCGTCCCTCGGCGGTCGAACCATACCAAGGCGCAGCTACAGGTGTAGGCGGCATTTTACGCGATATTTTCACGATGGGAGCGCGTCCTGTCGCTATTCTCAACTCGCTACGATTTGGTGAACTTTCTGATCCTTGGGTTCGTAGTCGTGTCAATGGCATTGTTAGCGGGATTGCAGGGTATGGCAACTGTATTGGCGTTCCCACGATCGGTGGCGAAATCTATTTTGATAAAGCATACAATCGTAATCCGCTTGTAAATGCGATGGCGATCGGGATTATGGAAACCACTGAAATCGTCAAATCAGGTGCTTCAGGCTTTGGTAATCCTGTTATCTATGTTGGCTCCACAACTGGACGCGATGGCATGAAGGGAGCGAGTTTTGCTAGTGCCGAGATTTCCGACAAGTCAGAGCAGAGCCGTTCTGCGGTACAAGTAGGTGATCCATTCCTTGAAAAAGCTTTAGTGGAAGCTTGTTTAGAAGCTTTTAAAACAGGCGCTGTGGTGGCGGCTCAAGACATGGGCGCGGCGGGTTTGACCTGTTCTACTTCCGAAATGGCAGCAAAAGGCGGCGTCGGCATAGTTCTCGATCTCGACAAAATTCCTGCTAGAGAAACGGGGATGACTCCCTACGAATATCTGCTTTCAGAGTCACAAGAACGGATGTTGTTTGTTGCTCACAAAGGTAGGGAACAAGAACTAATTGATATTTTTGAGCGTTGGGGACTTCATGCTGTCGTTGCTGGCGAAGTTCTAAAAGACCCGATTGTAAGGATTCTTTGGCATGGTGAAATCGCTGCGGAGATTCCTGCGACCGCGTTGGCTGATAATACGCCAATCTATCATCGTCAACTTGCGGATACGCCCGAATATGCCAAGAAAGCTTGGGCATGGGATGAGCAAGCCGCGATCGCCTCTTTTAAATCTATTTCACCAAATGATGCACTTTTGCAATTACTTGATACTCCTGCGATCGCCTCCAAAGCATGGGTATATCGCCAATACGATCACCAAGTCCAAAATAATACCGTAATCTTTCCTGGTGGAGCCGATGCAGCGGTAATTCGCTTACGCAGTCAAGGCTTTGGAGTGGGAGATTTAGACAAAACCCAATGCCAGATTGATTCTCTCGTAGGTATCGCCGCCACCGTCGATTGCAATGCGCGTTATGTATATCTTGATCCTTACGAAGGCGCAAAACTAGCAGTTGCCGAAGCAGCGCGTAACTTGTCCTGCGTTGGTTCTGAACCTCTATCGGTTACTGACAACTTAAACTTTGGTAGTCCCGAACACGCGATCGGGTATTGGCAGTTACATGAAGCATGTCGCGGCATTGCTGATGCTTGTCGCGAGTTACAAACTCCTGTTACAGGCGGCAATGTCTCGCTCTATAACGAAACTATTGATGCAGAAGGAAACTCTCAACCGATTTATCCTACACCTGTGATCGGCATGGTCGGATTAGTAGAAGATGTAACTAAGGTTTGCGGTCAGGGTTGGCAATCCGTAGGCGACGAGATTTATCTAATCGGTAGCGATCGCGCTAGCCTTGCAGGTTCTGAATATCTCGCTTCATTAATTGGTGAAGTGACCGGTCGACCTCAGCCTGTAGATTTTGAGCTAGAACGCAAAGTTCAATACGCCTGTCGTCAAGGGCTTGCTCAAGGCTTAATTCAGTCCGCCCATGATTGCTCTGAAGGTGGTTTAGCAGTTGCGATCGCGGAATCATGTATCTCTGGTAAGCTCACGGCTCAGATTCAGTTAACAAATCCTGAAGGCTATAATCTCACTCAAATTCTATTTGGTGAAGGCGCCAGTCGGATCGTGGTTTCTGTGAAAGATCGCGATCGCACTACATGGGAAGCTTATCTCACTAGTCAATTAGGCAATAATTGGCAGCAAATCGGCAAGGTGAGCAATGCGGATAGTAATTTAGAGATTAGTGTTAAAGGCGAGAAGGCGATCGCCTTGTCTCTGTCTGAAATCACCAAGAACTTTAACGAGGCAATTCCTAAACGGATGGGACATGCTTTATAGGCTAGCCTTAAAAAGGAAAGCATGAAACAAAATGAGTAGATAACTCGTCTCATAGATAAGGTGAGTTCGGGATAAGGAAAAGGAAAAGGAAAAAAGTGAGAAACCGAAGCTGACAATTACGCCGCCTTCTTGAGATATGGCGTTGTAGGGAAAGTCATATCTCAGGATGAAAATAAGAATATCTGCTTCTGCATCATATTTAACTTTCATGGTTGTTCTCCTCGACTAAGTTGGATGTCTTGATTTAAGGTGACTGAATCAAATATTTGAGATTTAGTCATCGCTTTTACCTCTTGTGGTACTGCTGTTACAAATCCAGCAATATTTTCTTCATTAAGCATGATCCAAACGTTAGAATTAAGGCGGCAGTAAATGTTGTCTCGCAAATCAATTATGAAACACATCAAAATTATTGTGGAAAAGCATCCAGAGGGTTATGTTGCTTATCCGTTAGGTATCCAAGGGGTTGTAGTTGGTGAGGGTGACTCCTATGAGGAGGCTCTCAATGATGTGCGATCAGCGATTTTATTTCATATCGAATCTTTTGGGCGATCAGTTCTAGAAGCTGCGTCTTCGGTGCTTGAGGCTTTTGTTGCCGAGGCAAGTGTGTAATGGCGAAGTTTCCCGTTGACGCACCTAAATCTAAGGTAGTTAAAGTACTTGCGAGTTTTGGATTTTCGATAGTCCGAGAAAAGGAACATATTTCGATGATTAGGCAAAATCTTGACGGAACGACTACTCCTTTAACTAGGGCTTGCTGAAAAAGCAAGAAAAGCATACATAGGGCAACCGCACACGTTTCTTAACAAACAAGAGGTGAAAACGATAAAGGTAGGATAATTGATGTTATGTATACAAGAAATACTTGATGGAAACATTAGCAAGCCCTACAGCCTTGATAGAAACACACTTTGGAAAATTACGAGACCCCAGAGCATTACACAGCATTGACCATAGCTTGCTAGATATATTGATAATCACGATATGTGGGACAATTTCTGGAGCCGATAATTGGGAAGCAATCGCCGAATATGGAAGATCAAAACAAGAATGGTTAAAGACATTTTTAGAACTACCAAATGGCACACCATCATCGGATACGTTTGGACGGATCTTCGCGAGACTGAAGCCATCGGAATTACAAAAGTGTTTTATTGGCTGGATGGAAGAAGTACATGAGGTGACAGAAGGAGAACTAATAAATATAGACGGAAAGACTCTCAGAGGTGCAAAAGAAGCAGGAAATGCAAGTAGTCTGATTCACATGGTGAGTGTGTGGTCAGCATCGCAGCATTTGGTACTGGGACAGAAAAAAGTGCGTGAGAAATCCAATGAAATTACAGCGATACCTGCATTATTAGAGTTATTGTCCTTGCGTGGTTGTCTGGTGAGTATTGATGCAATGGGATGTCAAACGGAAATCGCCAGAGCAATAGTTGAACAGGGTGCAGATTATGTATTAGCGCTCAAAGGCAATCAAGGCAATTTACATAAGGATGTAGAGGAACTTTTCACATCGGCAAGAGCGCAGGACTTCCAAAATATTGAAAATCAGTTTCATTCAACGGTGGAGAAGGGGCATGGACGCATTGAAACTCGTCGCTATTGGACGATGGGTAACACGGAATATTTAGATGGTGCGGAGAAGTGGGCAAATTTAAAGAGTATCGGTATGGTTGAGTCACAGCGCAAAGTCAATGGTTCTATCTCTATTGAACAGCGATACTATATTCTCAGCATTGATAGTGATGTTCACAGATTTGCCGAAGCGGTCAGAAGTCATTGGAGTATTGAGAATCAATTACATTGGGTTCTTGATGTTGGCTTTTCTGAAGATGCTTCTCAAGCTTGTCAAGGCTATAGTGCCGAAAACTTAGCTGTTATCCGTCATATCGGTGTTAATTTACTGTCGCGAGACAAAAAAACTAAAGTGGGTGTCAAGACCAAACGACTCAAGGCTGGATGGGATGACAACTATCTCAAGGATGTTCTTACTGCCTTGAACATAACCACTGCATAGATTTTGTCATTTGTTAAGAAACGTGTGCGGTTGCCCTA
>JBBRMK010000067.1:0-27465 GCA_038230875.1 Pseudanabaenales cyanobacterium
ACGCGCGATTATCAGACAAGTGGAATTAGATGTTGATGAGTTTATTCAACTATTAAACAATTAAGTAATGAAATTGAGATTGCTTTTTGGTTAGGATGGGTGAGAGGCGATCAAGCTTTGATTTTAGTGATTTGCGATCGCTTTTTTTCTAGGTAAGAACAGGCGATCGCTTTTTGTTGAGTGAATGCTGAATGCGATCGCAGCTTACTTTTTGAGAATGTGATCGCGCTTTGATTTTGGTGATTTGCGATCGCCTTTTTTCTCGACAAGAACCTGCATCGCTTTTTTGTTGAGTGAATGCTGAATGTGATCGCTGATTTTTTTGAAGAGGTGATCGCGGTTGGGTAGAAAATGAGAATGTGATCTCTCTTTTGTTATGGGAATGCTAAGGCGATCGCAGCTCACTTTTTGAGAATGCGATCGCTTTTTGGTGAATCTGGGGTTTGGTAAAAGCGATCACTGCGGTTTTAAAGATTAAAGACTGCTAGTCTCTTCTTTTGTTCTCTAATCCTGCACCGTTTCCAATCAATCGAATCTCCTAGCGAGTAGGGAATAGAGCCTTTTCTCTTCGCTTGTTCTCTAAGCACGCGCCGTTTCCAATTGAGCGCGTCATTTAATGAGTAGGGTGAATAGATAGGCAATCTCACAATTTTACTCATAAGTTTTAATTTCCAAATTTTTGTGATTGTGGTGTATACATCTTACAACTTTTATCAGGGCGATCGCTTAATGAATTTACAGTTATTTGCTTTCAAACCTACCATAAATAATAATATAAAACCCTTTGCGGGGCTTCGCCCTGCGACCCTTGTCGTGGTAGTTTTGATCAACAACTGCTGTATATAGTAACTTAGAAGCAACACTCAATCCGTTAGTAGACCAGTAAACATAGAGAAATGAATAGAAAAACAATTGTCGCCGTTATTGGATTAGCAATCCTATCTCTAAGTGTAGCGATCTTGATTAGGATCTTGCAGCCCGTCACATCTTCAGTAATTGAGAATAAACAAGCGACAGTATCTTCACCAGCTAACATCCCAGCCCCTTTAACAGTATCTGCGGCTGCTAGCCTCAAAGATTCTTTGACCGAAATTACCCAACTTTATAGTCAAGCAAATAGTCAAGAAAACGCAAAAACTTCGATCCGTAATAACTTCGCTAGTTCAGGAGCATTACAACAACAAATTGAAAATGGTGCGCCAGTAGATGTCTTTTTTGCAGCAGCAAGCAAACAAATAGATGCATTAGAGAAAAAGAATCTCATCCTTACGAATACCCGTCGTAATCTCTTATCTAATCGGTTAGTTTTGATCACGCCAACCTCGACTAATCTGGACGGATTGACTAGCTTAGAGAATATAACTAACTTAGATATTCAACGCATTGCGATCGGCGATCCGCGCAGCGTTCCTGTGGGTCAGTACTCTGAACAAGCATTGAAGAAATCAGGAGTTTGGGAGCAAATTCAATCAAAATTAGTTTTGGGAAATAACGTACGTCAAGTCCTCCAATTTGTTGAATCTGGCAATGCTCAAGCAGGTATTGTTTATGCCACCGATGCCAAAACCTCAACCAAAGTCAAGATTGTGCAAACGATTGAGGCTGAGTTGCATGAACCAATTCTCTATCCGATCGCAGTTCTTCAAAAGAGTGAAAATCAAGCAACTGCCAAAGCATACCTTCAGTTTTTGTCAGGTAACACCGCGAAGCTAATATTTGAAAAATATGGATTCAGTACCCTTTGATTTTTCACCTTTTTGGATATCTCTCAAGATATCAAGTTTAGCGATCGCGATCACCTTTTGCTTAGGAGTCTCAGCCGCATATAGCTTATTAGAATATCAAGGGAAATGGAGATCTCTAATTGATGCAATTTTCCTATCACCGTTAGTTTTACCGCCCACAGTTGTTGGCTTTTTACTATTACAACTACTTGGTCAAAATGGGCTCATTGGCAAATTACTGCAAACATTTCGGTTCAATATTATTTTTACTTGGTATGCAGGAGTTTTAGCCGCCGTAGTTGTGACTTTTCCATTAATGTATAAGACTGCTCAAGGAGCATTTGAACAAGTTGATCACAACTTATTACGAGCCGCAAAAACGCTTGGTGCATCAGAATTTCGAGTCTTTTGGCAAATTGCTTTCCCTCTCGCCTTACCAGGAATCTTAGCAGGAGCAATGTTAGCTTTTGCAAGGGGATTAGGAGAGTTTGGCGCAACTTTGATGCTGGCTGGGAATATCCCTAAAGAAACCACAACTATTCCACTCGCCATTTATTCAGCAGTCGAAGCAGGCGAGACCCAAGAAGCATGGATTTGGACAGCACTAATTTTATCGCTCTCATTGTCAGCGATCGCAGGTATGCAGCTATGGGTGATATCTCGAAAAAATACCCTCGTCTCAGCTTCTAAGAGAATAAACCGACAATCACTTTTTTTTTCCTTCTTGATCGGGAGCAGTAGTAGGAGAATGAGGACGAAATCACAATTACCGAAAATCGAGATCACTTCTCAAACAGGATTAGCAATCGAAATAGAGAAACATTTTCATGAATTCGCGTTACAGATTAATTGCGATTGTCAGGATAGTTCTATCGGCATCTTGGGAGCTTCAGGGGCTGGGAAAAGTATGTTATTGCGTTGTATTGCAGGAATAGAGAAGCCTGATAATGGCAAAATCATTCTCAATGGTAAAGTTTTATTCGATGCTAACCAAGGGATTAACCTACCTAGCCGCGATCGCCATGTGGGTTTTCTATTTCAAAACTATGCTCTATTTCCACATTTAACCGTTGCTAAAAATATCGGATTTAGTTTACCTAAGCACATTTCTATCATCAAAAAGAATCAATACATTGCCGAACAATTACTTAGTATCGAAATGCAAGGACTAGGCGATCGCTATCCGCATCAATTATCAGGTGGTCAACAACAGCGCGTGGCTCTAGCCAGAGCATTAATTATCCAGCCCGACATTCTACTGCTCGACGAGCCATTTTCCGCTCTCGATACGCATCTTCGTAGTCAAATGGAACGAGAATTAATCTCGGTTTTAAGTAATTACAAAGGAATAACCCTATTTGTGACGCATAACATCAATGAGGCTTATCGCATTTGTGAAAATCTGATGATTTTAGAACGCGGAAAAGTTATTGCTTATGGCGAAAAATCTGATATTTGCGATCGCCCTACCAGTATAGAATCGGCAAGATTAACTGGTTGTAAAAACTTTTCACGCGCTGAGAAAATCGGCGATCGTATAGTCCAAGCTGTAGATTGGAATTGCACTCTAGAATCAGATAGCCTTGCCAGTAGATGCCCCGATCATGTTGGAATTCGCGCTCATCATCTAGTCTTCTCAACCAGTTCACCCGACACACCCAATACTTTCCCCTGTTGGCTTGCCCGAACTAGCGAAACTCCCCACTTTGTCACTCTCTACATCAAGTTAAATCATCCACCTGAGCACGATTGGGACTACGATCTTCAAGCAGAAGTCTTTAAAGAAAAATGGCTAGTGCTAAAAGAGAACGCTTTACCTTGGCAAGTCTATCTCAATCCATCCCAGTTATTTGTGACCTAATGAAGCTGGATTACAAAAACTGAAATATGGCTACGGCTCTATGATTTTGATATAGCTTGCATAACGATATCTACTGCTTTAGATAAAATATCTGCAGTTACGTCGATCTCGTCTTCGGTTGTAAATTTGCCAATACTAATCCGTAAAGCCCCATCAATAAAGTTTGAAGGTAATTTAATTGCTTGCAAAACATGAGAAGGAGACTCTACGCCTGATGAGCAAGCCGAGCCTGTAGAAATAGCAAGTTGATGGCGAATTCTAGCGATAATCGCTTTGTTAGGGATATTGGGAATTGAAATGTGCAGGTTGCCAGCAAGTCGGTTTGTATGATTGCCATTAATTACTAGTTCAGGAATATTAGTTTGGAGAAGAGATTGTAGGCGATCGCGTTTAGAAGCAATTACTTTCTCATCGTAAGCCATTTCTAATTGACGTAAACGACAAGCTTCTCCTAGTCCTGCAATCCCAGAGACATTGAGAGTTCCCGATCGCATTCCTTTCTGATGTCCACCACCATAGATGAGCGGTTCTAAATAGTGATTCTTTTTAATGACTAACGCGCCGATGCCTTTTGGAGCATACATTTTATGTCCAGAAATAGCGAGATAGGTAATACCCCATTCACGAAACGCAATCGGAATTTTCCCTGCGGCTTGGGAGGCATCGCACAGGAAAGGTATGTTATATTGCTGTGCGATCGCCCCGATTGCTTGGATTGGGTAAATTGTACCAATCTCGTTATTAGCCGCCATTACCGAGATTAAATCTAAGCCTTGTTTAGATACTTCTTCGAGATATTCAAGATCGAGTCTGCCTTGGCGATCAACTTGTAGATAAACTATTTCTGCTAGGCTCTTTTTTTCTAATGCTGCACAGGTATCAAGAACAGCTTTATGCTCTATTGGTAGTATGGCAACTTTAATTTTTTGGGAATGTTTTTTAGGTAATCCTTGCAAGACTAAATTAATGCTTTCAGTTGCTCCAGAGGTAAAGATTACTTCGCGTGGCGAGGCATCCAGTAATTCAGAAATCTGTTTAGCGGCTATTTTGATAGCGCGATCAGCTGTGTCACCATAAATATGATCGGTGCTGCTAGCATTACCAAAGTCATTGATCATGTATTGCATCACGACTTCGGCAACACGCGGATCAACAGGTGTGGTGGCATGATAATCGAGATAAATGGGGCGATCGCTGGGCATATTTTTAGCTCATTAATAACTTGTGCGATAACTTCTATAGCCACTGGGATTTTTCAGATCACTCTCAGAAGGATCACTGCCACATTGTGGACAGATAAACATCCATTTGTCACGATGTTCTCGATGGTCAGATTTATGATGGAAGTAGTTACTAAATTTGAGTAAATGATGATGAGTACCATAACAACTATTCGCTACCCAAAAATCACCACATTGAGGACAGCCGTAATATGTGCTTAATCCTTGCGTGAAAATATGTTCTTTGGGATTGAGAGAATAGCCACAGGATATGCAAGTTGAAATGAGAGATTCATGGAGATGGTATTGCAGTAATAAACGAATAATTTTTTTGAGTTGTTGTTCGGCATTATCAGGTGTGAGCGAGATCGCCCCATATTGATGTCCGACATAATCATTTTGATTATGTCCAACTCGAAAATTTTCTTTAGCAAAGCGACTAAATGGAACTTCACCCCAATAGTCATAATTTTTGTCAGTATGGAGGATAAAGCAAGCTTTGAGGTTTAATTCTTTTTGGTAACGAAACTTAGCGATTTCAATGACATCTTTTTGAAAACGGTCATATCCTTGTTCTTGATAGTTGCGATACTTAGCATCAAATCCAAATTTAGATGACGCAGATCCGTTTATAGAAATTTCAATTAAAATATCTGGCTTTCGCAATTGATTAAAACTGTTATACTGCTCAGCTTCGTAAGTGAGCGTTACTTTTAGCTGGCGGCGATCGCTTAATTCTTTACTTAATCGAAATGGTCTATTCTTAGGAACTTGAATAGTTCCCATTGATATTGTCAGGTTATCAAATAGGTTTTCTGATGGTTCATAGTTCATGCCTGCATAGAGAACAAATGCACTATAAATGCTGACAAAACACCATATTTCGTAGATTTCCCAAATAGGTTTAATATTTCCTTGGATGAGATTTTCAAAAGAAAATATATTCTGTTGCATATTTTCTAGTAAATGTCCTTGAGTGCTGCTGTAGCAAGCATAGATAGCGCCATAGGCGGGCGATCCAGTTAATCGGAGAGAATGGGTTGGTAAGGTGTGAGGGGTGGGGACATTTTTTAAAAATGATGAATTGCGTGTGTGTTTTGCCCAATTAAGACATTCTTGTAATTTATTAATTGTTTGAGTGACTGAAGATTTAAATTGATTGATTTTTTGAGTGCGTTGATTTACGCTTTTTTGCACATTATCTCTAAATTTAGTGAAGTCGCGATCGCTGCCATAGCGATCACTATTACGACGATCGATAGGAATTAAACGTCTTTCCACTTCGTCAATGGAGAGCGATTCAAGGCTTTTGATAATTCCCATAGCTATATCTTGCAAATAAATATCTAGCAAATAACATAGAAATTGATTTTCAGAACAGTTAGTAGTTTCAGAGCGAGCCATGCCCACAAAACTCTGTTTTGTGGGTTGAGAATAAGCTTTGATTAATAATTGTGGTGATGTGTAAACACGTGATCGGCTGACTTTGCTTAGGGTGGTTTCGATATGCTTGAGTGGTCTTTTTTCAATAGTAAACCAATTTTGCTGTATGACCAAAGCTAGATCTAGCAGGGCTTCGGCGGTGATAATTAATCCTTGATAGGGCGACCATTGCATTCCTAAATCGGCATAATTTTTAGCGTCATTTGCAGACATTCCCACAGGAAGAGAAACTTTACGACTAACAGAACTAGAAACAGATATTGCTAGGGTTCCAATATTGGCGATCATTTGATCGAGTTGAAGGTCTGTGAAACTAGCGGGATGGATTGTGAGTTTAGCTTTCGTTACTTCAAGATTTTGTCCTTTTTCGTCAACCAATATCACTGCCACGATTCCTGCACTGCTAATGATTGATGGCGGAATTTGGTTATTTTTAAACTGCCAATAGTTAGTTTTTGTGACATTCAATAAGTCAATACTTGGATTACCTTGCAACCTAACTTTGCCTAGCCAGCGATCGCTTAAGCAGACTTGCCAAGACTGCCTAAATTGTTGAATATGCTGAATCCCGTCTTCATCGCTGGGTAAAGCATTACCGTAATCATCCACAAATTTGATAATTGGATAGTTAGCCATAGTTAATTAACCCCAATAGCGCACAATTTGGCGGCGCTCATTGTTAAGTTGCCGTTCTAGGCGATCGAGAATATTCGCAGGATCATAGCTTTTGTAATCTTCTTTTAGTTCCTTTAGCCATTCTTGAAAAAGGCTATTAGTTTGGTTATCTTTAAAGAAGGAAATTCGGGGCAATATTTTGGTAAAGAGAAAATGACTAAAAGCTTCTTTTTGATTCAATTCTAGCCAATCCGCGATCGCCGAAAATACTGCATAATCTTTCATCGTCCGATACCCCAAAGGTATCCCCAACGCCGCCGACTCAGTGAAATAGGAACTTTGCCATTTCTGAATTTTTAGCCACTCCTGAGATTTTCTATTCATGATCAGATCTAAATTCTTGGCATAGCCATCGTGGAGAACTTGCCTAAGTTTGGAGCTAGAGATAGAACTAATTTGGTTCGCTGCTTGATTGGTAATTTGTTTAGGCAATTGATTAAAATCAGCGATCGGGTAGGTAATCGTGTAAGCGCGATCGATTACTTTGGGGCTGAGATCGTAAGTTGTTTCATCAGAGTTTAATGTACCGAGTAAAATCATGTTTTGTGGTACAGGTTGATGCGATCGCCATTTCTGCAAAAACATCTGTAATCGCTGTAATCGCGCTTTTTGATTCGGTTCAAGTTGTTCCTGTTCTTTTAAATACTTAACCTCCTGCCATAGTTCTATTTCTATATCACTAGAAAATAGCAATAGTGAGTTAGCATCTTTAGCTTCATCTAAATCATTAGATTCACGGGCATATTCTAGCTTTGACAACAAGTCTGAAGCATAATTCTCGATTTTAGCTAGATTCAACTCATCCAGACAAATTAAGTTTAATTTTTCTCGATCTAGTTCAGCGTTTTTTAAAGCGGTGAGAAAGCTTGTAGGGCGAAATATTTCATGGATGGGGTCAAAGAATCCCAATAAATCCGCAGGTTCAATCCACGCAGGACGCACAGGAATAATCGCTGAAGAGCCACCAAGAAGTTTTGCAGAATGTTTGACAATGCTAGTTTTGCCCACGCCCACCGAGCCATTGAGTAACACAAGACCCCCTGAATAAAATCCTGATAGCATCGATAATAGGAAGCTATTAGCAATATTCCGTGATACATGGAAATCCCCTGTTTGTAACTGACTATGCCATTTAGTTCCCAACTTTTCAGGTAGTGGTAATGCTTCGGAAACCGATAAGTTCTCAATTTCTAAGGGGACTGCAAGACGATAAGGCTCGATTTCTTTCAGTATCTCCTTTATTTTTAATTCTCTCCGATCAGTCTCGTCAATTTTTTGATATATATAGTCCTCTGATTCAGAAAGCTGTTGAGATTTTTTCTCATATTCAGTCTTGATGTTTTTAGTAAGACGTGTGACTTCTTCTTCTATTAGAGAATCTAATGAATTTTCTCTGTCTACAATTCTTCTAAAATGTTTAATCCATATTTCTCTTAATTCGCTAGGCAATAATCCCTTGAATTTTTTTGTTAATTCCTCAGCAATCTCCTTGCTAATAACCTCAATGTCGATTGCTTCGGGATCTCCTTCTCCATCACGTTTGCGATCATAGCTACGTTCACCAACTTTCTGCCATTCAAAGATTACATAGTCATCTTTAGTGATTGAGGACGAGATACAGTTTCTTTTTAAACCAAAGAATTTTCTTGCTTTAGAACCATCTTGCAAAGTTATATCTAGTAAAGGTTCAATAAAAATGAAAGCATCTGTAACAACCTTTGCTCGTCCTGCTAGCTTACCCCCATATAGACAATTAAGCCATCTTGCATCAAAAGGATCTTGATTTAATTCGGTCATAACTTAGATTTTAATTGCCTCTAGATTTTAGCAAATTTTGCTGACATTCCCGAAAAATTGCTTGTAGTAAGCCTAGCACCCGATCTAGATCCCCTGTCGCGTGTGGCGTAGATTCGTAAACAGCACCAGCGATCGCCAGTTTATAAGCTTTCCATGTATCACCATTGGTGACAATGCCAAATACATCGATTTGCTTGTTAATTTGAGTATTGCGCCATTGACAGGCTTGCATCTCGACTAAACATTGCGCTAATCCTTGCTCAAAGTCATCTTTTTTCGCTTCCACAATACAGAGAAATGGAGCTTCTAAATAGGCTTTACGCTCGGCAATCAGATAATCGGCTGCACCAGTAGCCACATCAGAGGACAGCGCCGCCCCTTTCCAGATTTTGAGCTGTTCAAAGGTAATAATTGCTTCTTCACAAATGGCATCGATAATTAGCTTTTTCGATTCTTCATAATTTTGTAGATCGAAGCATTGCTCTAGTCTTTGTAAACGGAGTTTTAAAAAGTCACTGGGTGGACAAGACTCAATCTCAATTTGCCATCTGATTAATTCGTTGATTTGTAACAGCTTGAATGCTTCACTATAGCGAAAATGAGAAAATCCTTTCTTTTTGTCAGATTTGGTTTTGATAGTCATAATTTTATTTTACCTCTGCATAAATGGTTGTGCCATGCTGCTTAAACTCATCATCTAGATGGTATAGCTGATCACGGACAATTTGACGAAGGCGAATTGCTGGCTCTAAGCAATCTCTTTGGTAATCCATTGGTGTTAATTCTAAATGTGGATAAAGAATTTTGAGGAAGCCAGAAGCCGATCGCTGGATTGCTTGTTGATCGCGAATGGTTGTATTTTTGTTAAAAGATGTATGTTGATTGACATAGGATGCGAAGCGATTGTCGCGGCGCAATGCTAGCAATGCTTCACCGAAAAAGTCTGTTTTTAAACCAATTTGAGTAGCGATCGCCTCGCTCCTAAATTTTGGGATTTCCCAACCAGGCAAAATCCCTGCAAAGCGATCGAGCAGAGCAGTTTCACGTAAGAATTCAGGTAAATCCTGTAATAAATCAAAGGGATTACGAGGACGCAACTGTCGATCTAAATCGATATTGGCTAACATCACCAACGAGCAATCACTAGCAACTTCGCCAAACCCAGCACGATTATACCTACCACTGGCGAGATAATTTTTGAGCGTGCCAATTAGTTCTTCGGGATTATCAAAGCTTAGGCTCTGAACTTCATCAAGTACAACTACATCATGACGACCGAGCAACCCAATTTCTTTATTCTTTCCATTAATAAATAGACGGGCTGGCGTAACCTTGCCACCACTAATCAGGGATACTTTATTGCTGATATTTTCAAAGATAAAGCTTTTGCCAGTTCCTTTAGGGGCCAGTTCCATAATGTGATAGTTAGACTCTACTAGAGGTAGTAATCTTGCTAATACCCATGTTTTGGCATTTGTGCTATATCCTGCATTTTCAGGATTAAAACCCATAGAGCAGAACATTAAGTCTCGCCATTGGTTTGTATTAAACTGCGATCGCGCTTTGGCATATTCCGTAAGATTAATATCCGAACATTGAAATGGATCGAAATCAATTACTTCGACTATTCCGTCAGACTGCATAGACAGAGATATTTTGCCCCATAATCCTTGTCTCAGTAAGTTTTCGTAACGTTCTACTAGATCGACTCCAATCCGACATTCTTCGATATTTAAAGAAGGGATGGTTGCGACAGGTTCGGGGATGCGATCGCCTTTGTTTTCCAACCTTACTCGTACCTGCATCAATGCAATGATTTTGAGCACTTCTCCTTGAGTGAGCTTAAAGTTTAGTACATGGCGATCATCTTTGCGGGGGAATGCTTTACTCACAAAATTGTTAATCTTTTCAATATCAGCGACATTCAGTTCAGCATCACCCTGTACGATCTTGTCAATTAGCCACTCGGCAACAAAACTAGGTACGCCAGCATTTTTGAGTCCACTGCTATTAAATCTGCGCTTGTCAATACAGAGATTCCCAAATACATTGCGTACTAACTGATTAGGATATTCATCGCTCATTTCACAATTTAACTCGTAATTAGAAGAATTCATCAAGTCCTCCTGCAAAGCCACTGGCAAACATTTGTGTGATCGCGATATAGGTATTTTCAGGTAATGGCAAATGCTTCTTCTCACCATCGGCGAAGCGATACCGCAGTTCTCCAGTTAATTTGTATTGATAATTAGAAGCATCTTTGGTATTAGCAGATAGTTCGGGGAAATTAATATCAATAGTGTAATTATCTTTGCGACCACCGCCCAATTTACGGGCGATCGCTTTGCCATACATCAACTCAGGTATTTCATTAATCGCTAAAGTGAGATCACAAATCGCGATCGTGTTAAGACGATTATCAATAGTAATTTGTAATTTATCAGTTTGCTTAGCTTTTCCATTACCACTAATGCTAATACTAATTGGTTTGCGCTCTACTACTTGAGAGAGAACAGAAACTCCAATCAAGGCTTCTTCAGGAAATAATCCGCCATGTAAGCCAATCCCCATTCCTTCTGTTGTTCTTTTTAAAATACTGAAACAAGAATTTCCTATGGGTACACTCATATCTTCAGGCAAGCCGAAGGCTTTAGCTTCGAGTACAAAACAACGCGGATCATTGGTGCGACCGATCGCTACTCTACCTGATACTTCTACATCTCTAGGAGGATCAGGCATTACTGGTACTTCACCCATTAACTGACCATGATCGCTGGCAATCACAACTTTTAAACTTTGGGGATAGGGATGTTGTTGAATACAGTAATATATTTGTTCGGCAAGTTGACGCAGGATAGCTGGGCGATCGCTATGATAGAGGCTATGCCAATCACGAGATTCGTGATAGAGATGATCGAATTGTACGGTGTCCCAACAGAATAGAGAGTGTTTGGCAGCTTGTAGGTCGGCGTATAGAACATTGCGGCGATTATCAGTATAACGCTCTCCAAGGTCCATTTGTGGAAAAGCTTGGGCGATGTCAAATGACCAGTCGGAGCGATCGCAGGGCAACTGCGTATAAAGGCTCCACTTGGCATATTCAGTTTTAGTAGGTAGGATACTCAGGCGGGGAGAGAGTTCACTTTCAATTTTCAAGCTATATTCTGATTCGCTCCCTTGAGTTAAATATTGCAGCAATTCTTGATGATCGAGCCATCCTAATCCATCGACTACTACCCAAAGAACGGGATTAGTTTCAGCTAACTGACTCACTAGATAGGCAGTACTGTAATTCAGAGGAGAGTCGATTACTGATGTGGTCTTGAGTGTCGGATATTGCTGATATAGCCACTTAGCAAAGCTTTCACCAAGGCGATCGCTTTGACGCTCCTGAATACGAAGTTTAGAAATGCTAACTTCCCAACGGCGGAAGGGTAAATATTGCTCTGTAGCCCAATTGATAGCTTCAGCAATTGATGAATTCATCAATAGTTCTAGAGGCATTTCAGGGCTTAATAAATTAGTAAGTTTTTCTCGTTGATTGACCGAATATGGCAGTCTATGGAGGCGATCGCCAACAATCCATTCAGGATGCTTGGCGAGAAGATTGTAAGATAGTTTGGTTATTTCATCAATGTTGGGCAATTGCACATCAAGGCTATCAAGGATTGCGCCTTCTGATTCGAGAATTTGTTTTTCCCAATAATCGCTAAGTCCTTTTTGTAAATCACTCGGTAAAGCGAGAGGAAATGCGCCTAAATTATTAGGACTAAGAGATAATGCTGAGGGCAGACCGACCCAAGCTTTTAATAGCGATCGCTTATCTTGGATTTGATAGGCAAACTCTAGTGCGGGCGCGATCGCGCTAACTTGTTTGATAAAATCTTGCTGCCAGTATCTCTCAAAGACGGCAAAATCTGGATGAACATCGATTAACAGCCAATGGGCTAGATGTTCAATGCTCGGAACTCCAGACCAAACTTGCCGTTCGCCTGTGACATCAAATAATAATTCTGCGATCGCTGAGTTGTTAGGTTTAGCTTGGAGGTGATGATTGAGGCGATCGCATAAAGTATGTAGATGTAATTCTTGCCATTGCTCAAATTTAGATGTTTCTAATCCATGCAAGTTATTATTAAATTCTTGATTAACTTCTAAAAGGGAAGCTAAAAATATAATTGGTTCCCGCTTTTCTTCAATAATCACGGCAGATTGATCGCGCAAGTTCAACCATTTACGGGTCAGATCGCATAGATAAGTTCCTAAGATCCAATAAGGCTGTTCTTCGCTGGCGAAGTTCTGCATCCATGCTAATTCAGAACTAATTACTTGATAGCCTTGAGGTGCTCGATAATTCCCTGTTGGATCGAGAATTACAATAAATTGGGTAGTAATTTCTTTTGGGAGTGAATTAGAAGTATGAAATTTCTCGAAGAAAAGTTGGGAATCTAGACAAGTTTTAGCTTTGCTGGTTGAATTATTAGATAAATTTTTCTTGAGTTTCTTTTCTGGAATCTGAACTTCCGATATATTGCCAGTCTGGACGATCGCTAGCGATTCAATGACTGGATTCAAAGCTAAATCTAGGGCGGATAAGAAGGCATCCGCAGTCTCAAAGCGATCGCTGCGGATGGGAGCGATCGCTTTACAGAGAAAATCGCCTAGTTTTTGAGGGATTGGCGCGGCGAGATCTAAATTACTAAGATGTTGAGGCAGAGTATCAACATCGTGAGTGATTCCAATAAAAGGATATTTGCCTGTTAAGCATTCATAAAAAGTAATGCCGAGAGCGTAGAGATCGCGATCAATCTTTTGCTTAATTGAAGGAACGGATTTAAAATCAAAATCTGGTGGTAGATATCGCTTCGTACCTGCACTAATTGGCGATTCGTTAACATCAGCAACAGCAATATTAAAGTCGATGATTTTGACACATAAGGATAAAGGACTCGCAGCTTCCTGATGAGTAATCAAGAGATTAGAAGGCTTAATGTCTTGGTGATAAATAGAATGTTTATGCAGATGTCGTAATCCTTGAGCGGTTTGTTTAGCGATCGCGACTGCCTGATCGATACTCAAATTTTCTTCAGCAAGTAAACTCGATAAATCGCAACCTTCCACATAATCAAAGACAATGAATGGGGTTTCATCGTGGGTTTCATCGTGCAGTTGTCCCTGAAACCTGACCTTAACAATATGAGGATGTTCGGGTAATTTTCTTAATATTTTATATTCTTGCTTTGCCCGTTCATATTGCGATGTGCGATCGCGCAGGACTAATTTGAGAACTTCATATACTTCACCAGTGGTATCCCAAACCTTATAAGTTACACAAAAGCTGCCGATTTTACCTAATTTTTGCTTGACTAGATATTGATTGTTGAGCAAGTGATCAATGGGAAGATTGTCTAAACTAATGGTTTCGCTAGTGGCGATCGGTGTTAATGCTTGCCTTGCTTGATCAGAGCTACTATAGCGATCTTCAGGATTTTTAGCGCAAATTTTTTGGAGCCAATCATCGAAGCGAGTAGGAATTTCGGGATTTAATTGAGAAGGAAGTTCATTTAACCATTGAGATTCACCTTGAGATATGAGTTTATCAATTAATAGTTTTCTGCCTGTGAAGACATAGTAAAAAATTGCTCCGATGGAGAATAGATCTGAAGCAATGCTGGCCCTAGCAGGATCTTGTTGGCATTCGGGGGGCTGAAAGCTGTAGTCAATGCTATCGATAATTTCGTGGGCGATCGTGTGGGTGCGATCGCGATTTCGAGCATATTCAAAGCCTGTAATGATCGCTTGACCGCGATTATGGGTGACTAAAATGCAATCAGCAGACAGATTACGATGAATAATGTCGTGCTGATGAGCATAGTCAATAGCTCCTAATACTTGATTAAGAATATCGAATTTTTGGGTAATGGATAATAAAGGTGATGCTTGATATAGCGATCGCCCTTCGATATCTTCAAGAACTAAGACAAAGCGATCGCCGTTTTCAGTTTCAAAAAATTCGTTGACACCTTGAATATTAGAATGCTTGATTTGTCGCAATGCGGAAAAAGTTGTTCTGATCCTCTGTTTTTCTGGATCGGGATCGTCGGGGTCAGGATATGGGTCGGCTTGATAAATTCGCAAGCGGGCAAATTGTGCAGGAATATCTTTATGTTTGGCACGATATTCTTCAAAGCGATCGCCTCCTCCTAATTTTTCATCTAAAATCCAATCGCGGTAATATCTTAGAGAGCTAGGTGGTTGAGCTTTCCCACAAATTACCCGTTCAACAATATGTGTATAACTTTGAATATTTTGTAGGCGATTTTCTGGTATCAGATCAAGACTCTGAAAGAATTCTAATCCTCTTTTATCAAAGTAAGTTATAAATTTTTCATCTGATTGATTGTGGTCTGTAAAGGTTGTGTGAGATGGGATTATTACTGCTGCAAGTACTTGAATTTGACTTAAGTTTTGACTATTTGCTTTGTTTGACTCTGCGATTGATGAAGATAGTTTTTTGGCATGATTGCGTAGTTTTCTTAGTGGGGAAGAAAATGGCTCACGATTTTCAGGAGTCCATTTCATATAAATATCAAAGTGACCAGTAATATTTTTTATGTCAACTACGAAAACACATTGTGGAGCAATGATAGCAAGATCAATTTCATAGAGTTCTTTGCCTTTCTTTAGTTCAAAATTACTAATAACAATGAATGTCTCTGGCAAGCGATTTACTAAAAAATGAATCACTTCCTTTTCAAATTTATTTTCAGGTTTTCCGATCGCTATATGTTTAGCCATAATTAATCACACTCCGAATCCAAGTTAGCTCTTCTTCGTTTAAGGCTGGCTTGGGTGGCTGCGAGTAATCGATCGCTAATTCATAGCGTCCACGTTGGTATATTTGATGGATTAAAGATTGCAAGTCTAGAATTGGTTCTAGTTCACCTTGTCGTAAAGGAATCGGCAAATCAGGAATGCGATCGCGGATCGAAAAAGCATAGAGATCGGCACTAGGTCGTTCGTAACTGCGACTAATCAAAATACGATAGTCAGACAAGGGAATCTGTGCTTGTAAAAATGATGAATGAATTCTTAAAAGATCGATTTCGATAAGGTGGGTCTGGGTTTGAAAAATTCGTTGGCGTTTCCGTAAATATGCTTCGCGCCCTTCTCCAGTTTTCTTGTTTTTAGGAGAAAGAAGTTCTATTGCTGTAATTACTTTTCCTGTTTTGACTTCCCGAATTTCTAAATATCGTTCGTTAATTTCTTGAGATACTGGCAGCAAAATGCGAGTTGGTTTGATTGTTTTACGTTCGGCTACGGCGATCGCGTTTGAATCTTTTATCTCTGTTCTGTCTTTGCTTTTATCGGCATTACTAAGCAACGCTACATCAGGAATGCCAATCAACAGATCCTCTCCCGTGTCATCGCTCCAATAGGTGCGCTTTTCAATTTCGATGCGATAGTCTTGGGAAATGATATCGGCAAGAGCATCAGCGATCGCCACAATTAAGCGGCTATGAACTGATGACCATAGTTCTGGATTTTCTAGATAAGGATTCATGCCGATAAAGGGTGATGACATAGCTAGTATTCTTCCGTTTTATCTGTTAAAAAAGCTTCAAGTTTAGCGTAGAGGTTAGCGCGTCTTGCTTGTGGTAATTGCCGAAAGCGAGTAATAATCTGACTTTCAAGATCGAGTTCAAGGATATTTTGACATTCTTGAGCGATCGCGTCCAATTGCTCCTCTAATTCATTAACTAAGCCATCAAAATATTCCGCCTTCTCATTGCGTATCAGTTTGATTAATTCTGTTGCTTTATTCGCTTGCCGATCGCGATCGCTATCAGAAAGGGCGGCTTGTAATTCTAAGTCTACACTTTTCACCCATTCACGGGCTTCTTTACGCTTTTTGTCTAATAATGTTTGACGATTTTTTTCAGTTTCGCGGCGCTTTTCCCGATAACGATCATTAAGCCATTCAGGAAGTTGGGAATCTTCTTCCAGCCATTGCTGCATTTTTTGCAGTCTCTGTTCATATTCGTTGATTGTTTGAGGCTCAGTGCTATCCACTAATTGAAATAAAGTTTGCAGGCGACTTAGCCGATCGCGAATTTGGTTGTAAAGCAACTCATCTGGTTCTGAATTGAGATAATAAACAGATTTTTGTGCAAGTTCTGTCTGTGATTTTTGTGCGGTTTTGAGTCCAGTAATTGTTACTAATCGCTGGTCAAAATTTTCTAGATCTAGACGATATTGATTAACGCGATCACTCAAGTATTTATCAATTTCTTTCACCTGAGATTGAAAGCGATCGGCAATTTTTTGAGATGCCTCGGCTAGTTGTTGTCGCGACTGTTGACATTCAACTATTGAATTAGATTTTTGCTTGAGCTTCTCTAAATCGCGAATGACATCAAGATCTTCATCGAGAGCATCAATCTGATTTTGTAATAACTGATAGTTGTCATAGTGGAAAGAGTCTTTGAAGACTAGATCTAACTTGGCGTAGTCGGTTTTGAAACGATCTAATTCCTTAGGATCGACGATCACTACTAGTCGATTTTGTAAGATGATCAATTCTCCTTGTTGCTTATCAATCTGAGTATTAAAATCAGCAATCCGTTGCTCAATATCAGCAAGATAAACATTAGGGTTGTTCAACTTCTGGCGCAAGTTTTGAATATCTTTTAAGTGTTTTTCACATTGTTTAATTGTGTCAGAACCACTCAATGGTAAGCGCTTGATTTGTTCTACTATATTGCGATCTTGCTGCTTTTGGTTAAATTCTTCTAACCGTTTTTCGAGAGATGTAGATACGAATGCAATTTGAACGCGAATATCTTCAAACTCAGGACTAACAGGTAATAAAGTTCTAATTTGTTGCAGTATTCCATTGCGTTGTGTGTACTCCTCTCTTTTGTTGATTGGCGTGTCACAACGATTTATGGACTGGATAAACTTATCGATTAAGGTGTTATAGCCGTCAGATTTTAGCTTTTTAAGTTGAGTTTGTAAGTCATCAACATTTATTTCAGAACTGGATATTATCTTTAGAGACTGTAACTGCTTATAGTTCTCAATCATCAAGCTGATAGTCTTAGAATCAGTAATAATTGCTTTAATCGACTGTTCAGCCTGTTTAATACTTTCAGCATTAGTTGCTGCAACATTTTCTATATCCGCTTTACCTTGAATTAGTTGCTTGAGATAGTTAGATATTTCATGCAATCTTTGTCTATCAGCATTTTCAGTGTAACGACTTTCCTGTTTGGCAATTTCATCGCGCAGGTCGATCGCTTCAGATTTAGACGTATCAGGATTTAAGTAACGACCGCCCCATGATTGTAATTGCTGCTTGAGTTCTGTTTGTCGATCGCTAATATTTTGCAAAGTCTCTTGATATTTTGCCTCGTTTGTAAGAGATGGTAACACTTGAGCAAATTGGATAATATCGGTTTGAGCATCCATTAACTCTTTCTGTGTAGCATTTTGGCTTAAACCTGCATAGCGACTCAGCACTTCACGTAGTTTTTGCGTGATTTGCTCTCTAGTTTGTATTTCCTTTTGGCGTTGAGCGATTCTATGTTTAGACTTTTCTAAATCTTGAATATGGCGATCGGGCAGGGCAGTAACTAATTGTAGTGAATTAATTGCAGCTTCGATTTTACTGATACTAGATGCACATTCTGGAATAGTTGCCAGATTATCAGTATCAACTTGCAAGCTACCGACCCGCTCTTCGATCAAACTTTGCAAACGTTGTAGCGCTTGATGTTGTAATGCTTGTTGACTAGGGCTAAGTTTAATCTCAACAATAGAGTATTCCTTGAGAATTTGTGGATATAGTTGCAGTAAGCTCTCTAGGGAAGTTTCTCGGTTGAGTTTTACTGCTGTCTGGACTGGCTGAATCCAAGCGTCAAAATCACGAACAAACTTTTTGATTTTAGTTTGCCATTCTCTGACCGAAGTTGCTTCAATACTGCTGCTATTATTTTCTAAAAATTTACCAGATTCTTGAAGATAGATGATCGCTTTTTCATAGTCAATTGGCAAGGTCGGAGCATCTGGTATGGCTACCATTTGACGGCGAATTAGTTTAGCATCTAACTTAACAATCCATTCTTTAATAAGGTTATCTAACTTTTCGACAATGTTGGTAGTTGCCCAAAAATTGAGTTCTCTTTCTTCCACACGAGGAGCAGCACTACGTGTACTCGATTGAATAGCAGTAGTTCCTTTTAAAGAAACTTCGGAACGATGAAAGGATATCCACGCAAACATTAAAACTGTAAAAGTTAAGTCATGATATCCATACGGAACATTAAAAAGTTTTTCTCTAATATTTTTTATAGTTATTTCAACGATTTTTTTATCTTTAAGATCGCACAATTGATCTATCATTTCCCAAGCAGCCAAAATGTTATTATTTGTTGGTTTTTTAACATAATACTCATTCCCCCTTTTTTCAAAAACACCCCAAGTTTTTTCAAACATATCAATTGCACCTTGATAGGCGGCTTTATTATGTTTAGGTAAGTCAACTACTTCAATTTTTCCTTTACCTAACATCCAAGTTGCCAAAGCAGTAACAATTTGCTTAGATGCGGTATTATCTAATTTAATATTAGAAGAATTGCCAACTGAAGGAACAAAAGGATATAGCTCTTTTAATAACGCACTAACATTACTACTGATTTTAAAATGATCCTGATTGCGAACTTTACTAGAACGGATTGATGCAATAGTTAAATTTTGAATTTTTAGTATGCCAGATGCACCATCTCTTACCTGCTTTTCCCAATCAGAGAGAACTTTGTTGTATGTAGGTGTTCCTATTTCAGAACGAAAGACTGTCTTAAGAACCGTAATTTTTTGTAAGACTCTACCAAGATTATCTTCATCTTCACCAATGTCTTGTTTAGCAACTGCAATCACTAACCGTTCCTTTAGTGGAGATTGTGATAATAGAGCATCAATTTCTTCTGTAACCCCCTCTAAATCTCTTACATTACTGTCAACTACATAGACAACAATACCTTGACATCCCTTATTTATGGCGTTTGTAATTGCTTGAGGCTTTTGTAGGAATTTTTCAAATTCTTCAATTGTTAAAATTTGATTTTGAAAATACCAATCAGAAGCAATTAAGCCATTTTCGGTAGCAAACAGATTTGCTTTAGTTACTTCTTCGCCGAGAATACAGGTCATATTATCACGACAATATTCCACAAATATATTTTCTTTTGACGGCGAATTTGGACGTTGCCTTAACTGTTCTTCCAATTCAGCAATTACTCTTTTTATTAAATCAATAGGATTGTTTTTAAAGAATTGATAAATTCCATCTGGACGGCGATAGACGGCTTGACGTTCATTTTGTAGGCGATCTAATGCTTCTCTTAGTCGAAATTCGGGTAGCCCTGATAGATCCACCAAAATCTTTTCATGGGGTTCATGGGGAGCCTTAAGGATTAACTCTCCACTGACGGTATACAGAAAAATTGCTTTAACAACGCTAATTTCATCAAGGTCGGCTTCGGATCTAATGGCATCAAGTACATTCAGATAAGTTCTATATACTTCTGCTTTATTTTTGGAGGATTGGAAGTTAGGAGCAAAAGCGTCAACTAAAGATATAGCATGAAGATAATTAGGACGGTTGGGTTGTTGAACTTCGGTGGGTTGGGCTAAGAATTCGCCAACTTCTTTTTTGACAAACTCGATCGCTGTGCGTCCCTGTGTAAATTCTAAATTACAAAGTAAATATCCTGCTAATGGATGCAAGGGAAAGCATCCTAACCCTAGATGATCGTGAAATTCTTTTTGGTTAAGGTTTTGTCCATCTTGATATTTACGAGCGAGTTTGTAAGTGCGTTCACTAGTTGCCCAAAGGGTGTTATCCCATTTTTTTCTAAAGGTTTGCCACTTTTCGCTTTCTTGCAAGATCACATCGTCAATTACCTTTTCGAGACTAGAAACTGGGCTATAGGTGGCATCGGCTGGTGCTAGTCGAGTAGAAATTTGTTGGAAACCATCCCGAGTGCTTTTGGAGTTGGGGTTAACTTGAGTGAAACTCATTAAAGCGATTTTCGCTTTGTGATTAGCGCAAGCATTAGTGAGGTTTTGCGGTGCGGTGTTTCCTGCTAGATGCCTGTCAGTGAGCCAGCTATCGAGATAGTAGTTAAGTTCATCAAAGAGAATAAGAATGCCTTGAAATCTGGCATCACTACCTGTGCATAGGTTTTTAACTAAGCCGTCAAGAATTTCTTCGATTTCGATATTGCGAGTGAAGTTAGGGGCAAAACCGTTAGTTATGGCATCGGCAACCTCAATAACGAGGGGAAGCACTTCGTGATTGTTTTGGCGCAATAGTTCGCAGAGGGATTCTAGATCACCTTCTGGTGCTTTGACTTTTGTGAGATAGCGATCGCCTTTTACTTTGTCTCCATCGCTAAGTTGCTCAAAATATTGAAGTGGACGTTGTCATAAGTGATGGGCGATGGAATCGGTGACTCTTTCTTTATTGAGAGTATCAAGGACAACTTGTAAAAAATGTTTGCGGAGGTCGCCGCCTTTATCACCACGCAGACAAAAAACTAGATGTTTACCCCTCTTACAAGATTGTAAGTTCGCATGAATTGCCTTGTTTTTCTCCCCTGTAGCGTTGGCGATGCTGTTGAGGATGCCTGCAACTTCGGGACTATCAGGTGCTTTGCTAAAGAAGTTAGCGATCGCTAGGGCAAAGTGGGTTTTACCTTTGCCATAGTCTTGAACTACGCAATGAATGCGAGCTTCATTGGGACTTTGGTAGCTGCGGCGCAGTAGCTCCATTAAGCCGACGGTTGATTCTTTTGGGCGATCGCTGTTGTAGTTAAAGACGAAGCCCTTGCAAAGTTGCAAGTTCTTTTTGGGGTCATTCATCATGTCTAGATTGACAACTGGTTCGATCGCCCCTGCTTCATTAATGCTGATGAATTCTTTTAGAAACATGACAAAACCCCCAAACGGTTAACATAGTATTTTACAAGGTTTTAGCAGATTTTTTTATAAAAATCTAACGCGGTTATCCCATAAATTTTGTTTTGTTGACATTTCTATTTTCCAAGCTGTGGGTAACAAGATCCAAACGGGACAGGCAAGTTGTCTGGTGGTTGCGAGGTTGTGCCAAAACGAGTCGAGATGACTTCGCGATCGCGTAGCAAGGTAGGCAAGCAAGATATCTAAATCTTCGAGAATAACGATGGGCTTGATGGCTTTGCGACAAATTTCTTTGATAGCTTCTAGTTCGCGATCGCAATGGAATTGTAGATTAAGAGATTGACTTTTGCTGATGCTGGTGTGGCGTTCGATGAGATTTTCTCTATAGCTGATGCGATCGGCGGTATAGCGAAAAGCTAATTGAGAGATGACGGTGGGTGTGGGATTTTCTATGTAAAGTAAATAGGGGCGATCGCGTAGTTCGACCTTATCTAAGGCAAGGGTATTAATAACATCAATTACTGGCATGATTTGTTACTTGCTATATTTCAATTTCTATTTTTGGGAAATATTAATCATATCGACTAACATTGAGGATTGTTAAACCGATAATTTCATTGTTTTGATAACGAATTAAAATGCCATCTTCATCTAATTCGCTATCATCAGCAACCATAGCGGGCTGGTGAAAGTTGATATATAAAACATCCGCTTCAACATCATAAAAGTTCCAAATATTTTGTTTTGGAAGTGTTTTAATAGCGTTAGCTAAATTGAGATAGCTCTTAATTTTAAGTGGGCTTAAGGGAGTCGAGACCATATTTCTTGCCTTTTATTGAGAGAGTTAATTCGCCGAGTTCTATAGGCTGTAATGATAAATCCATCTTGCTCTAGTTCTCGATAAACTGTAACTAAATATTTGTCTTCTTTCAGTAATCTAACTGCTAAGAGTTCCCCGTCATTGCCTTCTAGTATTTTATCAGGATCTTCGAGGGTTTGCTCAATACTATATTTTAGTTCAGCAAGCTCAGGATGTTGTTCGGCTATATGCTGCCATCTTTCTTCAGGAAACCGAATCGTTAGTCCACTTTTTGCGATTAGTGTCATTATTTTACTGACATACGATTGAGTTTTTGAATGGGCTTTTTAGTTCTAACCTCCAGATGTATAGGCTTTTTCCAATAGTTCTAAAGGATTATTCCATCGTGGAATAACTTGAAAGGGTGGGACGGTGCGGTACTGCTCGATGATGCCTTTGGCGGAGAGGCGATCGAGAGCTTCTTGTACTTTGTCAGGACTAATGCTGAGAATGGGTGCTAGTCCGTAGGTGTGTTGGAGAAGGCGATCGCTATTGATTTGAGATAGGTCTTTAAAGTCTCTCTCACAGATCATTGCTAGGAAATAAGCAATTAACTCATCGGGTGGCAGTGTTGACTCTCCTGCGATGTATTGATCTTTGGCTGATGTTTTTAAAAAATTAATTTGTGATAGTGCGTCTTTTTTATCAGTGTAGGCTTTAAGGATTTTCAATAGGTCGTCACTGATATCTTTGGCTTTTTTCTTTTCAGTTTCATAGATTTGATTGGCGGCATTATCGAGGGTATTGCGGCTAAAGTTTTGGTGAGATGGCAAGAAGCTATAAACAAACCATGTCCAACCGCCCCACTCGGCGGGGTCTGGGGGTGGTGTGGCTAGTCCTTTGTCGCTGAAGCTGAGATAGAAGTGCATGAGCCAATCGGTGACGGGTGATTGGAGATAGGGGTCATGTTTGCGGGCGATCGCCCCTTGTGGGGTGAGTTTGCCTGTCTCTCGATCAACTAAACCCGAACGAATAGACCAAGCTTTTATCCGTAAAACTTTTTCATTCCCTAGCCCAGTTCTACTCATTAAATTGGGTTTGACATCATTTGCCCCTTTTTCTTCTTCAGCCACTTTGATCATTCTCAAAATGTCTTCTTTTTTAAGCGCAAAAGAACCGTGAAAGCTGAGATTTAATTCTGACATAGGTTTAGATAGAAAAAATTGTTAGTGGGGTTAGCTGAAGTTCTGGAAAAGTTGGGGAAATAAGGCGATCGCTTATTTTTGCAATAGTTTAAAAAACGTCTCTTTGTCTAAGTCGATATCTTGGAGCATCCCTGATAAAGTGCCTTGTTTGAGATCTTTCCCAGAATGGATCGGAACGACAACCCTCTTACCTTCAGTATTTTTATAAATAGCATGGCTACCTTTTTGGCGATCAAAATAAAATCCTAAAGTTTCAATTATCTTAATAAAGTCCTTTGCTTTAACGCTTGGGTAACTGCTCATACCAACACACTCAATGGTTTAACAATTAAATTTTCTTGAGGGATAGGCTGATTATCAGCAATTAAACTCTCAATGTATAGTTCAATCGCTTCTGTGATGTTTGCAATTGTTTCTTCAAAAGTATCTCCTTGCGAATGGCAGCCTCTTAGCATAGGGCAGAAAGCATGATAGCCGCCGTCTTGCTCTTTCTCTAAAAGTACAGTGTAGTTATAGGCTTGTTTATTGAGTTTCATTGTTTGCTCCTTATATAAAAATTGCTTTGGGTGTGAGTTTCAATTCAGGAAATGCAGGTGAAATAATTAGTTCATCGCTGTAAAACTCAGTTACGTCATACCAACCATCAGAATTAATTAGAACTGATACTTTGGATTCTAGTGGATCGATGATCCAATATTCGGGAATATTACGGGCTGCGTATTCAGTGCGTTTGGCTCGATAGTCAACGGTTTTGGTGGAAGGGCTGATTACTTCGATAACAAGTAATGGTGCGGATAGATCGAAATCAATCACGGCTTCACGCTCTTGTAAAGCTTGCCAATCATTTCTCTGCATCACTACCACATCAGGAATCCTGACGGTATCTAGTCCACGCGGACAACGCACACCGATTTGTTCCTGTCGAACAATCCACGGTTGAGCAGTATGATTGATTTCGGCGGTAATTGCTTGATATATACGATCAATTATTTCCCCATGTAAACCAGTTCCTAACGACATTGCGACAAGTTCTCTATCAACTAATTCATGTTTTGTCTCAGACCCGTCACAGTAAGTCAGGTACTCAGCAAAGGTGACTCTGGGCTTAGGGTTTTTGATGGTTTTGGCGATCGCGCTGGTCATTCAACTATCCTCCAAGAACTTGGTAAAACTGTTCGATGGTTAAAATTGGACATTTAAAATCATTAGTAAGGCAAAGCAAATCTTGATTTCCTGTGATTAAATAATCAGCATTCCCAGCTATAGCTAACTCTAAAAACATTTGGTCTTTAGGATCTCGACATTCACAATTTACTACTGGTTTCTCTGCCATCTGAACTGTGTCACAAAATGGTAAATAGTCTGCTAATAAATCTTCTTGTTCATTAGTTGTTAATTTAAACTTTGGATAGGCGAGTACTCTGATTAGCTCAGTAATCGTTTCTTTAGATGCTAAAGGATATATAAGATTTTCTTGCCAAGTGGAACGTATTTTTGCAGTCTTGCCACCAAATATTAAAGCCGATAAAACCAAATTAGTATCAATAACAACCCGTGGTGATGAATTTAAGGTTTGCAAAGAGCGACCATTCATTATTTTCGCGCCCAAGCAACAGCATCAGCAATATCCTCTTCGGTTATTTGTAAATCTGCTAGTTTTGCGCGTACAGCGTCTGCGCGATGAATTTTGACTGGTGTGAGAATAATCTGTCCATGTTCTACCTTGACATCAAAATATTCTGACTCGCCAATTTCTTTAGTAATACTTTTGGGAAGAGTAAGCTGATTTTTGGTAGTTAATTTGGCAAGCATAGAGAAAGTTACCAATTTGTAAGGAATATACAATGTAAGATTTCCTTACTTTAGCATAATTTTTACGAACGGAATTCAAGAGATTTGCTTACAAATGGCAAGCTAAACAAGGCATTTCGTCATCTTCATCGTCTAGTACTGATTCTAATACTTCGGCAAGGCTAAGCTTTGGTGATGTTTTCTTTTCTCTAGCCATAGACTTTTCATGTTCAGCAATGATTTCATCTCTACGAGCAATTAATTCTAAAAGCGTTTCTCCTTGTGTCCATGTATAACCGACTCCTTTCGCTTTGCCTTCGCTTAATTCGTACTCAAGAGCTTGAGCAAATAAATCAGGATGCTCTTCTAAAAGCATGACCCATTCATACTTCCGTTGAAAGAAGCAGAAAAAACAACCCGATCTGCTACGCCAGCGATAGTAATCAGGCAAACCAATCCCGCTTTCATCAAGTATGCGAAGAATGTCAGTTTTGACTAAATTTTTCTCTTTAAAAGGATAGACAGGTTGAATATTAGGCTTTCGAGAAATATAACCATCTCGAATCTCATCCGCTCTAATCCCTATGTAGCTAATAGTTTCGTCATCCCCAACAAATCGCTCCAAAGGTTTGATTTTCATTTCTTCTGTACACCATCGAATTTTTGGGGATGGGAGATGACCGCCATGCAGCATCAGGTAATGATCGAAGTTTCTTTCAGAATTTAGATATTTGATTTTGATTCCTAATCGGGCTTTAATTCTATCTAAATATTCATAGGTTTCAGATAATTCTTTACCTGTATCACAAAAAAAATATTCCATTTGTGGTATTTCTTTATGCATCAAAATAGCTAAGGCAGTACTATCTTTACCCCCTGATAATCCTAATATATGTCTAGTCATAACTCGTTATTATCCAAATCTTCTAATTCAAATAGATAATCATAAAAAGATGATTCAATGTCAATATCAACTATGGGCGTCTCTTCTTTATCCTGTGGAGGAGTCACAATATCATCAGAAGGAGTCCAGTATTTACCATCTTGAATAAAATATTTATTTGGAGATGAGCGTTTCCCTGTTTTCACATCATGTCGCCAGAGAGCATCTCTCACCATTTTTAAAGGATCGTTCGTATTAAAATGATAGAGGTTTCTCTCTAAAATCAATTGACAAATCTCTTGGGAAGTTAACGCTTTTTTCTCAGCATTCATCACCGCTAAAATTGCTTGTGCGATCGTCCTGTCTTTAGATTTTTTCTGTATATCCGCCATGTAATTATTATCAAAATATCCTAATCCCAAAATTTACCAGATAATATCATGATCGCATTTTCTAGCCACAGATTAGGGTCGCGATCGTATAGATTGGTTAACTCAGATTTTGATGCAGTAACTTGTGTCATTTTCCATTTATTCCCAAAAATCAATATTTAGCATCGAGTCAACATCACTGTCAAACTGCCATGTACTAGAGAAATCTACATCGTATTCGATTCGCACAATTTTCAAAGCATTATCAAAAGCCTCATCAAAGGATTCTGAAAAGTGACGCTTTAGGCTTGGTGAACGCCTTAAAAGTCTCGTAAGCTTCTGTCGTTGGTTCACTATTGTGACTTGCCAACCACGATAACAATCAGGGCTTGAGACATAGCAACGCTTGAGAATATGCTCGATCAATCGTTGTAGCCTGTTCTCGATCTGCTGTTTATCGCTATTTGTCACCCCTTCAATTTCCTCAATTAAATTCTCAATATCAAGATTCTGGAAGTCGCCAGATTTCAACTTGGCGATCATATCTTTAACCCATAGATTAAGATCGCGATCATATAAATCATTTAACTGAGATTTTGATGCAGTAGCTTGTGTCATTTTATTTATCCCTTTTTATTGATACCTTTCCTGAAAAGCTAAAAACGAATCCAACTGTGAATCCATCAACAAACATTGCTCCAAATGGCTAATATCC
>JBBRMK010000068.1:0-27464 GCA_038230875.1 Pseudanabaenales cyanobacterium
TATCTTGGCAATCTCTGCCGTGTATTCTTCAATTCTTTTCTTGTCTTCTGGTGTCATTTTCTTGTCCCAGTTACGTTTTTTCTATTATCTCATACTTATATCCTAAGCATTTATACTTAGTGCGTAACTGAGATGCTCCCCCGATCGATTAGCTAAAGAGTCAATTCCATTAACGATCATAGGACGTATAAACCTAAAAACCGTCTCCTCATCATTTTGATAGAGTGTTCGAGTGGCAAACCCACCGCCTGTAGAAATACGACATAAAGCATCGGATAGATCGTTCTTAATACCAGAAAAGTTGTCGAAACATATTAACCATCGATTTAGTGCAGTTATAGCCAAATCATGAGTATTTTTCGGTTCGGGAAGAAGCGGCGATTTATTTGGATCGATCAATCTCGAAAATACTGAGCTAGTAAAAGATTTACCCGATCCTTGTTCGCCATTTAAAATTAAAATTGGATGAGGATATTTTGGATAATAGCAAAAAGATAGCCAACATAAAATCAGTACCCAATCTGCATCATCGAAATTAACAATCTCTCTTAATTCATTTACATTCCCATTTCTAGTTGGAATTGGCAGAGACTGCTGATTTTGAGATCTCTTAAATCTAACGGGGTAATCAGAAACTATCTTCCAACCATTAGAACTAACTTCCACCACCTTCCAATCTGGGCAACCCAAATCAATGTAGATCTTATCGTCATGAAAAGCCAATCTATTATGTATTTCTCGGTATTCTCCTTGAAATAAAGCTTTCCCTTCAAGAGCATTGAGAACTTTTGCCATTTCATATTCAGAAGGAATTTGGTTAAACTTTAAGAAAAACTGATTGTTTAACCAATGTTTAAAATCTCTAGAATTGAGTGAATATGTCTCCATATGTTCATTGACGGTTATATCAGCGTATGACTGCTTATCGCCAGTGTGAAAGAAATTAGCCAAGCTAGCAATCTTCATTAATTCATCAAAAGCGCATTCGAGATTTTTGTCTTGTTCGGCATCTTCCTCTTGTTTCTGTTCGTTAACTTTAAAAGTTTCGAGCCAATGCTTGTATTTCATTGGATTTGTAAGAATCTCTACGACACAACCCCGCCCATGATTCTTGCCAAAATCATCGATTCCTTTACCCAATGACTCATTACCAAACTGCAACATTAACTTTGCACTCCTTTCTATTTAATTCGGTTGCTAGAGAAATCAAAGCCTTTTTAACCGATGTCTTGCGGTACAGATCTGCATCAAAGGCAAATACAATCGGTCGCCCAGTAACAGCTAAGATTTTTAAATTTGGAACCAACAGCGATCGCCCATTCCGATCGGTTCCTTCTCCCATCCATACTCCAATGAGGGCAAGAGCATGAAACCCGCAACTCATTATGTGACCTGCTTTCTTTGCACCTTCCGTTATAACTAGGGGCATACTGCGATCGTCTATTAGTGCTTGCCAATAATCTGCTTCAGAATGTTGAAGAGCGATCGCATCGTAGGCTAAATTCTTTGGAGTTAAGTATTTAGATGGCTTACCATTAAGTTGTATGGGATTGTCAGGCTTAAATTGTCCAAAATATTCATGAGGTTGCATGGTTTCTAAATTTAAAGATCCGCACCACCAACCGCCAAATGGATAATTCCATGATTTCCAGTTCAGTTTTTGGGCGATCACTTTTTTGTCAGTTAGGCTTTGAGCATTTTTATGAATAATGCTTTCGTCAACATCAGAACTGTTCGACCACTCATCAAGATGCTTTTTGTTAATCATTGTTAGTCCGTCCCTTCTTCTTTAAATTCTGATTGCTGGGAAGTGATGCAAGGAAATTATCAATAGCACGTTGGTGAATATTTGGCTCGGATTGAGTTACCATATAGTCTCTGAGCATTTGACTGTTATAGCGAACGCAACGAACACCAATACGAACCCAGTGAATACCCTCTACAAGCTTTCCATTGAGCCTCCAATCTCTTAGCGTGAATATCGACAAACCAGTTATTGATGAGGCACAATGCTTATCACACCATTCCACTTCCTGATTTTTTGACATAGGATCTCCCCTCACAATCAAGTGAGATTTAGTTTATTAATGCGATCTGAATTTGGCTACTTAAATTAAGAGAAGGATTTAATTACCTTCATCTAAATCATTACCTGTACATCCATGTAAACTAATCTACAATCAAATTCAATTCAACAACAAATATAAGATTAACGATTTGAAACCCATGCCTTGAGTGGGTTTTAGGGCGAATGAGTAATTATACTTATGCCAAAACACATAAAAACAGGCTAGTGTCAAAGGTCACACTAGCCTGTTTACCTGTTTATTAGAAGCTGAGATATTGCTTCTGAGTTGGAATAAACTATTTTTTTACGATTACTTTCTTAGGGCGACCTCTTTCACTAGGTTCTAAAAAATAGAGAGCATTGTTTTCCTCAAAAATAGCTTTCGCAATTTTGCGCGATGGGTTTGAATAATAGTCTAGGCGCTCTTCCTCCACCTTCAAATATTGTTCCCAAATACTGTTTTTAAATTCATTAGTCTTAGCAATTTGCTTAGAGCTTTTAGAAGTGTCTAACTTAAAAATTTTGTAGATCTTGCTATAGAATAGTGACCGATTGGAAGGAAGGGTTTCAAGCCATGCATCAACCTTTAATGGAACGTCAATATCTAATGTAGGACTTAACAAGGCTCTTCTTAAATCAGAATTGAATTTCTCTTTAATAGCACTCTCTCTTGCAAACCGAGTCTTCATTTTGCTGTTTAGCATTACTTCTTCACCAGAAGAAAATGTCTTCAATAGCGATAAGATTTTTTTTCCTGAATCATTAATCTCGCTTAGCGAAATCGGTTTAGCCTCAAAAAATGCACTGAGTTGTTGCTGTCTATATTCGATCAGCAGTATGCACCAAAAATTTGTTGGAGAGCCATAGATTTCCTTTAATTCTTTAGGAGAAATATCAAATAATGCTTTTGATACATTGAACCATTGATAAAAAACTTTAGCATCATATTTTGCATGAACAAAGTCAGGTCTGTTATAAGGACTGAAACCTGTATGAATAATAGGATTAGCCTCAGCTATTATCCACCGTGCAATCTTATCCCAATTAGAATGAAATTTTTCTATATATATCTTCTCAGCACTACTTAAATTTTCTGGCAAATCAAGAGGCTCATCAGTTATTCTTCTCAGGCATTTCCAGAACCAATCGGGAACCAAGTTAACTAGTAATTCTTTCTCGTATTCAATTTTTGGTCTTGCCATATATTGTCAAGAACTCCTGTTTTGATTCAAATTATAGGACTTGAAAGAATATCAGGTAATCTAGGACGACTATTGACACTACCAGCATAGTTTTCATACAGAGTAGCAACATTATGTCCTGTAAGCTGAGCTACCATCACTGGATTCATACCCTGTTCAAGTGCATGAGAAATTAAGGTATGCCTAGTGTTATAAGGCTTTCTATAATCTATATCTAGATTTGATAGCACTGTCTTCCATGCGCGATTCCGAAAATTATGATCGTCAATAGGATGTCCTTTAGGAGTCGGAAAGACTAAATCGTTAGGGTTTGGATTCTCAGGTTTACGATTGTTGAGAATTTTCTGTAATCTAGATGTTAGAGTTATCTCCCTAGATTTATTTGTTTTTGTGGACTTCCTGACCCCTCTACTAAAACTTTCCCCAATCCAAACGGAAGAACAATCGCTTGAAATATGTTCCCATCGCAATCCTATAGCTTCACCCGTTCGACATCCAGTACCGAATAAAAATTCAACAAAATCAGCATAGTGTCTGTAATAGAAATCATTATAAAATGCATGGATAATTTTTTCTATTTCCTCAGACGTAAATGGCTTTGGCTTTTGTTTTGGTGGTACTTTGATTCGCGCAACTAATTCTGACCAAGGATTAGTATCGATAAGCTCTTGTTTTACACCCCACTCCCAGCAAGCACTAATTAAAGTTAACCGCTCTTTAGCCGTTAGAGGCGAAATTTGACTGGATAGCCATTCTGAGAATTTCTCAGCCACTAACACGGTAACTGTAATTGCTTGCTTGTCCTTGAAATATTTTTGCAAGTAACCATGAGTAGCTTTGTATTTTTCTAAACTACGCTTGTAAATGCTTTTAGCTTTTTCTTGCATAAAGTTATAGAAAAACTCAGCGATTTTAAGCGGCTCACGTTTAACTTGTTGCTCAGTTTTATACTTTATGAGAGTCCGATCAAAATTTCCACTTGCTATATCAAGCTCGATCTGCCTTGCTTTTCCCTCTGCTGCCTTTCTATTAACTTGCGTATCTGGCAAGCCAATATATAAACAATACCTTTGTCCTGAAAAGCCCCAACGTAGTCTAAGCCTATCTTTATAGGCTTCAATATTGACAGTTCCCTTAGCCATAAATAGGGTTTTTCCTTCAAATTGGTATACCGATTTTATACCAGTTTTACCTACAAAACCCTACCAAAAACTACATTTTATAATTTGAGACAAACTGTTCAACATCCAGAGATTGCCCTCTCTAGAGTCTTGAAACCTGTGCCTATTAAGCTTTTACAAGAATCGGAATGTTGGGATTTGAACCCAAGACCCCCACTACCCCAAAGTGGTGCGCTACCAAGCTGCGCTACATCCCGCTGCATTTTTGATGCTTTTTTACCTTAGCATAATGGTCGATAAATTTTGCTGTTTATCAAAATTTATCAGCAATTTTTATTTTAGAAGCGATTCTATTTACCCATATTGCGTTTGAGTCGAGAAAGTTCCTCGTCCATTTCCCAACGGCGAAAAGTTTCTTCTAATTTATCGTCAGGATCACGAAATGGAGGTGTGTAGAGACTATCCCAATTTAAGGGAGTACTAGAAGTAGAAGTTTGTTTTTCCTTGGCTGTTTTAGCTGCTGCAGCAATTTTAGCTTGGACTTCTTTACGGCGTTCTTGGATTTGTCCTTGTAGGGCTTGGCTATCGATCGCGCGTTTTTTGACAATTTCCATCTGGGCCCAGATCTGATTTCCTTGGCGGAGGAGAGCGGCTTCACGCTCTTTTGCAGGATTAGCAAGATCGGGTCTATCAAAAGATTCGGCTTTGACGGTGCGATCATGCCAGATCCGAATTTCTTCAGCAATTTCAAGAATCCGATCTTGGAGCTTTTTCTCTTCTAACTTGGAGTTAACAATTAACTTAGTTATCTCTGCTTCTTGTTGATGCAACTTATCTTCTAGGATTTGCAATTCGATTTGGGGATTATTCCGAATAAACTCCTCTAAGCGTGTCTCTAAAAAACGAGATATGTCTTCTAATAATCCCATGTGTTTTCCTTGTTAGAACTTTTGCCCGACAAATACTGTTTTAATTTCTTTACCACGTTTGAGGGTGATTTCTTGCTGACTGACGCGTGATAATATCCAGCCTGCATTTCCAATTCCTCTACCTACGCCAATTGATTGCACCGAGCCATTTATGTCAAACATAGCTGTAGAGCGATCGCCTAAATCTAGTACACCAATTAATGTATATGATGGCACAGGAGCAGCAGCTTGAACAAGTGGTGGATTTTGATTTTGCCGTGCATTTAGTGCAGCGTTAGAAACATCGAACACATTATTTGATGTAACAGGTGGCAGGGCTAATGGCGATGGAACATTAGTTCCATTTAAAGTAGGTGGTTGATATACAGGTACATACATTGGTTGCTGTAAAACATTCCCAAAAGGATTGTTTGCCCCAACTGGTAGAGGCATATTGCTCAATAGAGTCGCCGACATTAACGGTATATTGCTGCCAATAGTTCCGTTTAGATTAGCAGCAGCGATCGCGCGATTTTTATCGGCAACTTCTGCTAACATCCGCCTGATTTCTTCACCAAATGACTTACTGTCAGAAATATTTTGGGAATTAACTTGCTTGACACTAACTGATTGTTTACCAAGCCAAATTCCATGATTAATCGTCCACATTATGGCAGCTATTAGGGCAGAGCTACAAGCAGCAACTAACAAAATTCGTTCTAAAAGATTAGATTTCTGAACTACTGGAACAAAATCTATAGGGGGAACATTAGAAGGCGGCTCTGGGTTCCGCATGATATAGGGCTGAATCCAGAGCACATCTTGTTTAGAGATTGGTGGTAATGCAATATCGGCAAGGTTAAGCGTGGTAATGCTAACCGTATCTTTTGATGTTGGTATGTCTCTTTCGGCGGAATCAATTCTCGAAATTGCCACCATGTCTGAGCTTGAGGAGTTTACAGAGGCATAGGGTGCTGATATTTTATTTTGTTTGCCTTGTCCATTTTTTTGCTTAAGCGATCGGTGCTTTGCATAATCGACATGCAGAGTGCTTTCGACATCTCCAAACAGATCGTCCATTAAATGATCGACGTTGTCTGTATATGCGTCAACATCTTCAGTTACATAGAACTGCTCTTTATTATTTGTATATTGATTATTTGCATTTTGTATCATATACAGACCCTTTTTACTTTATTATCAACACCCATTTATCAAGCCTGTGCTGTTTAAATTGTTATCTTAGCCAAATCACAACACGTTAAAGCCGTCTCGAAAAAAATAATACTGGTCAGTGATACCACAGATTGACTCTTAATACCATAATTTTAAGGCATATTTCGCAAATCTTAAAAATAAACAGCTTGTATATCGCGTCTACTCCCTTCCCAGCGAAAGATTAGACGTTGCGGCGCGAAGCGCCGCAACGCTAATTCTTGGTTTTTAATGTCTATTTTTACACTGGGAAGGGAGTAGGATGAAACCCATAATTATTTTAGAGGGTCGCAGGGCGAAGCCTCGCTTCGGTTTTCAACATGGACGCGGTGTAACACAAACTGTAAATGTCACTAACCATAAAATTCAAAAGGAGAAGCAGCACTTCGGACCACCTCTCCTTTTGAAGATTTATTAAAGAAAGCGCGCTTTCTAAGGCTTAGATTCTTACTAAATCGGGATATATAGTCAAAACTTCGTCAGTTGTGAGTGTATATTCCTCTGATTGTGGTTCCCAAAGTACTTCTACAGCCAACAGATTATCCGATGGGACAGAGCCGATCGCTGATAGAGCTGCTTGTAAATCTTCGTTTGAACGCAAAGGTGGCAATTTGCTGAGAGAGTCACCAGTAACTGCTAGCAAGAGCGTAACTACAATATATTCGCTAGGATCTTCTAAAGCTAAACTGCCTTCACTAGGCAATGTAGCAGCAGTTTTGCCTTGCATTAATCGACCACCAACATTGCTTAAAACTTCAGAATTAAGTTTGCTGCGTTCAGACATTACCAAGCCATTAAATTTTTGTTCGGCAAGTGAAAACTTAGTATTTTCATTGGCGCTACTGACATACGTCCAATATTCAGGATGACGCATCAAGGAAATGGCAGTTTCACGAGTAAGAGCTGCCAAACCATCCACAGATGAAGTATCAGACTCTAGAGCCAGATGAGTTAGCTCTTGTTGCAACGATCTGGCTGATGAGAGCAGACCAACTTGGATTTTGGTAACAGTAACTTTGCTGTCCACGCCAGTGAGCCCTGCATCATTACCACGACCACGAAAAGCTTGGAGAATTGCACCTGCGACCATTGCAATTAACAAAAAGCTAAATAGTCCGCCACCCATGCCACCGCCAAAGAACATCGGCATAAAAAACAATCCACCACCACCGCCACCGTAGTAATTGCTACCACTATAACCACCACTATAACCACCAGAATTTGATGGGGCAGAACGGCTAGGGGCTGAGAAGGAACTTCCACCGATTCGACCACCTGAGCGTCTAGCAAAGGCTTCATGGGCATTGCCAAATATCGCGATCGCAACTAATGAAACTACTACTAGCGATTTCGTCCAGATGGTAACGTTAGCTTTAACTTTTTTCATAAATTCTTTGCTAAAAAACTTCATAGGGGAAAGTCACATCACTTAAGAGAATTGATATAAATGTTCTACTTTAATTCTAACTCTAGTCAAGAGTTGCTAACCAATCCATTACCTGATCGCCTAAAGATATGCCGTCAAGACGATCAATTTCGCGTACGCCTGTGGGACTAGTAACATTAACTTCAGTGAGGTAGCCGCCGATCACATCAATACCGACAAATGTTAAGCCATCACGTTTGAGGGTAGGTGCTAGTTGAGTGCATATCTCTAGTTCGCGATCAGTAATATTAACTTTAACCGCACTACCACCCGCCGCCATATTGCCCCGAAATTCACCCGACTGCGGCACACGATTAACTGCGCCAATTGGTTCGCCATTGAGCAGGATGATTCTCTTATCGCCTTTTTGCGCGTCAGGCAGATATTCTTGAACCATGACTGGAGTTTTGCCGATGTTAGTACTGATTTCAATTAAGGAATTGATATTGCGATCGCCCATTTCCAAAAATAAAATCCCTTCCCCACCTTTACCATTTAGAGGTTTCATTACTGCCTTACCTTCTGCAGCCACAAAGTCACGAATCGTTCCTTTATCTGCAGTCACGATTGTTTTAGGAATTGCGCCTGTAAATTGCAGTGCGTACATCTTTTCATTGGCAGCGCGGATACCATGCGGTGAATTAAGAACTTTAGTTTTACTCGAATCAACGTAATCGAGAATATAGGTTGCATAGAGATATTCGTTAGTTACAGGTGGATCGGGACGCATCCACACAAATTGCATATTTTCTAAAGGTTGGAATTTGCCATCTGCGACTTCATACCAAGGATTTGGAGCTTGCCATTTGCCATCGACAAGCGGAACTGGATTGATATGAGTTGATTGAAGAAAAGCCAATGCTTTACCATCTTTGACACTAAGGGTATTCATGGAAGTGATAAAAACTTGATAGCCTTTTCGACAAGCTGCTTCCATCAGGGCAACGCTAGTGTCATGAGCAGGATCGAGTTTAGCGATCGGATCAATAATAAATGCGAGTTTCATTTTTTATCACAACTTTCTACTTGATTATCTTAGCCAGTCAGACTAACAAAAAGTAGTGATCTAAATTAGCGATCTACAGCAGATTGAGAACAAATCAAACCCAGATTTTTTGTAAAAGCCCCGCGAAGCGGGGCTTTTACAAAAAATCTGGGTTTGTTCAGGATTTGCTGTAAATTAGCGATCGCTAGATTAGGCAATCATTCGAGAGAGGCTTATCCAAAGCGATCGCAAACAAAGAAATTCATAAAAAAGCCGTCACCAATTGGTGACGGCTTTTTTATGAATTATTAATCTACCAGCTAGATTTAACTACGCCTGGCAACAAGCCTTGGTGAGCCATTTCGCGCAGGACGTTACGGCATAGACCAAAATCTTTGTAATAGCCACGAGGACGACCAGTCATCCAGCAACGATTGCGGTGGCGAGTGGGGTTAGCGTTACGAGGAATTTGTTGAATTTCGCGGTGTACAGCGACTTTTTGTTGTTGTGTCAGTTCAGGACTGGCAAACTTTTCTTTAAGTGCTTCGAGCTTAGCTGCATATTTTTCAGCTAACTTAGTGCGCTTTTTCTCGCGCTCGATCATGCTTTTCTTAGCCATTGCGGTTCTATCAGGTGATGTAGAGGTTAGGTAAGTCTAAAAATTTTATACAATTCGCGACAGTTACCGATCATAACTTAAAAAAGCCAATTTAAATAGCTAAATTTATAGAGCATAATTTTTTGCTTCAAACCCCAAAGAGTAAAGGGCACGCGAAGCGTGCCCTTTACTCTTTGGGGTTTATATTTTAACAAGCATGGCTATAGCTATATTTTGACTAATGGAAAGGTAAAAAATTTAAGTAAGTTTGCTATTCATGAAAAGCTAAAATGTTTTGGAGCTATGTTTCAAATACTTAACGTTTCAGATATTTAACGAGTTTGGGGATTTGTGCCACTTGATATCAATCGTTTACAACAAGCCTTAAGTGTCGAGGCAGAAAGAGGCTTTTCCAACTTACAGGGAAAGCAATTTTTGTTTGCGGATTTTTTAAATGTGAGCTTGGGTGAAGATTTGCCTGAAGACTGGGAAATGAGCGATCGCCTTCAAGCTAAAACTCTTGCTACTCAATATGCTCAATATAATGATTTGGCAATCTCTCGTAGGCAGCATTTAGTCGCAGAGACACGCCGACTGCTTTATGAAGTTCGCCGTCGTGAAATTGCGGAGACGAGTCCTGCTCCAAAGCAAAAGAAACCAAAAACTGAGGCGATCGCGGCGACTGAACCAAAGGCTGCCAAGAAAATATGGTCTGATACAGCATTGCAAAATGTGGAGGGAGTTGGTTCGTTTTTAGCGCAAAAGTTTACTAGATTAGATTTGCATACAGTGCGCGATGTTCTGAATTACTATCCTCGTGATCACATTGACTATGCTCGTCAGATTCCTATTCGCGATCTTAAAGATGGCGATACGGTGACTGTAATCGGCATAATTACACGGTTTGGGTGCTTTACTAGTCCCAAAAATCCTAATCTCACGATTGTCGAAATCATTTTGCGCGATCGCACTGGGCAAATTAAACTCAGTCGCTTCTGGACAGGTAAACGTTATAGCAATCGTGGCTGGCAAGAATCGCAGAAAAAGCTTTATCCGCAAGGCTGTACGGTTGCAGCTTCTGGAATAGTCAAACAAAGCAAGTTTGGGTTGACCTTAGAGAACTACGAAGTAGAAGTTCTCGAACATACTCAAGAGACGATTCAATCCAAAACAGTTGGACGCGTTGTGCCAGTTTATCCGCTCACTGAAGGGATTAGTCCCGAACAGATTCGCCGACTGGTGACGCAATGCTTGCCCGCAGTTTCGCAAATTGCCGATCCCATGCCCGATCGCTTTTTAAATGATTATAAAATGATGCGATTGCCCGACGCGATCGCCCAAGTCCATTATCCAGATACTAGCGAAACTTTGGAGCAAGCAGTAATTAGGCTTACTTTTGACAAATATTTTTATCGCCGCCTCGTGTCTCTCTATCGTCGTCATCAGCAAAAAGCTATTCATTTTGTGCCCCAAAGCCAAGCGATCGCCCAGCTTGAAAAAATACTTCCCTTTGAATTAACTAACGCTCAAAAGCGAGTTGTCGCCGAAATACGCGCTGACCTTCAAGGACAAACGCCGATGAATCGTCTCGTCCAAGGTGATGTCGGCTCAGGTAAAACAATTGTGGCGGTGTATGCGCTGTTAACCGCGATCGAGGCAGGCTACCAAACCGCGCTGATGGCTCCGACTGAGGTATTAACAGAACAGCATTATCGCAAAATTGTTGAATGGTTTATGCAGCTAAATCTGCCAGTAGAAATCTTAACTGGCTCCACTAAAGCCGCAAAACGCCGCGAAACTCTACGACAATTAGAAACAGGAGAATTACCTTTAGTAATTGGCACTCACGCCTTAATTCAAGATGGTGTGAACTTCGCAAGGTTAGGACTAGCCGTAATCGATGAACAGCATCGTTTTGGTCGTGATCAGCGATCGCGTCTTTTGCAAAAAGGCAACGATCCCCATGTCCTGATCATGACTGCCACGCCAATTCCTCGCACCTTATATTTAACTAATTCCGAAATCGAAGTCAGCATCATTGATGAACTTCCCCCAGGGCGTAAACCGATTCAAACTGTCTTGCTGAAACCTTCACAACGCAAAGATGCTTACGACCTGATTCGCCGTGAAATTGCCCAAGAGCGGCAGGTCTACATAGTTTTACCTCTGGTGGAAGAGTCAGAAAAAATGGAAGATATCAAAGCGGCCACTCAAGAACGCGAGCATTTACAAAATGTAGTTTTTCCAAACTTCCAAATTGGCTTGTTACATGGTCAAATGTCTTCAGCCGAAAAAGATGAAGCGATTAACACTTTTCGCAGAGGCGAAACACAAATCCTTGTGGCGACAACGGTTATTGAAGTTGGTGTCGATATCCCCAACGCATCGGTGATGCTAATTGAACATGCCGATCGCTTTGGTTTGGCTCAGCTCCATCAATTACGCGGTAGAGTTGGACGTGGAGCCGCACAGTCTTATTGTTTACTATTAAGCAGCTCTAAATCGCAAACCTCTCAAGAGCGTTTACAAGTTATTGAACAGTCGCAAGATGGTTTTTTTATTGCTGAGCGCGACTTCCAAATGCGTGGCAAAGGCAAAGATGAAGGAACAGAGCAATCGGGTCACGCAGGTTTCTCTATCGAAGATCGTTTACCCGATGAAGCAGCGCGTCAAGAAATTTTTCAAATTGCACGTCAAGCAGCAGAACGAATTATCAAAAAAGATCCAACTTTGGAGAACTTTCCATTATTAAAAGCTGAATTTGATCTTCATTATCAACGTTTGCAAGGCGGCGCAATTTTTACATAGCAGCGATCGCATCTCCCAAAAATCAAATAGACAGCGTTGACAATACATATGCGTAAAATAATCAGACTCGAAGAAATCGACTCGACCAATAGCGAAGCTTGGCGACTAATTGATCGTCTTCAAGCTCCAGCCGATACCGTAATTATTGCTAAGCGTCAAACTAAAGGGAGAGGGCAACGTGGTAATAGTTGGCGATCGCCTTTGGGCGGATTATTTATGTCAGTGATTTTACAGCCCGATATCGCGGCAGTAAATGTTCATCAAATCACTCTGTGGACTGCTTGGGGAATTGCTAAGGCTTTAAACGAAACAGGAGCAAATGTAAAGCTCAAGTGGCTAAATGATTTATTAATTGATCGCCGCAAACTAGGAGGGCTACTCACGGAGACACGAATTGAGGCTGATAAAGTTGGTTATGCAGTGGTAGGAATCGGTATTAATTGGACTAATCAGGTTCCTGATGGTGCGATCGCTCTCGGTGAGTTATCTACCACTTTGTCAAATATGGATGAGCTAATCGAAGTAGTGCTATCAGGGATTGAGCGCGGTCAGTTACGCAGCGATCGCGAGGGAATATTGGGTATTTTGGCAGAATATTTAGAGATGCTCAGCGAGCGTAATATCCGTAAAACGATTAATGGTCGGGAACTTGAAGGGCAAATAATCGACATTAGACCAACAGGCGAATTGGTAGTAAGATGGCTGGGTAACTCCCAAGACGCAATCTATCAGCCTCAAAATTTTTCGGTTGGTTATTAGTAGATTTAAATATGCGAAAATCCACACTTTCAACAATTACTTTAGCTACATTGCTCTGCTTCTCTACAAATAACTATGTTCTAGTTAGCTCAGCATATGCTGGTACTAAGTCAGCAATTTCGCCTAATATCGCAGTATCTCAACCCTCTGTAACCAATACTCAGACACAACCTCAGCAAGCGATCTCACCAGTTGCACCCGCCAGCATCGAAATCCAGAGCGAAAGTACTTCTAAATCTTATCCTGCCGATAATGCTGCTAATAATTTTACCAATAGTCGCGAATCTGTCCAAGTCAATATTGAGACTAAATCAAACGCATCATCAGTAAGAGAGCAGTCACAGCGATCGCAACCCGTCGAAATTGTGATAGAAAATCGCTCAACTGGTTGCAAATTTAAAGCTAGCAGCCTCCTAGAACGCGATGCTGATCTATGCAATCCCAAGCCAGCGATCGCTGCAAATCGCAACTATTCCCAAAATGATGGCAGTGTTCTCTATGCCGCTGCATCTGGCGACAATGCACTACAAGTCCGTCGCTTAACATCTGAAGAAATCGCGGCGATGAGCTTGCCTAGCAATGGCGATAAGCAAATGCTATTTCCCTTAATTGCGCCATCAATAATCAGTTCGCTATTTGGTAGCCGAGTTCATCCTGTCACAGGTCAAGTAAGCTTTCATCAAGGCACAGACTTAGCTGCTCCAGAGGGTACACCTGTAGTCGCCGCCTTTAGTGGTCGCGTGGAAATCGCAGGTTCGCTGGGGGGATATGGTTTGATTGTGGTAATTTCTCACGGTGACACCCATGAGACTCGCTATGCTCACTTGTCTGAGGTATTAGTCAAAGTTGGTCAAGAGGTCAAACAGGGCAATGTGATCGGTTTAGTTGGTAGTACAGGGCTAGCAACTGGTCCACATCTACATTTCGAGATTTGGCGCAAGATGCAAGAAGGGCTTGTCGCGATCGATCCTACTCCTCAATTAATTCTGGCGATGGAACAATTGCAAAAATATATCGCTCAATCCCCTAAATCTACTGGTAAAGCTTAAAAAGTTGCAATCATTCCCGTCGTCTTTCTTGGAAGTTAACAGGAAATAAAATCAATGAACTCAGTCACTATCAGCCTAGACTCGATCTTTGAACTAACAGAAGAAAAATTTTTTCAACTCTGCCAAAAAAATCGTGATCTAAGATTCGAGCGTGACGCTCAAGGAGGTGTAACAATCATGGTTCCAGAAGGTAGTGATACAGGAATGCGTAGCTCTGGGATAAATGGCTATCTATGGCTTTGGAATCAAAGCCAACAATTAGGATATACATTTGGATCATCTACAGGTTTTATGTTGCCTAATGGCGCAATGCGATCGCCTGATGCCTCATGGATTTTAAAAGCAAGATGGGACGCACTTACACCAGAGCAGCAATCTAAATTTGCGCCGATATGTCCAGACTTTGTAATCGAATTAATGTCGAGAACCGATAGTTTGTCAACCGTCCAAGCCAAAATGCAAGAGTATCAAGACAACGGCGCAAGACTAGGCTGGATGATTAACCGCCGCGATCGCCAAGTTGAAATTTATCGCATCGGACAACCTGTAGAGATTCTCTACTCACCGACTAGTATCTTTGGAGAAACTGTCTTACCCGAATTTGTTTTAAACCTAGACTTTGTTTGGTGAAACCTGTTCCAAAACAAAAGCTATGCAAGATGCTAGATAATATGCACCAGCTGCCCTCAGAAATCGTGAAACGATCTTAGGCATACCAGACCAACCAATAACCTCTCCGTAATTTTTCAGAAGATGGGAGATGAAAAGCGGTATATTGGCTAGAGTGACATCTTAATCGCTCCAAAATTTAAAAACCTTGATTGCAACTGCCATTAAACCAACAACAAGACGACCTGTATTTCCTTTCACCGCCGTGATCGGACAGGAAGAGATGAAGCTTGCCCTGTTGCTCAACGTCATCGATCCCAAAATCGGCGGGGTGATGGTAATGGGCGATCGCGGTACGGGCAAATCCACCACCGTTCGCGCCCTTGCTGACTTGCTTCCTGAAATTGAAGTTGTTGCTGACGATCCATTTAGTAGCCACCCCACCGACGGCGATCTCCAAAGCGAAGAAGTGCGCCGCCGTATTGCTGATGGTGAGATTATGAAAGTTAGCACTAAGCAAGTGATCATGGTGGACTTGCCTCTCGGTGCGACTGAAGACCGTGTATGCGGCACAATCGATATTGAAAAAGCATTGTCAGAGGGGGTCAAAGCTTTTGAACTAGGACTTTTGGCTAAAGCTAACCGAGGCATCCTTTACATTGACGAGGTGAACTTGCTTGACGATCACCTCGTCGATGTTCTACTAGATTCCGCTGCTTCTGGATGGAATACAGTTGAACGTGAAGGGATTTCGATTCGTCACCCTGCTAGGTTTGTGCTTGTTGGCTCGGGTAACCCTGAAGAAGGCGAACTGCGTCCACAATTACTTGATCGCTTTGGCATGTATGCCGAAATTCGTACCGTTCGCGAACCAGAACTGCGTGTGCGTGTAGTCGAAGAACGTACAAATTTCGACGGCAATCCTCATGGATTCTTATCAGACTATGCAAATCGTCAAGAAGAACTGCAAGCCAAAATCGTTAAAGCTCAGAATCTTCTCTGTGAAGTGGATATTCCTGCCGATTTACGCCTAAATATCTCTAGAGTTTGTTCTGAACTAAATGTTGATGGGCTTCGCGGTGATATTGTCAGCAATCGGGCTTCGAGAGCGATCGCTGCTTTTGAAGGACGTAAAGAAGTAGAAGTTGATGACATCAAGCGTGTGATTGGTCTATGTCTACGCCACCGTCTCCGCAAAGATCCGCTTGAATCGATTGATACTGGTTATAAAGTTCTCAAAACTTTCAATCAAATTTTTGGTATTGAAGAAGATTAGTTTGCATAAAAAAGCCTTGCTTCGCAAGGCTTTTTTATTGAAAGTGTTGAAATCCTGATCGCATCTCTAATCCATCAATTTGATCGCCCTCAATAATTTCACCAATAATTACCGCATTGGATAATTGATTTACAAACTTCTCCGCTAACTCAACGGGCATACATAATATTAATTCAAAATCTTCACCGCCATACAACACCCAATCTAAAGCGCGATCACCTGCTAAAGTCCGCACCGCACTATGAATTGGTAAGGATCGCCAACATATTTTTGCCCCAACCTTACTAGCACGACAAATTTGGGCGATCGCATCGGCTAATCCATCACTACTATCCATTCCTGAGACAGGAAAATCACCTAAATAATTTTGTTGTTTTAGGAGTTGATGAAGAACTGCGATCGCATCAAAACGAGGAATTGGTCGCTGATGACACCGACAGATTGCTTTTACTAATTCTTCTCCCGCAAAAATGCGATTACCAATCTTAAGCGGAGCTAATAACTTCTCTTTCAAATCTTCTTTAAATAGAACTTCTAAACCAGCTTTTGAGAGTCCGTGCAAACCCGTCATCACGATCGCATCACCAACCTGCGCTGTATGTCGTTGAATTAATTGATTTTTATGCACTTGCCCAAATGCAGTTACCGATAAAGTCCGAATAGGCGATCGCACGGTATCGCCTCCCATCAATTCAGTTCCATAAGTTCGCAAACATTCACTAAAGCCACGATAGACTCCCTCAATCCAAGCGATCGGTGTTTCTGATGGCAATCCTACTGCCATCACTAAACCCCAAGGTTTAGCGCCCATCGCTGCCAAATCAGATAGGTTTACCGCTGCTGCTCGCCAACCAACATCTTCTGGACTGGTAGTGCGATCGCTAAAATGCACTCCATCGATCAACATATCAGTGGTAACCACCATTTGATGATCGTGCAAAGTTTCTCCCATCGGAGCCGCATCATCACCAACTACTTCACTGCAATATTGCCGAAAAATTTTCAGCAATCCTTGTTCTCCCAAATCTCTAACTGTTGCTGTCATTTGTAATGATTTTTAGAGATTGCTTTTAATCTGACCTATGTAACTGATGTTACGCAGAGCGAAGATCTGCCCTCATCCCCCAGCCCCTTCTCTCGCAGGAGAAGGGGAGCAAAACCCAGTTATTTTCTTGTTCCCCTCTCCTGCGGGAGAGGGGCTAGGGGTGAGGGTCTTGAATTTTCTGCGTAATCTGACCTATTTAATATGAACGAGTTACGGATAGAAAGTTAGTTTAGGTAGAGCAAGTGACTCTTCCCAGCCCATCATGATGTTCATACATTGCATTGCTTGGGCAGCTTGACCTTTCATCAGATTATCGATCGCTGAAACTACAATTACTCGTCCTGTCCGCTCATCGACTTCTACACCGAGATAACAGAGATTGGTGCCTAAAGCCCACTTAGTTTGGGGGAAAATATTTTTAGGTAATACCTGCACCCATTCTGAGTTGCGATAAAAAGATTTAAAGATCGTGAGAAGATCGTCTTTGACTAATCCAGGGTCGCGCAACTTTGCATAAACCGTTGAAAGAATGCCTCGAATCATCGGCATCAAATGAGGTGTAAATTGGACTAATACTTCTTGTCCTGCCATATCACTACAAATTTGTTCGATTTCAGGAGTATGGCGATGGCTGGCAATGCCATATGCGCCGATAGAACCATCAGCTTCAGCTAATAATAAGTTAGTTTTAGGCTGGCGTCCGCCCCCCGACGTTCCTGATTTGGCATCAATAATGATTGTACTAGGATCAACTAAGCCCTGTTTTAGCAACGGTTGTAAAGCTAATAAACTAGCTGTTGGATAACATCCTGCACATCCAACGAGATCAGCTGTGGCAATGCGATCGCGATAAATTTCTGGCAATCCATAAACAGCTTTACTATTAACTTCTATATCAGTACGTGCTTCGTTGTACCAAGATTCATAAACTTGCAGATCAGTGAAGCGATAATCTGCGGACAAGTCAAGAACTTTACAGCCTTTAGCCAACAGGCGAGGCGCGATTTTGCTAGCTAAACCGTTGGGTAATGATAAGAAAACAATTTTGCAGCGATCAGCGATTAATTCAGGCTCAAGATTTTCGATTGGTAGATTGACCGCATGGGCTATATGTGGATACAGATCAGCAAAACTATGCCCTACAGAACCGCTACCGCCCATGTAGGTAATCTCCACCAATGGGTGGTCTAGTAACAATCTCACCAATTGAATGCCGCCATAACCCGATGCACCAATAATACCTACGGGGATGCGATTCTGCGCGTTCATAATCTTACTCCATCAAAAATATTGAAAATGCTTGGTGAGGTTGGTTAAACAACTTAGCATATGACAAGTGTTTAACCTAGATTCATATTTAAAAACGCTATAGTTTATTCAACAATAAGCGACACTTTTAGCAACACATTCTCTAAGCAACCATCTAGGCAATCATTTAGGCAATCATTTAGGCAACCATAGATGTAAAGTTCGCTTTATACAGAAACATTTGATGCATAATTAGCATTTTAAAATTTCCCTAATTTAAATTCCTTGTAATAATCGCTATCTCTGCTAGCCTAAGCATGATTCTTAAACTTATTGTTTGTCAAATTGTTTGTTAAATTGTATATAAAATACTGTGCATTATATATAGTAGCGATCGCTATAAATTACAAAATCGATAAATCATCCATATGGGTGAAGAAATATGGTTTTAATTAACGAAAGATTTCGATAACAAAAAATTTATTTTAAGTAAATAGATAATTAAAAGTAATGGCTTATTAACTTTATCTCCACCTTTTACGATTCTTTTATGATGAAGATCTATTAATTTAATCTAAATAAATTAAAGATCACCTACTCTTTAGCCTCAAATAAAAATTATCAATCAATATTAAGTAGAATTCATTTTAAAAGCGAATGTTGAATTTTCTTTATGACAGCAAACTTGGGCATTAAGTCAAATCCTAGAAATATTTTTTTCATGTTTCCATTTATTTGCTAGATTCTAGGGAATTAATTTTAGTTTAGTTTTTAAAATGCTACGTCTAATTCCAAAAATATTTTTAAATTCTGTTCATTATGTTTAAAAATATACGACAATAAGAAGGCAATTCTATGTGTAGTAAAATGCATAACATTGCAAAATTTTTTCTAGTTTTAGGGAAAAATTTTAAATTTTAAAACCTTGAAATTTCTGATAATTCTATGATAGACACTATAACTGCTCCTTTAACAGGAAAAGCTCTACTTCAAAAAGCAAAAGAGCTAAACAACTTACCTAAGCGCGAACAAGCTAAAAAATGTGGTTATTTTACTCGTGGAAAAGACGGGGTAGATCGGGTCAATTTGACAGAATTTTATGAAGCAGTGCTTGCGGCTAGAGGGTTTGCGATTAATCCTGAACAGAGTAAAGATGGGCGTGGTCGCGAACCTACGTTCAGAGTTAGCGTTCATAAAAATGGTCAAATCGTAATTGGCTCTACATATACTCGATCAATGGGTTTAAACGAAGGAGATGAGTTTGAAATCAAACTAGGATACAAGCATATTCACTTAATTCAGTTGAGTGGCGAGCAAGCTACTGACAACCCAGAATAAGTAAATATCTCTAATTAAGTAAATCTTAAGTTATAAGTCTAAAAATTAGTTTTAAGAACGAGTTTTAAGTATTAGTATCAAGAGATTATTTAATTGCAGTCTATTCAGGCTTTAAGGGGTATAGAGAAAGTTTTAAAAGTGCCGCTTTGCGGCACTTTTAAAACTTTCTTTGGGTTTTATAACAGCGCAGAGCGATTTAGCTAGCTTTGGCGAGAAGATTAATATTGATTTATAGGTAAATGTTTAATTTTCTCGCTATTTTTTACTCATTTTCATTTTTGATGTGACTTTGATTTCTAGGTTTTCTTTCTATACAATTATTTCTATGCAATTAGTAGATACACATGTACACATTAACTTCAAAGATTTTCAGCCTGATCTTGATGCTGTTCGCGATCGCTGGCTAAATAATGGGGTTACGCGACTCGTACATTCTTGCGTGAGTCCTGATGAATTTATCCAAATTCAGGCGATCGCGGATCGATTTCCTGAAATAAGTTTTGCAGTTGGTTTGCATCCATTGGATACAAACTTGAATACAGTAGGTTGGAATCCTGAAATAGGCGATCGCATTAAAGATTTGGCAATCAGTGATCGCCGTGTGGTCGCAATTGGTGAAACGGGTTTAGATTTTTTTAAGTCAGACAACAAAACTGCTCAAATTGAAGCCTTTAAATCACAACTTCGCACTGCGCGATCGCTAAATTTGCCAGTGATTATTCACTCACGCGAAGCATCTGTGGCAACTCGTGAAGTTTTGCAAGAAATCAATGCTGAAGTGACTGAACAGCCCATTCGCGGTGTGATGCATTGTTGGGCGGGCAATGTTGAACAAACACAATGGTTTATAGATCTAGGGATGTATATCAGTTTCAGCGGGGTTGTGACTTTTAAAAATGCTCATGATTTGCACGAGTCAGCCAAAATTGTGCCAAGTGATCGGCTTTTAATTGAGACTGATTGCCCATTTCTCGCACCAGTTCCGAAGCGTGGTAAGCGCAATGAGCCAGCTTATGTATTACACGTTGCTGAGAGCTTGGCAAAGCTGCGAGATGTGGAGCTAGTTAGTCTAGCAGAACAAACAACTAGTAATGCATTTGCGTTATTTTCGCTTGCTTGATACTTAATTACAGCGCCTTGCGCTTTTTATACAGCCTGTTGAGATTTTGAATAATCCAGAAAATTTTTGAAAGGGCTGCTTCGCAGCCCTTTCAAAAATTTTTCTGGGTTTTATAACCGCGTAAAGCGCTGTAAAGCCAAAAGAAGAAAGGAATATGACGTGCTTCATTATTCTTTCGGTTTTGTTTGGGTATAAAATTAAATCATGCAAATTTATCTCGATCATGGTGCTACTACTCCTGCGCGACCAGAAGTCATCGACTTGATGGCAGAAGTTATGCGATCGCAATGGGGTAATCCTTCTAGTCTACATTGGTGGGGCGAGCGCTCAACAATGATGATCGAGCGCGCGCGTTTGCAAGTAGCAAGTTTAATTAATGCTGATCCTGAAGGAATTATTTTCACTTCGGGCGGTACTGAGTCAGACAACATGGCTTTAATAGGTATTGCGAGGCAATACCAAACACCTCAGCACATAATTATTTCAGCAGTTGAGCATTCAGCCGTGCGAGTACCTGCCGAGTTTTTAGAACAACATGGTTGGGAAATTACACGGTTGCCCGTTGATCGACAAGGCTGCATTTCCACTCAAGATTTAGAGAAGTCGTTGCGTGCAAATACGGTACTCGTATCGATCATTGCTGCTCAAAATGAAGTTGGGACAATTCAGCCGATTGATAAACTAGGGCAAATTTGTCGGAATGCCAATGTCTTATTCCATACCGATGCTGTCCAAGCGATCGGCAAAATGCCAATTGATGTGCAAGCTTTACCGATTGATTTGCTTTCCCTCTCAGCACATAAGTTCTACGGGACACAGGGAATCGGCGCACTTTATATCAATCCTTTGACCGCCCAAAAGCGATCGCTGACCCCTTTAATCTTAGGCGGTGGACAAGAACGCAATTACCGTTCAGGAACTCAAGCAGTTGCCGAGATCGCAGGACTCGGATTAGCCGCTGAACTCGCTGAGAAAGAATTATCTTCAGAATCTGAACGGTTGAGCAAGTTGCGCGATCGTTTATATACCTTACTTGAGGATATTCCCGATCTGATTTGTACTGGACTGATGGGAGCACAACGATTAGCTCATCATCTCAGCTTTTATCACAAGCATATCGATGGACGCCGCCTTGTACGCGAAATGAACTATGCGGGTATCGCCATTAGTTCTGGTTCTGCTTGTAGTAGCGGTGCGATCGAACCAAGTCAAATCTTGTTGGCGATGGGATATTCGGACATAGAAGCTAGAAATAGCATCCGTTTGACACTTGGCAAATCAAACACCGAAGCTGATATTGAATGGACAGCTTTAGTTATGCATCAAATATGCTCTTACAGCAGTTGTTGAGCAAACCCATTACGACAAGGGTCGCAGGACAAGGGTCGCAGGGCAAAGCCCCGCAAAGGGTTTTATATTATTGTCTAAGGAACTACTAATACGGGGCAAGGTGAAAGATTAATCACTTTTTGACTAACACTATTGCCATCGGGATGCTCTTCTGTAAGACTCATTCCCCGTGAACCCATCACAATTAAATCTGCATTAATCTCATCAGCAAAATCACAAATTATAAACGCAGCCTTGCCATCAGCAAGTTTGGTTTTAACTGAAATGCCAACCTGATCAAAGTAAGCCTCTACTTCTTTGATCAAATCTTGAGATGACTCGCGATCGCTTTCAGTTGCATCAGGCTCAGTAACCGATAGTAAATATAGCGAAGCCTGATACTTTTGAACGAGATCGATAGCTACGGCTACAGCTTGGCTAGTTTCTTGACTTCTGTTTAAAGGAAATAAAACAGTTTTAAACATAATTCCTACCTAACACTGTAATTCGGTTATCAGATTTTGGATTTGAGAAAATTTTATTTTCTACATAACCCATTTTAATAATTAAGAGAGCCTCCAAATATTTAAATTTCTTAATTTTTTAACCTACTCCCTTCCCACTATAGAAATAGACATACAAAACCAAGGATTAGCGTTGCGGCGCTTTGCGCCGCAACGTCTAATTTTTCACTAGGAAGAGAGTATTTTTTAATTCACATTTTCTTTATAGCGATCAGCAATTCTGAGTATTATAATGAGCGCGATAATGTTTAAAATAAACTAAAAATTAGATATTCAGATAGCAGATGGGTGTGCCTTTGCTATTTAGGTGAGATTAAATTCATGTCTTTAGAATCAAATTTGAATAATTTATCTGAAGAGCCTTCTGCTAAAACACTACTAGAAGAGCAACAACAAGAAAAGATTACACTTTGGGGCGAGATCGGCAAGGGTTGGCATTGGGTTGTGTTTATCTGGAAAATGATGGGCAGCTTTGGGGGGATCGGCTCATTATTAAATTCTATAAAGCGAACAGCCATTATGTTAATTAAACGTTCATTAATTCAATTGCAAGCCAACCAACGTCAACAAGATTAAGACGTAAAACCCATAAGGTGATATCTAACAATAAAAGTACCCGATTTATTAAAACCAAAATGTGGGTGTGCCGCGCGAAGCGCGGCACACCCACGGTAAAATCTTTTCGAGAAATCGCCTAAAGTGAACTATAAGGTGAACCGTAAAGCCAGAAAGTAGAAAGCAGGGCTAAGTGCTGTTCTCTACTTTCTGGCTTTTAAACAGCAGACGATACTACATCAGTGCTAACATTGCGTGATATATAACGGAAAAAAGTCAAAACGGAAGAAGATTATAGATGGATGCCGTAACAAAAACCATCCCTTTTTATGGCAGGGAAATTAATTTAAGAATTGGCACGTTTGCACCTCAAGCTGGCGGCTCAGTATTAGTCCAGTGTGGTGAAACTGCAATATTAGTCACAGCGACCAGAGGTCCTGCTCGTGACGGCGTAGATTTTGTACCACTCCTTGTTGATTATGAAGAGCGCCTATATGCAGCAGGTCGTATCCCCGGCGGATTCTTGCGTCGTGAAGGTAGACCCCCTGAAAAAGCAACTCTTACTTGTCGCCTGATTGATCGCCCCATGCGTCCTTTGTTCCCCAATTGGTTGCGTGATGATGTACAGATCGTTGCTACGACTATGGCGATCGATGAAAAAGTACCGCCTGATGTTTTAGCCGTGACTGGCGCATCGATCGCTGCATTAATCGCAGGGCTACCATTTATGGGGCCAATGGCGGGTGTGCGTGTTGGTTTGGTAGGCGATGAATTTATCATCAATCCTACTTATGCTGAAGTTGAAGCAGGGGATCTCGACTTAGTGGTTGCAGGTACTTCTGAAGGGATCATCATGGTTGAAGCTGGGGCTAATCAGTTACCTGAGGCTGACATGATCGAGGCGATCGACTTTGGTTATGAAGCAGTATTAGAACTGATCAAAGCTCAAATCGATTTGCTGAAAGAGTTAGGCATTGCGCTGCCAGAAATCATTACGCCCGAAACCGATCTCACCTTAGAGAACTTTATTGCCAATACGGTAAAAGACAAAGTTGCTCAAGTGGTGGCTAGTTGTGAAAAGGATCGTAGTGTCAGAGATGCTGCGCTTGATGCAATTAAAGCTGAACTTTTAGCCGCGATCGCTGCCTTACCTGATGACGATCCTGTGAAACTGGGAGCCGATAAAAAGGTAATCAGCGCCACTTATAAAGATCTCACCAAAAAGTTAATGCGATTGCAGGTGATCGAGCAAAGCATTCGCATTGACGGACGTAAACTTGATGAAGTGCGTCCAATCTGGACAGAAGTAGGTGTAATTCCTCGCGTGCATGGTAGTGGCTTATTCAACCGTGGCTTGACTCAAGTACTATCGATCGCCACTCTTGGCACACCAGGCGATGCACAGGAAATGGACGATCTGCATCCTGACGCGAAAAAGCGTTATATGCACCATTACAACTTTCCTCCTTACTCAGTCGGTGAAGCTAGACCAATGCGATCGGCTGGTCGTCGTGAAATTGGTCACGGAGCTTTAGCTGAACGCGCGCTTTTACCAGTCCTACCCTCCAAAGCTGAATTTCCTTACGTTCTCCGCGTAGTATCAGAAGTTTTGTCTTCCAATGGCTCGACCTCGATGGGTTCAGTCTGTGGCTCGACCTTAGCGCTTATGGATGCGGGTGTACCGATTACCAAACCCGTAAGTGGTGTCGCAATGGGCTTGATCAAAGAAGGCGACGAGGTTCGCATTCTCACTGATATTCAAGGCATTGAAGATTTCCTTGGTGACATGGATTTCAAGGTTGCAGGTACTGATACGGGCATTACAGCGCTGCAAATGGACATGAAGATTACTAGCATCTCCATGGATACGGTTCGGGCGGCGGTGATGCAAGCCAAGACTGGACGCGCTCATATCATGAGCAAAATGTTGGAATTGCTCCCTGAGCCAAGACCACAACTATCGCCCAATGCACCACGCTTACTAACAATTCGCATCGATCCTGAACAAATCGGAATGATCATTGGGCCAGGTGGTAAAAACATCAAGGGCATCACTGAGGAGACAGGTGCCAAGATCGACATTGAAGATGATGGTACGGTCATGATTTCTTCAATGAGTGGTGAAGGTGCTCTCAGAGCCAAGCGAATCATCGAAAATATGACTCGTCGAGTTGGTGCTGGTGATGTGTATCTCGGTCGAGTAACGCGAATTATCCCGATTGGCGCATTCGTAGAGTTCTTACCAGGCAAAGAGGGCATGGTACACATTTCGCAACTTGCTGAAGGTCGGGTTGGCAAAGTCGAAGACGAAGTTGCGGTTGGCGATGAAGTCTTGATTAAAATCCGCGAAGTTGACAATCGCGGACGCTTTAACCTAACTCGGTTAGGCATTCATCCCGATGAAGCTGCCGCCGCTCGTGCTGCCGCAGAAGCTGCTGCTGCTAACGAATAACTCTCAAAAAAGGGTTGAGTGCGCGAGGCGTACTCAACCCTTTTTTTATTAGAGAGCATTTAGAGGTTTGTAAAAGTAATGATTGTTAAAGAATTAGAGCGCATCGAAACAAACGATAAATTTGAGCAAGCAGGATATTATGCTGAGTCTCAGCTAGCTTTTTATCTCAAACGTGAATTTCAAAACGATCCACTGTTTCTAGTATTCAATAATCTGCGTTTGGAAAAAGCGGGGGATGCTTGCCAGATCGATCATTTGATATTGCATCGCTATGGAATGATCATCATTGAGAGTAAAAGTGTGACAACTCGTGTTGAGGTGAATCAACTCGGCGAATGGAAGCGTTGGTTTAATAATGCGTGGCAAGGAATGCCTTCCCCAATTTTACAAGCTCAGCGCCAAGGAAAATTTCTCAAAGACTATTTAAATGATCATGTTGAGACTTTACTCAATAAAATACTTTTTGGGATGCAATCACAGTTTGCGAAAATGCCGATAGATGTATTGGTAGCGATTTCTGATTCAGGAATTATTAATCGCCCAACAAATGACAAGCTTGATATTGTCTATAAAGCTGATCATATTCCCGATAAGGTCAAAGCGATCGCAACGGAATATCGTAAAAAAAATAGCTTGCTCAGTCTAGATCCTCCCTATGAACTTGCGAAGGATGAGATCCCAAGAATCAGTCAATTTTTGTTGACTCACAATAAACCTGCAAAAATTAAGCCATCCTCAACCAATATAAATAGCAAGCCTACAAATAATTCAAATCAAACCAGTTCGGATGTTGAAGCTCCTTTTATATCTAATCCGATCTCTACGGCAAAAATAGCAGCACCGCAGAAGAAAATTATCCCCATAATAAATCAGCAGAAATCAGACATTAATCCTCAGGCAGTCGTTAAAGCCATAAAGACAACTTCAAAAAATGCTTGCTCTCATTGCCAAAGTTCAAATATATTGATCGCGTACGTTCACAACTACTTTTTTAAATGTAACAATTGCGGTAAAAATACAGTGATCAAAAATATTTGTCCGTCCTGTGGCGATCGCGAAAAAATTAGAAAAAGTGGTTTACAGTTTTTTACTGAGTGCGAAAAATGTAGCAATTCGCGCTTATTTCATACCAATCCATCGGTAAATAGCCAATAAAATTAAGAATCGGCAAATCGGCAAAATTGTTCATCAGATAAAACCAATGAGCATAACAACTCCTATCAAAGCGATCGCTCTTAGTGCGGGCAGTCGGATTAGCATTCCGAATTTAACATGGCAAGACTTTGAGCAAATTCTTTTAGATGCAGGTGAAAGGCGTAACACTCGCATGACTTACTACAAAGGTACTTTAGAGATTATGTCCCCTCTCGCTCTACACGAACGTCCGCATCGAATCATTGCCGATATTGTGAAAACTATCTTAGAAATACAAGAGCGCGACTGGGAGGACTTTGGTTCGACCACTTTCAAACGTCCCGATATTGCAGGAGTTGAGCCAGATACTTGCTTTTATATCGAAAATGCTGACCTTGTGCGCGATTGTACCAACATGAACTTAGCTATCTATCCGCCGCCAGACCTTGCGATCGAATCAGATGTAACTTCAAAAACTGCGCTCAATGCTTACGAATCGATCCTTGTGCCAGAAGTCTGGATTTATAGCGATCGCAAGTTAGCTATTCATATCCTTCAGGGTGATCATTACATTGAAACAGAGACCAGCTTAGTGTTTCCAGATTTACCCTTAACTGAGTTGATTCCTTCCTTAGTACAGCAAGCCATCAAACTTGGCACTAGTCGAATGCTCCGCTCTTTAAAAATCCAGTTAA
>JBBRMK010000069.1:0-26681 GCA_038230875.1 Pseudanabaenales cyanobacterium
ATCTTGGCAATCTCTGCCGTGTATTCTTCAATTCTTTTCTTGTCTTCTGGTGTCATTTTCTTGTCCCAGTTACGTTTTTTCTATTATCTCATACTTATATCCTAAGCATTTATACTTAGTGCGTAACTGAGATGCTCCCAAGACGACAGACTTGCAAGTTATTTATAGCATTTCAAGCATCGCGACGTAGTTGTTCAGCAGTAAGCGTATAGAACCTACGCAAAAATAACTAAAAAGCCTTGTTTTACCATAAGGGCAATTCATGAATTGCCCTTACATTCCATCCTTTTGTTCGAATATATTTGGTTAAATACTCATTTAGCATTTAACCTCAATATATTCGCTTAGTTTCGGATGCAGTGCGGTAATTTTTTTGGATTGTCACGTTTTGCTTAAATTATTTTAAGCACCTTCTCTTAACTTATCGAGAATGGAGCGATCTTCTAGAGTAGAGGTGTCGCTTGTGATTTCTTGTCCAGAAGCGAGCGATCGCAACAACCGCCGCATGATTTTACCTGATCGCGTTTTTGGCAAAGCTTCCGCAAAGCGAATCTCATTAGGGCGAGCGATCGCGCCAATTTCCGCAACAACATGCTTTTTTAGTTCTTTGGCTAGCGCTTCACTAGGTTGATGATCTCCTTCCAAGATCACAAAAGCAAAAATATCCTCACCTTTAAGCTCGTCAGGCTTGCCAACTACGGCTGCCTCCGCTACGGCAGGATGAGAAACCAAAGCCGATTCAATTTCCATCGTTCCTAAACGGTGACCAGCGACATTAATGACATCATCAACACGACCCATTACCCAGTAATAGCCATCCTCATCTTTACGAGCACCATCTCCTGCAAAATAAACATAGTTTCCGTCTTTAGGAGCAATATGTTCCCAATAGCTCTTACGGAATCGATCAGGATCGCCGTACACAGTTCGCATCATTCCTGGCCAAGGATGACGCACGATTAAATATCCACCTTCGTTAGTTTTGGCAGAATTTCCATCAAGATCGACAATATCGGGTATGATTCCAGGAAAGGGAAGCGTTGCGGAACCTGGTTTAGTGGGAACCGCCCCAGGAAGCGCTGTAATCATAATTCCACCTGTTTCCGTTTGCCACCATGTATCAACAATCGGACACCGACTACCACCAATCACGCGGTGATACCACATCCACGCTTCAGGATTAATTGGTTCGCCCACAGTTCCTAATAAACGTAATGAAGAAAGATCGCGAGTATTAGGATGATGTTCACCCATCTTGATAAAGGCGCGAATCGCCGTGGGCGCAGTATAGAAGATATTCACTTGATACTTCTCAATGACATCCCAAAAACATCCAAGATTAGAAGGACGTGGTGCGCCTTCGTACATTAAAGTAGTTGCGCCATTGGATAATGGGCCATAAACAATATAGCTATGTCCTGTAATCCAACCGACATCAGCCGTACACCAATAGATATCAGTATCCTTAAGGTCAAAAATCCATTTAGTAGTTATATGACTATAGAGGTTATAGCCTGCGGTAGTATGCACCACTCCCTTCGGTTTACCTGTACTGCCAGAAGTATATAGAACGAATAGCATGTCTTCACTATCCATTGGTTCCGCAGGACACTTAGCCGAAACTCCTTGTTGCAAATCATGCCACCAATGATCGCGATCTGCGCTCATGTGAATATTTTGCCCTGTCCGCTTTACAACTAGGACATTAGTAACCGAGGGCACAGCTCCATTAAAGAGCGCCTTATCAACTTGTTCTTTTAATGGCACGATTACATCTTTGCGCCAACCACCATCGGCAGTAATTACCAGTTTCGCTTCTGAATCTACAAGCCGATCGCGTAAAGCTTCTGCACTAAATCCACCAAATACGACTCCATGCACTGCACCGATTCTGGCACAAGCAAGCATTGCGATTGCCGCTTCAGGAATCATCGGCATATAAATGCCAACGCGATCGCCTTTCTGCACTCCAAGTTGTTTTAAAGCATTGGCAAACTGACAAACTTCGCGATGTAATTGAGCGTAGGTTAGAGTTCGGGAATCGCCATTTTCTCCTTCCCAAATCAATGCTGCCTTATTTTTGCGCCATGTGGTCAAGTGGCGATCAAGGCAGTTATAAGAAATATTGATTTTACCTCCATCAAACCATTTCACTGAGGGCGGCTGCCAATCGAGAACTGTATGCCACTTCTCAAACCAATCTAATTCTGTTTCTGCAAGCCCTGCCCAAAAGGCAGCAGGATCAGCTTTTGCGCGATCATAAATTTGTTGATATTCGGCAAGACTTTTAATATGTGCAGCTTGTGAGAACTCGGCAGACGGCTCAAACAAACGCTTTTCTTGCAAAATTGATTCAATCGTAGGTTGTGACATAAATATTAAACCTGTTAGAAAATAAAAATAAAATAATAAACATCTGATGTTACGCAGAGCGAAGATCTGCCCTCATCCCCCAACCCCTTCTCCCGCAGGAGAAGGGGAGTAAAACCCAATTATTTTTCTTGTTCCCCTCTCCTGCGGGAGAGGGGCTAGGGGTGAAGGTCTTAGAATTTTTTGTGTAAGGTGAGTAAACAAGAAAAAAGAGCCGTAAATTAAATATTAAACGTAGAGCGTATCCTCAAACAAGACAGCTTAAACAAGAAAAATTAAACAGAATAGCGATCGCCTTTACTGAAACTAAATATGCAACAACGATAACTGGTAATAATTTTCGGCATGGGCGATTGCCTCTTGTTGTTCTTGTGCCGATAGCTCACGCATTACCTTAGCAGGAACACCAGCAACTACTACACCCGCAGGCACATCTTTAGTTACTACCGCCCCTGCCCCGACGATACTACCCGCGCCAATTTTTACCCCTTCTAAAATAATCGCGCCCATCCCAATCAGACTACCGCGACCAATTTCCATACCATGCACGATCGCCCGGTGCCCAATCGTCACATATTCGCCAATTACTAAAGGCTGGTCAGGATCGCCATGCAAGATCGCTCCATCCTGAATATTTGTGCAGAACCCAATATCGATGCGATTTACATCCGCTCTGATCACCACCTTATACCAAATATTCACACGATCAGCGATATGGACATCACCGATGACCACAGCATCACTGGCAATAAAAGCAGCGTGATCGCGATCAGGAATCGGTAGTTGAGAGTAAGGAAGATGCATATTGATCAATCATTATTAAGAGAACGTTAAATGCTCTCTTATAATAATGATTAATTCTGCTGCCAATTAATAATCTATGTCACAACCCACAGCTATTGATCAAGCCCAGACTCAAGAGTTATTGCTTTCTGTGCGTGACCTACAAGTTACCTTTCGAGGCGATGAGGGACTTGTCTATGCTGTAAAAAATATTTCTTTCGATCTTGTCCAAGGTCAAACCCTTGGTATTGTCGGTGAGTCTGGCTCTGGCAAATCGGCAACAGCTTTGGCAATTATGGGATTGCTAAGTGAGTCAGGCAAAACTCAGGGTGAAGTGATATTTCGACCTAGTGGACAGCAACCAGTTGATCTGGTGAAAGTATCACCTCAGAAAATGCTGAAATATCGTGGCGATCGCATATCGATGGTATTTCAGGAACCGATGACATCGCTCAATCCTTTATTTACCTGTGGCTATCAGGTAATCGAGGCAATTCGACAGCACCAAAAAGTCTCGGCAGCAGAAGCGGAGACGCGCACAATTCATTTATTTCAAGAAGTTCAACTACCAAGTCCCGAACAATTAATCGAGCGATATCCTCATGAGTTATCGGGCGGTCAATTGCAGCGGGTAATGATCGCGATGGCGATTTGTTGCAATCCACAGTTAATTATTGCTGATGAGCCGACTACAGCTTTAGATGTGACTGTGCAAGCAGCGATTCTCGATTTGCTCAGAGAAATTCAGCGATCGCGTCAGATGTCGATGATATTTATTACTCACGATTTGGGGATTTTAGCGGAGATCGCTGATCGGGCGATCGTGATGAATCAAGGCGAAGTTGTCGAAATAGGTGATACCAAAACAATCTTGCAAATGCCCCAACATCCTTATACTAAAGGGTTAATCGCTTGTCGCCCTCAAAGCGATCGCCAGTTGCGTCTCTTACCAACGGTGAGCGACTTTATGGAAATCCAGAACGGAAAAATGGTTGAGAAGGAGCAAACTAATTCTCTCTATTTAGAAGTCGTGCCACCTGAAGAAACTGCTACTCGCTTAAGTGAGTTACAAAAACAAGAACCAATTCTATCTGTTCAAAATCTGCGCATCGAATTCCCAATTCGCAGCATCTTAGGACTAAAAAAACGCTATCTCGTAGCGGTAAATAATATTAGCTTCGATGTCTATCCAGGGGAAACCCTTGGACTAGTCGGTGAATCTGGCTGTGGCAAAACAACTACAGGAAGAGCACTTTTGGGCTTAACGAATACTCAAAATAACACCTCGATGGGTTCAGTCAAATTTGAAGGACGGGAAATCTCTCGACTTAAGGGCGAAGCCTTACAAAAGTTACGCTGCGATCTGCAAATAATTTTTCAAGATCCTTATGGTTCTCTTAATCCACGCATGACGGTCGGTGAAGCGATCGCTGAGCCATTACTGATTCATAGCCATCAAGAGCGCTTTCAACGCTATCGCCATGGCGAAGAGAGAAGACATAGAGTCGCCTATTTGCTAGAACGCGTCGGCTTGACTAAAAGCGCTATGCGTCGCTGCCCTCATGAATTTTCAGGCGGTCAACGTCAACGTATTTGCATTGCCAGAGCCTTGGCTCTCAATCCCAAATTGATCGTTGCTGATGAACCTGTTTCTGCTCTTGATGTATCAGTTCAAGCGCAAGTTCTTAATTTATTAAAGGAACTTCAAGCGGAATTTGGCTTAACTTATATTTTCATTTCCCATGACCTTGGTGTAGTTAAGTTTATGAGCGATCGCATCATGGTGATGAATAAAGGCGAAATCGTAGAATTAGACACCGCTGAATCCATCTATACCAATCCCCAACAGCCTTACACCCAAAAACTGATCAGCGCAATTCCTAAAGCCTTAGTTTTTCAATGAGGAAAACGGTTCAGGTTCATATTTATAGCTAAGTTCGATCGCATTGCAAAAACTATTGAGGCTATTTAGCAAAGAATTATAGTAAGGATAAGCATCCTCTCGTTCATCTTGGAGACGGGCATACAAGCTTAGCTCTGGCTCTTTTGCTAGATGGGTTTTAGGGATGTCTAGCCCTGCTTCAGTTAAGCGCATGGAGGCGATCGCCACTAGCAAAGCTCCAATTGTATTGGACTTACCATTACGAAGATCTTTTAATCCCGTCAAGATTATCTCGCCCGCTGGCAACTCATTGAGATTCACTACTGACCCTCCTCTGGTTTATCTTCAGACCGTTTAATGAATTTCTCGACTCTGCTTCTAAGCAGATCGCGGTTAAGAGCAGGAAATCAAATTAATTCGGATTCAATCGCCTCAAAGCTATTCCGTAACTCATGTAAAGAGAATAATTTCCGTTCGTACATGGCTTCAATATCTTTAAGGTCGCGGTCAAATCCTCTAGATAGTTTAGCAAGAGCTTGGGCGGTAAAATCATAGTGATAGAATGAAATTTGACCTTGTTTGCCAATGAATACGCTCCTGTCACGCCATCTTGGAAGCGGGGGCAAGAAATCCTGTGGAGAAGCAAGTTTGATATTAACATTCAATTCTTCTTTGAGCTTGGCGATCGCTTGAAAAATTCCTTGTGGTTCGGGATCTAGACGAATATCAACATCAACCGTAGAACTACGCCACCCAATTAATAAGGCACTTACACCTCCTGTAAAGTAAATGCAGACAGAGCCTTGAGCTTCTCTACCCAAGGCTTGCATAAGTCGTTCTATTTTCTGGGGATTAACATTTGGACGCATATTTTTTTGCCTTGATGAGTTTCCTCAATTTGCGACCTTTTTTGAGCATAGTCTCGCTAATATATCGCTAATATATCGCTAATATATTTACCGATGCTCCCATACAATTTAATCAGTGCTTGATTGGCTGTAGCACTGACTTTTTGTTGAGCAGTTTTGAGAAGAATGCGAACTTCTGCAAGTTGTAGCTGTAAAGAGTCTGTCATGAGCGTCTTTTGATAGAATTGCTGTGGATGAGTTAACGTTTGGTTAGCTGGTTATTGCGATCGCCCCATAAACACCTCAAAAAGCGATCGCCTATAGTTATTTGCTAAGATCGCATCATGTAAATTTTATCTGATATAGATGAGCGAATAAAAATGCAAATATCCATTAGTGATGAAAATACTAGAGAGATGCTTACTGAAATCTTAATTGATTTGATTAAGACAAGAAAGGATCTTTTTTCGGAAATAATTCAAGAAGCTTTAGAGGAGGTTGGTTTGGCGAATGCGATCGCCGAGGGTAGAAAGAATGAGTTTGTTCCTGAAGAGGATATATTCTCTCTGCTTGATGGTGATTCAGCATGAATGTTAAGTTTGAGTCTCGATTTGAAAAGGATTTGAAGTCTGTTAAAGATCGCAATCTTTTAGCAAGGTTAAAGCAGATAATTTTGACTTGTAAGGAGGCTAAAGCCTTAGCAGATATCAATAATCTTAAAAAGATGCAGGGTTATGATAGTTTTTATCGTATTCGTTTGGGTGAATATAGGGTAGGGATAGAAGTATTTGAGAATGAAATAATTTTCGTCAGATTTTTGCATCGTAAAGATATTTATAAGTTTTTTCCTTAACAGCGATCGCCACATAAACACCCCAAAAAGCGATCGCACCAACCATCATCTCCAAAATCTCGCACAACAGCGATCGCCACATAATCATCAATATAGGTAAATCCTAATGTTTTATCTCAGTAGCTCAAAGGTATGTTTATATAACTAAATCTTATTCAGTTAATATTTTTGATTCTACTAAACTACCGATTACGACTTTGCTAGCCAATAACTCTGCATACACAAAATCTCTAATACATTTTACAAACTGAAGTTTATCTAAGTTTTCAGATCTGGCGGCTCAGAATCAAAGGGGAGTTCATCATTAAGCGGCTGAATTTGTTGAGCTTCGTAAGTATTTACCTCACCAATGTAAGGGGCGAGGATTTGCTTGAGTCGATCGCGATCGCACCTCAAAACAAATACGCTCAAAGATTTTTAGACTTAACTAACTTTACCTCTAACTCACACCCAACAGCCTGAGCATAACGCCGCAAAGTAATTAGAGAAGGCGAATGTTTACCACTACTCAGCGATGACTCCAATCGAGTAATCGCCGTAGCCTTAGTTCCCATCCGACTAGCCACCTGAGCCTGAGACAAACCAGCCTTCTCACGAGCCGCCAACATTTGCTGCAATAGCGAAAACTCAACATCCATCCTTTCATAAGCCGCAAGCGTCTCAGGATTAGATAAAGCCTTAGCTTTTAGTTCAGCGTGATTCATTGTTCTTAACCTCCATTAGACGAGATCGGGCAACTTTCAACTCTTTAGTAGGAGTCTTTTGCGACTTTTTGATAAATCCATGCAGCATTACGATGCGCTTACCGACAACCGTACAGTAAAAGACCCTAGTCTTTTCAAGTTTGTCGTAAGCGATCGATATTTCACTCAACAACAAACATTCTCAATTGATTTGATATGTTTTAGAAAGCGATCGCCTCAACTGTCATCTCTGAAATTTTGCGTAACAGCGCTCTCCCTATAAACACCCAAAAAGCGATCGCCCTAACTCTTATTTTCCAAATTTTGCAGGATAGCGATCGCTATCCCCCTGAAAATTAAGTCACACATGATAAATTATTTCTTAGTAGGCATTGCTATTTTTGTCCAGTAAAAACAGATGGAACAGGATACGAGAAAACAAAAATGGCAAGAGATTTATTTCATGATGCAGCTAAAAATGCACTGATAAAGGATGGTTGGCGGATTACTGATGATCCATTTTCGTTAAACGTAGGAGATTCTGAACTTTATATAGACCTTGGGGCTGAAAGACTTATCGCTGCCGAACGCAACAGTGAGAAAATTGCCGTAGAAGTCAAAAGTTTTATTGGCAATTCATCACTGAGCGATTTTCATTTAGCTGTTGGACAATTCATTAACTATAGAATAGGACTAAAATCAGTCTATCCAGACCGCAAACTATTTTTAGCAGTTCCTAACAGTGCCTATGAAACTTTCTTCAAAAAAGAATTTCCGCGAATGGTAATACGAGAATGTCAGCTTGATATTGTAGTTTATGACGTAAAAACTGAGGTGATTGTCACATGGAAAATCTAGAAAAAATCCAAAACTATCGCGCTATTATCAAACAGATTCTTAGCCAATACGCGACCTATAAACCCTCAAATGGCGAAATAGAAATGGAAACTCTGTTTGATACTGAACAGAATCGTTATCAATTATTAGCAATTGGTTGGCATCAAGATAAACGTGTATACGGCTGCTCTATGCACCTTGACATTAAAGCAGGAAAAATCTGGATTCAAGCCAACAATACTGAAATTGATGTTGCTGAAGCGTTAGTTGCTCAGGGTGTTCCAAAAGAAGATATTGTAATTGGCTTACAACCCGCATATCTGAGACAATATACGGGATATGCGATCGCTTAAGGCATCTAAAAATATATAGGTAAATACTAATGTTTTATCTCAGTCGCTCAAAAGTATGTTTATATGTCCCAGATCATCCTAGAGAGTTAAAAGACAAAGAAATTTACCCTTTGCAATTTACTATTTTTCAGCGCAATTCCTAAAGCCTTGGGTCTTCAATAATTCTGGCATAGCCTAGCGTCAATAGGGCAAGACAACATTTACGATTCAGTTTTTTGAGCAGTTGCCCTTGCTAATAAAACACCAATTTGAATACTAATCATGCCCGCGATCGCACTCCCCACAAAATAAATTGACAACGTTGTAATATCACCTTTATCTAAGAATGCTCTTGATTCCAATCCGTAGGTAGAAAAAGTAGTATACGCACCGCAGAAACCTGTTGTCGTCATCAATCGAAGTTCAGGTGAAATGATGCGAAGATTTTCAGTCGCTAGAGTGAGAATATAGGCAATCAATAAACAGCCAGACACGTTAATAATGAATGTGCCATAAAAGCCAAAATCTTTACCAAAAACAGCTTTTGCACCTTCAATTACATAAAAACGGCTCAAAGCTCCAAAAATAGCACCGATCGCTACAGCTAACGCATAACGTCCTTTTAAAAAATCCATAGTTTCTAGTTCTAAAAATTGATTAAAAAATTGATTATCTTACAGCAATTTGCTTTCAAACCTACCACAAACAATAATATAAAACCCTTTGCAGGGCTTCGGCTAGCGACCCTTATCGTGGTGGTTTTGCATTGATTCTTGCTGAGTGATTTACATTTCAAGCCTTGATTACTTCACAAAAAGCTTAGCGATCGCTACACCCAAGATTACCGCTCCCAAACCTAAAACTGCACTCCCAGCCCAATAAAAAGCGGTCGCACCAGTTTGTTTGCTACGCCATAGAGTCAGAGTATCAAAGCCATAGGTAGAGAATGTGGTGTAGGAACCTAAAAATCCAGTTCTAATTAATAAATCTAGTTCTTTAGGATAGCCTGTGATTCCATTGGAAATCGTAAAAAAGAATCCCATCGCTAAACATCCAGTCAAATTAATCCCAAAAGTTGCATAGGGGAATTTAGTTCCAAATTTAGCCTTTGACCATTCTGTGAGGTAAAACCGAGATAACGTTCCAAGAACTGCTCCTGTCGCGATCACGATCGCATTAATTACATCTGACACTAGTTACTAAAAATGAAGTCTCTAAATTTTAAAGTCTTTATCACCAAAAATAGTAATGTGGGATTAGGAATAAGATTTTTCTTCTACTTAATTTAGGGTGTAAATTCCAAAGTTATGAGTGGCGATCGCTATAATAGTTGCACTAAATTTAGCCTCAAAGCGAACAGGTGCATCCTTATGACTGAACAGTCTTGGCATCACGATACGATTGATACTAATGGCATAAAACTGCACTATGTCACACAGGGCGAAGGTTTGCTAATGTTGTTTCTGCATGGATTTCCAGAATTTTGGTACTCATGGCGGCATCAAATTCCAGAATTTGCGAAAGATCATAAAGTTGTTGCCATTGATCTGCGGGGTTACAACGATAGTGATAAGCCGCAAGCTCAATCTGCCTACGTTATGTCAGAATTTGTGGAAGATATCAAAGGTGTGATCGAGGGATTGAGCTATGAGCGCTGCATCCTTGTCGGACATGATTGGGGAGGAGCGATCGCTTGGTCATTTGCCTACGCATATCCCGAACTGGTTAGTCGCCTGATTGTGATGAATATACCTCATCCTGCCAAATTTGCGACAGGGCTTCGCACCCCACAGCAGATGCTCAAAAGCTGGTATATAGCTTTTTTTCAAATCCCGATCTTGCCAGAATTCTTGATTCAGCTAGACGATTATTGGCTAATTGAACAAGCGTTTCGTGGCATGGCGATCAATCAGCGTGCTTTTACAGATGCAGATATAGAGGAATATAAAAATGCCTTCGCTAAGCGGAGTGTTTTAACCAGTGCGATTAACTACTATCGCAATCTTCCAGCCTATCTATCTCAAAAGAAAGTGTGGAATATTCTAAAGATTCCCACTTTGATGATTTGGGGCGAAGAGGATACGGCATTAGGGAAGGAACTTACCTATGGTACTGAAGAATATGTACAGGATTTCCGTATCCGCTATATCCCAAATTGCAGCCATTGGGTACAGCAAGAGCAACCGCTGTTAGTAAATCAATTAATGCGGGAGTTTTTTAATGAGAAATGAGTGCATGGCTTCTTTTAATTATTTATCTATTAAATTATTGATACTACTTTTGATTCTTCTCGATTAACCTAAACTCGCATCTAGACATGAGGATATGCAGCGCTTCGCGCTTAACCGAAACTCACGTCTAAAATGCTCTCATTTTTTGCACAGCAAAAAATTATCTGGATTTGTGAATCTTAAGCTAGCAATGGATCGAGTTTACCTTGTCGGTCTAGATCGTGCATGGCATCACAACCACCGATATGTTGATCATTAATAAAAACCTGAGGTACAGAGCGTTTACCATCAGATCCTCGCGCCACCATTGCCGATCGCGCTGCGTCATCGCCATCGATCGCATATTCGGTATATTTTATGTCCTTTTTATCAAGCAAGTGCTTTGTCCTTATGCAAAAAGGACACATGCGCCATGTATAGATTTCGACTTTCGCCATAAATATTTCCTAAGTTTATTTAACCTCTATTATTTTAAACTTAGAAACAAAAGGTTGGGTTTTTCTGTAAGTTCTTACAGCAACTTGCTTTCAAACCTACCACAAACAATAATATAAAACCCTTTGCGGGGCTTCGCCCTGCGACCTTCGTCGTGGTGGTTTTGATCTACAACTGCTGCAAGTGGTTAAGTTGTTAAGGGCGATCGCGGGATGGTGTAGGTAGAGAGTTAGGGGAAGGGGAAGCTTTGGGAGATGTTGAGGGAGATGCTGAAGGAGTTGGGGTAGGCTGCGGATCAGGAAGGATCGGTATTTTGGAAATAACTTCTTCAGGATGACTAGGAGCAATACCTTCGGTGACGATAATCTCTTCGATTACAGTCTTCACGATTGGAGCCGCAACCGTTGAGCCAAATGCATCGGAGCCTATTGGCTCATCAATTACGGCTAGCACCACATACCGAGGCTCCTTAGCAGGGAAAATGCCAACAAAGCTGGTGATCTTAGCCGCAGAGTAACCGCCTGTAGCTGATGCCTTTTGAGCAGTTCCAGTTTTACCAGCAATTCGATAGCCAGGAATACGCGCAGGTAAACCTGTCCCTTTTTCGACAACTCCAGTCATCATTTCCACGACTCTGATCGCAGTTGCTTGCGAAATAATTTGTCGAGGGGTGGATAACTTGGGCTGATAAAACTCTTCTCCTTCCTCATTGATTAAGCCTTTGACAACATGCGGCGTCAGCAATTTACCGCCACTGGCGAGAATGCCATGCAACTGCGCTAATTGAATTGCAGTAAGCGAAAAGCCTTGACCAAAAGCTGCGGTTGCGGGTTCGATCACATATTCATTGAATTGTTCTTGAGGTTTGAGAGCGCTAGGAGTCTCCGAAGGAAGATCGATATTTGATATATCACCGATGCCAATCCGCTCTAACCAACCATAATAAACCGATGGTTTCATTCGTTGGATGATATGCACCATGCCAACATTGCTTGATCGTTCTAAAATTTGACCGACGCTGAGTGCGCCAACAGAGCCTACTTGTTCGTAATCAAAGTTGGCAACTGGCCAGCCACCAATCGACAAAGATCCTTCATCATTAAATACAGTGTCAGGCTGAATAGCGCCTGCTTCGAGAGCGATCGCCACATTGAGCGGTTTAAAAGTGGAACCTGGCTCGTACAAATCAGAGACAGCCCAATTTTTGAATAGTTTGACATCTGCATCGTAATAACGATTTGGGTCATAAGTTGGCTCTGTAACAAGGCTAAGCAGACCGCCATCCCTCACATCCATCACGATGACAGCACCACGCTTGGCACTAAACTTGACCATTTGCTGTTTAAGGATTTGTCTTGCCGTGCGTTGAATACGTGAATCAATCGTCATTTGTAAGCTAGTGCGATCGCTACTAATCATTCCCGCAGGAATCCGATTGGGAATTAACTTGCCATTGCCATCTTGACCTACAGAAGGAGTTTCCTGTACGCGCTCTAATAATTTTTCTTGACTAAGTTCAATTCCTGCTTGACCGCGATGATCGACATTCACATAACCAAGCAGTTCGGCGGCAAGGTCTTGCTGTGGATAGAGCCGATGACGCTGCTGAACTAGCTCTAAGCCTTCAATTCGCAAATTATAGATGCGATCAGCATTTTCTTCTGACAACCAATATTCAACTTGAATACGAGTAGTGTCACGAGTTAAAATACTTAGCAGCGCATCTGGCGATTTTCTAAGAATAGGTGCAAGTTTGGCGGCGATTTCTTCAGGCTTATCTTTTGTATAGCGATATGGATATGCAAACAGTGTATAAACGGCACGGTCTATCGCTAAAACAGTACCTTTGCGATCGGTAATCGTGCGGCGGGGAATGAATGGGCGCAAGGTAAACATTTGCTGTCGTCGCGCCTTTTCGAGCAAATCTGGCGCAGTCACAACTTGTAAATAAACTAAGCGCACGATTAATCCAATCATTGACAACGCCAAAATTATCCAGATCAGCACTGTTCGGCGTTTGAATAGATTAATAGTCGCAAGATCTCTAGGCAGAAAAGATGGAGTCATTAAAGTTCTTGACAAAGTTGGCGGAAGCGATCGCCGCGTTGCTCGAAGTTAGCAAACTGGTCAAAGCTTGCACATGCAGGCGAGAATAGCACAGTTGGCAAAGGCTGACTAGGGTGATTGTGAACACGGCTATGCGCAATATTTGCTGCTTGTTTTACGGATTGTTCCAGAGTTTTTACAATCTCATAATTTCTAAATCCCGCGTCATTGAGCATTTCTGCAAACAATGGCGCCGCTTCACCAATTAATAATACCGCGATCGCCTTCTGGCGAATCTGTTCTAACCAAGCTCTTGCCTCACCTTGCTTAGGTTGACCACCAGCAATCAAGATCACGGGCGCTTTTACGGCTTTCAAAGCTACCTCAGCCGCGTCATAGTTAGTGGCTTTACTATCATTGATAAAGGCAATACCTTGATAAAAGCGAATATGTTCAAGGCGATGCGGTACTCCTTGAAATTCGGATATAGCATGATCGATATGCTCAGAACTAATTCCCGCTAGTTTCGCTGCGGCGACCGACAATAATAAATTTTGGCGATTGTGCTTACCCAACAGATGCCAATGCGCGATCGGAAAAATTGGCTCACCGCGAAATTTTACCCACCCATGATCAAGACAAGCGCCATCAGCGATCGCTTCGACGATCTGTTCATCAATCCCAGTCCAAATTGCTTTTGGCCACATCGCCGCGCCAAATTTCGCTAAGTACGGATCATTGCCATTAAGCACGATGTATTCCGACTGATCAATCAAATTAGCTTTGATATTACGATAAGCCTCAAGTGTATAGTGGCGATTAAGATGATCAGGCGTAAAAGTTGTCCAGATGCCAATTTTCGGCTTAACGGTTTGAGTGGATTCGATTTGATAGCTACTCAATTCGGCAATAATCCAATCTGGATTAATTTGGTGATGTAATACTTGCAATGCAATTTCGCACGCAGGAAAGCCAATATTGCCACAGGCGATCGCATCTAAGCCCGCCGCCTGAAAAATCGCCGCTGTTAATGAGGTGACAGTAGTTTTACCATTAGTTCCTGTAATACCTACCCAAGGAATATGTTTAAGATAGCGCCATGCAAGCTCGATCTCGCCGACTGTATCAATACCAAGCAACCGCGCTTGCTCAACTTCATGGAGATCCCAAGGCACACCAGGACTAACTGTTACTAAGTCAATTCTTTGGTCTGCTTCAATCAATTTGGCAAAGTTGGGAAATCCTCCAAGTTCAACGGCAATTCCCTCAGACTCTAAAGCAATTTTACGCTGTTCTAAACTAGGACTTGTATTGCTATCACTTACGGTTACCTGCCAGCCATCAGCTTTCAGCAGTCTCGCAGCAGAAATTCCCGATTGTCCTAGTCCCAGTACATACGCTTGAGGCATTGCGATCGCTTGATTGATAAGTTTATTAAAAAGTTAATAATAAAGGATACATGAATATGAGCATCTCCTGATTAACTCACTCACAAAACTCAAGCGTTGATAATAAGTATGTTCATAATAAGTAGGTTCAAGACTGGGATGAATCAGCCTCAGAGATTGTCAAGACTGATGATGGCGATCGCTATTAGCACATTTACGTATTTACCTAATTCCGTAAATGCCCAGACCTACATCAATCAGCGGACTTGTCCTGCTGATTTCCCCAGCTTAAGTAAAGCGCTTGCCAAAGATTTACCTGACTATCTCAACCGCACCTATAGCCGTTTGCGGATCAAACGTGAGGTGATGACGATTAGTCAGCCTGAGCTTGAGCCTTTACCACTTGCTCTTGATCAGGCTCGCGATCGCTTACCGCAGCAGATTTTTCTATCGGTTTTAGAACGTCAAACTGGTAAAGTCGAAATTTCTCAACGGGCTTACTGGTTATTTTTAGTTCCGACTAGAAATGGTTGGCGATTATCGATGGCGTTTATGCGAATTGGACAAGCGCCGCCTGTAGATGTGAGCGATGCTGCGATCGCCGACGCTAGCAATAAATGGCTAAGAGATTTTTGCGATCCTCGGTATCAGCTCTAGCACTTTAAAATCTCAAACTTAAGTACAGGACAAAAAATTAAGATAGAATAGTCAAGCTGTCTAAAATCCTTGCCCAGTATAGATTATAGATATTTTAGCCAAAAACTTTATTGGCAAAGCATTAGTTCTATAGCCGCTTAAATGGAACTTGACAGTATATGATAAAATCAAGTAACGCGGCATATAGAACAAGTCGTTAGAACTGACATGAAAACGACTTCCAGTTAACCGCTGAGCGTAGCGAATGAGGTTCAACTAACCCGTTAGGCGGCTCAGTCTGTTTGTTGCGGCAGCAGTTGGAAGGCTATCTGTTAGTTGCAGATGTTTTAGAAATTTATTGGCGAGGCAGTGAAAAATTATAATGTCGATGTTTGAATAATGAGAGCTATACTACAGCACTATCTAAAACCCACAATGATTAGATTGACAACACCTGATGACACAAATAAACTACTTGCTTTAGCAGAAGAAACAGGGCTTTTTGAGCCAAATCAAATCGGAGAGCTTGCTCAAATGCTAGGTCAGTATTTCAGTGAGGGAGCAGATAGTGAAGGTTTGTGGTTTACCGACGACGACAATGAACCAGTGGGTGTTGCCTACGTAGCACCAGAGCGGATGACTGAGGGGACATGGAACCTTTATCTGATTGCTATTCATCCCGACTACCAAAGACAGGGACGCGGCGCAGCTTTATTGAGCCATGTTGAGCAAATGTTAACTAAACGCGGTGAGCGTGTACTACTAGTAGAAACTTCTGGGCTAGAAGATTTCGGGTATGTTCGCGCATTTTATCGAAAGAGCGGTTATGACGAAGAAGCGAGAATTCGAGAGTTTTACAAGGCTGGAGACGACAAAATCATTTTCCGCAAAGCACTGAAAAGTGTCGTTGCCTAACAATCCCAATGCACCGAAACAATGTCAAGCGATCAGTGAGTTGCGGATATCTGTGTCAGTAATTCAGAACGTTAGTTTGTAGGGTTTGTTAAGGAAATGTAACGCACCTATTAAATGGTAATCAACAAATATTTACGTTACTCTTCGCTAACACACCCTACGATTGTTAAGTTTAATCATCCCAAGAACCTTGAGGCTTTTCTCTTTGCTCACGGTTTCTCCAATCTTTGGGATAGATGGCGATCACGAATCTTGTAAGATGCGTTAATGAAATGTAACGCATATTGCTTTTGATCATCTGAATGATAAAGTTGAAACGTATAAATAGCAGTAGCATTCCAGTTTTAGATGACATTACCTCAAGTTGTTATTGATACTAACGTCATCATTGCTGGGTTAAGGTCTAGGCGAGGTAGCGCGTTTCAGTTGCTTAGCATCATCGATACAGGTCAGTTTGACATACACTTGTCAGTTCCGCTTGTACTCGAATACACAGAGGTTTTGCTTCGTGAATTGTCAAACCTGTATTTGAGTGAAGAAGAAGTAGATGAGCTAATTGATTTCTACTGTGCAGTGGGGATGCAGCATGAGATTTTCTTCCTTTGGCGACCATTTCTACGCGATCCTAAAGATGACATGGTATTAGAGCTTGCAGTTAAAGCAAGATGCCAGAGTATAATCACATATAATACCCGTGACTTTGTAGGCGTTGAGCAATTTGGGATAAATCTGCTTAAACCCTCCGAGTTTTTACGTTCGATAGGAAAGTTGCCATGAGTATTGTTCAAGTTCAAATTCCTGATTCATTACACAAAAGTCTGTATGAACTCGCAGGTCGTGACGGAATTTCTATCGATCAATTCATATCAACAGCGATCGCAGAAAAACTATCTGCTTTAATGACAGAGAATTACCTTAAAGAAAGAGCTAAAAGAGGTAGTCGATTAAAATATGAAGCAATTTTAGCAAAAGTTCCTAACGTGGAGCCAGAATCATACGACAAAATACCCATCGTCTAATACTGCATTGGAGACGGCTGCTTAATACTTCCGCCGAAATTGTAGCGATCAATCATTGCAATCAATCATTTGATTAAACCCCTAAAATTCTGGAGACATAAACTATGCAATTGGAAGATTACTTTATCTTTCTCGGTACTAATGACATTCGCTTAAAAGATACACGAATTGGCATTGAAACAGTCTTGTATGACTATATTTACCGCAGTCAAACTCCTGAAGAAATTGCCAAAACCTATCTTTCATTAAGCTTAGAGCAGGTTTATGCCACAGTTCTTTACTATCTTCATAACAAACAAGAGATCGGTGAGTACCTCACAAATTGGCTAGAGTGGGGACACAAAATGAGAGAAGAGCAAAAGCTTAATTCACTGCCAATTTCTGAAAAATTGCGTCAACTTCGAGCCGAACGACTAACATCAGGGAAATCCTATGCAAATCAAGTATTTGATGGATGAAAATCTTGCTCCAATTTATCAAATACAGCTACGGCGCAAAGAACCTGATTTAGTGGTTTGGGCAATTGGCGATCCCAATACACCGCCAAAAGGCACTTTAGATCCAGATATTTTGCTTTGGTGTGAAAAATACGACTTTATTCTTGTAACGAATAATCGGAGTTCTATGCCCGTTCATCTAATTGATCATCTTGCTCAAGGGCAGCACATTCCTGGAATCTTCCAAATCAATCCAAGTATGAGCTTGGGTGAAACTATTGAGGAATTAGTATTAGCTGCTCTTGCTTCTCTTGATGACGAGTACCGCGATCAGATTTCATACTTGCCATTGTTGTAGCAGAAGTTCCCCGTATTGAGTAGCCACTGAAAGAGGTCTAACACTGTGTGGAGCCGACTTCATTGAATTTGTCCTATACTTAGGTCTCAAGCAGAAAAAACTATGTCTTTATTTGAATATGTCTTTATTTGAATATGTGCGATCGCAAATGCCTGTGGAAATTTCAGCGCAGTTAGAGCGCATGGATGCTTTTTGGACAAGTTATCGTCAGGAAAGTCAAACGATCGCCAAAGTTGTTCACACTACCTCAGAGAAGTTAGGCAATAAAGATTTTGATGTGATTGTCTGCGGCGGGACGTTAGGAATATTTATTGCGGCTGCATTGCAGAGACGAGGATGGAGTGTAGCAATCATCGAACAGGGCTTATTGAAAGGTAGAACCCAAGAATGGAATATTTCCCGTCAAGAATTAAATGCATTTTTAGAATTAGATTTGCTTACAGCGGTAGAGCTAGAAATAGCGATCGCGACAACTTATAATCCCGCTAGAGTTGGCTTTCATGGCGGCAAAGAACTATGGGTGCGCGATATTCTCAATATTGGTGTAGATCCTATTTATTTGTTGGAAGTTCTCAAACAAAAATTTCTCAGCGCGGGCGGAATATTATTAGAACAAACAATATTTCGGCAAGTTATCGCGCATCCTGATGGAATATCTGTAGAAGTAATTCATAAATCAGAGAATGCGATCGCAGAAAAGATTACGGGGCGATTGTTACTAGATGTAATGGGGCATTTTTCACGGATTGCGCAGCAAGCGAGAGCACAGGTACAAGGAAATATTAAACCTGATGGCATCTGTATGGTTGTGGGAAGTTGTGCTAAGGGAATGCCTGAGAAGCCCTATGGTGATTTAATTTATAGCTTTACGCCCATCCAAAATCAATGTCAATATTTTTGGGAAGCTTTTCCTGCTAGAGATGGTAGAACTACTTATATGTTTACCTATGTTGATGCCGATCCACAGCGTCCTAGCTTTGCTCAACTTATGGAAGACTATCTATTTTGGTTACCCAAATATCAAGAAATAGAACTCCAGCAACTTAAATTTGAGCGCGTGCTATTCGGCTTTTTCCCTTCCTATAAACAAAATCCCTTGCAAACTCCTTGGAATCGCATTTTGCAGGTTGGCGATAGTTCAGGGATGCAGTCACCGCTTAGCTTTGGTGGATTTGGGGCGATGATCCGACATTTACCACGTTTAACTAATGGAATTGATGCAGCGTTGGGTGGTGATTGGTTAACTAAGGCTAACTTGCGATCGCTTCAGCCCTATCAGCCAAATTTATCAGTGACTTGGCTATTTCAAAAATCGATGAGTGTTGCTGTCAATCAACAGATCGAGAGCGATCGCATTAATCATCTGCTAAGTGTAACTTTTACAGCGATGGAAAAATTAGGCGATCAGGTTCTCTATCCCTTTTTGCAAGACGTAGTGCAGTTTACTCCCCTTGCCAAAACCATGCTAGCCATGGCTGTTGCCGACCCTGTTCTAGTTTTTAAGATTATGCAACAAGTCGGAATCTTAACTTTGCTGAATTGGATGAAACATTATTTGGGGTTAGGAACCTATAGTTTTTTAGATCAAATTAGTGAACAGGTTAAACCAGCGATCGCCAATCTCCTACCTGAACAACAATATCAAGGACAGCGTCAAATCGATGCTTGGCACTATGGTTCAGGCGGGGACTATAAAAAATGAGCGACGATCATTTTTTATCAGTGCAAAGCGATGTCTCGTATTTTCGAGATTTTAATTTTCCCCAAGCCCCATGAAGTTCTTTACAAAAATTAGTACTAGTGATCCTAAACTAAAGACAACTTGAGTTTATTCAAGTCCAAACTAGAGCAGTGCTAACATCATTCACGATTTTATACAGCAGTTATTGATCAAACCCACTACGACAAGGGTCGCAGGGCAAAGCCCCGCAAAGGGTTTTATATTATTGTTTTTAGTAGGTTTGAAAGCAAATTGCTGTAAGTTCAGCTATCCAGCCAAATACAGCCACCACAGGAACTATTTTCTTGGTATAAATCGTCAAAAGATTAAGTAGAAGATATATCTCTTACTTAAGTTACTAAAGATCAGGGACAGAACTCATGTTGCAAATTCGACTTAGCTTAATGGCTGTAATGGCTAGCCTTACATTTATTGGTTGTACTAATCCAGATGCCCCAACCTCATCTACATCACCCAATAGTTTATCTACTACGACAACCTCTAAAACTACTATCACAACCTCTAAAACTGAAACTGCAACTCCTAAAGTCACATCAGAGTCCTCAAAGCCAAATTCTGAATCTCCAAAATCTATCGCTGTAGGCGATATTAGAGAGCTTGAAAATAATCCCACCTGTGGCAAATCAAAAGTGATTTATGCCTATGGTGAAACTTCTAATTATCAAATTTATATTTGTGCGAATGAGAACGCTCCCGATCGCCCCATTTATTACATTAGCCGCAACAAAGATGGCAGCGGTGGATTAAATATGGAAGCGATAAATTATAATCCTCAAAAAGCTGGGGCGATCGAGTTTAAAAATGATGGTTATGTATATACACTCGAAGCACCAACCACTCAAAATCCTGAACCTGTTTTGCGGGTGACTTTCCCAAATGGGAATTTAAGTAAAGAACAGTTATTGCGATATTTAGCCAGAACAAATTCCTCTAATCCAAACACATCAGGTTCTACATCTGATCCATTGCAATATGTATTGCAAAACCGTGAAAATTTAGGGCTTTGCAAAGACAATTTCCGTACTGAAGATGGGCAGAAAGGTATGGGTTCTAAAGCATTCCAAATCTCTGAGAAGAAATATTTAGTCCAAATTCAGTGTTTTTTGGCTGCTTATCAAGGCGCGTTTGAATATGTTTTATGGATTGATGAATCCCCTAAGCCGCGGGTTGTATCACTTCAATTTGATAGCTTCTCAGAGCCAAAAGATGGTGCAAAGCCGAAGCGAATAACTAGCCGCGAGATCTCTGGTATGCCTAGAGTTAATGTGCGATCGCAGACTATCACCAATTTTACTAAGTTTCGCGGTGTCGGTGATTGCGGCTCATCCGCTATTTATAAATTAGAAGGCGATCGCACGGTTTTGCAAGAATTTCGCGCTAAGTATGAATGTGATGGTAAATATGTCCAAGACTTCCCAATTATTTATCCGTAACTTAAATTGAGATGAACAAGTTGAGATGAACAAATTGAGATGAATTATCTTTATTTACATGGCTTTGCGTCTAGCCCTAAATCTACCAAAGCAAGATATATGCAGCAAAAATTTGAGCAGCTAGGGCTTACTTTGCATATTCCTGATCTAAATCTCACTGACTTCTCGACTGTGACTCTTTCAGAGCAACTAGATTACCTTAATCGCACTTACCTAGATACCAATCAACCGCTTGTCGTAATTGGTTCTAGCCTCGGTGGATTTTTAGCCGTACAACTCGCTGCTCAAAGTCCATTGGTACAAAAACTAGTATTGTTTGCCCCAGCTTTTGGGTTTAGCCAGAGAATTGCCAAAACCTTAGGTGAAGAAAATAGAGCCAAATGGCAACAAGATGGCAGTCGCGAATTTTATCATTACGGTTTGAAACGTAAGGTTAATTTACACTTTCAATTTTTTGTCGATGCTCAGAATTACTCAGAAGAAAAACTAACGCGATCGCTACCTATTCTGATCTTTCATGGCATTCATGATCAAGTTGTGCCAGCCTCTCTCAGTGAAGAATTTATGAAAAGGCGATCGCAAGTTACTCTAAAATTATTAAACGATGATCATGCGCTTGGTAATGATTTAGATAGCATTTGGCAAGACACAAAACAGTTTTTGGCAATCCGCTAAATAATTTAGTTACAGCAAATCCTGACCAAACCCAAATTTTTTGTAAAAGCCCCGCGAAGCGGGGCTTTTACAAAAAATTTGGGTTTGGTTTGTTCTCAATCTGCTATAACAAATCACTTAAGCTCATTGCGATACCGCGTCCATGTTAAAAAATTCGTTTTCAACATGGACTCAGAAGAAAACCGAAGCGGGGCTTTGCCCTGCGACCCTCTAAAATAACTATAGGTTTCATCCTAGACGTGGAATATTACGCATAGGAATAGCGATCGCTATAAATACTCACTCCAAAGGGTAATTTCCTTTGGTACAAAATATCCGCTAGGATCTTGAAAACAGCATTTGCATATAAAAAAGGGTTTTAAAACCGTTGAAAAACATCATCAAAACGCTGCGTGCTGACTTCGCAATCATTTTTGAGCGTGACCCTGCTGCGCGTAACTGGCTAGAAGTACTGTTATGCTATCCTGGACTCCACGCTATTTTCTTATATCGTTTTGCCCATTGGCTTAATACTCTTAAGTTACCCGTGATTCCGCGAATGATTTCGCAAATGGCAAGATTTTTTACAGGCATTGAGATTCACCCAGGTGCGCGCATTGGTAAAGGTGCGTTCATCGATCATGGCATGGGTGTAGTCATTGGCGAAACTGCAATCATTGGTGACTATGTCTTGATTTATCAAGGCGTAACCCTCGGTGGGACTGGTAAAGAATCAGGGAAGCGTCACCCTACTCTCGGCGATAATGTCGTGATTGGCGCAGGCGCCAAAGTTTTAGGTAATATTGAAATTGGTAGCAATTCGCGAATCGGCGCTGGCTCAGTTGTACTCAAATGCGTTCCTCCCGATTGCACTGTAGTTGGTATTCCAGGGCGGATTGTCCATCGTCATGGTGTCAAGGTCTCCGCTCTCGATCATTGTCAGGTTCCTGATCCTGAAGGTGATGTAATCCGATCGCTAATCGGTCGTGTCGAGCAATTGGAGAAAAATGCAGAAGCACATGTTTTGCATCCACTAAATGGTTACCTGATTGATCCAGAATTGCTCAAGTATGTGCGTCCCCGTCATCTTACGCCTGCTGACCATTCTGAACGTGAACGTCCTGAAGAGTATGAAGGTTTCTCTGAAGGCGCTGGTATTTAATAAAAAAGCTCGCGATGCGAGCTTTTTTATTTTTAGTAGACGCGCCGCTTCTTAAAGAAGTTGTTGATCAAATTCACTACGATAAGGGTCGCAGGGCGAAGCCCCGCAACGGTTTTTATATTATTGTTTGTGGTAGGTTTGAAAGCAAATTGCTGTAGTTTTGCGAACCTTTTTATTTGCAATTTTAGACAAGCCGCTATAATGCACTCAAAAAGGCAGTCAAAAAATTTTCATGGCTCATCAGATTCGTTCACGTCGTAAAAGCTTCTGGCACTTCTGGCAAAGACTTTTTCATAAGCAATTTTCTAGGCAAATTTGGCAACGTTTAATTGCTTGGCTAATGTTTGGTTTATTTTTAGGCGCCTTAGCTGCCTGTGAGCCAATTCCAGAACCAAATCAGTCGAGTGTCGGTAGTACCAATCGCCTCAAAACTGTGCTGAGTCGTGGCAAATTGGTTTGTGGGGTTAGTGGTGAGCTACCAGGATTTAGCTTTGTGAACAAAGAGGGCAAATACTCAGGACTAGATGTCGATGTTTGTCGGGCGATCGCAGCAGCACTATTTGATAATCCTGATGCTGTGCAGTTTCGCAACCTAAATGCTAAAGAACGCTTTACCGCTTTGCAGTCGGGCGAAATTGATGTACTGAGCCGCAATACCACTTGGACTTTAGGGCGCGATACTGGTTCGCGGCTTGCCTTTATGCCTGTGGTTTTTTATGACGGACAGGGCGTGATGGTACGCAAGGCTAGCAATATTAAAGCGATCGCTGATCTTAAGGATGCTGATATTTGCGCCCAAACGGGAACAACAACTGAGCAAAATCTCGCTGACCAAATGCGTAAGCGCAATCTTGCTTACAAACCTGTCGTTTATGAAGATGTAAATGCGACCTTCAATGCTTATCAATCAGGACGTTGTACCGCGATTACTGCCGATCGCTCAGCTTTAGTGGTGCGCCGTACTAGACTTGCCGATCCTGAGAATCATGAGGTTTTAGATTTTGTGGTCTCAAAGGAGCCATTAGCGCCTGCGGTAGGTGATGGCGACTCAAAATGGGCAGACATTGTCAAGTGGATTATATTTGCTGCGATCGAGGCCGAAGATCTAGATATTTCTTCTAAAAATCTGGCGACTCAGCAAAAAAGTAGTAATGCCGATATACGCCGATTTTTAGGAGTTGATGGTAGCTTGGGCAAAGATATGGGCATCAGCAATGACTTCACAGCCCGAGTGATCAAGCATGTCGGTAACTATGCCGAGATTTATGATCGCAATCTTGGTAAAGATAGCCCATTCAAATTACCACGCGGACAAAATGAACTCTGGAAAAATGGCGGCTTACTTTACGCACCACCATTTCGATAAAACAACATAAAAAAAATGGAGCGCGAAGCGCTCCATTTTTTTTACTAGCCAAATTTTACCAGCCGAATTTTTACCAGCCAAAAATCGAAGCGATCGCTGGTTGAGTTTCAGCGCTGTTATCTTTATCTAAAATATTGGCAGTATCGTTGTTTTCGTCAATGAGTTCTTCAGTGCAGAAAGTTGCGGTACTAAAACCACCAAATTGCTTAACTGTGCTTGCCCGCATCCTTACATTGGGTGCAGGAAACCAAAATCGTTCATAAGAACTCATAGATGGATAATCGGTGATCAGTACAAGCGCCTCTTCATCATCAATTTCGTAGCGACCAATCACAGGCACAATTTCGGCATAGCCTCGTTCACGCAACAGCTTACCTTTTCGCCCTATTTCGTCATCTGGCACTAGTGCAAATACGGTTTCCCCCGCGTGGTTGTGATCATCATCTTTATCCCATGCCATTGTGCCGTCCCATTTTACATAGGCTCCACCAATTGCTGTAGTTGGTTCGACTTCGTGCATTTGACAAATTTCAATCACTTTAGGATCGTCCGCATTGAGCGGATTCACATAAATTTCAGAGCCACCTTTTTCAGCGCGGCGAAATGCAAGATGATGGGTAGTACGTTGCGATCGCCAACGACCAGCACTTTTCTGGAAAAATTCTAATGCATTCATAACTTTGACAAAAAAATTGGAAATTTAAATTGAGATGGTAAAAGGCTTTGCCTCACTACATCTAAACAGCGTAACATCGTCATAATGCTTAGTACAAGCTAAAACCCAGAAGATAAACATATAGCGGTTTTCAAATGAGCATACAGTAAATCCCGACCAAACCCAGATTTTTTGGAGAAGCTGCGCGAAGCCTGGCTTTTACAAAAAATCTGGGTTTGGTTTGTTCTCAATCTTCTGTAATCGAGGTCAAGTCAGATGTTTTGGTCGAAAGTGAAATCGAATTCTACGTTCGATTGCTCCGAGAACTACTGAACAACTTCATGCGACTATCACTCTCGCTTTCAATCCTGTTTCCGATTCTAACTTCTTTGGTTAGTTTTATTTTATTATGCCTACTCACTTAATCATCCAAAATTAACTTATGCACCACCTGACCAGTTGCCTTGATGTCGTAAACGATGGGGATTCCTGTGGCAAGTTCTAACTTAGTCACTTCCTCAGGGCTGAGATTCTCCAGTTTCATCACAATCGATCGCAATGAATTTCCATGAGCAACAACTAGCACATTTTCTTCTCTTTCAAGATAGGACATAATCTGACCGCTAAAATAGGGAACCACCCGCTTTTGAGTATCTTCTAAGCTTTCACCACTGGGCGGACGGACATTATAGGAACGCCGCCAGAGAAGTACCTGTTCTTTCCCATACTTTGCGGCGGTTGCGGCTTTGTTCAATCCTTGCAGTTCGCCATAATAACGTTCGTCTAAAATAGAACTGAGATAAATTGGTAATTCTTTTTCGCGATCGCCTTGATATTTATCCCAGCCATGCCAGTCTTCATCTTCGATTTCATGTTTGATAATTGGAACTCTTCCTTCGCAAATATCGTTTACTTCAGTTAAGACAATGATCGCAGTTTCAATCGCTCGAAATAGCATACTGGTAAAGCATGCTCTGACTCGATAATCTTTTAGCCTTGAGGAGGCGATCGCTGCTTCAGCTCGTCCTTGCTTACTTAAAGGAACATCAACCCAGCCTGTAAATTTATTCTCGGCATTCCAAAGGCTTTGTCCATGACGGATCAAAATTAATTTAGCCATTAATGATTAATTTTCCTTTGCGATCAAAAAAGACTGAGATCAAGAAGTAAATGATTACCAAAATCGTAACAGTAGCAGTGGTGATCACTAATATTTTCGGTTAAAACAAGCTAAAAGTGATACTTTCTAAGTGTGATGTTTGAGGCAATTATTTTTGTCTCAAAGATTCTGTTAGCGATCGCGCTTGATGGTGGAAAAAGGCGATCGCTGATTTTGTTAGAGATTGAGAGATGTGGTGATCGCCTATTTCTTAAATCTATTGAGTTTGAATGAGCGCGAAGCTACTGGCAAATTGGTCAAAAGCTTTTGAAGTGGAACTATTAGGATCAATTTTAGAATCAGGTTGATAATAGCTAGCTGTATTAGGACTTACGCAAATCAACCAAGAACTAAAGTTCTTGGCTCAAAGCTCAAGTCAGTTAAAACTGACTAAAAAAAGCCTCAAATCAACCTGTTTCAACAGGTTTAAGCTTTTAGCCCGCAATTTATTGCAGGGC
>JBBRMK010000070.1:0-25871 GCA_038230875.1 Pseudanabaenales cyanobacterium
TATCTTGGCAATCTCTGCCGTGTATTCTTCAATTCTTTTCTTGTCTTCTGGTGTCATTTTCTTGTCCCAGTTACGTTTTTTCTATTATCTCATACTTATATCCTAAGCATTTATACTTAGTGCGTAACTGAGATGCTCCCGTTGGAAGGTGACTATTCGAGAGCAACGCCGTCGTATTAAAGAGCATTTATTAGAAAATCCTAGTCTAAAATCATATTTAGATCACGTAATTTTAGCGGCTTATCAAGATGGTATAGATTTAGTTTTAAAGGAAACTCCTTTAGAAGAGAAAGATTTACCGATTGATTGTATGTATGTATACAATTGAACAGCTTTTTGATGTTAATTTTCCTGTGTTTGATGATTAGAAACTAAGGCGATCGCAATGACTAAAAGTTAATTATAAATTTATGGATTTAGATATTCGTTGGAAGCAAAGGTTTTCTAATTATCAAAAAGCTTTGGCGCAATTAACTAAGTTTATTGATAAGGGCGATCTGAATGAATTGGAAGAACAGGGCTTAATCCAAGCTTTTGAATATACCCACGAGTTAGCGTGGAATCTGTTGCGTGACTATTTGCGCGATCAGGGGACGCAAAATATTAATGGTTCTAAGGATGCAGTTAGGGCAGCCTTTCGGGTGGGATTAATCGAGGATGGTGAAACTTGGATGGATATGATCAAGGATCGTAATCGCACGAGTCATACTTATAATCAAGTTACGGCTGAGGCGATCGCTACTAATATCAAGACGAGATTTTTTGCTTTATTTGTAGAGTTACGCGAAAAAATGCAGGTGTTGAGTGATGATGAAGGCTGAGAATGAGTTAAGGCGATTTGGGCTAAAAGAAGCTACAATTAATCAAATTATTTCTGTGTTTTCACAATATCCACAAATTCAAAAGGTCTTATTATATGGTTCACGGGCTAAGGGGAATTATCGTAATGGTTCTGATATTGACTTGACTTTGATAGGTGATGTTAGTTATTCACAACTATCGAGTATTGAAAATAAAATTGATGATTTGTTGTTGCCTTATAGTCTTGATATATCAATATTTAGTGATATTGACAATCCCGATTTAATTGATCATATCAATCGTATTGGTGTTATTTTTTACGAAAAAGATGCCAACTAATTAAGTAATTTAGTCTATGCAATCTGTTCAAATTTATCTTGAAATTGCTGAAAAACTAATTCACCATCAATAACTTTTCCTTGTCGAATTTGTTCTATACCTGCTGAGATTTTTTCTCTTAGATCTAGGAGTACACGTTCTTTGCTGTCACGATCTTCTAAAAGTTGCAGTGCGATCGTTAGTAAGTCATCGATACTTTTGTATTTACCCTCTTGCAATTTATTAAGGATGCGTTGTTCTAGTTCTGGCTTTATGGCAATTTGCATAGTTAATTTCCTCCAGTAAATAAATTTTTACAATTTCGCACTTTATATAGCAATATATAAGCTTTTTGAAGATTTAGGTCTACTCATATCAATTATGATTTCAAACGATGATCGCCTATCCCCAAAAACCAACCCCGATCGCACCTTTCCAAACATCACCAAATCAAACCGCGATCACCTCCCAAAAAGCCTAACACATCAAAAAAACTTTTAAAATTCATGAAACTTAGCTGATCAGAGTGAGTTTTTTGTGCTGTAATAATTCCAGTTATTCGTATGAAATAAAATTATGCTTGACCCCTTAAATCCTATTGCTAGAGTTTATGAAAAGATCCATGATTCTGTAGAAGACTGGAATAGCCCCGCACAAGCAGCTAATCAAATATCAAGTGTTGCCGAACAAGTTGTAGATTTTTTGAATGAAGTTAAAGGTATGACACAGGCTCATAGCAGGGACTTCAAAAAAGCAACTCCGCGCTTTACTCTTGTTGATGGTTCCTTACTAAAGATGTGGAAAAATCCTGTTGGCGTTAACCATGTGTTTATCGCTGATACTGAAGGCAATATGGTTTTCGGTGGTTTTGTCGGGTGGATTCATGCTGATGGATTAAATGATGCTGTAGCAACAATCAAACGAAAGTTCACTTAATTTTTGCAACTCCACTCGGTGAATAATCTTCAAAATATAGTGGCGAATAATGGCAAGTGGAAATTTTATTCAAGTCAGTCCAAGATTTAGACTAGATCTACTCACTAGGTTGATAACAAGTACTAGATCAGACGAAGGTGTATATAGTTTTGAAAGTAAAACAGCAGCTAGATTAATATTCCAAGATAGAATGGAAGGATGGTTCTTCAAACCAGCTTACAATCTCTTGGCAGATGATAATCATGTCATGGCTGCTATTTCTATTGTAACGCCTCTTATTGAATCTCTGCAAATATACAAATCAGGAAAACCAAAGGCTAACTTCACTGAGGGGGCAAAAAATATTTTTCAATACCTATGCCAGAAAGAACGTAAACGTTTTGATAAGGAGCAATGTAATCTTTGCAATTCTGAAGAAAAAGCACTATGCATAAAACCAATAAATCTTTTGCATGAGGGAGTAAGATGTGGACTTGCTCATCAAGGGTTTCTTCAGAAAGCACATAATTCAGATCACTTAGGAAAAAACAACATCATTATCTCTTTGCGAAGAAATTCTTTGCCAATTGTTTACGAAGGCTCTGTAATGACTATATATGCTCATTCTTATGTTGATGCTATTAAAAATGCGTTTGATGAATACTATGTTGAGATAGAAAATGGTATTGATAGAGAGAATGAAGTTTGTACTAGTAAAACTTGTGTTAACTTCATGAAGGTTTGGGATATGAATTGGAATACAAAGAAAAACAGCTTCAAAGTCACGATGGAATAATTGCCAGATCATAGTTGTCTAATGTTTCTACCTTACTCAACTTTTGATGTTTGAGGCAATTATTTTTTTTCTACAAGGTTCTGTTAGCGATTGCGCTTGATATGAAATGAAAATGCGATCGCTGCCAAAACTTTAAAAGTCTTATACTATGGTAAATATCGTATCAATTCATTCTATCAGGCATTACAAAAAATGCAAATCAGTTATCGATTGAATGCTAACGAACTTGACAACAGTTTCTTAGAAAGCTTAAAAGCTGCTTTCCAAAACAAAGAAATCGAGATAGTTGTATATGAAAGTGACGAAACTACTTTTCTATTACAAAATCCCACCAATAGAAAGAGATTGCTAACTGCGGTGGAAAACATTCAAACCCGAAATAATCTTGTAGAACTTAATTTGGATAACATCTCATGAGAAGGCGAATCCTCTTTGAAGCAGAAGCATTTGAGGACTATAACGCATGGGCAAAAATGGATCGGAAAATTTACAACAAAACTGTAGAACTTATCAAAGATATTGAGTGATCGCCTTTTTCAGGTATCGGTAAGCCTGAACCTCTAAAATATGGACTTAGTGGATTTTGGTCAAGACGCATTAGTGATGAACATCGTCTCGTCTACCAAGTAACTGATACAGAAATTCTAATTGCTGGCTGTAAAAGTCATTATGAATAATAAAATTACTGCGATCGCGCTTGATGATGAGAGGAAAATGCGATCGCTCTATTTTAAAATTCTATTTTTATGTATACGCTCCAATACAGGACACAACTCGACCGCCTTAATTACATGAGCCTGTCCTGCACCACTCAGAAAGCCCCTTGAGCTTACCAACTCACCATCCTTAAAAGGAAAAGCGGCCGTACAATCAACATAGGAATTATAGTTTAGAAATTCGTGTTCAACTGCAATAATCTTTGCTTCACAACATAGCAAATAAGGTCTATTTTTAATATATCTATTAACTTTTGAATTTATTAGAAATCCATAAGGTGAAGGATCAATATACGCGATTAAAACAAACTTATCTTTCAGATTTGGCTTAGTATGACGGCAAAATTGCACATAAAATATTTCCCACCGTTCTGGCATAAAGTTCTAATTTAAGGATGAGGATTTTGCAAATGCTCAAGAATTTCTGTGGAATCATCAAAAGTTTTGATTATATCTTCCACATCGATTAGATCGTTCTCATCCGCAGATTCCCAAGCGCGATCATGACTTAAATCTGTCAGCTTTGCAAAAGACAAATTTCCATATTTTATTGCTGAATGATTTAAACATTCCATATCAGAATCACTCAAAAAATCTGTATTAGGGTCTCTCAGCTTTTTGATGTCATGTTTATCGACTATCTTGAAAGCCTGAAGAACTTGCTCAGATATTTCTGGTGATGGCTGAAAGCTAGGAGACAAATCTCCACGAACTAATTTCAGCAAATTATAAATTTCACTTGGTACAGGACCATGCTTCATTGCATAATAGCTATCACCACAAATAAACCTTCCATATTTTTCTAAATGTTCCTTATCTGCAAAGTATAGGACTTTAGAAACACTATGAATTGTTGGCTGAACCTTCTTTTCCAATAAATTCAGTATATAGAGTAGAGACTCTATCCCTTTCTCAATATTAAAATCAAATTGGTATTCCATAGCAACACTTACCTAATCGACAGTGCATCACTCAGATTTTAATTGCTGATGTATATTTGATGAAAACATACTCGCTATATATATTTTACTTTATGCGATCGCAAAGATAAAGCTGCTAGGCAGATATGTAAAGATGTCGCACCTGTGACAAAGCGATCGCGCTTGATGATGAGATGAAAATGCGATCGCCATATTAAAAAAGCTTAGCTGTGGTGCAAAAACAATTTAGTCATTGACCAGCTATAGCGATTTCGCTTAGGATCGTATATTAGGATCGTGTAAAGGTGGCACATCGAGCCGCATTTACTATTTGAAGTTTAGAGATATTACCTTGACTACTGTTTCGCTATCACAACGCGCTATTCAAATTAAAGAATCACAAATTCGTGAAGCCTCTCGATATTGCGAGAAGTTTGGCGCAATTAATCTTGCTCAAGGGTTGCCTGATTTTCCTGCGCCAGCCGCCTTAAAAGAATCTGCAAGAGCAGCGATCGCTTTAGATTTCAATCAATATGCTGATAGTTGGGGTTGGGACAAGTTACGAATAGCGATCGCGGAAAAAATGCAACGCGACAACTATATTACCGTTGATCCTGATACAGAAGTTACAGTCTGTTGTGGCGCAACAGAAGGGTTAAATATTGCTTTAATGTCATTGATTGATCAGGGCGATCGCGTATTAATTTTTGAACCATTTTACGAAAACTATATTCCCAATCTTGCGACTGTAGGCGGTATACCTGAATTTATTACCCTGCAACCGCCACAATGGGAAATTACCAGAGAGATGCTTGAGCCTGCTTTTAAAAAGGGAATTAAAGCAGTGATTATTAATAGCCCGGCCAATCCGACGGGCAAGGTATGGACAAGGACAGAACTGGAACTAATCGCTCAACTTTGTCAGCAGTATGATGTCTATGCGATTGCCGATGAAATTTATGAATACATCATTTATGAAGGCGAACATATTAGCCTGATCAGCATTGAGGGAATGCGCGATCGCACAATCGTTGTTAATGGATTTTCCAAAACCTTTTGCATCACAGGTTGGCGCTTGGGTTACACAGTTGCTCCTCCCGAAATAACCGCCGCAATGCGTCGGATTCATGACTTTATTACTATTTGTGCCCCTGCCCCTTTGCAACATGCGGCGCTGACCGCCATGCAGTTTGGACGCGAATATTTTACAAATCTTGCCTTAGATTACAAACGTAAGCGCGATATGCTTTTTCCTGTATTGGCAGAAATTGGCTTATCGCCTGTACTTCCCAAAGGGGCTTATTACATCTGGACAGATAGCTCAGCGATCGCTTCAGACGCGAGTAGTGCTGCATTTCGTCTTGCTAAAGAAGCTTTGGTGGCGGCAGTGCCAGGGACTTGCTTCAGTCATCCTGATCGCGACAAGGTGAATGGCTTACGGTTTTGTTTTGCAAAGAAAGATAGCACAATTGCAGCGGCGGTTGAAAATTTGCGTAAACTCAAACTATGAGTAATCAAGAATATTTGCTTTTTGGCTATATTGCTTGAATTGTTTATTTAAAACCCCATATTTTCTAAAAATGTTTTCAAACTACAGCGCTTTGAGATGAAACTAAACCCAGATTTTTGTAAAAGCCTCGCTTAGTGGGGCTTTTACAAAAATATTGTGGTTCGTTTGTTCGCAATTTGCTGTAAGTATTTTTAAAAAGTATGGAATTGCTATAGACGGGAGCAAGACTATGTTTGAGAATATGCAAGACAATACGGTTACTAAAACATTTAAGATACTACACAGTTATCCAGATCTGGTAAATTTACAGACTCTAGACATTTCAATATTTCAGGACTTGAGACTATCAATTGGTGTCGATCTATTTTTTTCTGATCTAATTACGATTTATCTTAGTTCAGCCGAAAATTTGATTGAGTCGATTCAGATTGCTTTTGCCAATCAAAATGCAAGTGAATTTAATCTAGCGGCGCATTCTCTCAAATCTACCAGCGCTAGTATAGGTGCAACTAGGCTAGCAGCTATATGTCGGCATCTTGAAAAAAATAGTAAAACAGACAAAATTACAATTTCATCGGATTTCTTGGATTTAGTAAGTAACGAATATGATCAAGTAACCGCAGCGATCAAAGCCTGCATCCTTAAGTTCATGGCAGAATGAGAGAGAAATGACTCAAACTGCTAATCCATGAAAGTTTCCGCGATCGCTGTTACGCCATTTTCTCAAAAATTACAAGCGCCATTTTTAAAAAATCATATTTCGGTGTTACAGATCAATTTAGGCAAGATTTGTAATCTTGCTTGCACGCACTGTCATGTCGGAGCAAGTCCTAGTCGCACAGAAGAGTTAACGGACGCGGTTTACCAACAACTAATCCAGATTATTGAGCGATTTCCCCAAATTAAGACGGTGGATCTGACAGGGGGGGCGCCAGAAATGATGTATGGATTTCGCCCATTGATTAAGGCAGCAAGAGAACATGGGAAAGAAGCGATCGCTCGTTCTAATTTGACAATTTATTTTGAGCAGGGCTACGCAGATATCCCAGAATTTTTTGCCAACCATCAAGTGCGAGTTGTCGCTTCATTGCCTTGCTATCTTGAAGATAATGTGGACAAGATGCGTGGTAAAGGCGTATTTGAGCGCTCAATCCAAGCTCTGCAATGGCTGAATCGACTCGGTTATGGCTCTGATCGCGATCTGGTTCTAGATCTGGTCTATAATCCACCCCTACCTACCTCTAACAACTTTTCGCTTGCGCCCAATCAGCAAGGGCTAGAAGCAGCTTACAAAGCTTATCTAAAAGAGCATTTTGGAATTGTGTTTAATAATTTATTTACGATTACTAATCTTTCTATCGGTCGGAGTAAGTTCCATTTACAACATCGTAAATTAGAAGATGAATATTCGCATTTTTTAGAATCTCATTATAATTCAGCTACCCTCGATCATTTAATGTGTCGAAATCAGCTTTCAGTAGATTATCTAGGCAATATCTATGATTGTGATTTTAATCAAATGGAGAATTTACTAGCCCGATCGCCTGATCGCGAGGTTCTCACTGTGGCAAAAATCTTAGAACTTGGAACTTTAGATGTTATCCACGAAATCCAAACTGCTGCTTATTGTTATGGTTGTACCGCTGGAAGTGGCTCTAGTTGCGGCGGATCATTGCTATAATTTTTAGCGGCGCTTTGCACTACTAAAAATTATACAGGCTACAGATAATTTTTTGAAAGTGCCGCGAAGCGGCACTTTCAAAAAATTATCTGGGTTTTATGGCAGCGCAAGGCGCTGTAGTAAAAATTATTTAAGGCACAGGCACAACATCAAGTAAGCGCTGAATGATGTTTTTAGGCGATCGCCGACCAGCAGCCATAATCCGATGACCCAATACATAAGGCGCAAGGAACTTCACATCATCGGGTAGGACATAATCGGATTTGCGACTAGGATCTAGCGTTTGTTGGATAAATGCATAGCTCTGAACAGACCGTAATAGCGCAGAAGTTCCTCTAGGACTAGCTCCAAGCGTGACTTCCTCATCATTACGAGTTGCCCGCACAATATTGACAATATATTCGCTGGTTGCATCACTAACAGGAACTTGAGTGCAGAGTTTACGGATTTCGAGGACTTCTTCTGGAGTGATGCAGGCTTCTAATTGAGCAGAACCAATTTGCCCAGTTTGCATCCGTTTCAGCATTTCTAATTCTTCAGCTTCGCTTGGATAGCCAATGCTAAATGACAAGGCAAAGCGATCCAGTTGAGCTTCTGGCAAGGGAAAAGTACCTTGATATTCGATTGGGTTTTGAGTCGCGATCGCAAAAAATGGTGAAGGCACTTTTCGCGATATTCCATCGACGGTAACTTGGCTCTCCTCCATCACCTCTAGCAAGGCTGATTGAGTCCGCGGTGTTGCCCGATTGATTTCATCTGCTAGCAACACATTCGCAAATACAGGACCTGGCAAAAACTGAAATTCACCTTTTTGGGGATTCCAAATATTTGTCCCTGTAATATCGGTTGGTAGCAGATCGGGTGTGCATTGCACACGCTGAAACTTACCAGAAATAGAAGCAGCTAGAGATTTGGCTAATAAAGTTTTGCCCACACCAGGGACATCTTCTAGTAATGCGTGACCGCCTGAAAAAAGCGCCACTAAGACCAGTTGAATAGCTTCATCTTTACCGACGATCGCTTTGGCGAGATTATCAACTAATTGCTGTACTTTGAGTTGCTTTTCCATTTTCCCCATCAAGCTTGTGCTGTCTAGTTTTGCAATACTTGTCATACTAGCCTATCGCGGTTCGCTAGGGCTTGAAGTAATGTTTGAATTTGACCAGCCGTATGGGTTGCCATCAACGTGATCCGAATTCGTGCAGTCGGGACGGTCGGGGGGCGAATTGCAGGAGCAAAGATGCCATTGTCATGCAAATGTTTTGCCATTTGCATTGTAGTTGCAATATCCCCAACCTTGAGGGCAATAATCGGTGAATCCAAGGCGATCGCCTCAATCTCTAATTCTTGCTCTAAATCTTGTAAGCCCTGCGCGATCGCTGCCACATTTTGCCAGAGTTGCTGACGGCGATTGTTTTCTGATTTGACGATTTTGATCGCTGCGATCGCCGCACCTGTATCCGCAGGTGATAGTCCCGTTGTATAAATCCACGTTGCGGCGCGATTTCGCAGAAAGTCGATTAACTTAGCTGAGCCAGCGACATAACCACCCAAACTTCCCAAAGCTTTGCTTAGGGTTCCTACCTGAATTAAATCTTGCTGAATTCCTAATGCATTTGTCAAACCACCACCGCGATCGCCAAATACTCCTGTTCCATGAGCTTCATCGACTAACACCATACAGTCATATTGGTTGGCTAAATCCATAATCTCTTGTAGCGGCGCTAGGTCGCCATCCATACTAAACACGCTATCAGTCGCAATCAGACAACGGCGATATTTGACACGATGTTGCTGCAACTTGGCGGTGAGGTCTACCATATCAAGATGCTGATAATTAATCGCCATTGCCCCACTGAGTAGTCCACCTTTTTTCAAACAAGAGTGATTATATTCATCCCCTAAGATCAAATCTCTCTGTCCCAAAATTGCTGATATAGCACCCAAATTTGCTAAATAACCAGAACTAAAAACTAAGGCTGCTTGCGTATTTTTGAGATCGGCGATCGCTGTCTCTAACTCTTCATGCAAAGCCAAATGACCAGTCACCAAACGAGATCCCGTTGCGCCAGTACCGTACATTTCTGTAGCCGCGATCGCCGCATCAATTAATCGGCGATCACCAGCCAGTCCCAAATAATTATTACTGGCAAACATCAACATCTCGCGCCCATCAATCGTAGCGATCGTCTCTGCTCTGCTTGTAATAATTTGCGTAAAGCGATACCAATTAGCTCTATGGATAGACTGCAATGAGCGATCAAGCCAGTCGTAGGAAGTAGATATAGGTTTAGTCTTCACACTTCTTCATAAATTCAGATTAAAATTGAGTTGGTATTTATTATTTAGGTTTATGAAATGACTGTTGCATATCCTCGTAAACTTCGCGGTCAACTAAGTGCCCAAGACATTCTCGATCAAGTTGTACGTCAGCGCGAGATTCATATGGTAACTCTCAATCGCTATCGTTTTAATGAACAGCGTAGTTGTAAAGACTTGACTGACCTGATCGAAAAACTTGATGGTAAGCCCCGCGATCTAATCAAAGATTTATCGCATCATGTTGCCGACGAAGCTCGTCATGCAGTTTGGTTGACCGACTTACTCTATGAACTGGGTGAAGAGATCGGTACACCGCCTGGAACCTCCTATATCGATGAGTTCGAGCGCTTCATTAGCTATGAAACGATCGCTCCTGAAGATGCCATCATTGAATCTCTTGCCGCAATCAATGTCACTGAAAAGCGTGGCTGCGAATACTTTGCAGCGCATATTCGCGCCCTCCAAAAGTCTGAGCAAACTCCCGAAAACATCAAGGTTCGCGAAACTATTGAAAAAATCATGCCTGAAGAGGTAGAACATGTACGCTGGGGTAATCGCAAGCTTGCCGAAATTGGTAAAAAGAGTGAAGCTCTTCATGTCAAAGTTGATACGGCTAAGCGCAAATATGCGGCGATCGAGCATGCTGCCTATGAATCAGGAATGGATGTTCTTGCAGGAGCAGAAGTTCGCCGAGTGGAGAATTTGATGAAGATTGCGGATACACTTCCTCTTTGGCAGCGCCCTCAATACTTCATCGATCAACTTCCTCAGACTTTGTTCTCTCCTGAATTGCAAAAGACCAGAATCGATTTAGTCAAAAGAGCATGGGATAAAGATCCTTCTTCTTTTGTCGAGAAGTTTATTCCTATGTTCTTTAACAGCAATCTCAAAGAGACGGCTAGCAAAGCTGGAAGTAAGTAATCTTAGTTTTTATTGCAGTTTTCTGATTGGTTTGTGCTAATTGGAAAACTGCATACTCGATTTTATAAGTGTGAAATATCTTGATTCTGTTCAGTTGTTTATCTATATATTCAACAAAGCAAGTCACTTTTTGATCCAACCTGCATACAAAGTCCTAGCCTCAAAATTAGTTTTGAAATCATTGATGAAACCTTGAGTTAACGCATAGACCAAAATAATCAAGGCGATTTCTTGAAAAGATTTTACTGTGGGTGTGCCGCGCTTCGCTCGGCACACCCATATTTTGGTTTTAATAAATCAGGTGCTTTTATTATTGGATATCACCTAATTACGCAGATCGGCGATCGCACTGAGAGCGACATTGGCGATCGCTTGATCGGTTGCCTTAGGCAAATGGTAATACTTTCCACCACCTGCGGCGGCGAGTTCTTTCGCAAAACCAGTCGAAACAAATTTATTTTCAGTATCAATTACCAAAAGCCCTAAATTCAGCGCCCGCACCTTGCGACAGATACCAATCAATTCGGCTTTGATATCAGGCTTATTGTCTGGATCAATTGGCTCACCCATCGATCTCGCCAATGGAATATTGCCACGCCCATCTGTGATCGCCACAATCGTTACTGAGCCAACATCTCCCGACTGTCTAGCATTCATCGCCACGCGTACCGCCTGAGTCAAACCATGTGCAAGCGGAGATCCACCACCGCATGGCATCGTATCCAAACGACGACGCGCCGCCTCAATCGAACGAGTAGGCGGTAGAAGTACATCTGCTTTTTCACCTCGAAATGGAATCAAGGAAATTTGATCGCGGTTTTGATAGCTATCGGTCAACATTCGTAAGGCAGCTCCCTTAGCCGATTGCATCCGATTTAAAGCCATTGATCCAGATGCATCGACCAAGAAAATCGTTAGCGCTCCCGCCTTACGAGCTAACTTTTTGGCACGAATATCCACATCTTCAACGATGACTTTACGATGTGGTTGACGTAACCTTCTTGCTTTTTGATAAGGAGCAGAAGCGCGAAGTGTAGCATCTACAGCAATGCGATCGCTTTTTCCTTGAGGCAAAACTGGCTTGATATAGCGCCCCCGTTCTTGGGAATAAATCACGTTCCGCGTCCCAGATCGCCCTTGCTTCTGCATGGACTGAGCAAAAAATAGAACTTCAGGATCGAGAATCACCCCTTCAGGATCGAAGACAAATTCTTCAGGAATTTCAGGTACTTCATTCTCTTGCTCGGGTTCATTTTCTTGTTCCTCTTGATCTTCATCTTCATCTTGCTCATCGCTATCCTGATTTTGAGTCGGCGGTGGTGGCGCTTGTTGCTGCTGCTGATCAGGTTGTTGCTGGTCTGGTTGTAGAGGCGATCGCGGCACAATTACAAGTTCTACTGCTTGACGCAAATCGTCTGCATTAACCTGAGTGCGACTTTCCAGCGCCGCTGCTGCTTTCGCCACCCGCAAAGCAAACAACTCAGCCCGATGTCCTTGTACACCGCCACGCACAGCTTCAGCAACCAAATACTGAATCTGCGCTCTTGAAATCGTGACATCACTTAGCCATTCTCGCGCTAGAATAATCTGCGTTCGTAAGTCATCAATATCCGATTCGTAGCTGCTCAAAAACGCTTCAGGAGAATTAGCATAGCCCAACACCATATCCACAGCTTCCACTCGCTGATCGAGAGATAGAACTCCATCAGCAGAGAGATTAATCGCAACCCGATCCATGAGATGTTCGCCTAATATGCCCTCTTCAGGATTATAAGTAGCGATTAATAAAGGCTGGCAAGGATGTTGATAACTAATTCCTTCGCGTTCGACTTGGTTATAACCTGTGGAGAGAACCGAAAGCAGCAGATTAGAAATTTGGGGATCGAGTAAATTAATTTCATCGATATAGAGAACGCCGCGATGAGCTTCGGCTAAAATTCCTGGTTGAAATACTGTTTGCCCTTCACGCACCGACCGACTCACATCCACCGAACCAATCAGTCGATCCTCCGTAATTCCTAAAGGGATTTGGATAAATGGCGCAGGAATAACTTTAGTTATGATTTCGCTAAGATCTTTGCCCTGCATAGCTTCAACTAGTGCATCATCCCACTCGTCAGGATTATTCGGATCGCAATTACTGAGAGACTCAACTGCGATTTCGATGGGAGGAAGCAAGGCATGAATACCCCTTGCTAAAACTGATTTAGCTGTACCACGCCTACCTGCAAGAGCAAGACCACCGATCCGCGGATCGATCGCAGCTAGCAATAAAGCGGTTTTAATTGCTTCTTGACCAATCACAGCCGCAAGGGGAAAAGCGATCAGTGAATTAGAGATGTTGGTGGATAGGTTAGTGGATAGGTTGGTGGGCAGCGAAGATACCATTTATCAAGTTGTGAATTAGAGAATATGAAAAATTTTGAAAATGAAATTATAAACTTCGGCTTAATTATAGCGTTTAGGAGTCTGAAGCTTTAGCAATAACTTGTTATTGCTAAAGCTCTATGCATTATCGCTAACTCTCTATACAAGAGCCGCTTCAAGTTTGTGCTGATTCCAGAGTTTTTGATAGAGAGTTGACTCTGTAAGTAATTCGCTATGAGTGCCGACTTGGACGATTTTACCTGCATCCATCAAAATAATGCGATCGCAAGTTGAGGCTGCAGATAAATTGTGGGTGATAAATATTACTGTCTTATTACGAGGAAGATTGTCTAAAATCCCTGTTGCAGTCTGATTATCCACACTAGATAGAGCATCATCTAGCACTAAAATCGGTGTATCAACTAGCAAAGCTCTAGCTAAGGCTGTGCGCTGTCGCTGCCCACCTGATAGCGTGATGCCGCGCTCACCCACTAGCGTGTCATATTTCTGTGGAAATTTAAGAATCTCTTGCTCAATGCGAGCTTGATTGGCGAAACTTTCTACTTCATGATCAAAGGCTTCTGGCTTACCATAGCGAATGTTATCGCGCATCGTGGCACTGAACAGAAAACTATCCTGTGGGACAAAAGAGATAATTGATCGCAAGTCTTCAATCCGCATTTTTGTAATATCTACGCCGTCGATAAAAAATTGGTTAGATGGAGTTTCCACTAGGCGCATTAAAGTATTCGCTAATGTTGTCTTTCCCGAACCAATTGTTCCTAAAATGGCAACTGTCTCACCTGAATAAATTGTAAAACTGACTTGATTGAGAGCAGGTTTACTAGCATTAGGAAAAGTAAAGCTCAAGTCTCGCGCTTCGATTTTGCCTGTGACTTGTTCCTTACTGAGAGCGATCGCATCAGGTGCATTAATGATCGCTGGCGGTATATCCAGAATTCCCTGAATACGTCCGATACTAACTAAACCGCGTTGATAAGTGACCATCACAAAGCCCAAAATCGCGGTTGGAAAGATTAATCGCTCCACATAAATGATCAGCGTCAGCAAATCACCAATCTTAAAGGTTGTATTTGCTGGGTTAGCGAGTTTTTCACCGCCAAACCAAATCAATACTAAAAAGCTAATACTAGCAATTCCACCTAATAATGGGAAAAGAATATTTCGACTACGGGCCATTCTTAAGTTGGCATCTAATAAGCGATCGCTAAGTTTATTAAAAGCTGTACGCTCATTATGTTCCTGAGCATAAGTTTTAATTAAAGCCATTCCATTCAAATCTTCTTGCAAGAGGGAACTCACTTTCGATAGCTCCTCTTGAACTTCCAACTGTTCATCTCGCAACTGACCACTAAATCTCTGGACGATCACTAACATGATCGGATAAACAGAAACTGACAATAATGTCAGCATAGGGTCGATCGCAATCATTGCAGGCAGGGTGAGGCTATACACAAACACTGAGTTGATAATGCTAAGCAGAGCAAATCCCATCAGACGGCGAATATTTTCAACATCGCTGGTGACGATGCTGATCGTCTCCCCTGCAGGATTGTTGGCAAAATAACTAGGTGGAAGTTTGAGCAGATGCTCGAAAATTTGTTGTTTAAGGCTGTATTCAATTTTGCGCCCAATCCCAAAAATCCAGACGCGGGATGTCATCCGAATACCCCACATTACCGATGACAAACCAATGATCAACCACACATATTGCATTAAATGACTGAGGTCAGCAGCTTGAAGCTTACTAAGATCGTCAACTGCAGTTCTAATCAGCCACGGAATATATGTGCCAAGCATATTTGCCAATAGTAAGGCAACTGTACCAACAGCTAAGTCACTCCAGTAAGGACGGAGATAGTTTTTGAGATTTTGAAATTGCGATCGCGCCATAATATATCCATACTACTTTATTTTGAAAAAAGCTTACTAGGTATGCTTTTGCCAAAATAAAGTAGTTACTATTTACTGAATGAACATCCAAAAGTGCTTAAGCGCACTTGTTTGTTTTAGATTTGTTTTTTGTAATTAAATCGCTAGAGCAGGTTGTTTATTGACAATACCTGGATACTCAAGTTCAGGATAGAGAGGGAAGCGATCGCACAATGTCTGCACTCTTTTCAGGCAATCAGCTTGAACCGTATCGCTATCAGGACTCAATAGGCGATCGGCAACAATATTACCGATTTCTCGGAAGTCAACTTCCTGTAAACCGCGTGAAGTCATCGCAGGCGAACCGAAACGCAAACCACTAGTCACAAAAGGCGATTCTGGATCAAATGGAACTGTATTTTTGTTAGCTGTGATATTTACACCACTTACTAATAAATCGGCAACTTTACCAGTCATGCCAATACAACGTAGATCAACCAGCAAAAGATGGTTATCAGTGCCATTGGAGACAAGTTTAAAACCGCGTTCTTGCAGTTGCGATGCTAGAGCTTGAGAATTAGCGATGACTTGTCCTGAATAGTTTTTGAACTCAGGACGCAATGCTTCTCCAAAGGCAACCGCTTTAGCGGCAATAACGTGTTCTAGCGGGCCACCTTGAGAACCAGGGAAAACCGATTTGTCAAATTTTTTGCCGAGGGCCGCATCGCGAGTCATGATCAACCCACCGCGAGGACCGCGCAGAGTTTTGTGAGTAGTAGTAGTGACTACATCGCAATAGGGGATTGGATTAGGATGATGTCCTGAAGCTACTAGCCCTGCAATATGAGCAATATCTGCCATCAGATAAGCGCCAACTTCATCAGCGATCGCTCTAAATTTGACAAAATCAATAATTCTTGGATATGCGGAGTAACCACAAATAATTAATTTAGGCTTGTGTTTTAGGGCAAGATCGCGAATTAAATCAAAATCTAACTGCTCAGTTTCTTTATTTAAACCGTAATGGACTTTGTTAAACCACATTCCTGAAACGTTTACAGGCGATCCATGTGTCAAATGTCCACCGTGAGATAAGTCCATACCCAAAAAGGTGTCACCAGGTTTAAGCAGAGTCAAGAACACAGCAAAATTCGCCTGTGCGCCAGAGTGCGGTTGGACATTGGCATGGGCTGCACCAAACAATTCTTTAATGCGCTCAATCGCAATCAACTCAATTTCGTCTACAAACTCACAACCGCCGTAATAGCGCTTGGATGGCAGTCCCTCTGCGTATTTATTAGTCAATACCGATCCCTGCGCCGCCATGACCGCAAGGGAAGTAAAATTTTCGCTAGCGATCAATTCGATATTATTGCGCTGTCTTTCGATTTCTTTACCGATAAAACCTGAAACAAGGGGGTCGGCTGCGGCGAGAAGGGGAAACAAGTTAGTCATTTTTCTGAACTTCTATGCTGATTGTCTAAATTGATTTGGTTTAAAGTGATGCAGGGTTAGCATGAACAAAAACACCCATAAGTTCATGCTAGCACGCTAGGCTAAATAGCACTTTGCGCTATCTCCATTTTTTGCGATGTTTTTTGCGATGTATTGTAGCGATCGTTATAATCTAAATTTAGTAATTCTGTGTATTGATAGAAATAGGTTGATATGCATCTTAACCCTCGCTTTAAATGGTTTTCACAGCCGCTTGATCGCTATGCTTTAGGGTTAATAGCGATACTGAGTGTGGCGATCGCGATATTGCTATGGGTTGGCGATCGCACTGCCCCACAGGTGAGAGATTTTAGTTGGCAAGGTCAGAAGATTGACGCAAATGATATATCCTTTTCGTTGACATTTAATCGCCCGATGAATCGCGAAAGCGTGGAACAGAATCTCAAGTTTGATCCGCCCTTAGCAGGAAAAATTAGCTGGTCATCTCGGCGCATGTCTTATACCCCGTTGTCGCCAGCAACTTACGGGAAATCCTATAAAGTTTTGTTGGAAAATGCCTATGATCGCTTTGCTAGCGAGTCTGGTAAAAAATCAACAATTGATCCTTTTACAGGTGAATTTACGACACCAAGTCCACGTTTTGCTTATATTGGTTCGCAAGGTGACGAAAAAGGGCGACTTGTGCTTTACAATGTTTTGCAAAAGGATAAGCGAGTTTTAACTCCTTCCAATCTCACAGTTCTAGATTTTCGGATTTATCCAGATCGCCAAAAAATTCTATTTGGCGCGATCGAAGCGGCGGGGCAAAGCTTACTTGATCAAAAACTATATGTGGTAACGACAGGAATTGATCGCGAAGATCGATTAACGTCCAATCTACCAGAAATCAAACCTATACTCGGCAGTGATGACTATCAAAACTTTAAATTCGATCTTTCGCCCGATGGTAAAAACATCTTGGTGCAACGTCTCAGTCGTCAACAAGTCGGACGTTATGGACTCTGGCTCATTAAAGAAGATCAACAACCACGATCTCTTGACAATCAACCAGGGGGCGATTTTATGTTCACGTCCGACAGCTCGTCGGTGGCGATCGCTCAAGGCGAAGGAGTTGCGATTTTGCCTCTCGAACCGCAAGCCCCTCCGTTGGACTTTTTACCGAGATTCGGCACAGTTTTAAATTTTTCTAGAAGCGGTACACAGGCTGCCACGATTAAATTTAATAAGGACTATACGCGATCGCTCTATTTGGTTAATAACCAAGGATTGCAAAAAGAACTCACTAAAATTAATGGCTCTATCATTAGTGCTCAGTTTGATCCTCAAGAGAAAACACTCTATTGTTTGCTCACAGATGTCGAGCAAGATCCTGCAAAAAACATCTTTCGTGAGAAGCCATATCTTGCCGCAATCAATCTGGAATCAGCTCAATTACGACGTATTCTAGAGCTTCCAGTTCAAAGAGAAATTCAATTTAACATCGCTCCAGATGGGCAATCTATTCTGCTAAATTCCGCAGCTATGAATAGCAATAATTCGTCTAGTTTACCATCTATTCCAGAAGACTCAGCTAAAGCCTCCAGAGTCTCTCGCACTCCACAATTACCAACCCAATTAATTTTGCTGCCGATTAATAACCAAAGCAGTGCACAAAATTTATCTCAACCAGATGTACTCCCGATGGTTGGGACTTTCCCACGTTGGCTTCCCTAGTGCTTAATGTTATAGTAAAGTCGCATATCGAGGAACCTCTATGTCATCAGTATCAGTACTTAAGCGCCTCTTCACTGTAAAAGAATATTATCAAATATTCAATTCTGGAATATTTGCTGATGGTGAGCGGGTGGAACTTATTAGAGGAGAAATAATTAAGATGTCACCCATTGGTAGAAGACATGCAGCTTGTGTGGATCGTTGTAACTATGTATTTGCAGATAAACTGGGTGGAAAAGTTGTAATTCGCATTCAAAATCCTTTGGCTTTAGATAATACTTCTGAGCCTGAGCCTGATGTGATGTTGTTAAAATATAAAGATAACTTCTATGAGTCGGGACATCCACAACCATCAGATGTACTTTTACTAATTGAAGTTGCTGATAGCACAATTGATAGCGATCGCGAGTTGAAAATCCCTATTTATGCAGAAGATGGTATTACCGAAGTCTGGTTGATTGATATCAATAATGCTTGCATAGAAATTTATCGTTACCCAACTGCCGAAGGTTATACATACATCCAGAAATTTTATCGTGGGCAAAATATGTCTATTTTTGCCTTCCCTGATATCAGGATTGCTGTTAATGAGATATTGGGATAGCGAAACTGATAACCCAGTAACTGATAACACAGTAGTTGTTGTTACTGGTATTGGTATGACCACTGCGATCGCGCCTGATCGCGAAAGCACTTGGCAGCAGCTTTTACAGAGTGCAACAGGAATTAGATTTAACGAAACCCTCCAAATTCCTATTGCCAGTATCGCTGATTTTGAGAACTCAAAATACTTAACGCGATCGCAGTATTTTATAGAAAAAGTTGTTTTGGAAGCGATTATTGATGCAGATTTAGAAGTTCCCTTATCTAACTGTGGTGTGGTAATTGGTTCTAGTCGCAGTAATCAAAGAGAATTAGAATTGCTTTTAGCTGATCCAGACAGAAGTAAAATTCAGGATTATTGGTGGACTTGTCAGCCCGCAAATATATCAGCCCAAATTGCGAGTTTATTACAGACTCAAGCGCCAGTCCTTGCGCCGATGGCAGCTTGTGCTACTTCAAACTTAGCGATCGCTCAAGCTTATGAATTAATTCGATCTGGTCAATGTAATATGGCAATCGCAGGCGCAACTGATGCAGCAATTACCCCATTAACGATTGCAGGATTCCAGAAAATTGGGGTATTAGCAAAAACAGGCGTATATCCTTTCAGTCGTGAGCGTGAAGGTTTTGCTCTCGGGGAAGGAGCCGCCGCATTAGTGCTGGAGTCATTAGAGTCAGCCCGTCAGAGAAACTGTAGGATTTATGGCAGGGTTTTGGGCTGGGGCATTACTAATGATGCTTATCATCCCACTAGTCCCAACCCTAACAACCAAATGGCAGCGATCGCTATCAAAGATTGTCTAACGAGATCGCAAATTACAGCCGCTGAAGTAAGTTATATAAATGTTCATGGTACGGCTACTCAGATTAACGATGCTCGTGAAGCAGAACTCATTGCTCAATTTTTTCAAAATACTGCCGTCAGTGCTACTAAAGGAGCAACAGGGCATAATCTTGGTGCAACAGGCATGATCGAAGCAGCATTTTGTCTTTTAGCATTACGCGATCGCCTTTTGCCACCTAGTGTAGGGATGCAAACACCTGCTTTTGATATACGCATGGTTCAGCAAGTCGAACGCTCGCCCGAATTAAAATATGCTCTTAACTTCAGCTTTGGCTTCGGTGGGCAAAATGCGATTGTGGCTTTCGGGCAATCCCCGTAAAGGCGTGGGTTCGACTTGTTTCTATTTATCGGCTTATTTATTGGCTTAAATAAAAAACGCTACATTAACTGATTTCGAGACTCAAAATTCATGTAGGATTCTATTCAGCATATTTTGCAAAATAATTATTTCATTGCATTCATTTCTCGCTTGAGACGCTTGTGCCAAAACCTTTACAGCTAATGTGGGCTTTGTCTGGACTTTTGCTAACAATTGCTAGTACATTCATTCAACCTTCCCTGCTTTTGCCGTCTATTAGTAGTCAGGCAAACAATATTGCGATCGCATCAATTAGCGTCACCATGCAGATTGGAGCAGTTCTACTTACGGGTTGCCTAGGTGGACGCAATGCAGCACTTTTATCGCAAATCGCCTATGTTATTTTGGGACTAAGTGGATTTGGCGTATTTTATCAAGGTGGCGGACTGAGCTACCTCAACTCTCCTGCTTTTGGGTATCTACTTGGATTCCTTCCTGGTGGGTGGCTGTGCGGATTTCTTGCTTTTTTGAAGCCTGCAAGTCTAGAGCGTATGGCAATTAGTTGTTTTGGTGGATTAGTCACAATTCACCTTGTCGGTATAATCTATTTGATTGCTATTCAATTACCCAATTTTAGTGCCATTCAAACTGCGTTTTGGCAGTACTCTGTCCAAGTCTTATCTGGTCAGCTTTTAGTTGTGTGTGCCACTATCGTCATAGCAACAGTTTCTCGAAAATTATTATTTTATTAACATTAAAACCCATAAAATTAAAGGCAGCGCTTAGCGCCGCCTTTAATTTTATGGGTTTATATCTACATCAAGGAAAACTTGCTGCATGGAAAATAGTCATCCTCTTTTTGGAGTATCTCCTATGCTGCTAATAGATATTCAGAAGCCTGTTTGTGAATATCAATCTGATTTATAAATTTATCAAGGCTTGGGAAAATTCCAAACAATTGATCGACTCTTGAAATCTCAAAGACAATACCAACAGCAGGTTGCTGAGAACAGAGTAGTAAATTACTGTTTTGCGATTGCATTAATCTAAGAGCTGATAACAACTTTTGCAATCCTTGACTATCAATAAATTCTACATTTTCCATATCAACAATTAAGACAGGAGTTTCTTTGTTGTTCATTATAACGTTAGCCGAAACCCAAGACTCAACTTTAGCCAATAGCTCAGATCCTGCAAAATTATCGAATTTGCTATTGGTTAATTTAATAATAAAAGTTGGCTCAATATTTGAACCTTTATGGATAGATAATTGAACGACCTTAGTAATTGTATCCATTTTTTTCCCTTTCGAATTTCTGAATAAATAAGAGTTTGCGTTTGATTACATTGCTTAAAACAATATTTACGGTTTGATTAAAAACACAAACTGTTTTTTGTTTCTTGAACACGATTATTCACTCTTTTCTAAGTTATAAAACATCTAAGAGATATATAAAAGTTAGTAAAAAGAAACTAAAAAGTTATATTAAAGTTACTTTTTTCATTTTTATAATAGGTTTACGAAAATTATGTAGTCTCATATACCAAAACTTGTCTGTGGCAGTTGCCATAACTGCCAGAACAAAACAAGAGATTTAAGTCCCTGTTATATATTTATTCGAATATTTGAACTGAACTACAGCGCCGTGCACTGCCATAAAACCCAGATAATTTTTTAAAAGTGCTGCTTTGCGGCACTTTTAAAAAATTATCTATATCACTCAAATTCTCAATAGGCTGGACATTGAAGTCGCTTTATCTAGACGATTTCCCCAAATAGGTCATAATGATCGGCAGCAGTGATCTTGACAGAAAATATTGACCCAAGTGTTGATTTACCAAGTGGATCGCGGACATAGACCACACCATCAACATCCGGAGCAAACCTTGCCGATCTCCCGATCAGCTCACCAGTATCAGGATTTTCTTGCTCAATTAATACATCAACAATTTTGCCGATTTCTGCTTGGCTTTTTTTGAGCGAAATCTCTTGTTGGGCGGACATGATCCGATCGCGACGCTCTTGTTTGACATCTTCAGACAATTGATTAGGCAGATCAAAAGCAGGAGTACCTTCCTCAGCAGAAAATGTAAATACGCCCACATGGTCAAATTCATGACGTTTTACAAATTCTAGTAAATGCTCAAATTGCTCCTCAGTTTCTCCTGGGAAACCAACAATAAAAGTAGTACGCGCAACTGCATTGGGGAGGGCTGCTTTAATTTGTTCGACAATTTTGTCATTAATCCGCCCTTGCCAAGGACGATTCATGGCTCTCAGGACATCTGGATGTGAGTGCTGCAAAGGTAAATCAAGATAAGGAACCACGTTAGGTGTGGACTTCATCGCATTAATTACTTTAGGGGTCAGCCCTGTGGGATAAGCATAGTGCATCCTGATCCACGGCACATCAACTTGACCTAGAGCCGTTAACAATTCGGCAAGTCGCGGCTGACCGTAAATATCTAAACCGTAGTTAGTAGTAATTTGTGAAATTAAAATAATTTCTTTTACGCCTTCAGTGGCTAAGCGATCGCATTCAGTAACAATCGACTCAATCGTGCGCGATCGCTGATCCCCTCGTAAATGCGGAATGATGCAAAATGCACAGCGATAATCACAACCTTCAGCAACGCGCACATAGGCAACAGCTTCATTGGTAGTTCGATAGCGTGGCACAGTGTCATCAGCAATATAAGTAGGAACGACGCTTATTTCTTTAACTCTTTCCCCTGTCTCTGCCCGTTGGATCACATCCACAATTTTATGATAGTCACCTGTCCCCACTAAGGCGACAGCTTCAGGAATTTCATCTAGTAGCTCTTGTTGAAAATGTTGCGCCATGCAACCAGCAATTACAATGCGTTTGCCCATTTCCGCAAGTTCCACCAGAGTGCGCACCGATTCACGGCGAGCATCTTCAATGAAGCTACAGGTATTGACGATTACATAATCTGCCAACTCTTCATTGCTATCAACTTGATAGCCAGCCTGCACTAACAGCCCTAACATGTGTTCCGTATCGACGCGGTTCTTTTCACAACCCAAATGCGAAAATGCAATTGTGGGTTTGACAGTTTGAACCAGATTGACCATATTTGTAATAACGCGCAAAATTTCTAGCTTTCTATCTTAACAAAACCTTAGCGTCATGAGTTCATCATTTACTGTTTCGACATCGGATTCACATAGAGAAGCCCATCTTAAACTTGACGGTAATTATCTTAAAAATTTGACTCTTCAACAGTTGGTTTGGTTTTGAACTTAACTCTCTCAGCACAACTTTTGGAAGTAGCTTGGACTAATTTAGCGGTTGGACCAAGCGTAACATCTTGATAAATGCGATCATATTCTCGCTGATAATTAGCTGCCACTGTCTCATTTTGGATTGCAACCAAAACTTCATCATTGATATGATTTGCCGCGTTTGTCCAGTTATGTGAACCTGTAATAATTAGATTGCGATCAAGAATGGCAAATTTATGGTGCAAAGTATCCCCTGCGACGAGATTGGGAATTCCAACGGTTTTAAGCGGTTGTTTCCACGCACTGTTTTTGCCTGTTTTACAATCTTGAGTAGATTGTAATCCCCACATATCAATAGTAGATGAATAATCTCGATAGGCAAATTGAGGTTCAACAACCGCGCGAATCTGAACATTAGCCTGTTGACGCTCTTCAAGAATTGAAGAAATGAATGGATCAGAATATACAAACAAGGCCATATCAACATTTTTTTTGGTTCCAGCGATCGCTGTTGCAATTAGTCCATTACTGGTTTGCTCTCTTGGTGTATTTTCAGGATCTGGAGAAAATTTGAGCCGAATTTGCGCTCCTCCAATTATTATGTATTCAATTTTTCGAGAAGGCTTCTTTGTGCCAAATAAGCTGTCAGACTTGCCACTTGGTCCATCTCCCCACATAATCTCAAATTCTTTTTCAAACTGAGTAGCCAGATCTTTGCTGTCAACTCGCAGAAGGTTATTGGCATTACCTCTTGTGTCAGGTTTAGTAAAATCACCATGTATATCACTCATAGTGAAATTAGCCGAACCAAACAAAACAGTTTGATTATCAATTACCACAAATTTATGGTGCATGAGTCCACTCCCTTTCGAGCCATCAGCAGTGTCATCGATCCAAGCGACATTTGCCGCTTTTAGCAACCTTAAACCATCACGCCGATCTAGTTCATCTTCACTGAGGCGACCGTCGTTATTGATATCGGCAAATTTTTGAAATTCTTTATAGCGATCTTGATCGCGGGCATTTAGCTTCTCAATTTGTTCTGGTGTGAACTCACTCCAAGCGCGACTATAGTTATTCTCCAGAATGAGCCGCACATTTACACCCCTCAATTTTGCGTCAATAATCGCTTTAGAAATATTGGGTAAACGCAATTCTTGAACGGCAATATCAAGGCTAACTTTGGACTTATTGACATTATCAATTAGTACTCTTTCAAGATTATCGCCTAGACGTTCAATGTTGCGATATGGATCGGTATATCGGGCTGCTTGGTTATTATTAAAAAAAACTTGAATATTTGGATGCTGCGGTAATGCAGGGACTATGCCTGATCTAGCTTGACAGGCAGTTAACGCGATCGCAACTAGTACAATTACGCCACAAAATAGCAACCAATAAACTAGCTGACGAAAGCGCGATCGGAGTTGACTGTGTGCCGAATAGGTCAAAGAACCCATACATACAAGACTTCAAATTTTTCAATCCTAGTCTACAACCTTCGCACTTAAATCTAGTCAAATTATTGCTGGTTATTAGCTAACTTGACGCACTTTGCCTTGATCAACGGCTTGCATGAGATATTCTAGCGCCTCATAGTCAGGATCAGTAATATAGCCTTGCTCTGAAAGTTCTTGATTAATTAAATTTTCCAGCTCAGGAGTAAGACGTTTGACAAGAAGTGCGCGGCTAACTAGATTTCTAATTACACTTTTATTATTCATCAGCTTAAAGATTTACTAGGTTTAAAGTTCTACACTAGTTATCTTCTTCCAAAATCAAAAATATAGATGTGACTCATATATACATCTTTAAGTGATTTCTATCAAAAGATAGAGAGCCTTATATCTCTATAGTCCTGTGATCTCAATCACAAATGATAAAAGACGCACCCCAAGGGTACGCCTTTTACTATTTTGCTTAAAAATTTAAAAATACATCAGATTAATATCAGCTTAATACTTAGGAGTGCAAAGTCCTACGGATTAAGCTTGTGGCTTGCCGCCGATATCACCATCACGGTCAAGGTCACGACCAGCAACATTTTCTACAGCATCAATGGCTTTACCAGAAGAATCTCTAGCGATCACACCAACATCTGTATTTAAAAAATCAGTAGCTTTTTTTACTTTTTCTTCACCGACAATATCTTCAACTTTATCTTTGATATTTTCAGCAAGTTCGCCAGCTTGTTTCTGGACGTTACTTATAAATCCACCAAAACCTGATTTTTGCTCTTCGCTCATTTTGATTTACTTAGTAAAGTATTTTGATTGATATGCTTTTTGATTATAACTGTACGCCGTAAAGAATCCTGTTTTTGGCAATACACTCTAAAAATTTCGCTTTTAGCGATTAGTTATCAATCTTTATATATAGCTGTCGCCAAGTGTATCAGGACATAAAACCCAAAAGAGAGTTGGGGGGGGGGGGGGCGGCCCGCGCGGGGGGGGGTTGTTTGTTGGTTAAATTGTGGAGAGGGGGGGATTAATAATTTTTTATAAGATATATAAAAAAAAAAAATATATTGTTTTTTTTTAAAAAAGATAAA
>JBBRMK010000071.1:0-25788 GCA_038230875.1 Pseudanabaenales cyanobacterium
CATAAGAGCATGGGCAACTTTATTTAGAGCGATCGACAAGAAGAAAAGAATTGCAGTGATCGCTCCATAGCCTAATGAAAAAGATGGCGATAACTTAGTATAGGCAGCACTCAGAAGAACAGCTAGAAAGCCGAGTATGAGAAACCATGATGAGTCAATATATAAGGGAATGCCAGAAATGCTGCCGATGCGGATACCGCCTCTCATGATATTGTCTGTCCTAAATTTTATTATTTGGCTTTGCTAATTGGCGTTGAAAGCTATGCATAACATTTTATAGCAACCGCCAAGGTGTTTAAGAGTAAAGAAATCCGAAGTAGCTTTTATTTTTGGCTGTAAAGATAGGCGATCGCCTCATCCTTATTGGTAATTTCACCATCAAGCTTTGCCCACTGCAAGCGCTGTAATATTTCTCCCATCTGTTTACCTGTAACATAGCCAAGTTGCTTAAGATCTTTACCTGTTAATGGCGATTTGACCATTTGCCATTTCATTAAATAATCCCAGAGAATTCGTCGTTGAGTAGGTTCACACTTGGAACCTGCCAAGATTAAAGTCTGAGTATCAAATCTTTGTAGATTTTGGGTAATTTCCGAAATTTTGTGAGATTTATTCGCTAAATTCTGTAGATTTATTAGCAAATCGGCTAATTTAATTTGCCTAGTTTTTTGTTCAGGAGTTAAACCAAGATCAAGTTGGGTAGAGATTTGATAGGGCAAGTAAGATATCAATAACTCCACACCTAACTGAATTGGTGATTGAATTGATAAATGTGTTTTGCCCTCTAAGCGATTGAGTAACCTTAGCCAATATTGCGATCGCCGCCATTGACGACCAAAAGAATTGTCTAGATCATCAGGCAATCGTAAATCTGGATGAATACATCGCAATATATTTAATGTTTGCAGTAATGCAAACATTTTTCCTGCCTTAAATTCTGACAAGGTGTAAAGCAACTCTGAACGCAACCTCGCTCCACCGATCGCATCATGCAGTCTACTGGAAGTAGTAGCCATAATTTCGGTATAGGTTTCAGGTGCGATCGCAAAATCTAGACGCACTGCAAATCTCACGGCGCGAAACAAACGGCGAGGGTCTTCGGCAAAACTTCCCTCACAAATAGCTCGAATTTGTTTATTCCCTAAATCTTCTAAACCATTAAATCGATCAATCACTTCAAATGTAGGACAAGAGCTGGAATCAAGCTTTACAGCCAGAGCATTTACTGTAAAATCTCGCCGTCCTAAATCCTCTGCCAATGTTGTCGCTACAACTTGCGGATTAGCTCCAGCATAGTCGTAAGTCTCGCGCCGCGCCGTCGCCATATCGATTGCAAAATCTTGCCATAACAATTCAGCAGTCTGAAACTTTTCATGGATTTGCAATTTTGATTCAGGAAAAATCTCATGCAAAGCGATCGCTACTTTTACTCCAGCCTTCTCTGCTCCATCGAATACCAAATCCAGATCTTTAGGAAAAACTTGTGACTTTTGTCCATCTTTAAATATGGCACCGCGAAATATGGCATCACGAAATATGGCATCGCGGACAATCCCACCCACTGCAAACGCTCTTAAATTTAGATCGTGAGCAATTTGTGCCGTTGTTAAAATAATTTGCCATTGCAGAGCACTAAAAAAGTGCTCAAAGTTTCTCAAATACATTTTTTCTAATTGATTTAACTTACTTTGTAAGCCTTGATTCTTAAAAGTGTCCTGAACCGATGCTTTTACTTTAGTTAAAGGGATTTCTTGAAAAGATTTTACCGTGAGTGTGCCGCGCGAAGCGCGGCACACTCACATTTTGGTTTTAATAAATCGGGTACTTTTATTGCTAGATATCACCTAACGTTGTTCAGGATGGCAAAGCACTGGATTGCTATTGTCACAGTTGTCATTGATTGCAGCAATTAACTCATATAAGCGACCAAAATCATGTTGATTAAAATGCAGAATTAAGCGGGGTAAATCGATGATATGCGGCTCATTTGACTCCATCGCTAGTGATTGACTGCGCTCAATCTTCCCCGTAATCAGAATATCGCTGAAATTTTCATTTAAGCGATCAAGATGATCATCAGTAATTTCGATATGTAAACGAATTACAAATACATCATCAATCCATCGACATGAATGATAAACGCTGTAAAACGAGTTAATGAAATTGCAAGCCTCATCAACATCATCAGTAATTTTATATAAGCTGCAATCTTCTTTAGTAATTAAACCTCTTTCGAGCAAATTATTTTGGACAAATTCATCCCAATCCTTCCAGTAATTACCTTGATTCTTATCTAGCAATACCATCGGACGTGGAGTTGTTCGTCCTGTTTGGCAAAGCGTCAAACATTCAAAAAATTCATCCTGCGTCCCAAATCCGCCAGGAAAGAGTGCGATCGCATCACTTTCTTTTACAAAGTACAATTTACGAGTAAAAAAATAATTAAATTTGACTAATCGCGAAGCCTCCCACACAAATCCATTGCTCGATTGCTCAAAAGGCAAATTAATATTTAAACCAAAAGAATTATTGCCAGCCCCCTCATTCCCAGCCGCCATAATTCCGCCTCCCGCCCCTGTAATCACCATAAATCCTTGTTTAGTGATCTTTTCAGCAAATTCATAGGCTTGCTGATATTCAGGCGCATTGTGAGCGGTACGAGCCGAACCAAAAATACTGACTTTACGATTAAAGCGATGCGGATAAAACATAGTGATCGCCTGACGCATATCCTGCAATGAACCTGCCAAGATTTTCCAATCTAGCCGTTCCGCATTGGTCTGACTGATTTGGGCGATCGCTTGTAATGCCTTATAAATCAGCTCTCCATGCTCGGTCGATTCAAGATTATCAACCAACTTATGTAAGTCATCAGCAAGAGCTTTAATGTCTAAATGTGAAGGAAATGTGGTCATAAAAATAATTTTAATAGATGGGGGGCTTAAGCGCTGCCATCGATTGAAAAGATCTCAAGGTCATAACTCGCATCTACCCTCTACTGATAAGATATTAAATAAGTAATAAAAGTTAACAAAGAATTAATAGTTATATATGGCAAACATTAAGTTTGTGAATGAAAGTAAAGAAGTAATCGCAATGGATGGCGTTAACCTTCGGATCAAAGCACTTGAAAACAACATTGATATCTACAAATTTGTTGCGAAGCTCACTAACTGTAATGGTTATGGTCAATGTGGCACTTGTGTTGTTGAAATTGTTGACGGTATTGAAAACCTTTCATCAAAAACAGAATTTGAAGAAAAAAAACTCAAGAATAAACCAAATAATTACCGTTTAGCTTGTCAAACTTTAGTCAATCAAGGGAATGTAAGTGTAAAGACTAAGCCTTAGCAATATTAAAAGTCAGGCTTCGCTAAGCTTTTACTTTTGACAAAGATATTTTTGACAAAGATACTTTTGACAATGAAAAGTGCGGTAAAACGTACTCCTTATAAACATCCACAAACAAACGATAAGTGCTAGGTTAAACTAGAACTAACTATTGTCCATGAATCCTTTAGGCGACAGAGAAACCCCGTATGGCGCGTGATTATTACGAAATCCTTGGAGTTGAGCGCGGTACTGACAAAGAGGAGATCAAACGAGCATATCGACGTTTAGCTCGCAAATATCACCCCGATGTCAACAAAGAAGCGGGGGCAGATGAGCGATTTAAAGAAATTAACCGAGCCTATGAAGTTCTCTCGGAACCAGAGACTCGCGCAAAGTATGATCGCTTTGGCGAAGCTGGTGTATCAAGTGGCGGCGGCTCACCTGACATGGGCGATATGGGCGGATTCGCTGATATATTTGAAAGCTTCTTTAGTGGATTTTCAGGTACTGGACAGCAACAACAAGCGCGCCGCCGTAGTGGACCCGCGCGAGGTGAAGATCTTAGATTTGATCTGAAACTAGAGTTTCGTGAAGCGGTTTTTGGTGGCGAAAAGCAAATCAAAATTTCTCACCTTGAAACCTGCGGTACTTGTAGTGGTCTAGGGGCAAAACCTGGCACAAGACCTCGTACCTGTGGCACTTGTAGCGGAAGTGGTCAAGTACGCCGTGCAACTCGTACCCCTTTTGGTAGTTTTACTCAAGTTTCGACTTGTCCAACTTGTAACGGTACGGGACAAACCATTGAAGATAAATGTGAAAGCTGTAATGGTTTGGGACTAAATCAAGTTACCAAAAAACTTAAAATTACGATTCCTGCGGGGGTCGATAGTGGTACAAGATTGCGTGTATCCAATGAAGGAGATGCAGGACAACGTGGAGGGCCAGCAGGCGATCTTTATGTTTACTTGTTTGTCCAAGCTGATACTGAATTTGAACGAGAAGGGATTAGTATTCTCTCTGAGATCAAGATTAGTTATCTGCAAGCAATTTTGGGTGACAAGATCGCAGTTAATACTGTTGATGGAAAAAAACCTCTGACCATCCCCTCAGGTACTCAACCTGACACAGTTCTTACCCTTGAAGGTTTAGGTGTGCCAAAGCTAGGCAATCCTGTAGCTAGAGGCGACCATATGATTAGAATAAAGGTCGATATTCCTACTAAGATCGGCAATGAAGAACGCGAGACCCTCGAAAAGTTAAAAGAAAAGCAGCTCGGTAATGCAGGTAAGGGCGGAATTGGTGATATTTTGGGCGGTATCTTTGGCAACCAAAAGTAGTGCAAAAAAAGTAGTGCAAAAATAGGAAAAATCTATGTGTATTCAGGTTAGTAAGTCCATCGATCTGCGTGGTGTTCCCTGTCCACTCAGTTTTGTTCGGGCTAAATTGCATTTAGAAAAGCTAGAAATTGGACAATTTTTAGAGGTTTTGCTTGATGGCGGTGAACCAATTGAGCAAGTTCCCAATAGTCTTGTATCTGATGGTCATAAGGTAAAAGGCATTGAAGAGCGCGATCATTTTTTTGCATTAACCATCCAAAAAGCATGACTCAAACCATCCTATGTTGGCTTTAACAGGTACGGTATTGGCTGTACAAGCCAACTTTTATCAGGTCATGTTAGATCGTGCTTTTCACCTAGATCAGCTTTTTGACAATGGAGAAAGATCGAGTCAGCTTATTCACGAACTGCTCTGTACTAGGCGTGCACGACTCAAAAAAATTGGTCAACAAATCTGTGTCGGCGATCGCGTCACGATTGAGGAGCCAGATTGGCAAGGAGGACGTGGAGCCATATCGGAAGTAGCGCCGCGCCGCAATCTACTTGATCGTCCTACAGTTGCCAACGTTGATCGCATCTTATTAGTTTTTTCTTTAGCTGAGCCGAGTCTCGAACCCTATCAACTGAGTCGCTTTTTAGTAAAAGCTGAAAGTATGCAGATCGAGGTTTTGCTTTGCTTAAACAAGCGCGATTTAGTTAGTAATGAAATATGGCAAGCTTGGTGCGATCGCCTAAAGTCTTGGGGTTATCCGCCAATTGCCATTAGTACCTATACCCACGAAGGCATTGAAGAGCTTGCCAAATATTTACAAATCGGTGTAACCGTCGTTGCGGGACTTTCAGGTGTTGGCAAATCCAGCCTAATCAATTTACTAGTTCCAAGTCTACAAATTCGTGTTGGTGAGGTTTCGCAACGCTTAGGACATGGGCGGCATACAACCCGTCATGTCGAACTGTTTGCCTTGCCTGCGGGCGGCTATCTTGCCGATACGCCTGGGTTTATGCAACCTAATTTAACGGTTACCCCTCAAGAATTAACATACTGCTTTCCTGAAGCAAAACAAAGACTGGCTTTGGGAGAGGAATGCCATTTTAAAAATTGTTTACATCGTCGAGACGAACCAGATTGTGTTGTGCGTGGTGATTGGGAGCGATACGACCATTACATCGCTTATTTAGAAGAGGCGATCGCCTGTCAACAAAAGCTCAAAAATACTGCAAATGCTGATGTTTCGCTCAAAAACAAAGATACAAGTGATGGTAAACAACAACAGGAGCCAAGATTGCTTAAGAAGCGTTATCGTCGAGAGTCTCGCCGTAGTGAACATCAAGATTTAGATACAGACTATGAAAATGAGTAGAAAGTAAAATGCCCCTCAAAGAATGCTCTTTTACTTTTTGGTAAAGCGATTGCAAGTCGAGATATAGTAGCTAACGAGCTTTAAGCCCATCACCTAACTGAAGGTTATATCTTAGTTAAATATGAAAAAGTATATTTCCCTTGCTGCTGGTTTAGTCTTATTTACAGTCAGTGCTTGCACACCATCTACTCCTGTAACTGATAATGCAACTCCTACAAAAGTAGCATCACCTACAGCAACATCCTCAGACAAACCATTAGAAAAGCCGACAAGTACAGCTAAGGTTGACGATAAGCTACCGACAAGCAATGCTGCTGGCTGGCAAGATTATAAATCATCAGCTGGGAAATTTAGTGTGCAATTGCCAAGTAAGCCACAAGAGCAATCTCAAGACCAAAAAACTGATGTAGGCACGATCAAGCTCAATATGGTAATTGCTGAATCTAACGATTCAGGTTATTTTGTAGGCTATGCAGACTTTCCAAACAAAATTTCAAATCCTGCTGATGTCCAGAAAGGGCTTGGGGATTCAGTAAAAGGCTCAGTTGCAAATCTCAAAGGAGAAATCAAATCTGAGAAGGAATTCTTACTTGGTGATGTTCCATGCCGTGATTTTGAGGCTGGCGGAAAAGTTCAATCGACAGATGTATCAATGAAAGGGCGTTTTTGTCTTGCTGGCAATCGACTATATCAAGTCTTTGCATTAGGAGCTAAAGATAAGATTTCAACTACTGATGTTGATCGTTTCATTACCTCTTTTAAGATTGAGAAGTAATCTCTAAAAGAAAAAGGGGCGCTTAGCGCCCCTTTTTCTTTTTAATGTATCAAGCCTCTTCATACTCATCATCGTCCTTAGTTAGCCAATTACAAAGTCCTAAAAGGATAGATACAGCCACAACTGAAAAGATTTGGGAGCCATCTCCTGAATGCCAATACTTAAATGAATCTGCCTGCAAAGAAATTATTACCAGCAAGGCTACACGTATAGAATTAACAATAAATGCGATCGCGATTGCAGAGGGAAACAAAATCCACTTATGAAAGCGCGATACAGGGAAAACCAATACAAACATTAAGGTAATACGAACAAGCATTAGAATTGGCGGCAGTCCTGCACAACCTCTCGCGACTTCTACTGCACCATATTGACTAACAATCGTGATTCCCTGTTGGGCTACTTTTACTCCTCCGTACCAGAGTACCGAATTTGCGAACTGAGCAGTAAAGACATTTACGGGAATTATTTTTTCGATCGCTGCAAATAAGAAAGCAACCGGTATGCCTAGGGTTGCCGCAAGTAGGATTGGTTGCCAATATTGCCTTAAACCTTTCCAGCCTGAAGCAATTAAGGCAACTCCGATAGTTGCCATGATCGGTGTCAAGATAAACAAAACATCCGTAATTCGGCGGGTTAATAGACTTTTAGTTAGTACCCAAATAATCAGTAAAGAACCAACTGCGATCGCTGATGGTGTAGTTTCAAATTTTAAATTTGGGCGATTGCGAATAACCAATAAGATCGCAACTGTCCAAGTCAATATCTGGATTGCCGTTTCGTCAATATTTTCTGCTAATCGTCCAACAAGGGTGAGATTAATAGCTATTAAGCTTACCCACGCTGCTAATAACCAAAACTCTAACTTACTAGATGCTTTTTGTAAGTCACTTTGTAAATGGGTGAAGTCACCGCGCAAAATATTTTCGAGCATAACAAGTTAAAAGTGATTACTAATATGAAAATAAAGGCAGCGCTTTACGCTACCTTTATTTTCATATTTAAAAAATATAGAGCAATAAAAATAAAACGATCCAGACAATATCGACAAAGTGCCAATATACAGACGCGGCTTCAATACCAAAGTGACTGGTGCTACTGTAATGTCCTGCTTTTAGCGATCGCACTAACACAGTGGCAATCAGTGACAAGCCGATAATAACGTGCAATCCATGAAAGCCAGTTAATACATAAAAAGTGCTGGCAAACAAGTTAGTGGTTAGCCCAAACTCTAAATGCTGGTATTCATAGATTTGTCCAGCAATGAATATTGCACCCATTATAAAGGTGGCGAGAAACCATAACTGAGCAGCTTTTACTTTGTTTTCTTTAATCGCATGATCGGCTTGGTGAATAACGAAACTACTCGATACCAGAATAATTGTATTAATCCCTGGCAGTAAAAGTTCGAGTTCGGGAGTTCCTTCGGGCGGCCAAGATGTGGCGACTGAACGAAAAGTCAAATAAGCGGCAAACAATCCAAAAAACAGCATTCCTTCGGAAACGAGGAAGACAATTAATCCAAAAACCCTTAAATCTGGATGTTCTGCATGACCAGCTTCGATAGTATGGTCAAGAATAACTTCGTCTTGATTCGGGGAAGTAACGGGAGCGAGCGATCCTTGCATAGGTAAATGTTTGGATAAATGGACAATATATGTGAAGCGTTTATATAAGGCGTTTATGCACCTTGTTATTAACTTTTTATAGAATAGACAAGGGGTTTTAGATCTTTGTCTATTCTAATTTGACGCTAAGTTGCAGAAGGTGTAGTGGCGATCGCCTCGTTAATAGCTTCTTTGATCGTTTCCTTGTATTCCTCACCGTAGTCATAAGGACCTGAGATTAAAACAGGATTGCCAATCCAGTTATGAGGAATTGGTGGTGAAGAAGTTGTCCATTCCATAGTCAAAGCATTCCAAGGATTGGCAGGAGCAAGATCTCCCTTAAACCAACTATAAACGGCATTGATTATGAACGGAATGGTGGAAATCGCGAGAATAAATGCTCCAATCGTACAAATCACATTGATTGGGGCAAATTGGGGATCGTACTGAGCGACTCGGCGAGGCATTCCTTGTAAACCAAGAATATGCATAGGACCAAATGTTAGATGCATTCCAATAAATGTCAGTACAAAATGCACTTTGCCCCAAAATTCGTTCAACATTCTGCCCGTCATCTTAGGGAACCAATGATACAGTCCTGAATAAATTCCAAATACACTGCCACCAAATAGGACGTAATGGAAGTGGGCAACGACGAAGTAAGTATCGTGCACATGAATGTCAATTGGAGCCGAGCCAAGCATAACGCCGCTCAAGCCACCGATTAAAAATGTAGAAATAAAGCCCATCGCAAATAACAAAGGACTTTCTAAGCGTAACTTGCCACCCCAAAGCGTGGCTACCCAACTAAATACCTTAATGCCCGTAGGAACCGCAACCAATAAAGTTGCCACCATAAAGAAGATACGTAACCAGTCAGGTGTACCACTGGTAAACATATGGTGCGCCCATACAAACAAGCCTAATGCACAGATCATCATGCTGGAATAGGCGATCGCTTTATATCCAAAAATCGGCTTACGGCTATGAGGAGGCAAAACCTCAGAAATGATCCCAAATACAGGCAGAACCATTACGTATACTGCGGGATGCGAATAAAACCAAAATAAGTGTTGATATACAACTGGATCGCCTCCGCCAGTGGGGTTAAAAAAGTTTGTCCCAATTAGAAGGTCAAAACCAAGTAACACCATTGCTCCTGCTAAAACAGGAGTTGCCAAAATCACGAGGACTGAGGTTGCCATCATCGCCCAGCAAAATAGCGGCATACTAAACAAATCCATGCCTGGCATCCGCATCGACCAGATCGTAACCAAAAAATTCACACCTGCCAAAATTGATGAGGTTCCCACCAACAGAATGCTAAGAATCCACACTGCTTGACCGAGATGTTCATTTGTTAAGATGCTCAACGGCGGATAGGCTGTCCAACCTGAAGAAGCTGGTCCAAAAAAGAAGCTGCTCATTAGCAACAATCCTGCAGGAATCGTTAACCAAAAGGCGATCGCATTTAAACGTGGAAAAGCCATGTCGCGCGCACCGATCATTAAAGGTACTAGGTAGTTACCAAAACCACCTGTCACCGCAGGCACGATCCATAAAAAGATCATTATCGTGCCATGCATCGTGAACACGCTGTTATAAAAAGCGGGATCGATTAAATCAGAGTCAGGGGTTGCAAGTTCAGCGCGGACAATCGAAGCAAGCACTCCTCCGATTATATAAAAAACAAATGATGTAACGAGATACTGAATCCCGATAATTTTGTGATCGACGCTAAAGGTAAAGAACTCCCACCAAAGGGTTTTTTGGGGTTCTGCGATCACGCCCGAACTTTGAGTTGGTGTGAGTGTTTGGGTCATAAGAGATTGTTTATTAAAATGATTGCTATTTGTATTAATGACTCATGTGCATCATGTGATGATCATCACCAATCTGAGCCAATTTACCAGCCAGATATTCTTGCTCAGACATTTGTGAAGTTGAGCGAGATGCGACGATCGCTTCAGGATCGTTGCTTGCCACTTCTTGCTGCTCTTTTAGCCATTTGGAATAGTCTTCAGATGTATCAATTACCATCGTGGTTCGCATTCCACCATGATAAGCCCCACATAACTCAGCACAAACTACTGGATATTCACCAACAACGCGAGGGGTAAATTCGAGGTAAGTTGAACGACCAGGAATTACATCTTGTTTAATGCGTAATTGAGGAACCCAGAAGGCATGAAGAACATCGACAGCGGTCATGTTCAAGCGTATTTTCTTGCCAACAGGAACATGGAGTTCAGCCGTCGCAATCTCGTTAGGATAGTTGAAAATCCAAGCAAACTGCATGGCGCTGACATCAATATTGACTACATCACCCGTCCCCGCAGGGAGTGTACCTGCCATCAGCACTCCTTCACTATTAGCTGATGCAAGAGTCGCTTTTGCTATAGGCATTCCGCTCTTTTTATTTCCAGTTTTATTATCAGCTTGGGCAACAGTTTGATGCATTCCGCCGTGAGCCATACCACTCATGTCTTGCGTGCCTTGCATAGCGGTATAGACATCAAAGCTATAGATCGCTACCCACATCACAATTAGAGTAGGGATTGCCGTCCAAGCGATTTCAAGTTTGAGATTTTCATGGATAGCAGGACCGTCAGTGTCATCGCCTTTACGACGACGAAACTTAACGATCGAATATATCAAGACTCCCTCAACAACGAGGAAAAATCCAAAAGCGATCGCCAAGATTGTGTTAAACAGCCCGTCATACAAAAGAGCCTCATCACCTGCGGCAACAGGCAATAATTGATTGTTGCGACCGTACCAAATACTAGCGGCAATAATTAGACCAATAATAACGACAATTGAAATTAAATTATTCTTTTTCATGATTAGGTTTCCCTATTGCAATGCTCCTGTAAAGTGGGTTTGAAACTATTTATGGGAGCTTATTAGCATCTCATTTTTTAAAATCAGGAAAAATCACTATATCCATTCTATATTGCATCTAATTTTTAAAATGAGGTGCAATTGTTTGTAATCTCTTAGCAGTTTCTTCGGGATCATCTCAAAATCATTAGTTACTTCATCCTGTTGAGATAGTTGGGGATAGGTGACGTTAAGCACTTTACATAACAACCTAATCTATTTAGCGATACTGGTGAGTGTTATATTTGACCAGAAATGCTTAATGTCATCATATCCATATGGGCTATGAGCCGCTACATCATAAATATCGACCCCAGATCTTTGCTGACCTCGTTGGGCAAGAGGCGATCGCGCATACCCTATCAAATGCGCTAAACATGAAGCGGATTGCACCCGCTTATTTATTTACGGGGGCAAGAGGAACTGGCAAAACATCGAGCGCTAGGATTATGGCAAAGTCGCTCAATTGCCTAAGCTCTGACAATCCAACTCCCCATCCTTGTGGCAAGTGTGAACTATGCCTTAGCATCGCCAATGGTAATGCTTTAGATATTACCGAAATTGACGCGGCAAGTAATACAGGTGTCGATAATATCCGTGAGTTAATCGAACGCGCCCAGTTTGCGCCAGTTAAGGCTCGGTTTAAGGTTTACATAATTGACGAATGTTTAACGGGCGATACACTTGTTCAAACTAATATAGGTTTGATGCGTCTTGATGATCAATCGTTGTTAGGTAAGCAAGTCCTAAGTTATAACGAAGCCTCTTCGCAATGGGAATATAAAAAAGTTTTACGCTGGTTAGATCGGGGAATAAAACCCACATTAATTATCAAAACTAATCAGCGATCAATTCAATGTACAGGTAATCATTTAATTCGGACAGAAACAGGATGGATACAAGCAAGCAATATCAAAACTGGGATGAACATATTGTCTCCTGCGCCTGTGGATGTGAAGAGAAACTGGAAGTCCCTCAATTCCTACTTCAAAACGGTAGAGGATTACAAAGTATCTTGTCCTACTGGAAACGACATCCTTACAGAAAGAATCACGGTATCTGGAAACGCCGTACAGAAAATTACATTGCAGCAGCGGGAAATATCTCAATCGAAGTACTTGGAATCATTTACGGCACATTGTTGGGAGATGCTGCCATTACCTACCCAAACAAACACAGTCGCTTCCCAAGAATTGCATGGACACACGGATATAAACAAAAGGAATGGTTGGAATATAAAATCAGTAGATTATCAGAATTACGCCCCAATTTCCGTATTGTCAAAAATGAGGGCTATGGAGAACTGTCGGTCTGTAGCAGCACCATGTGTCATCCCCAAATCAATACAGTATTTAACGTGGTTAAGCACAAAAAAATCGCCAAGAACATTTCTATGGAATGGCTTAGGCAAATTACTCCTGAAGGTTTGGCATGGTGGTATATGGATGATGGAGCACTTATGCTCACCCCAGAAGGAAGCCCAACAATTCACTTGTCTACAGAAGGATATTCATTGTCAGAAAATCAACTCATTGAATCTTGGCTGCAATCAATCGGATATATGGCTAAACTCCAATTTTATAAAAGAGGAGATAAAATCTACAATTACATTTGTATGGGAGCAAATGCCAGTAGAAAGTGGATTTCAGATTTACAGCAATACTCTATCCCATCCATGGAATACAAATTTGGAGAGGGTAGAATCTGTAATAGTCGTTGGTAACGAACCAGTTTATGACATTGAAGTTGAAGATAATCATAACTTTGTTGCTAATGGACTGCTAGTACATAACTGTCATATGTTAAGTACCGCAGCTTTTAATGCATTGCTTAAGACTTTAGAAGAGCCGCCCGATCGCGTTACTTTTATTCTTGCTACAACTGATCCGCAGCGAGTATTGCCAACGATTATTTCTCGTTGTCAACGTTTTGACTTTCGGCGAATTCCGCTTGATGCGATGGTGAAGCATTTAGGGAAGATCGCTTCGAATGAGAATATTAATATACATACTGAAGCAATTACATTGGTTTCTCAGATTGCTCAAGGTGGGCTGCGTGATGCAGAATCTTTGCTCGATCAATTGAGTTTGTTGGATGGAGAGATTACGATTGAGGCAGTATGGGAGTTAGTTGGTTCTGTGCCTGAGCAGGATTTGCTGTCATTAATTGAGGCGATCGCGGCTGATCATTCCACTCAGTTAATTGATTATGTGCGTAGGATTATGGATCGCGGGCGCGAACCTTTGATTGTGTTACAAAATTTGGCAAATGTATATCGTGACTTATTAATTGCTAAAACAGCTAGTGATCGCAGCGACCTTGTAGCGATGACCAGTTCTGGATGGGAAAGATTGATTCAATTGGCTCAAGGTTTGCCAATCTCTAATATTTTGCTTGGTCAACAACATTTGCGATCAGCAGAATTACAAATTCGCAACACTACTCAGCCGCGTCTCTGGCTAGAAGTTACGCTTATGGGTTTATTGCCTTCAGCAATGAATGCGATCGCCCAAGCCAATTCTATATCTCAATCTCCAAGTCTTTCTCAAGTACAACCATTTATTCCATCTCGTACTAACCCACTTGTAACTCCTCAACTGACTCCCCAAGCCCCTAAAAATAACCCTGTTTCCCAAGTTTCATCACTGCCAAAACAAGAAGCGATCGCATCTCCTCCAATTTCCGAACCTCAAATAGCACCGATATCAAAACCGTCATCCACTTTCATCGCTGCTGCTCAGATTGCGGAAACTCCAATTTCGTCAGAAGTTGATGATTTAGATAACTTTGCCTCAGTTGGTTACGATCTCGATCAGTTATGGCAAAGTGTATTACCCATGTTGCCCTCACCAACGAGAGCTATTTTTGTGCAAATGCAAGCTCATTTTATAGAAATTGATAGTAATAGCATCAAAATTGGCTTAGGTGGTAAGCGTGATGAGACGACTCGAAATATTGCAGTGCAGAAGCGCAAAGAAGTAGAAGAAGTTTGTTCTAAAGTTTTGCAGCGTCCGATCAAGGTAATGTTTAAATTTGTGGCAACCGATGCTGTTGCCAATCAAGCACCTGTTACGGCTCCACTGCCTCTTTCTCCTGCGATCGCTCCACCACCAAAAGCTTATCCAAATCCGATCAGCCAAACAGTTTCTACTCCTTCACCTGTTCCGTCTCCAATTTCAGAGCGCTTAATAAATGCTGATAAACCTGTATCTGATAACCCTGTACAAGTGGCGCCTACTCCAACTAAAGGCTACGTTGGTATGTCTGAGGAAGATATGGTAGTGAGAAATATGGCTGAGTTCTTTAATGGACAGATAGTTGATCTTGATGAGCCTAGCGTTTAGTAGATGGTTGGCACGAAGCGCTATCTAAATATTCGAAAATAGTGAAAACTTACAGCAATTTGCTTTCAAACCTATCAAAAACAATAATATAAAACCCGTTGCGGGGCTTCGCCCTGCGCCCCTTGTCGTAGTAAGTTTGATCAACAACTGCTGTAAAAATTTAGAAATCGCTAATATAAAAACCGTTGCGGGGCTTTGCCCTGCGCCCCTTGTCGTAGTGAGTTTGATCAACAACTGCTGTAAAAATTTAGAAATCGGTTTGGAGAGAGTAAAGGAATCATATTATCGGCTTTACCTGTGACATGAGCAGCGAAACGCTTAGACAATGCTGGTACATAGACAGTTGGACTAGTGAATCCTGAAAATAAATGTAGATTCTCATAACCTTGCAATGATCCAACTAATGGCAAGTTGTCATTACTAAAAGCAACAAGGCAATTCCGCCATTTACCTTTTAGCTCTGCGATTTTTGGTAAAACCTTGCTCACATATGCACGAATTGCTGCTTCGCTTTGAATGGGATTAATCTCTGCATATGGGTCAGTCAAGACTCGGCTAAGCTGTCCAAACCTGATGCAACCATTACTAAATTGAATCGCTCCAGCATCGACCGAAGGCGACAATAGTTCCTGTCCAGCAATATCCCACTTAGAATCTTGATCAATATTTGTAGTTGCGGCTTCTAACTGATATCTCTTAGTATCTGCAGGCATCACCATTGAGCGTAGTTCTAATTCAACAGGTTCTGTATCGATCGCTTCCGCATGGGTGAAATAAATTCTTGCATTAATACCTGATGCTTTGAGAAGAGCGCGGGAGATCCCTCCCGCACAAACGACAACCTGAGAACTATGAAAGTCTCCCTGCTCAGTTGCTACACCGAATATGCGATCATCTGAAACTAATAACTTGTTAACTTTAGTATAAATAATTTCACCACCTAAACTTTGCATAGCTTGACTATGGGCTTTGACAAAACTATCTAGATTGATGTGAGCATGAGGGAATAGTAATGCACCACTGATTCCTTTCGCATTTAGTAAAGGTTCGCGATCGCTAGCCTCTTGAGAATCTAATACAGTTGGGGCGATCGCACACTTAGCATATTGGGCAAGAATTGTTTGCAGATCAGCATCAGGTTCAAATGTCAACAATAGATCTAACTCACGGAACTCAGTATCCATCCCTAATTCGTCAGATAGTTCTCTTTGTCTAGCAAGTCCCTCTTCACAAAGTTGGCGAGTAAGTGGAGTTGTTCCAGCCCAGTATGAGATTCCACCATAACCCAAACTACTTGCACCCTGAAGCTTTTCATGTTGCTCAATTAGCAATACTGAAAGCCCTACCTTTTGCAGTTCATAGCTCAGTGATATGCCAGTGATACCACCCCCAATTATGATCCAATCATGCATTATTTTCTATCTCTTTAATTGCTATTCTTTAATGCTACTCCCTTCCCAGTATAAAAATAGACATTAAAAACCAAGAATTAGCGGCGCTCCGCGCCGCAACGCAACATCTAATCTTTCTCTGGGAAGGGAGTATTTAGGAGAGGTGTTGCGAAACGTTTCCTTCCTATTTAAGTAAGCCCCATTTCTTCTAATATGCTATCCCCAGCACCTAGATGCTGAGTTTTAACCCATTTCAAGCGTTTAGGCAGGATACACATTCGCAGAGTTACGCTAGTAATCACAGGAATCCAATGCAACATATAAATCATCCCCGAAACTGTTTGCCAGATCGCCAATCGCCATGACACCTGATAGGCTCGCTTTAGACCAAAAGCCATTGTCACTGAAGATAGTGCAAGGGAAAACCCGGCAATGGGTGGCAACATTGGATTATGTTGCAGGACTATCGCCGCGATCGTATCAGGAATAAACGCCACTGTAAGCAAATATTGATTGATATAAAACAGCGAAGCATCAAAGGTTTTGAGAAATCCCATTTTACCGCTTAGCAGTAAATTCCAGTAGTCGAGATAGCGCTGAAATCCACCCTCCGCCCAGCGATTGCGTTGATGCCATAACTGTTTGAAGTTGACGACTCCTTCTTCTTGCACCGCAGGAAAGTTTAGGCAAGCTATATCCCATTGGCACAAGTGCAGCCGAATAGTGAGATCGAGATCATCGGTAATTGTTTGTTCATTCCATCCACCGCAATCTTCTAGTGCAGTGCGGCGCACAAATTGACCATTACCACGCAATTCGCCTGTTCCCCCAACTCGAATCCGTAAATCTTGTAAAAATAAATCTAGTGCCATTTCGCACGACTGTCCCAAAGTCCACCAATTTTCTGAGGCATTGGCGATCGCTTTTCGTAATTGAACTGCACCAATTTTTGGTTGTTGAAATACTTGACTTAGCGATCTCAACACATCAGATGGAACCTGAGCATCAGCATCAAACACGCCAACAATATCGCCTTTAGTTAATCCTAAAACTTGATTTAATGCACCAGACTTGCCTCCTTGAGCGCCAGTTTCGCGGCGCAAAGTTTTTAGTTGTGGATATTTTTGTTTAAGTAGAGCAAGCACTTCAGGTGTACGATCGCTGCTATTGTCATCAATAATCCAGACCTCAAGGCGATCACTTGGATAGTCTAACTGACATAAATTTTTGACTAAGTTAGCAATCACTGCTTCTTCGTTTTTGGCTGAGGCGAGTAGCGAGAAAAATGGTAACTCTTGTTCAGGATTGAAAATAATCGCTGGTAGTGATGGCGCAAAAATCAATCGCAAAGCTTGAATACTAAATAACCCTAACAATACCCATTGACTCCAAGGGGCAAAATGAAGCCCAATCGTTAATCCATAGACAATGGTCAGCGCCATGATCGTTTTGAGTCTGCGGCGATCGCCCTCTGGTTGAAGGCTGCTACGAAAGTCCGTCTCATGCATTTGGAGTGTTAATATATTGCGAAATGTTTAGCTTAGATATAATCAGGATAACGCTTTTCAGGTCAAAAAATAGAGGAGCACGCCTCGTACCATTCCCTACTATCTTTAAAGATCAAGGATACTCAATCATTACAACTATGCGACTAAGATAGTAAAAGTTAATCTAGAATTAAAACTCATAACTTAATGTTCGGCTTTCTCAAACGTAAATTTCGCAAAAAAATCGCACGTATTGAAATTACAGGAGCGATCGGGTCAGGTACAAGAACTCGAGTTCTTGAAGCTCTTGAATTTGTTGAAGAACAAAAATTCCCCGCCTTGTTACTCCGTATTGACAGCCCTGGTGGCACAGTTGGCGACTCTCAAGAAATTTATGCGGCTCTCAAACGACTACGCGAAAAAGTAAAAGTAGTCGCCAGTTTTGGCAATATTTCGGCAAGTGGGGGCGTATACATTGGCGTTGGGGCAGATTATATCGTGTCAAACGCTGGCACTATCACAGGCAGCATCGGCGTAATTTTGCGCGGTAACAATATTGAAAAATTACTTGATAAAATTGGCGTTTCTTTTAAAGTGATTAAATCTGGCGCTTACAAAGATATTCTCTCTTTTGATCGCGAAATCACACCTGAAGAAAGGGTGATCTTACAATCACTAATCGACAGTAGCTATAACCAATTTGTGGAAACCGTTGCTGAAGGGCGCAAACTTAGCCCTGCCACAGTGCGATCATTTGCAGATGGACGCGTATTTACAGGCGAACAAGCACTTACGCTTGGTTTAGTTGATCGCATTGGCACTGAAGAAGATGCCAGAATATACGCAGCTGAGCTGGTTGGACTCGATCCTAAAAATACTAAAGTTTTTACAATCAAGCCGCCAAAATCTTTTGCTAGTAGATTCTTGCCTAGTGGGTCTGAGACTGCGATCGCGCGTTTGCAATTTGAAGCTGAATCTAGTGGAATGCCTCTCTGGATGTGGCAGTAGAAATTAAAAACTGTCAGATGGTGACTTCTTGATCACACTCATTATTATTGCAAGTTTGCAATAGCAAACTTGCGGTTGTTCGCTGAATAATTTTACCAACTTCACCACAATAAGGATCTTCCACCAATTCAAGATGATCGCACTTGAGCTTGGAAACAAAAACTTTGCCCCTAAGCAAGTTGCCAAAACCATTGTAAGGAAATAACCAAGCTATATTGAAATGCTTCACATCATTTTGCCCATGAACAATCTGTTCAGAAGCATCAACTAATAATATATTCCCTAGGTACGGTTTACGAGGATACTCTAGGACAGGTTTTATAAGCAAATCGATAATTTGATTAATCTCTTGATTAATCTCAGGGTTATCGTTAACTGCTTTAGCCTTATTAACTTTAGCAATATTGGCTTTAGACATTTTTCTTCCAAAAAACTTATTAATTCTACTAACAAGGTAATAATATTTCTGATTAAAAGATAGCTTTGAAAAATTGAATAAGTGAAATCTGATAGTGCCTAAATAATGGTTGAAACGCTCTAATGACCTATGAATTTTCGATCCTCCCGTAACATCAAGCAGAGTAAGAAGATCTACTTTTTTACCCAGTTTGTGAAGCTGCTGAGCCATTTCTAGGGCAACTAAACCGTTGTAACACCACCCGCCTAATAAATATGAGTTAGAAGGATGGACGCTAATTAATTCATCTACTAACACAGCTGCAATCAGAGAAATATAGTTTGTATGAGAATTCATTGATAACGATAGGCTAGCTCCAGGCATAACATATAAAGGCTGTTGAAGCTTAAGTTTTTTTCCAGCTTTGACTTCCCCAATCCATATAAATGGTTGGGACAAAGTTTGGATTTCTGGTGCAATATTAATAATCAAACCTCGCTTGCCAATGCGTAACCCAGTCTTACCAGCGCTATGAGATAGTAAAGCTCTGTAATCTTCAAGGCTAAGCCCTAGAATCAAATCTTCAACGGATTCGCTGTCTGATGACTTTTCACGCATCCGTTGAGCAATTTCTGCGATTGTTCCCATCTGAAAGAATGACGAAAGTGGAAACCGATAATTAAAGATTTCTTCAATTTCTGTCACTAGCCGAACAGAAAGTAGAGAATTCCCTCCCAACTCAAAAAAGTTGGCATGGATACTCACTCTATCAATTCCTAAAAGCTTTTGCCATATAGTTGCTAATTTTTGCTCAAACTCATCACGAGGAGAAATCACTTCTTCGTCGAATCGTTTTTCTATATCTAAAGCTAGTAAAGCGAGACGATCCACCTTGACATTGGGGGTTAGCGGTAATGTTTCCAAGACAATAAAACTAGTTGGGAGCATGTAAATAGGTAATTTTTGCTGCAAAAATTCTCTTACTGAGTCAATATCAATAATCTGAGCATGTTCAGCACTTAAATAGGCAACGAGAAATTTTCCGCGAATGTGTGAATCTTTGCATAGGATCACAGCTTGTCTAATGGCAGGATGCCTCTCTAGTTGGGTTTCAATCTCGATTGGTTCAATCCGAAATCCACGAATTTTAATTTGGAAGTCCAATCGACCAATAAACTCTATATTACCATCGGGTAAATAGCGAGCTTCGTCACCTGTACTGTAAAGACAATCTTCCAAATTACTGGAGAAAGGATTACGGATGAATTTCTGTGCGGTAAGCTCTGGATGATTTAAATAACCCTGACTCAAACCAACTCCGCCAATGTACAATTCTCCAGCAATTCCAATCGGAGAAGGTTGTAAGTTGCGATCTAGGATGTAAGTTTGAAAATTCGAGATTGCCTTGCCAATGGGAACTTCAGCATCAGGATGTAGAACTTCTGGCGATTTAAGAGGATCGTAAATCGTAGCTGTTATAGTGGCTTCGGTCGGACCATAGGCATTGAGCCATCTAGGAAAAGAACCTACTAAAGATATCCATTTCTGGTAGGTTGATTTAGAGACTTTCTCTCCTCCTACAATCACTAAACGGAGATTCTGAGGTAGTGGTTTTTGCAAGATGGATATCTCATGAACAAGTTCATGCCAAAAAGCTGTTGGCAAATTAATTACTGTAATTGATTGTTGGTGAAGATTCTCAAGAAAATGAACAATCGAGGTATAAATTTCAGGTGGAGGTAAAACTAACGTACTACCATTTAATAAAGTAGGGAAGATCTCTTCAACTGCTACATCAAAACCGACATTAGAGAACTGTAAAACACGATCCTGATTATTTAGTGCGTACTCCTCGCTAACCGCTAAACTATGATTGACTAGGCTCCGATGCGAAATGGTTACGCCTTTAGGTTGCCCTGTAGAACCTGACGTATAAATGACATATGCCAAGTTCTTAGATGACACAGAACTTGATGGATTATCTTGACTATGCTGGGCGATCGCAGTCCATTCATCATCTATACATACCATCTGAGCGTCATAGCCACAAAGCTTAGGAAGCAAATTAGTTTGTGTCAAAATTAATGGAACTTGAGCATTCCGCAGTTTATATAATCGACGTTCTTCGCAGTAGCTAGGAACTAGAGGTATATAGGCTCCGCCAGCCTTAAGGACTCCGAGCATACTAACCAACATTTGCGGCGATTTCTCTACACATATTGCGACTAGAGTTTCTGTGACTACTCCCTGAGATTGAAGATAGTGGGCTAGTTGATTAGCTCGATTATTTAGTTCTCGATAAGTCAGATGTTCGTCTTTGCTGACAACTGCGATCGCATCGGGATTTTTCTCTACCTGAGCTTCAAACAATTGATGAATAAAAGTTGCTGGGATTGGAGCTTTGTTGTTATTCCATTCATGCAAAAAATTCTGTTGTTCGGAAACTGTTAAAAGAGGTAATTCAGATACTTTTTGATCGGGATCTGCGATAATTCTTTCAAGAAGATTCTCAAAATGTCCCAACATTCTAGTAATGGTACTAGAATCAAATAATTCAGCATTGTAATCAAATACCATCCCTAGCCCTTCTTCCTGTTCTCGCATGACTAAGATCAAGTCGTACTTAGTTTTGCCTTGGTGTATGTAACCAAATAGCGAAGTAATAGTCAGATCTGGAAGTTTCACAGATGCCATGCCACGCCCTTTTGACCAAGGAGGATTAAGCGCAAATTTTGTTTGAAATAAAGGCGATCGGCTATGGATTAGTTCTGGTCGTAATTCTTCCACCAGTTTTTCAAAGGGTAAATCTTGATGTGCATTTGCTTCTAAAGAAGCTTCACGAACTCGATTAAAAAATTCTCTGAAGGTTGGATTACCGTCAAAATTAACGCACTGAATTAAAGTGTTTGAAAAGAAGCCAATGACTCCTTCGGTTTCAACTTCTCCCCGAACTGCACTGGCAAAGCTAATCACAATATCGTCCTCTTGTGAATATCGATGCAGAAGGATCTCAAATGCAGCAATCAGTAACATAAATAGCGTCCCATCCAACTTTTGGCTTAATCTATTGAGGCTATCATTGAGAGATTTGGACAACATTTTGGCTTTGCGATCGCCACGATAAGTCTGAACTCCCAAAGGACGCGGGTAATCTGTAGGTAAAGAAATGACTGATAAAGACCTATCTAATTTCTGCTTCCAGTAGTTGATCTTGGACTCCAAAACCTCGCCTTGAAGCCATTGACGCTGCCAATGAGCAAAGTCAACATATTGAATTGGCAACTCTTTTAAAGGTGAAGGTATACCATTAATAAAAGCAGTATAAATTGTTGTAAGATCCTGATAGAAAACATCGGAAGAAGCACCATCACAAATGATAGAATGCATATTCCAAACTAGAAGATATTCATCATCGTTTAACCGTAGAAGAAGAGTCCGAAATATCGGGCTTTTTGCTAAGTCAAAAGGGCGACGAGCTTCTTCAGTTGCTAATCGTAGTGCTTCTTCATCTCTGCGATCTTTATGGACTTTTCGTAGATCGATTACGGACAAGGTCAGATCGACATCATCGGTAATCACCAGCGTAGGTTGATCGTTTAAGGCGGGGAATCGAGTTCGCAATACTTCATGTCGAGCTACTAAAGCTTGCAGGCTCTTTTCTAGTATTGAGATATTGAGATTCCCATTAAACCGAACGACAACAGGGAGATTATTAGAAGAGCTGTTTGGCTCAAACTGTTGCAGATACCAAAGACGCTGCTGAGCAAATGATAGAGGTAAGGATCCATTGCGATCGATTCTGAGGATTGGAGGCAGCTTTGAATTGTTGCTTTCATTAACCTGTTTCAGAAACTGAATGATTTCTGCTTTGCGACTTTTGATATCGGCTAACAATTCGGTTGTGACTGCATTTTTGGCTGCACGATAACGTAAGCGATCTCCATCCATCCAGAGATGCACATCTTTTTGACTCAAATCAAACAACAATGTATCAAGTGTCTTCATAGTTCTCCTTCCTCATATAGATCCGATAGATTGTCTTGAGCGACTTGTATACTTTGTCTTGCCCATATTAATGTCATAACTCTCTCACTCAAATCGGCTATCGTAGAGGCTTCAAAAAAAGTACGTAGCGACAATTCCACTGTAAATATTTTTCTTAGTCTCGCAATTATTTGAGTTGCCAATAACGAATGTCCACCTAACTCAAAGAAATTATCATGGATACCAATTTTTTCTATATTGAGTACCTGAGTCCAAATATCAGCAACCTGCTGCTCCGTGGAATTTCGTGGCGGAACATAGCTTGCTTGAAGATTAAGATGTGTTCCATCTGGAGATGGTAACTTCTTGCGATCAATTTTCCCATTCGGAGATAAAGGCAAAGATTCTAAAGATACAAAAGCATTTGGAACCATGTAATCGGGTAGTTTTTGCTTGAAAAAGCTACGCAACTCAGTTGTGTTAGGTTCGTGCCCTATCATTGGCTCAAAATAGGCAACTATACGTTTATCAGCAGGGATGTCTTCTCGAAGGATGACTACTGATTTTTGGATAGTCGGATATTGGCTGAGAACTGCTTCAATTTCACCTAATTCAATCCGAAATCCTCGAACTTTCACTTGGTTATCAATGCGTCCAAGAAACTCGATATTACCATCTGGGCAATAGCGAGCTAAGTCTCCAGTTTTATAAAGTTTTGCACCTAATTGATCGCTAAGTTGATCACTAAAGGGACTGGGCACAAATCTCTCGTCTGTTAACTCAGATCGATTAAAATAGCCTGAGGCTAACCCATCTCCACCAATATATATTTCACCAATCGTGCCGATTGGCATAGGCTGTAATTGGGAATTCAATATATAAACTCGTGTATTGGCAATAGGGCGACCAATCGGCACAGAGCTTCCTAAATTATCTACTTCTTCAATGTTGTAGCAGCAGGTAAAAGTTGTACTTTCGGTTGGTCCATATCCATTAATCAATTGGCAGTTGGGTAACTCTTTACGAAAACGCTGCACATGGGCTACTGAGAGGACATCACCACCTGCCAACAATTGTTGCAATGGGCGTAAAGATTCAATCTGCTCATCCACCATTAAGTGAAATAGCCCTGCTGTAAGCCAGATCGTGGTGACTTTATAGCGTTCAATAACATCTCCTAATTCTCCTAGCGAAGGTTTGTCAGAAGGGAACAAGACTAATCGAGCACCATTTAGCAATGCGCCCCAAATCTCAAATGTTGAAGCATCAAAGGCAAGAGGTGCAAGTTGTAGAAAAATCTGACTGGAATTGAAATTTGCATAGTTGGAACTCTTGACAAGTCTTACTACGCCTCGATGGACAACACTTACGCCCTTGGGAGTTCCAGTCGATCCAGATGTATAGATTACATAGGCTAAATTCGATGGGGAAACATTACAGATCGGATTTGCTTGACTTCCTAATGCGATCGCTTGCCAATCTGAATCTAAGCAAACAACTTGAGCATTGCTAGGGGGAAGTTTTTCCAGTAATCTTTGCTGTGTAAGCAGGACAGACGCCTGAGTATCTGTCACCATAAATGCTAACCGCTCTGGAGGATAACTGGGATCTAAAGGTACATATGCACCTCCAGCCTTGAGAATGCCGAGAAGCCCAATAACAGTTTCTAGCGATCGCTCAACGAAAATTCCGACGAGGCTATTAGCGCTGACTCCTAAACCTGTCAAGTAGTGGGCAAGCTGGTTAGCTCGACAATTCAACTCCTGATAAGTGATTTGCTCAGCCTCAAAAATTAGCGCGATCGCATCTGGAGTTTTGGCTACCTGTGATTCAAACATCTGTTGAACTGAAGAATTACGGGGATAATCTGTTTGGGTTTGGTTCCACGCTGTAAGTAACTGCTGTTCAGCTTCTGGTAAAAGCGGTAAGCGATCAATAGTTGTGTTAGGAGCTGCAACAATACCCGCTAAAAGAGTCTCAAACTCTGCTAAGCGACGACGGATCGTTACTGCATCAAACAAGTTAGTGTTGTACTGACATTCTAAAGTGACTCGACCACGCAACTCTGTTGCGTTAATAAACATTTCAAAGTTTTCATAACTACGGGGATTAGTCGTAAATTCTACTTTTAAATCTTCAAACAATAGGCGATCGCTGTCTAAACCTTGATCGAGATTAAACGTAATTGGAACTAGTGGAATTCGGCTGTTATCACGGGGGATTGCCAACTTTTCTACTAAGCTGCCGAAAGTAAACTGCTGATGATCGTATGCATCCAAAATAATTGGTCGTCGGAGTTGCAAGTAATCACTGAAAGATTGCGCTCCATCAACTAAACTCCTTAATGGCAACAAGTTAACGCAATGACTTACTAACTGATAGTTGCCAGTAGCAGCCTGCCCTGCAGCTGGAACTCCAACAACGATGTCATCGCTTCCAGTCAAACGATGGAGAAACACCTCAAAACTAGTCAGCAATGTCGTCGTAAAACTACATCCTAGCTTACTTCCCAATTGCTTTAATTTACTAACCAAAGATGCATCTAAATCCCAATCTTCGCGAGCAGCATTGAATGTACGGACTGCTGGACGAGAGCGATCAGTAGGAAAATCTAAAACAGGAATAGAATCTGAAAATTGTTTTAGCCAGTAAGCTTCCGTAGCAATCTCTTCTTCCCCACCTTGAGATTCTTGCTGAGCAATAGCATATTCACTAAAACGTTCTGGCGCATCTAAATCAGGCATTTCTCCATTTTTTAAGGCTGAATATAATTTGCCAAGATCAGTCATTAGTACTCCCCAAGACCAGCCATCACAGACAATATGATGCGCTGTCAAGAGTAAAAGATGCTCCTGATGTTGAGTTTTAATAATCTGTACTC
>JBBRMK010000072.1:0-25284 GCA_038230875.1 Pseudanabaenales cyanobacterium
CGCAACGCTCACAACTTCCCTCTCGATTTGGCTGCTGTTGATGTAGCTCCTGTAGCCATGAGCGCTCCTGCTATTAATGGTTAATCTGAGAGTTTGATTTCTGAATAAAAAAGCCTCTCCTTAGGGAGAGGCTTTTTTATTGTATATAGGGCAAAATTATTCAACCAAAGTTTTCTTCTTACAAATTAACTGCATTTAGATTTGCAAGTCGCAAATCGGTGTTGACTAAATTAGCTCCGATCAAAAAAGCAGCAACTAACTTTGCAGAAGTTAGTTGCGCTCCCGTCATAGTGGCGCCACTCAAATTAGCATTACTTAAAACTGCGTCACTTAAAATAGTATTTTCTAAGTTACTATTGCTCAAATCTGCATTGCTAAGAATTGCGTTACTAAGAACAGCATTTTTTAAATTTGCGTGGCTTAAATTAGCATTACTTAAATTGGCATTGCTTAGAATTGCATCAACTAAGTTAGCGTGACTGAGATTAGATTGATTAATATCTGCATTGCTAAAATCACATTCTTGTAAATTAGCATTGCTTAAATTTGCCATACAAAGCTTAGTGTCTGATAAATCAGCATTACTTAAATTAGTAAATTCTAAATTAGTATTTGTCAAATCGCTATGACGTAGATCGGCATTTGTCATATTTGCATTACTTAAAATTGCATTACTTAAATTCGTCTCACTCAAATTTGCATTGCTCAAATCGCTTCCATCCAAGTCTGCTCCGCTTAAATTAGCTCCATTAAAATAAGCCTCAGTTAGATCTGCTCCATACAAATTTGCTAAACTCAGGTCGCATCTTTGCAAAAAAGCTTCTCGTAAATGTGCCTTACTCAAATAAGCTCCACTTACTTCAGCGTCTTTCAAATTTGCTTTATACAAATCTGACTCTCGCAAGTTTGCTTTTACTAAGTCAGAACGACTTAGATTCGCACCTAATAAGTTTGCATTACTTAGATTTGCCCAACGTAAATTAACTCCATTTAAGTCTGCTTCGCGAAGATTAGCACGTCTCAAGTTAGCACCGCTCAAATTAGGAACAATCTCTGGATTATCTAACCGCCATTTGTTCCAGCTAGCTACGCCTTGTTTGAGAATTGCAAGATGTTCCGAGTTTCCCATATGTCTCTTCCTTTCACATCATGATTTCGAGTGTACAAAAAATCATTAAAATGTTTTGCTTTGCAAAACATTTTAATGATTTTAGTGAGAGCGCAAAACGCTATATAACGAGTTAGATAGATTTCTCTAGATAGCTTATATTCCTCTTAGTTGTCACTTAGCGAAACAAGAAAAAATCAGTAATTTAGACGTTTTTTAATGCTTTTAGATTTAGCAGTCATTGGGATAACGTTCCGTTGCTGATATTCTTTACGTGATCGCTGTAATAATCGAAATTGAATATGCAATAAAGATCGTCATCAATTCTAAATCATCTATGATCATTATTAGCCCTATATAAACGAATCAACTAATGGCTTTATATCGCTTAATTTATGTCAGTCAGGCTATTTCTGGTCTGGAATATCCCGATTTAGTTGATATTTTGGGAAAGTCTGAACGCAATAACAACAAAGTAGGAATTACAGGAATGCTGAGTTTCGGTGATTCTATGTTTTTGCAAGTGTTAGAAGGTAGTCGGCGGGTAGTTAGCCAAACTTATAATCGCATTCTGGTAGATAAACGTCATGTTAATGCAGAGTTGATTGATTTTTCTGAAATAGATTGCCGTGACTTTGGGGCATGGTCGATGAAAGTTGTGCAGCTAGGTAATCATGCTGAAGTGCGTAATATTATTTTGAAATATTCAAGTTCAGAGACTTTTTCCCCAATCTCTATGACGGGCAGACAAAGTCTTAACTTTTTGCGTGAGCTTACAGAACTCTATCAAAAAGGCGTAATCCTTAATACTTGACTAGGATTATTGAGCAAGCAGGGCAAATTGTAAGTCAGTAGGCTATGCGATCGCTAAAATTTTATATCACACTGACTTAGAAAATTAAGAATCAGCCTCAAACTAATTTAGTTACTCTTCCTCAGCGTCATCAATAGATCGTTTCGTAGCAAATCCATGCAGGATCAATTCCCGAATAGTTGTCACTTCCTTATCCATATTCTTTGCATTATCTTCATATTTTGTTGCCGTTGTTGCCAAATTATAATTTTTCATCTGCTCCGACAAGTGACGTAAAAATGTTACTTTTTCTTCCATTACCCGCACAGCCGACCACAATGAATTTTCGAGATTTTGAGTTTGCTCTGCAAGGAAAACATTAGCTGTATAAGAGTGACCTATGTGACAGCGAAACCGCATCAGTGGTTCTGTTTTGCCAATTTGCCAAATACTACCGTTACATTCAGGGCAAGTATAAGTTGTCCGAGTTCCAATTGATTCTACATTTTTTAAGAACTCCTGAGTATTCATTTGCTGTTCTGCAATTTTAGACTCAGCTTCAATCTCTTTGGTCACAGGATATGCCTCAGTTGATGCGGGTTCTTTGGACAAACGGACTAGCAAATCTGAAATTTTGGCAAGTGCTAAGCAGTAATCGACTTTCACATATTGCAAAGCGCTCTTTGCCATGCTAGGATACTCTGCTTCGTCTGGGTCTTGAACGATCGCTACTCCGCCGCATTTTTTAACGGCTTGTAAACCCACTGTGCCATCATCTAAATAGCCAGTAAGTACCACTCCTACTACCCTTGAGCCATAAGCACGGGCGGCTGAACGAAATAAAGCATCGATCGCGGGTCGAAATCGGTTTTCTTGAGGTCCACGCACTACTCGCATCGAGCCTTTATTGACTAACAAATGATAATCAGGCGGTGCGACATAGATTCGCCCTTTTTCAATTAATTCTTCATCGGATGGATGGGATGCTAGGAGAGAGCTTATGTCTGTAAGAATTTTAGGTAAAATGCTGGGTTTATCAGCTGCAAGATGCTGCACAATGAAAACGGTAGCGTCTATGTCAGAGGGCAATGCACCCAAGATCGCGCCTAGTGCTTTTAGTCCGCCTGCTGAAGTGCCGATAACGATGATGTCATGTCCAAACATAAGTTTTTTCTTTTACTAATCTCACTGATCAAACTAGCTAGTTAAAGACACTTCGCGCCTTTTTTCACTTCTTAGTTTTATATTTTTCCTATGCATTTGTCGATGGGTATATTAAGACTAGATTAGTTGAATTTAGCTACTTGACATACATTTTATATTTTTACTTTACTAAAGTAATCAATGCATATCAATAAAACCTCTTAAAAAATTTATGTTTGTAACTTCTACATATGCAGTAATCCTTGGTTTTATATTCGTAGCAATTAGTGCTCGCACTATCTTGTTTAGCAGGAAATTACAGGTAGGGATCGGGGATGGCGATTAGCCTCTTCTTGCTAGAGTCGCTAGAGTTCATGCAAACTTTGCCGAATATGTCCCTCTGTCATTAATATTGATCTATTTTCTAGAAACTTATTCCATATCAAAGCTATGGATTCATCTTCTTTGTATCACTTTTGTTATAGGACGAGTTATACCAAATCACAAAAGCAGGGCAACAGATCAAATTTTCATTTTACCAACGATTATCTTTATCTGAGTTTTTTTGAAACTGCCTGATCTGTTGGTTTTACATAGTGATTTGGTATTACTCATGCTTTCGGTGTTAGTCAAGCTAAAGAAAATTATAGGTATCGAGTAACTGGCATGGCTCTTACTTTTATGGCTATCCTCTCGGCATCATTAGGACTGATAATCGCCTACGCGATCACCTTAACTGCAAAGAATTCTTAGACTTGTAAATTAAATTGACTTAACTTGTGCGAAAGATTGACATTAATGAACTAAAGCAAGCGTATGGTAAATAGGATTTAGCGAATTACAAAACAAGCATTTTATTTGTAAAATTTTGCACATCCATTATTACGGATTTGTGTGAATTAGACACGCTCAAAGAGATCTAAACGATAGTTTTCATTCCGTTGACTTTGTAAAGGTTGAACGTCTATGGGAACACATTCTATAAAAGAATCGTGTACTTCATCCCCAGTAAGCGGATAATCAGGAGAGACTGGTAACCAATGAACTAGGAGCAGATGTCCGTTTGGCTCAAGAAGTTCAAAAATCCGTCGCTGTGCAATTTTTAAATCTTTGCGACACCAGTAGTACCCAACCTCAGATACTAAAATAAGATCGAATTTTTTTTCTGGATATTCATGCGGAAAATTCATAAGTTTGAACTGAACCTGTTCAAGCTTATGGCAGCGCTGCATTGCTTGATCTTGAGCTAGCTTAGATACATCAATTGACAAAATCGAGTTGCAGCGTTGAGCAAGCATCTCCGTTAAAACGCCAATCGAGCCACCAATCTCTAGAGCAGAATTATATCGAGATTTAGGCAGAGCCGCGATCGTTGCAGCATATTTCTTGGTTTCATATTCACTTGTTTCAAATTTCCACGGATCGCGATCGCTTTGATAAATAGCCTCAAAATAGCTTGCGGGTAATGATTGAGATGAAGTCATAAGTTTAATAGTTCGCTTCCAAATAAATTTCCCAAGGCTGAGCAAAGTTTTCCAGCATTTCGGCGGTAAGTCGAAATCCTTTTGGGTCGTCATCAATCAGATTAGTTGTTTGAGAACGATAAGCATTTATCGCCTGTTGTTTCAAAGTTAAAACTTCAGTAATATCTAAGCGCCAAGCATGATTAAAATCTTGATTCAATAACTTTCGCTGTTTTGTATCCCAATCCCAAATTGGATACTCAATAACTCTAGAATCAACTTCTGCTTGCTTTAACGCTGTACAAAGGAGTTGCCAAGTTGCGCGGTGGTCTGGATGTGGGTCGGATCGAGATGGAGCAAAAACAATTTTAGGATTTGCTAACTCTAAGTAGGTGCAAAATCGATTCAGGGCTGTTTGAAAATCTGCCTCTCTAATTTTAGGAACTGCACCATCAGGTAACTGTAAAAAGGTAATGTAATTAGGCTCCACACCAAGTAAATCCATCGCACCTATAGTTTCTGTTTCTCGTAAATTCCTAAGACGGGGCGCAGGATATTTAATTGAGTCAGGATGAGATTGTGTACCATCGCTCACGACTAATATCTTTACGGTATAACCTCGTGATCTAAGTAAGGCGATCGCACCACCGCACCCCAATGTTTCATCATCAGGATGAGGCGCAACAACTAAGATAGACTCACAATCAATCTCATTGACAATTTTATCAATGGAGTAAAGCGGTAAGTCCAAAGGTCGAGTTAAGGGCGAACAATCAGCAATCAAACTGTTCATAATTAGATTAATTAAAGATTAAATTATAGAACGGGGTTGAGGATGAGCTAATGCATATTTGCCAACGGACTGAAGGGTAGCGTCAAAGCTGGGTTGGCGTAAGTAGAGGCTTAAATCTCGAATGATTCTTTCCATTGGATAAGGAGGTAAGAGTCCACGAGTGCCAACAGAACGTTCGCATAGCTGAATGACATCCATACAAATTTGCTCGATCGCTGTTCTTGCCATATTGACATATATAACTAGGCGATCAATGCGATCGCTATTTGGATTTTGTTGATGGCAATCTCCTCCAAAGGTAGGTGCATAGTCAGCAATTAGATCTGCCGCTCCTTTCAGCCAGAGATTACCACTTTCGATCGCGATCGCCATTTGCCCGATTCTGGCTTCTTGGTAGGGATCATTAGTACGATTTAGACTATGGAGGTACTGACGAGTTGCGTCAAATAATGCTTCTGCTCCACCAAGTTGAACTGCTGTAAAGCGAATTGCGCCAGCCGATAGCCAAGGCTGTCGATTGTAATCTTCTGGCTGAGCAATTATCGATTCTGTATCTAACTCAACATTGCTGAAGTCAATTTTATAGCTTGCTGTCGCCTTCATTCCAGAAGGCATCCACCAGCTTGAATCGCTATTCGTTTTAACTTGCTCCATTGGTACTATGCACATTTGCCAACCGCCTTCTGGTAAAGCTCCATTAACAAAAGGACGCTCTACATAGCCCGCACCTGAACAAAAGGTTTTGCTGCCCTGAAGTTGATATCTTCCGTTGTCTAAGGGAATGACTTTAACACCATCATTAGCTTCAGCATTCCAAACCCCAAAAATTTTATGGCGATCGCGGGCTTCACTGGCATAATGTGCGATCTGCGATCGCGTTCCAAATGTTTGAATGATCTGAAGTGCGTTAACATGTCCTTCAAAAATCCGTCCTACGGCTAAGTTGCCCCAGCCAATCTTTTTGAGAATTAGCAACATTTCATGGGTGAGACTCGCATCAATTCCCAAGCCAAGACCACCAAACTCAGGTATTAATGGAACTGCAAGGAGTCCTGCTTTTGCAATCTGCTCAAATTCTTGAACAGGGAAAGCGCCATGTATGTCGATAGCAGCAGCGTTCATTGCACAATAATCGGCAATTTTAGTAGCATGGGATAAACATTCTTTTAAGGGCGATAGGTGCGATGAGTGCATGGGAGCAACGTTCTCTAAACTGTGAGAGTAAGGCTCACCGATGGTATATAATATGTTGCTTTTAGCAACTTCGGTTATGGTAGTCATCAATAACAATCTCCATACTCTGCATAATTCCATTCACTATAAAATTTTGATTCAGACTCAGCCAATCTCTGCTGCGATCGCAGTTCTTGTAAGCGATCGCTTAGCTCTGCGATCGATTGATCGAGACTTACCAAAGGCCAGATCTGCTGCCAAATCCCATCTTGTTGCTGACGCGCTTCAACTCGTTCAAATAAAAGTTCAAAAGATTGAGGCTGAGTAAGTTCTGTCCATAACCATTGGCTATCTACGCCAAGCGTACTTGCATACGCAATAATGTCTCTTACAGTGTGCTGACAACCATTTAAAATTCGATGCCAAACTTGTCGAAGTTGCCATCTAGCTCTGAGTCGCGTTTCAATTGCATCAGCGGATTCTACTAAAAAAAGCTGATTTTGTTCACACATTTCTGCCCATTCATTAAGTTGTGCGGCAAAGCCTCCTTCCGTTCGCACCGTCTGTCGAGCCGATGTCGTAACCTGTATCAGTGGACTATGACGAAACTTAGCACCCACCTTCAGCAACGCTCGATAAAACGCAACATCTTCAGGTGTTCGCACGGCTGGCATTCCACCCGCTTGTTGATACATTTGGGCAGTGACCGCTAAGCTTGCACCGTAGTGCTGAGCGTGACGCGGCCAACCATCATGCGGACTTGGATCTAAATAAGCTTCCATCTCAATTAATAACTGGTGATAACAATCACCCTGTAGGTAACGCATCTTTACACAAGGATCTAAAGCTTCGCAACTAACACTATCAGCAACAATCCTGCCACCTACAGCATCTATTCCGCGTGATACTTCCAGTATTGTGGCAACAATCCACGTTGATGAAACTTGAGAATCACCATCGGTAGAGGCAATAATCCCATTTTTATAACCTAATCCCGCTAAACCTAAACTCGCAAGACGATGATAGGCTTCATCCATTAACATTTGCCGAACTCGACCAATATAAGCTTCTTGTTTAGAAAGAGTACGCTCGACAATATGCAGCCTAAAATCTGGATTCTGCAAAGAAAAACGATGCGCGATCGCTACAGATTCATCAACACAATTATTAGCTAATACAATAACTTCATATCGATTGAAATCTAAAGGTTTACCTGCAAGATCAACTTGAGAAGCTAAAGCTTTTAAACATCCTTCTAATAGTTCCGCTTCATTTCGGACAGGGACAATAACGCATACTTCACACTGAGATAATGGTGGAGTTTGAACTAAGAGAGAATAAGATTTTTTTGGAACTAAATAAAAATCAACAGCGATATCATCCAGACAGCTGCTTTTCATAGCATTTTTTTATTTTAGATAAAGTTTAATAAATTAGAACAGCATGATTGAAGATTCAAATAGAAATTATCAACTTTTGCAATTTTGCTAACCGAATCGGTAAGTCGTTCCCTAAACGGACAACTCAATAAATAGATAAGTATAATTAAACCCGCAAGCTTAATATTAAAACTTAACGAGTTTAATCTCTTAACTGCATTTATTCTCTTTCTCTAGGTTTATATGAGGAAGTCAATTCCAAAGATCATTTTGCATTATAGAAAATATTTAGACTTGACTAAAAGCTTACTAAATCACAAGTTCCTAGATAACTCCAGGACCTCTACCGCGCATATCGCCATTAGCAGTCAATTTACCTTCTTCGTCATCATCTCTTACGTCTGCTAATTCAGCAAGTCTAGCTTCACGAGCATCTTCTTGTTCAGCTTTTAGATCACCTGGTTGATCTACATACATTTCAGGCTCGATCGCATAGTTATTAAGAAGTCCTTCCTTATCAACGGTATATCCTTTAACTGGTGGAACTTCCTTATAATGCTCGCCTTCTCTTTCCTTGCGAGCAGCAGTTTCGGCAGGTACGATACCTTTGTCATAAGTGTCTACATCAACGTCTTTTTGACCGTGATCAGGCAATGGATGAGTATTAGGATTAAATTGCTCAGACATAATAAAATTTTCCTGTTAAGAAACTGAAATAAGTATAATCGGGTTGCCTGAAAAGACACTCTACCTAAGGTACTAAATTCAGCTAACAATAAGTAAGATGATAAATTTTGGTGAAGAAAAATTTTGATAACAATATAATAGATTTATTTATAAATGCTCTTCTAATCTTTCATTTGTTGTTTTACTAAGACCATTACCTGATTAACTGCATCTTGCACAAAAACTTTGACAAACTCATCACGACGGTTTAGTTGAAACTGGCGCTGCACCACTTCGGCAATGCCGCCATCACCCCAATCGCGATCGCGACTAAAATATTCAATAAAACTCTTGCCAGCAATGCGGGTGAGATAAGCAGCCGTTACTGATTGAACCGTAGCTTTAACCACTAAACCGACTACAGTGACAGAGATTACCGTGGTGATAATTTGGACTACGCCTTTGACGATGCCCAAGCTAACCAAAGTACGGGTGAGAGAACTTGCTAATTCTTTGCCACGATCAATATTGATTTCGCAGCCATAGACCTTACCGATTTCGACAACCATCTGAGCGTTGATTGCTGCTGTTGCTAGCAAATCGACCACTGGTAAAGGCGTAGCAAAAACCACGCCAACTACTAACCATTGGAACTTCTCAACTACCTTTTCGGCTTCGGCTTGTTGCTGTTGAGAGAGAGCTTCGCGAGTAGCGACCGTTAGACGTTGCGATCGCAACAACACATTGTCGGCAACTAATTCATCACCTTCATAACTGAAAATGTCGAGAATACGAGTGAGCAGGGGCTGGATTTTTGGCGTCGGAGTGATGACTTCGCCTGAGTCTAGGGATATCGCCGCAGGGCTTGCCGCGATCGCGACAACATCATCAGGTGAGATAAAATCTAGCACTCGCGATCGCAAGCTAGTCTGAATGATTTCGCGATCGCTTGTGGTCAGGCGATCAATTTTATTAAAAGCAAGAATTGTACGTTTACCAATTTCAGTTAAAGCTTTGAGAACTTCATATTCTGAGCGCCGTAAGTCATCATCGACAACAAATACAATTAAATCAGCTTCAGTAGCAATTTTTCGGGCTTCCTGTTCGCGATCGCTTCCCAAAGCACTTGCTTCTAAAATCCCAGGACAATCAGTAATTTGAATTGGCACATCAAGATTCTGAAATCTGACAGGCTCATAAATTTTACCGAGTTGCGTAGTTCCCATTGTCGCACCGACTTCTCCTCGGCTCTTCGTATCATGGATTGCTAAATCTAGCAATCCATTTACTAATGAAGTTTTGCCTGCGGAGCCAACCCCAAACACGACTAAGCGTAATTCCTGACGAATGAAGTTCTTTTTAAGTTGTTCTGTCTGCTCAGATAGAGATCGCCGCGTTACCTCATCTTGGATTTGTTGTACCTGTCGCTCTAATGCTTCGAGACTATCTTGAGCAGCTTCAATTTTGTCAGTTGGGGCTTCAGGAATGGGGCGCGGCTTTGAGGGTGCAGATTGAAATAAGCGCAAATATCGCCAGAGAACAAAAAACAGTCCTGCCAATATTCCGATCACTAATAGAACTACGAAGCCGCCTAAAATTGGCGAAGAAGTTGCAACGAGTTGATAGATTTGGATAATTCGATCAAGTAAAGGAACTACAAACGAAATTACTAGACCAGCACAGCCTAAAACGAGTAGCGATCGCAACCAAGGAAATCTATTGTTCATTGGCTTAAGATTTTATCACTCTAAAAGTTCTGATGAGATTCCCAACGCTGCAAGCTGTTCAGGATTTAGCGATCGTAAGCGATCGGCAATCTGAAAGCGTTTTTGTTGTTCTTGGTCTGCCCTAAACTTTTCTTGTTCAGCTCGAAAATATTCTTGCTCAGCCCTTTCATCGCCTGACAAAAGCAAATCTCCTTCAGCATTCCACCAACGTAGCCATGGCAATTTCACATTTTGATATTCACCATTCCACAGACCCAACTCTACACCCATAGGCGCGATCGCATAATGTCCGCGCTCATTTGCTTCAATGAGTTGATAAGCATTATCTTGTAAATGATATACATCGACGTTTGCTTTATCTACTTCATAAATCGCATAATACGGCACTCGTATTGCTTGCTCATAAGCCCAAAACTTGCCAACCTTACCATCTTTGCCCTGAGATGGCGGTGTGCGATCGCGTTCTTCGCTACCATCGCCCGAAACAAATTCAATCACAATTAAAGGAGCTACGAATTCCTTCCATAGCACATAGGATCGCCGAAATTTGCCGTTTAACATTGGCGGCACGTTCGGTACATAGAACCAATCAGGTGATTCTGCTCCTTTCTCAGGAGGATCGATTAAGCGCCAATAGATACCGCTATCTTGTCCAATGCAATACTGATTGTCAGGGTGAAGCTGTTGGAGAATGGATTGGATAGATTCAGTGAGTAGGATGCTCTGTGGATGTTCTTGAAAATTTTTCACAAATGTCCCATCTGAATCTGGTAGCTGAGTATGGTCAGGTAAAGTTAATACCGATGGTTTATCTGAAGTCGCAGAGTTCATAAGCTTTACTCCAAAATTTAACTATAATTTATTGTCTCACAATGTTGATTGCTTCTGATGAGCGGCAGAACAAGAGAGCAATCCCAAAAGCCAACACTTGTGGCTAGGTCTTACTACAGGTTTAGTAGTTTAACTTTCTATTTGACAAAATACGGTAGAATTAAATTGAAGTAGAAATTGTAATTTATTTCACCTTATTTTTATCAATTCATTTCAGCTATGTCCTACGATACCGATCGCATTGCGAAAGTCCACCGCAAAACTGGCGAAACTGAAGTTAATGTGGCGCTCAATCTTGATGGCACTGGCAAAGGAAATATCAATACTGGTATTCCTTTTCTCGATCATATGTTGCATCAAATTTGCTCTCATGGATTGATTGATCTTGATATTCAAGCCACAGGGGATTTGCATATTGACGATCATCATACTAATGAAGATGTGGGAATTGTATTAGGACAAGCTCTAGGACAAGCATTAGGCGATCGCAAAGGGATTGCCCGATTTGGTCATTTTGTTGCACCTCTGGACGAAGCTTTGGTGCAAGTTGCGCTTGATTTTTCAGGCCGTCCTTATTTGGTTTATGGATTAGTGATTCCCAATCAGAGAGTGGGAACTTACGACACAGAGTTAATCCGTGAGTTTTATCAAGCAGTAGTTAATCATGCTCAGATCACGCTTCATATCCGCCTTTTAGAAAAAGGCAATTCCCATCACATTATCGAAGCATCTTTTAAAGCTTTTGCTCGCGCCTTGCGGATGGCAGTAGAAGTCGATCCGCGCCGCGTCAGTACAATTCCCAGTTCTAAAGGCGTTTTATAATTAAATACAATTACAGCAATTTGCTTTTAAACCTACCACAAACAATAATATAAAACCCTCTGCGGGGCTTCGCCCTGCGACCCTTGTCATGGTGAGTTTGATCAGTAACTGCTGTAAAAAGCACCCAAAGGGTGCTTTTTGTAACTAGAACCGCCCTGAGCGCACTGCATTAGCTAAATCAGTTAAAGTCTCAACAGTCATTTCAAAATCAATACAACCATCAGTAATACTTTTGCCATAATCCAATTTAGCAAGATCTTTAGGGAAAGATTGCTTACCTGAATTTAAATGGCTTTCGAGCATGATACCCACGATATTTTCTGAACCTGTACGCACTTGCTTGCAGATATCTTGCAATACAATCGGCTGATTTTTATAATCTTGACCGCTATTGTCATGACTGCAATCGACCATCATGTAAGGCAAGAGCTGGCGATCGCTTAAAAGTTTGGCGATCGCGTCAACATGAGCCTTGTCATAGTTAGGACCTTGCTTACCACCGCGCAAAACAATATGTCCATCAGGATTGCCTGTGGTGGTGACAATGCTTGCTCTGCCTTCATTGCTGACACCAAGAAAACGGTGTGGTTGACGCGCTGAAAGTAAGGCGTTAATCGCTACTTCAATACTTCCATCCGTGCCATTTTTGAAACCGACAGGCATTGACAAGCCAGAAGACATTTCGCGATGAGTTTGGCTTTCAGTTGTCCGTGCCCCGATCGCCGTCCATGAGATCAGATCGGCAAGATATTGCGGCACAATCGGATCGAGCAATTCGGTGGCACTTGGTAAGCCCAATTTGGCAATATCAAGCAATAGTCCCCGCGCCATGCGAATACCGTAGTTAATATCAAACGTACCGTTGAGATGAGGATCGTTGATCAGCCCTTTCCAACCAATTGTCGTGCGGGGCTTCTCGAAATAAACCCGCATTACGATTTCAAGAGCATCACTGACCTCGTCACGAAACTTTGCTAGTTTCCCAGCATATTCACGCGCTGCCTTGACATCATGAATCGAGCAAGGACCAACGACTACTAATAAACGGCGATCGCTACCACTTAAAATATTTCTGATTCTGGCTCTAGCACTCGATACTACTTTAGCGATCGCGCTAGTGCTAGGTAATTCTGTTTTTACTTCAATGGGTGCTAAAAGTGGACAAGTTTCGACCACATGCAGATCGCTGGTCTTAAGTTGATCTAACGTTTCATTTAATCCAGATATGCCTTGACCAGCCATATTTGCGAGTTTAGTGGGTGACAAGCTATTTGACTCCATATAAAATTGCTATTTATACTTTAGCCTCCCAATGGGGTAACGTATCTAACAAAATGACTTTTGTTACAACAATCCAACAAAAAGCCAACAAAAACCTATTTTACCTAGATAATTAGGAAAGGGTTTTAAGGATCATACGGCAATGAAATTACCGTTATATATCGTTCTGTTTTTGTTTGGTTTAGCGATCGCGCAAAGCATTTACTTCTATCCATTGCTACCTGATCTAGTTGGTTCACACTTTGACGCAACAGGTAAAGTCAATGGAAGTTTGACTAAGCTTAATTACTTTATTGTTTACTTTGTCTCGTTGTTGACAACTAGTTCTTTTACGCTTTTTCTTCCTTTGATTCTTAAGTACTTACCGACTTCCTCAATCAACCTCCCCCATCGCGAATATTGGTTGTCAGATGAGCGGCGTGAACAGACATTAAATTTTTTCAATGACCATATGTCTTGGTTTGGCGTTGCCACAATGACGCTGATGATTGCAATTTTTCATCTAACTTTTTTAGCAAATCTCAGCCCGATTAAAAACCTCAATGTCTTTATGCCTTGGACTATATTCGGTACTTTTTTCCTATTTATGGTCGGGTGGGTTGTGGTGTTGATAAGGCGTTTTTCTGCTCCATCATAATCATCATCCAGCGCTTTGCGCTGTTATAAAAACCAGAAAATTTTTTGAAAGTGCCGCTTTGCGGCACTTTCAAAAAATTTTCTGTACTACTCAAAGCCTCAACAGGCTGTTAAATATTACAAAAAGCAGAAGAGTCGCTTTGATCTCTTCTGCTTTTGAGGTTTGCTATAGAATAAGGCAAAGAGCGAACAATAAAACGAGCCGACAAAACTATGCCCCGTTATACAGGAATTTCTAGCGAAGCCTTTCGACATCCACTCGATCGCCAAGCCGAACAGACCCTCCGCAGTGTGCCAGGCTTCGATCTCGTCGCAGGCAAATTTGTAGAGTTTATGTACGAACGTCCACAGACGATCTATCATATCGGCAACAGTATTCAAGTTAGTCATCGGCAATATGCCACGATCCATCGCATCTTTCGTGAATGTATTGCTGACCTTGATGTGCAACCTGAACCAACTCTATTTGTTTCGCAAAATCCTGTAGCGAATAGTTACGCCCTCGGCAAAGATCATCCTTACATTGTGATTAATTCGGGACTGCTAGATCTGTTAACCGAAGATGAAATTCGCTCTGTTCTCGCACACGAACTGGGACACATTAAGTGTGGTCACACAACCCTTATTCAAATGGCGATGTGGGTAATGAATGTCGTGTCCACAATTAGTGAAATGACCTTTGGCTTAGGTGGAATCATTAGCAGTGGCTTAGTCTATGCCTTTTTTGAATGGCGACGCAAAGCCGAACTGTCAAGCGATCGCGCGGCTTTGTTAGTTACTGATCAGATTGATACAGTTCTCTCAACAATGATGAAGCTGTCAGGTGGAAGTTCTGCTTTTGCTCATGAGCTAAGTTTGCCTGAGTTTATTCGTCAATCCCATGATTATCAAGAACTCGACAAAGATAATCTCAATCAAATTTATAAGTTTATGCTCTACAACGGATTTGGCGCTGGCTCAATGCTCAGTCATCCATTCCCTGTCGAGAGAGTTCACTATGTCCGCGAGTGGGCAGATTCAGAAGAGTATCGCAACATCAAGGCTGGCAAATATAAGCGCGGTGATACGACTGGTGCGGTTGATGTTTCTCAAAGTCCTAAGGAAACTCAAAAGCCTGAAAGTGAAGCAGAACGTCTCAAGCGCCAAATTGACGATCTTCAAGCCGAAATCAATCGCCTTAAACGTTAATAAGATAATGCGATCGCCTTTTATCAATTTCTAAATATGGCGATCGCGAACCAATCTAACCGCAAGTGCGATCGCCTCAAATTCACCAACAAGCGATCGCAAGTTTTCTAACACAGGTAAAAAGATAATGAGAAAGAGATCCTCACAAAATTTTGAGTCGGGCACTTGAGTATAGCGCTCTCTGATCTGGTGTAAAGATAGATTGTCAATATTGCAAATAAATTACTTTGGGAATTAGTCGTTTGTTTCGCATCTTGGTAGTGTGTCATGTTTATCGAGAAGCAGATGTCATGATTCGGATTATTTCAGCTCGTAAAGCTACCAAACAAGAGATTCAACAGTATCGTAAATTTGACCTATGAAAGATAAATATGATTTCTCTGATTCAGTTCAGAATCCATACTTTAAAAAGTTGAAAAAGCAGGTGACAATTCGCCTAGAAGAAGAGGTGGTAGATTATTTTAAAGGTATTTCTGATGAGGTTGGTATTCCTTATCAAAGCCTCATCAATCTATATCTTCAGGATTGTATGCGATCGCAAAAAAAATTGTCACTTGAGTGGATACAAAGAGTATAGATAAGACTTGCTTGTTGATTTCTCAGTGTGAGTCAAGAAATTTTGATCGCCTTTCCCCAAATCTACCAATCGCAAACCAATCTAACCACAAGTGCAATCGCCTCAAATTCACCAACAAGCGATCGCAAGTTCTCTAGCACAGGTAAAAAAGATGATGAGAAAGCGATCGCTTCTCACATTATCAACGATTATTTTCGTCTAAAATTTTTAATGTCGCCTCATCTATTGCTTTGATTTTGTAATTTGGTATAGTCTAAGGCAAAAAACCCGAAAGGATAAAAATGAAAAATCAAAACTTTTGTACAGCTCAATGAAAGGACCTCCCTTATCAAAAATAATTTCAGTCCTTAAAAGTTGTTTAATCTGTACTAAAAGATTTGTATTAACTCGCAAATGGATTTTGATAGCCATATTGATTTTATTTATACTGTTTCAATATTCACCTAAATCTCAAGTTGAGTCTGGCTTTGCATCTGGCAATAACGCTCCTTTGACGATACAAAATGGAAGCGATCACTATTCATTGGGAAAGTTTTTAGAATTTGCTCCTGATCCCGATGCTGCATTTGATAGTAGAGAATCACCTGACAAACCCGCGATCGCTCTACCATTTACCCGAAGCAATAAAAATACTCCCTCTTTTGGATTTACGAAAACTGCTCAGTGGGCAAGATTATCTCTGAATAACAATAGCACTCAGACGGATTGGTATTTAGCGATCGGAATTGCTGTTTTAGATCGCGTTGATCTGTATGTACCGAAAGATGGGACATGGAAGATTCATCATAGTGGACGCATTTATCCATTTTCACAACGAGAAGTGCCAGATCGCAATTTTGTATTCCCAATCGAGATTCCTGCTCATGGAGAGATTACTATTTATCTGCGTTTCGCAACAGCATCCACTTTATTGATTGATGCAAATCTATATCAATCTCAAGCCTTTTGGAAAGAACGATATAGCAGTCAGTTATGGAATGGTTCTCTGTATGGCATTCTTAGCTTTACGCTGGTTTATAATCTGTTCCTTTTCGCCTCATTAAAAGATCGCAGCTATCTTCATTTTGTGCTATTCACTGCCGCTTTTATTCTCCATATTTTAGGAGCAGACGGTTATGGAATTCAGTATCTTTGGCAAAATGCAGTTTGGTGGAACCGCATTTTGATACCTGTTTCTGTATTTTTCGCTATTGGGGCAACGGCAAATTTTACAATCGAGTTTCTGCAAACACGTATTACTTTGCCTAAACCGCATCGTTGGCTGAGCATACTAAGTATTTACGGCTTCACCATGGCTTTAGCTTCGCCATTTTTACCATACCGTATTTTGCTTCTGACTCAAAACAACTCACTTTTAATTGCTTTTTCAAGCTATATAGTGATCGGAGCGATCGCGTTACGAAAAAGAATTCATATTGCGCGTTTATTCTTGTTGGCATGGGGAACTTTTCTTTTAATAACTGTAATTTATTTGATTGTTGATGTTCTTGCTATTTTGCCTTCGCCAATCTCGATGCTAAATGTTTATCGTGCCAGTTTTGTAATTACACCAATTTTATTGTCGATAGCTCTTGCCGATCGCATTAATCAATTTCAGACAGAAAAACTACATGATCAGCAGGAAAAATTGCGGCTTACAGATGAGATCAATTATGCTTTGAGTCAATCTCGCGATGTGGCAATGATAGCAAGCTGACACCCATGATCAAGATGAGATCAATTATGCTTTGAGTCAATCTCGCGATGAACTAGAGGCAACCGTAAGAGAAAGAACAGAAGAGTTGCAAAAAGCCAAAGAAAGCGCTGAAAATGCAAATCTAGCCAAGAGTGAATTTCTGTCTAACATGAGCCATGAATTACGCACACCTCTCAATGCCATCTTAGGATTTACCCAACTTTTACAAATGGAAGAGTCAGTAAGTGATTCTCAACAGGAAGAATTAGGCTATATGCTATCAAGTGGACATCATTTATTGGAACTAATCAATAGCGTTTTAGATTTGTCCGCCATTGAATCTGGGAATTTTGTTTTGCAAAATTGTGAGTTCTCTCCTGAAAGCCTCATTATAGATGCCCAAGCAACCCTCAAACATAAAGCTGCTCAAAAAGGACTTTCTTTAAATGCCATTATTCAAAATGATATGCCTACCACAGTTATCGGCGATGAACTCAGAGTAAGACAAGTATTGATTAACCTCATCAATAATGCGATTAAGTTTACCGAAAAGGGAAGTATTACGATAAAAGTAACTCTCGATAGTATCGATGATAAACTGTGTCATTTAAATTTTGCGATCGCTGATACAGGTATTGGCATTAGCCCTGAAAATGTCGAGAAGCTTTTCACTAACTTCTTCCAAACCGAAGAAAGCCGTAAACAAGAAGGAACAGGCTTAGGTCTATCTATATCCCAACGCTTGGCTAGAGCAATGGGTGGGGATATTGTGGTACAAAGCACCTTGGGTATTGGCACTGTCTTCACAATGCGATCGCTACCATTTCAAATCATTAAAACTACTCCAATTATTGATAGTTCCAATAATATTGTCCTATTTTCTCAAGAAAATATTTCTTCTTTACGCTTACTTGTAGCCGAAGATAACAAGGTTAATCAGTTAGTAATATTGAGGGTATTAAAAAGATTAGGATGCATTGCTGATATAGCAAACAACGGTTTTGAAGTGCTAGAAGCTCTGCAAAAATCTACCTATGATGTCATTCTTATGGACATGCAAATGCCCGAAATGGATGGCATAGAGGCTACTCAAAGAATTCAGGATAATTACAACATTGAGAATCGTCCCTTCATCATCGCAGTGACGGCTTCTGCATTAAAAGAAGACCGCGATCGCTGCTTTGCTGCTGGTGTTGATGATTACATTAGCAAACCAATCAATGTAGAAGAACTCAATCAAGCATTACAAAGAATTACTCTTAGGCAATAAAACCTGTTGATCATGGTTTGGCTATCAAAAAATTTGATAACCTCCTCAAAATGCGATCGCGATAATATTAGCAGTTCAGGAGCAGACCATGGAAACTATCAGTATCAACGATCGCCCATCATAATCAGCATCCTCAAGCAATTCGCGATCGCTGATTCAAGTATGTCTTAATCAAATCCCATGATACAATTATACAAAGTATAACTATTTGGTTGAGGTTACTTCTATGGACATTCACCTCAAAAAATGGGGCAATAGTATCGGCTTACTCATTCCACATAAGATCGCTGAGAGCTTTGGGATTGATGAGAATTCAACTATTGAACTGACTGAATCAAAGGGAACCTTAATAATTAAGAAGAAGTACAAATCCCTAACCCTTGACGATCTGCTTTCAACAATTCCCCACGACTTTCGTTATCCTGACGACATAAATGATTTTGTGGTTAGTGAATCTATTGGGCAAGAGATTCTATGAATATTCAACGAGGTGAGATTATTAGGGTGAACTTGAACCCAACTGAAGGGAGAGAACAATCGGGAAATGCACGACCTTGCCTCGTAATCAGCCATACAAAATATAACATCAGCCGAAAAGGAATCGTGATCGTTACTCCAATTACTAACGCAATCAAGCCAGAGATAAAGTTAATGATCCCGATTCCTGATGAATTTAAAATTCAAGGTTCTATAATTGCCGAACAGGTGCGAACTCTAGATCTCAATCAGCGCTGGTGGAAAACAACTGGAGAAGTCTTGCCAAAAGACTTTGTTGATTTAGTCGTGCAAACTTTTAGCGTTATTATTAGTTAACCTCTTTTAAATAAGTGCTTTGAAGCGATCGCACTTCTATACATGATCAAAGGCGATCGCTATGTCAAAAGCTAGAAAGCACTAACTCGAACCCATTGTTGGCTCATCGTTTGTTCGTATAGGACTTCTAAGCGATCAATATTTTCGACTAGTGTATAGCGCTCTAAAACTCTTTGTCTTGCCTTTATACCGATAATCTTTGCCATTTCGGGATGATCGACAAATAAAGGTAAAAGAGTGCAAAGCTGAGAAGTAACTTTGCCAGAATCGAGAACAATCCCTGCTCCATTTTCAATCACTTCACCATCTGCACCCACATCAGTCGCAATACATGCCACACCACAAGACATTGCTTCTAGCAAAGATAGAGATAGCCCTTCCACTAGCGAAGGTAAGATAAAAACATCAGTACCGCGTAAAATCTCAATTCGTCTCTGTTCATCAGCAATGTATCCCATCCAGACAATGCTTGAATCAGAACCATAAAAAGTTTTTAAACCTGTAAGCAATGGACCAGTTCCAACGATCGCTAATTTGCAACCCCCAGGCATTCTTGCTTTACGCCATGCTTTAATTAATGCCTCAACATTTTTCTCAGCCGCGAGACGACCTTGATAGAGAAAGAGAAGGTCAGCTTTAAGTTCGGCTTTAATATTTGATGGTCCAGGAGAATAGCGATCGCTATCTACTCCATTAGGGATAACCGCAATACGAGTATTAGGAACTCCAAGTTTGTTAAGCAGTTCTTTTTGAATATTGGAGAAAATAATAACTTGATTGTAATCAGCTAACGACGGTGCATAAATTTGATAGGTAAGTTGCTGTGTCGTTGAAGTAAGGTTACGCCGTTTGACATCGAAAGGTAGATGAAATGTTGCTACAAGTGGTAAGTCAAGTTCTGCACAAATTTCTGGCAATCGAAAATCGAGAGGAGATATCGCAAGGGAGGCATGAACAAGATCTGGCTTTAGCGATCGTAATGAATCAACTAAAATTTTATTTGCTTTAAGAGATGGAACTGTGTAAATAGTAGATCTATAAAAAAATGGTAGTGTGACATCTTGAGAATTTTCTTCTTCGCTATCAAAACTCTCAGCACTGTCAGCGTCAGGCGCAAAATGCATAAAGCTAACCCGATGTCCACGATCAAGTAACGCATTTGTAATTTCGCGACTGTAGGTGACGTTGCCACAAGCAGGCGATTTTTTACCTAGCCATGCAATATGCATGAATTACACCGTATTATTATCAGCCGTATGATTATCAACCGTATGATACCAAATGCTTAACCACAATTTGAGATGTCAGGTCAAGCTCGTCTCTTCCAAATAAAAAAGAGCAAACATTTAAGGCTAGCTCTTCTTTTATCGTCTATTTCATAGTCTATTTCATATTTTATGGGTTGCCCGGGATTTGAACCCGGAACAAATCGGTTAAAAGCCGAGTACTCTACCGTTGAGTTAGCAACCCATTCAAGTCGCAATTGTAAACTTTCATTTACTTTTGCAAATACGTCGTTTACACGCTTGGCTAGTCTAACATGCCTTTAGCAAATTACACCAGTTAAACTAAACGGTCTTACTTCAGTAATGCTTATCGAAACTGTCTGACCGATTAGCTCGCTTAATGACTTGCCTGTTGTGTTCTCTGTAAAAGCAATTCGATTGGTGCGCGTGCGCCCCATGATTTGCAAAGGGTTTTTATGATTTGTGCCTTCGATCATAATTTCTTCGATTCGTCCTGCATAGCGATTGGAGCGCTCTGCTGCATTTTGATTAACAACATGATTGAGCCGTTGAAGGCGATCGCTTTTTACTATTTCACTCAATTGGTTTTCCCAGACTGCCGCAGGTGTGCCAGGACGAGGTGAATATGCCGCTGTATTAACTAGATCAAAACTAATATCATTTACTAATTGCACTGTGCGCTCAAATTGCTCCTCAGTCTCCCCAGGGAAAGCAACGATCGCATCAGCAGTAATCGCAGCATCGGGCATAATTTCACGAATATCGTCAATGATGCGGCGATAACGCTCGTGTGTATAACCTCGCGCCATCGCCTTAAGGATGTCGTTGTCACCCGACTGAAAAGGAATGTGGAAATGTTCACAAACCTTGGGTAGTTCGGCACAAGCTTTAATCAAACGCGAACTGAAATAGCGGGGATGACTGGTTGCATAGCGAATGCGATCAATTCCTTCGACATCATGAACGTAATAAAGCAGATCGGTAAACGTAATCTTGCCGCCAATACCTGCTCCAATCCCACCTGCGGATAAGTCTCGTCCGTAGGCATCAATATTTTGACCGAGCAAAGTAATTTCTTTGTAGCCTTGCGCCGCTAGATTCTCAATTTCCTTGCGAATTGATTCAGGCGATCGCGATTGCTCTCGACCTCTTACCGCAGGCACGATGCAATAAGTACAGTTTTCATTACATCCATAAATAATATTTACCCAAGCCGAAACTGAACTATTACGACGCGGTGTAGTGATGTCTTCTTCGATATAAGCGTCTTCAGTGGCGACGACTTGATTGCCATTAAAAACTTGTTCCAGCAGATCACCTAAACGATTTACATGCTGTGGTCCCATCACTAAATCGAGTTCAGGCACTCTTCGCAGCAAGGCTTCTCCTTCTTGCTGGGCAACACAACCCGCAACGACGAGCGTTAATTTAGGATTTTCACGTTTGCGCTTGGCTTGTCGGCCTAAATATGAATAAACTTTCTGCTCGGCATTGTCACGAATGCTGCAAGTGTTATACAAAATCAAATCAGCTTCTTCGGTCTCTTCGGTTGACTGATAGCCCATATTTTCTAATACGCCTGCCATGCGCTCAGAATCAGCTTTATTCATTTGGCAGCCGAAGGTAATGATGTGATATTTCTGAGCAGTCATGAAAGTGTTTAACCAAGCCGAAAAGATTGCTGTCCTATTCTAATATCTTTGAGGAGGGATTATGACAACATACCTAATCGATAATCAAAGAACGATCGCTACACTAAGAGGAGCACTTTAATAAGAAAAGAACTCATAAGGAAAAAGGGCAGGCAATGTTCAAACTATCTACTAAGCTATTTGCGGTATTAGCGATCATCACAACGTTCTTACTGTTGTATTTACAGCCTTTAGGAGCGAAGGCTATTTTGTCTGATTCAACGCCTCTTAAACAGCCTATATTGATTACAACTGCTGCTACTGAGCCTAGGCTCGAAACCGCTATTTTAGGAGGCAAACCTATTAGTGTTCTGTATATAACTCGTGCTACTGACACTGTGTTGGTGCGTTGCTATCCTGGCTATCAGCCCACCCTAAAGATTCGAGCGATGGGTAATAAACCTAATGCGAATACCCAAAAAGAAGGTGTTATGACCTGTCAACCTGTTTCATAATGCAATTCCCATCTTGGCTGGGGTTTAGTAGTCATAAATAGAGTTGTCGAAGTACTTAATTTATGGGCTTGAGTGATTTGGTAGCGAGCCAATTAAGATTACAATATGTTAAGCAAACATAGCGACAGTAAGGGTCGAGCATAACAAGACATGAAAGCAGCGATTATTGGTGCAGGCTTGGCAGGTATGAGTACTGCCGTAGAACTCAGTGAGCAAGGGTATGAAGTAGAACTTTTTGAATCCCGTCCTTTTGTTGGTGGCAAGGTCAGTAGTTGGCTGGACAAAGATGGCAACCATATCGAGATGGGCTTGCACGTATTTTTTGGCTGCTATTACAACTTGTTTGCGCTGATGAAAAAAACAGGCGCATTCGAGCATTTGCGTCTTAAAGAACACACGCATATTTTTGTGAATCCAGGTGGTAAGCAAGCATCCCTTGATTTTCGTAACTTTGGTGGCGCGCCTTTTCATGGACTGAAAGCATTTGTGACCACAGGGCAATTACCACTCAAAGATAAAATCCAAAACGCGATCGCGATCGGTCGTAGTCCATTAATTCGCGGCTTAGTCGATCATGTTGGCGCAATGAAAGAAATCCGCGCCCTTGATAACATCAGCTTCAAAGATTGGTTTCTATCGATGGGCGGATCGCAGGCTAGCCTTGATCTGATGTGGGATGCGATCGCTTATGGCTTAGGATTCATCGACTGCGAAAATATTTCGGCGCGATGTATGCTGACTATTTTCCAGTTCTTTGCATCCAGAACCGAAGCTTCGATTTTGAGAATGCTAGAAGGGTCTCCAGATGTTTTCTTGCACAAACCGATTGTTAAGCATATCGAATCTAAAGGTGGCAAAATCCATTTGCGGCGTGGTGTGCGCGAAGTTCTCTTTGAAGGGGAAGGCGAAGATACTCAGGTTACAGGTTTCATTGTTGGTAAAGAAGATGGCGAAGAAATTGTCACTGCGGATATGTATGTATGCGCCACTGATGTACCAGGCGTAAAGCGGATCATTCCTGAAAAATGGCGAGTTTGGTCGCAGTTTGACAATATTTATAAGCTTGATGCTGTGCCTGTAATCACGGTGCAACTGCGATTTGATGGTTGGGTAACTGATATTGATAATCTGCTTTATGCAATTAAAGTAGACTTCTCAACTTTCGCTGATCTGGCGATTACTAGCCCCACTGATTATTATAAGGAAGGGGAAGGTTCTCTTTTGCAAGTGGTAATTACACCTGCGGATGATTATATTAAGCTCAGTAATGAAGCGATCGTCGAGAAAATGATTGCTCAAGTGCATGAGATTTTCCCTTCTTCCCATAAGCTTAATGTCACTTGGTCAAGCGTAGTCAAGCTAGCTCAATCCCTTTACCGCGAGGCTCCTGGACAAGATCCTTTCCGTCCCGCGCAAGCTACACCTGTTAAGAACTTCTTTCTGGCAGGTAGCTATACGATGCAAGACTACATCGACAGTATGGAAGGAGCGACACTGTCAGGCAAGATGTGCGCGGCGGCAATCATGGGTAAAACTAAATAGATTTTAAAATAGATTTCAAATATAAAGTGATGTTACGTGGAAGCTCCTAAAAACCTCACCCCTAGCCCCTCTCCTTGCAAAGGAGCGGGGAACAAGAAACAATTCTGGCTCCCCTTCTCCTTGCAAGGAGAAGGGGTGGGGGGATGTGGTGCATTTTCTTTCCACGTAACATCAGTATAAAGTGCTGAGATTTACGCATCACTTTATATTTGGGATTTCATTAAACACAATGGATTTACCACTCGTCTATCATCCCAATTATGTAGCGCCGATCGCTAATACCAATCGCTTCCCGATGGAAAAGTTTTGCTTGCTGTATGAGATGCTGCTGGCGGATGGCGTAGCACGACCAGAGCAATTTTTTCGCCCAGAGTTGCCAGATTTAGAAGCGATCGCCTTGGTACATGATCGCGAATATGTGGATGCTTATTGGCAAGGAACTTTAGATGCTAAAGCCCAACGTCGGATCGGATTACCGTGGAGTCCCGAACTTGCTTACCGTACCAGAATCGCCGTGGGCGGCACATTATTGACCGCGCGACTAGCTTTAGAGCATGGCTTAGCTTGCAACACCGCAGGAGGAACTCATCATGCTTTTCCTAGCTATGGTTCTGGCTTTTGTATTTTCAATGATTTAGCGATCGCCTCACGAATTTTGTTAAAGGAAGGATTAGTCAAAAAAATATTAATCGTCGATTTGGATGTGCATCAGGGTGATGGAACGGCTTTAATTTTTCGGGATGAGCCAAAGGTGTTTACGTTCTCTATGCATTGCCAGATTAACTTTCCATCAATTAAGCAAATCAGCGATCGCGATGTACCTTTACGAGAAGGAATGGAGGATGATGAATACTTACGCACGCTAGCAGATTATTTGCCAGATTTGCTAAGCGAAATTCAACCCGATCTCGTTCTCTATGATGCAGGTGTCGATCCACATATAGGCGATCGCTTAGGCAAATTAGCGCTCACTGATGCAGGTATATATCGGCGCGATATGCAGGTTTTAAG
>JBBRMK010000073.1:0-25127 GCA_038230875.1 Pseudanabaenales cyanobacterium
ATCTTGGCAATCTCTGCCGTGTATTCTTCAATTCTTTTCTTGTCTTCTGGTGTCATTTTCTTGTCCCAGTTACGTTTTTTCTATTATCTCATACTTATATCCTAAGCATTTATACTTAGTGCGTAACTGAGATGCTCCCCTCTTGGTTGGCTGAATCTTGATTTAAGAAATACTAATCAACTGGTATGCGATCGCTTTCCTGTAATCTACCAACAAGGCAGCAAACCTTATCGAGAAAAGCTGTTGAATTTAGCCTTTAATTTTTAGTTAGGTTTAAGTTAGCCTAAGTGTAGGATGCTTTACATACAAGCAAGTTGATATAAATTAATCTACTATTAGTTAGTTTTGCAATCTAGTTTTTAACAATTGGATGAGGAAGATATGCAGGTAGATAAGCAGACACAAACGCAGACACAAACGCCTAGAGAGATTGGTAATGACATATCTGAAGGCATACAAAACACCTCTTCTGGAGGAAATAAAACTAGCAATATGAAAAATGTCTTAGAGCCAAAACGATCAAATAAGTTTTTAATCCCTGCGATCGCACTAGCTATTGCTGCATTAGGGGTCAGTGCTTGGGTAGTAATGTCACGGACTAGCAGTCCACCGCAGACAGCATCAACCTCTGCAACAAGCACTAAAGAACAAACAAGAGCAATTAGCGCTTTAGGTCGGTTAGAACCACAGGGAGAAGTGATTAAAGTTGCCTCACCATCGACACTAGGATCTTCTCGGATTGTTAAATTGATGGTTAAAGAAGGTGATGTAGTCAAACAGGGACAAGTTATCGCCATTCTCGATAGTTATGATCGCTCAGTTGCAGCTTTGCGCCAATCTCAGAGTCAAGCCCAAGAAAGCAATAGCAATCTTGCTAAAGTATTAGCAGGTTCAAAAAACGGTGATATTGTCGCGCAACAAGGAAACGTTCTCGCTGCTGCCTCCAACATTAAATCTACTGAAGCTAATACGGCGAGGATTCAGGCTGAATTAGAAATTGCGATTAGAGATTACAATCGTTTTCTGCAAGTTTATAAAGAAGGAGCCATATCTCAAACAGTTCTGGATACATACCGCCTTAAGGTAGAAACCTTAAGAGGGCAATTTGTGCAAGCGCAACAACAAACTCAGCAAGCCAAGTTCCAATTAAGCCAGTCTCAGGGTACTCTTAGCAGCGTTAGTGAAGTGCGTCCAACTGATGTTCAATTTGCAGAAGCTCAATTGCAAACTGCGATCGTTAATGTCAATAGAGCCGAGGTTGATCTGGATCTTTCTCAAGTTCGCGCTCCCATTAATGGACAAGTTATCAAAATCAATACTAAAGTTGGTGAAGTTGTCAGCCAAACTAATGGAGTTATCGATCTGGGTAATACTAGCCAGATGTATGTTGTTGCCGAAATCTATGAGACTGATATCGGCAAAATTAAAGTCGGTCAAACTGCCACAATCGTTAGTGAAGCTTTTGAAGGGGAAATTGCTGGCAAGGTTGAGAGTCTAGGTTTGCGGATTGCTAAAAATGATGTATTAGGAACCGATCCTGCTGCTAAGACTGATGTGCGAATTATTGAAGTCAAAATCAAACTTGATGACAGTAAAAAAGTTTCAGGGCTTACCAATCTTCAAGTCAGAGTTAAGGTTGAAATTTAATATATGATTTTTGCCGTACCTCTAGCTTGGCTGCAACTTACTTACGAAAAAAGTCGCCTCTTAGTAGCGATCGCAGGGATTACTTTTGCTGTCGTATTGATGTTTTTACAGCTCGGTTTCCGGGATGCCTTGTTTAACAGTGCCATCCGTCTTCAAAGCAACCTAGTCGGTGATTTAGTAATTATTAGCCCCCAATCCACTAATCTAGTGGGAATGCGAAATTTCTCACAGCGTCGCCTCTATCAAGCTCTTGGCATGAAGGATGTAGCCTCGGTCAACCCACTTTATATTGGACTTGGTGCTTGGAAAATCAAAGAAGATCCTGCGGGACAAACTCGTAATATCTTGGTATTGGGTGCAAATCCAGACGCTAATGTTTTTAAAATGTCGGGTGCTGTATCAAATATTGATCGCGTCAAAACTCAAGATGTAGTTCTATTTGATCGTGCTTCTCGTGCAGAGTTTGGACCAATCGTTAGCGAATGTGGCTCTTTAGCTCTCAAAGCTCAATTTACGGATGATGCTTTTCTCTGTAATAAAGCAGTCACTCGTGAAGTTGCTAATCGTAAAATCTCCGTTGGTGGATTGTTTGAATTAGGTGCATCCTTTGCCGCTGATGGCTCAGTGATAACTAGTGATACTAACTTCTTACGAATTTTTGATGCAAGGCGATCGGGATTAATTAATGTTGGATTGATTAATTTAAAACTAGACGCATCTCCTTATGAAACAATGCGGAACTTTATCCTCAGTCAACCTAGTGACCATGTGGTTTTGCCACGCGAAAAATTGCAACCCGATGGTAAAAGAATTCAGGTTTTATATAAAGAAAGTATTGGTGCAGATGGCAAACTTATTCGTGAAGAGAATAAAGATAAGGTTGTAGTTTCCAAAGCCGATCTGACGATTGATGATCTTAAAAAAACACATGATGCGACGATCGATGATACCCGAATCTTGACGATGCAAGGTTACATTGATTTTGAGAAGGGATATTGGCAAAAGAGTACTGCGATCGGCTTTATTTTTAGTCTTGGCACAGTTATGGGTTTTATTGTTGGTATCGTGATTGTCTATCAAATTCTTTACACCGATGTTTCCGATCACCTTGCCGAATATGCAACTCTCAAAGCAATGGGTTATGGGAACTTGTATTTAGCTAAAATCGTAATTCAAGAAGCTTTTGTACTATCAATTCTGGGCTTTATACCAGGTTTAGGCATTTCTTTTGGACTTTATAATCTCACTAAAAATGCAACTTTACTTCCACTATATATTTGGGATAAAGCAATTCCTGTCATGCTTTTGACAATTGTGATGTGTGTAATTTCAGGAGCGATATCATTAAGAAAAGTTCAATCTGCTGATCCTGCGGAAATTTTTGGATAAAACTTTTACAATAAAAGCAGAAAGAGTGCAAAGCGCTCTTTCTGCTTTTTGCTTTTTAATGAGTACACTAGATACATACAGCGATCGCTGCTAATAGCTAAAACTTGGCAGCTAAAACTTGGCAGCTACAGGCTTAAGTAAGTGGTCTAGCTTAATAGTAAATTAGGACTTACGCACTTGCCCTGCAATAAATTGCGGGCTAAAAGCTTAAACCTGTTTCAACAGGTTGATTTGAGGCTTTTTTTAGTCAGTTAAAACTGACTTGAGCTTTGAGCCAAGAACTTTAGTTCTTGGTTGATTTGCATAAGTCCTATAAATAGTAAAGTGACTAAACCATGCTAGTAAACATATCTGATTATCAGGTCACTGAGAAAATCTATGATGGTTTGTACTCTCAGGTTTATCGAGGCTTTCGTCAGCACGATAACTTGCCAGTAATTTTAAAAGTTTTAACAACAGAATTTCCTACTTCTCAATTAATTGGAAAATACAAACTAGAATATAAAATTATTAAAAGTCTTGATTCAGATTTTATAATTAATGTCTATGATTTAAAAAAGCATCAAAATGGCTATGCAATTATACTAGAAGATTTTGGGGGAGAGACTTTAGCACAATTTTTAACTGTACATAAGCTTTCTTTGATAGAGTTTTTAGAGTTAGCAATTCAGATTAGTGAAAGTGTCTATCAAATCCATGCAGCCAATGTTATTCATAAAGATATTAACCCATCAAATATAATTTTTAACTCAGTAACAAAGCAGTTAAAAATAATTGATTTTGGAATTGCTTCTGCTTTATCAAAAGGAACATTAATTCTTGATCATAACCAACTATTAGAGGGGACTTTAGGCTATATATCACCTGAGCAGACAGGTCGCATGAATCGATCGCTTGATTATCGCACTGATATTTATTCTATGGGTGTGACTTTTTATGAAATGTTGACTGAGCGTTTACCATTTGAATCTAACGATCCATTAGAGCTAATCCATCATCATTTAGCCTTAGAGCCGATCGCACCGCATTTAATTAATTCTCAAATTCCACTTATACTTTCGCAAATTATTCTGAAGTTACTAGCGAAAACAGCGGAGGAAAGATATCAAAGTGTATGTGGTTTAAAAGTGGATTTGGAGAAATGTCTAAACCAGTTACAGACCGAGGAGAAAATAGAGCCTTTTGAGTTAGCAGAACAAGATATTGCTGATAAGTTCCTAATTCCTGAAAAACTTTATGGTAGAACTAGGGAAGTTGATAGTTTATTAACAGCATTCTCTAAGATTGCGGATTCTAAAAGCGATCGCATTGAAATAGTTTTGGTTTCTGGATATTCGGGTATCGGTAAGTCAAGACTCGTAAAAGCAATCCATAAGCCGATCGCCAAAAGCCGAGGATATTTTATATCTGGTAAATTTGAACAATACCAGCGTAATATCCCCTACTTAGGGATTATTCAGGCTTTTCAGGGTTTAATCAATCAATTATTAACTGAGAGTGAAGATAGTTTAGAGAGATGGCGATCGCGGCTTATCGCCGCATTAGGTACAAACAGCCAGATTATTATGCAGGTGATTCCATCACTAAAAATGATTATTGGTCAACAATCTAATAACTCGGCAATATCTATAAATATATCTGCTAATGAAGCCCAAAATCGATTTAATCGCGTTTTTAAAAATTTTATTCAAGTTTTTGCTCAATTAGAACATCCTCTCGTAATCTTTTTGGATGATCTGCAATGGGCTGATCTTGCTTCTATAAAATTGTTAGAACTAATATCGATTTCATCTGAAAAGAAATCTCTCCTTTTGATTGGTGCATATAGAGATAATGAAGTGAATGCTGCTCATCCGTTGAAGCAAATGATTAATAATATTCAGCAAGAAAATGTTGGAATTAATCAACTCTCTCTCTTCGAATTAAATCTAACCGATATCAATCAACTTATTGCTGATACGTTACGTTGCTCAAAGACAGATGCTTTGCCTTTAGCAGAACTGGTGTTACAAAAGACAAGCGGGAATCCATTTTTCATAAATGAATTTCTAAAGGCGCTTTATGAAGAAAAATTACTAAGATTTGATTATCAATCATGTATATGGCAATGGTCGATCACTCAGATCCAGTCGCAGGAAATCACTGATAATGTGGTGAACTTGCTGGCAGGGAAGATTCAAAAGTTAGGCGATCGCTCTCAACAGTTATTGCAAATTGCCGCTTGTATCGGCAATCAGTTTGATCTTGATACACTTGTTCTTGTATCTGAGTTATCTCATACAGACACTGTTGATGCTTTAAGAGAGGCGATCATTGAAGGATTGATATTGCCACTTAACGATACTCACCAATCAGTTTGCTTTGGTATCGAGTTAACTAGCGATCGCCCTGCAATTGGCTATAAGTTTGTTCACGATCGCATTCAACAAGCAGCCCACTCACTAATATCTGATGAAAATCAAGCAGAAATCCATCAAAGAATTGGTCAGCAGTTGCTTAAAAGTACTGATAGTTCAGAACTAGAAGCAAAAATTTTTGATATTGTCAATCAGCTTAATTTTGGTATAAAGCGAATTTCTAGCCAAACTGAACGCAATCAACTAGCTCAACTAAACCTGATCGCCAGTCAGAAAGCTAAAGCTTCAACTGCCTATAGTGCTGCATTTGAATATGCAAAAATTGGTGTGGAATTGCTAAGAAACGAAAGCTGGCAAAGTGAATATAGACTATCTTTAGAGTTGTATCAGTTAGCGGTCGAGACGGCTTTTTTAAATGGTGATTTTGTTCAGATAGAAAAATGGGCAGTTGTTATTTTTAATCATGCGGAAAATCTACTAGACAAGGTTAAGGTTTATGAAATTCAAATCCAATCATTAGTTAGTCAAAATCAGCGATTAGAATCAATTAGAATTGGAATTAATACTTTAAAACTATTAGGGATTGAGCTACCTATACAAGCTTCTCAATCAGATGTCGCATCAGCTCTACAAGATTTTCAAACCGTCCTCGTATTACATCGTGTTGAGGCTTTATTAGAGCTTCCATTAATGACAGATGCGATCGCATTAGCATCGATCAATATTCTACTGAGCATCGCGGCGGCAGCTTATGTAGCCTCGCCAGAGTTATATATTCTAGTGGTGTTGCAGATAGTTAAAATGTCGCTTGCTAAAGGAAATGCCCAAGGATCTACCTATGGATATGCAGCTTGTGGATTAATCTTCTGCGGACTAATGAGTCAAATAGAATTGGGCTTCCAGTTTGGACAACTAGCATTACGATTATTAAATCGATTTGAATCTCAAGAGTTAACAGCAAAAACAGTAATTATCACTAATGTATTTATTAACCACTGGAAACATCATCTGCGTGAGACTCTACAACCTCTATTAAGTTCTTATACGATCGGTGTGGAAACGGGAGATTTTGAATTTGCTGCTTACGGTTTATGCCTATACAGTCAGCACCTTTACTTCTTAGGGCAAGAACTCGGTAGTCTAGAGCAGAAAATATCTAACTACAAGACTTTAATCAGTCAGCTAAAGCAACAAACAACTTTAGATTGGCTGCGTATATACCATCAAGGCATCTTAAATCTACTCGGAAGTTCTCAAGATCCTTGTCGTTTAGTTGGTGAAATATATAACGCTGATACTATGGAGCCAATCCATAGGCAAACTGGCGATCGCAGTTCTCTGCACATGTTGCATCTCAATCAGCTAATGCTTTGCTATTTATTTGAGAATTATGATCAAGCAATTAATAATACTTCTCAAGTATCTCTATATAAAGATGCTGCGATTGGTCTAAAATCCTATGCATTATCCTATTTTTATGGCACTCTCGCGAGATTAGCAAATTATCATAACCTTGATGCAGCCAATCGTGAACAAACCATGGCTAAGGTAATGGCTAATCAGGAAAAGATGAAACTTTGGGCGGATCATGCTCCGATGAACTATCAACATCAATGGCAATTGATTGAGGCCGAAAGATTTCGAGTATTAGCTCAAGTATTAGAAGCAATGGAAGCCTATGACTTGGCGATCGCAGGAGCGAAAGAAAATGGTTATATTCAAGAAGAAGGATTGGCAAATGAACTAGCTGCTAAATTTTATCTAGCTCAAAATCGAATTACAATCTCTAAAGCTTATATGAAAGAGGCTAGATACTGTTATTTGCAATGGGGAGCTTTAGCTAAGGTTCAGCATTTAGAAAATCGGTATCCTGAAATCTTGGAAATAATCTCAACCGCTCAAGATATAAGTAAATCTAGTTCTCCGCAATTATCTTCAAGTAATTTAAAAGCACTCGATTTAGAAGCCGTCCTTAAATCTTCTCAAGCGATCGCTAACGGAATCCAGCTAGATAGTCTGTTAGCTTCTTTAATGGCGATCCTAATTGAGAACGCTGGCGCAAAAACAGGTTATCTAATTTTGCCAACTAACTTGTTAAGTAGTGATGAATGGAGAATTGAAGCAATCAAATCAGTTAACGATAATAATATTGCGGTGATGCAATCAATCCCTATTGATCAAATTTCCGCAGATGGCAATTTCTATGTGCCAGTTTCGCTAATTAATTATGTGGCTCGTACTCAAGAAATGGTCGTACTAAATAATGCAGCTCAAATAGGTGATTTTCAAAATGATCCTTGGATCGAGCAGTATCAATCAAAATCAATCTTATGTATGCCTTTGTTAAATCAGGGAACCCTGACCGCAATTGTGCTCTTAGAAAATAATCTTGCCACTGATGCATTTACTCCACAGCGAATAGAAGTTTTAAATCTGCTCTCGGTTCAAGCAGCTATTTCGATAATCAAAGCTCGGTTATTAAAGCAGCAAGATGAATTAAACAAGTCTTTGCAAGCTGAAATCCGCGATCGCCAGTTAGCCGAAAAAGAACGCGATCGCTTGATTGCAATCATTGAAGCTTCAACTGATATTATTGGTATGTCATCACCACAGGGACAAGTACTTTGGAACAATGCTCAAGCAAATAAAGTGCAGGGACTATCACCTGATGCCGATCTATCTAGTTTAAATATTCCGACTTATCATCCCCAGTGGGCCCTAGAGATTATCCAAAATCAAGGGATTCCGACCGCAATCCAAGATGGAACATGGGTTGGTGAAACAGCTTTGTTAACTAGTGATGGCATTGAGATTCCTGTTTCGCAAATGATCATCGCCCATAAATCAGCTAACGGAGATTTGGAATATCTTTCGACAATTATGCGAGATATTAGTACTTTCAAAGCCATAGAAGCTAAAGTTCGCCAGCTCAATGCCGATCTCGAAAATCGAGTGATCCAAAGAACAGCTCAGCTAGAATTCGCCAATAAAGAATTAGAATCCTTCTCCTATTCGGTTTCCCATGATTTACGCGCACCATTGCGAGCGATTAATGGATTCTCAAAGATTTTACAAGAAGATTATGGCGATCGCTTAGATGCCGAAGGTAGCCGCTATCTCAAAATTGTGCGCGACAATGCCAAACGCATGGGCGAATTAATTGATGATCTTTTAAATTTATCACGCTTGAATCGCAAACAAATCTCTCGACGTCCTATTTCCGTAAATAATTTAATTCAACAGACCTTAAGTGGATTCAACTCAGAGATAGAAGAACGTCAGATCGAGTTAATAGTTGCCGATTTACCTGAGTGTCAAGCTGATATTTCTTTATTAACTCAAGTTTGGATTAATTTATTATCTAATGCCGTCAAATATACGAGTAAAACTGAGAATGCTCGTATTGAAATTGGTTATCAGTTAATTAACGATGAAATATCCTACTTTATCCGCGATAATGGAGCGGGGTTTGACATGCAATATGCCGATAAATTGTTTGGGGTATTTCAACGAATGCATCTCGAAAACGAATTTGAAGGAACAGGGATCGGACTAGCGATCGTGCAACGTATTATTCAACGTCATGGGGGGCGTATTTGGGCAGATGCATCTGTTGATCAAGGTGCAGCTTTTTACTTTACAATTCCTAACTAAAATATCAATCAATGACAGACCAATTTTCTGAGCAAAGCGTTTTTATCTTGTTAGTTGAAGACAATCCTGCTGACGCAGAGCTAGCGGTTCGAGCATTACGGCGTGGCAGAATCACCAATCAAATTCAAGTGTTAACGGATGGCGCTGAGGCGCTTAATTTTATCTTTTGTCGCGGAGAATACGCCCATCGTCAAATTACAAATCATCCTAAAGTGATTTTGTTAGATTTAAAGTTGCCTAAGGTTAGTGGATTAGAAGTTTTGCAACAACTCAAATCCGATCCTCGCACGCAAATGATTCCAATCGTAGTAATGACTTCTTCGGCTCAAGATAGTGACATTATCGAAAGCTACAAACTCGGTGTGAATAGCTACATTGTCAAACCTGTTGATTTTGAACAATTTAACAAAGCGGTTGAACAAATAGGTTTCTATTGGGTTTTAATTAACCAATCCCCAAATTTTTAAAATTTTAGGTTTAAAATTTTAGTTTTATAACCAGTTACCTATCAGGGTAAATGAAGACCAAAAGTAAGGATGTTTAAGATCAACTTTATTCATGTTAGTTAAAAATGGAATATTTGGAAATCCTTTAATTCCTCTGATTTGATTATTTTCAATGGTGACTTCACCGCGTAAAAATGCTAGTTGGGCTTCTTGAAGGGCGATCGCTTTGCTAGGTGAGGTTTGTAACCCACGATAAAAACGAATCATTAACGGCGCAGTTCCAGCATCGCTAACTTCCCATAGGGATGCCAAAACACTCTTCGCACCAGAATCTACAGCTAAACCTGCTAAACCTAAATTTTGACCAACTGCGGTTTCACAAGCGCTGAGAGTTAGCAGATCGGTAACTAGATTCATCTTAGAGATTTGACTCATTTGTAGGCGATCGCCCCAAAACTGAATATAAGATTTGTCAGGCGACTCATTGAGAAATTTAGCATGGGTGGCAAGATGGATAATGCCGAATTTTTGATTGCTAATCAGCGATCGCAGATTATCTTTTGTAAAGTCGCGATTGAGGAAACTCTTACCAATCAATATTTTTGAGGAAATTGTTTCAACTTCCACTTTAGTAGCTGGCAATGGCGACAAACCTTCGACCGATTCTGATAAACCCATTGCTAAAATTTGAGGAGCCAGAGCGCGATCAGGGCGATTTGGTTCGGTTAGTTGCCATGATGGAATTGATGTAACTGCATATTTTTCAATCAGATATTGTTTCCCATCGTGAAAAGCCGCAGGCGGGACAACTCGTAAATTGCCATTCATCACAAATACAATTGTTTTAACCTGTGCTTTCTCTAATTCAGGTTCCATTGGGCGCACGACCCAATCATAAAGTTGCTGCGACTGTGGCAAAAAATCGTAGGAACTAGAATCTTGTAAATTGTTGCGAAAGTCAAAAATGACGCGATCTACTTGCTCAGTGGTGACTTTGTAGTCAACCTTTCGCACAGGAGTACCATTAGTCTGAGTATTTTGAGATAAAGGCAGCCCAATTTTTTCCTGTAATGACTTTGTGCCAACTCGAGTACGCGAAAACAGCCCCGCAGGCTTGTTCGGGCTAGGTGGTGGTACAGCAATTAGTTCTAAACCACCTTTAGAAGTCGTCACATAAATTAGAGCAGTTGGACTGCCCGTAAGCTTAGAGATTCGCTGTATTTCAGAAGCATAGCAGTCATCACTATCAGGCTGAAGCGATCGCAGTCGTTTACGCAAGTAACCTTCTAGCTCGGCGCTATATCCTTTTTCGAGGGCTTTACAAGAAGCGGATAATTGATCTTGAGCAGCATATTGCCTTGCTAAGAGAAAATATAACCGACTGATTTGTCCACGAATTTCGGCAAGATCAGGAGACAAATCAACAGTTTGCTGTGGAGTGGAACTACTAGAACGACTCAATGAATTGATTAGGTTTAAAATCACAAATGGATCTAATCCAATACCCGATGAAGATGGGGGGTTAGGATTTTGTGATGGAGGCACAGATGTTTGCGATCGCGCAGGTTGAGCGACAATAAGCGAAAGCGATGCCAATATAAAGGAGAGAAACCATAAAAGTAAGTTTTGCATATGAGTTTCTCCCAAATTTCCTTTGCTCTAAATTCCCTTTGCTTTATTGTAAAGCGATCGCCATTTATATATATGAGCTATATATATGAGCTTACAAACTCCCAAACTTTCTAAACTTTATAAAAGCCTTACTTAGCAATGCTTTTATAAAGCTGGGGGTTTAGGTGTTAGAGAACAAAGCGTTATAAAACTTATGTAAAAGACATCTTAATACCACCAGCAGGCGCAAGAGTGACACCTCGACGCTGTGGCTTAACAGGTTTGCGATCGCATAGTTCCAAATTGTAATGAGAAATAATTGTTGCCAAGACGATCTTCATCTCAAATTGAGCTAAAGCCTCCCCTATACAGCGACGGACACCCGCACCAAAAGGCATAAACTCATAAGGAGAAAATTGGCGTTCAAGAAATCGTTCTGGCCTAAACTTCTCCGCATCAGGATACAAATCTTCGCGATGCTGCAATAGATAGATACAACCGATCACGATAGTTTTTGGTTCTAGCTTGTATCCCAACAATTCCACAGGCTCTTCGACAACCCTCGGAAATGTTACCATTGCCACAGGATGAATTCGCAAAGTCTCATTGCAAACTGCGGTCAGATAGGGAAGTTTAAAAATACTCATCCAATCATGAGGATCACTGATGCTTTCTATCTCATGCAATAATTTCGCTTTGACTTCTGGTAAACGATGAATCCAATACAAAGCCCAAGACATTGCTGTTGCCGTAGTTTCATGCCCAGCAAGTAACAATGCTAAAAGTTCGTCTCGCAACTCTTCATCGGTCATGCACTTTCCTTCTTCATCGACCGCTAATAGCAACATTGATAGAATATCAGTACGATTAGGATCATTATTGGCTCGACGTTCAGCTATTTCTAAATAAATTAATTTGTCAATTTGTTCTCTTTGTCTAACAAAATTTCCCCATGGACTCCAAGCGCCTAAATCTTTTTGTAAAGCTGGAAAGAATAGAGATGCCGAAGTTAACGGTGATCTAAAAAGTTCGGTCATTTTGGACATGAGTTCTTTAAGTTTCTGACAGCGATCGCCATCATACAAACCAAATACAGCTTGCAAGATGATTTGTAGTGAAATATCCTGCATTGCGTCACGAGCTAGAAATGTTCCATTTGAGTTTTTATTTAGAGTTTTATCGACTGATAAACTATTAAATACTTTGGTAGTTAAATCAAAAATTAGCTGTCCATAATTTTGCATCCGTGAGCCATGAAATGAAGGCATGACCAGCTGTCTACGTTTCTTGTGGCGATCGCCATCCAACATCATTACTGAAGAATTTCCTAATACTGGTTTTAAGAGGCTGTTCAATTCGCCAGGCGCGCTAAATTGTTTGCGATCGTTAGTCAAAATCTGCTGAATAGCTTGAGGTTCGTTTACAAAAATAATGGAATTAGCAAAGCCAATAATATCAGCAGTGAAAATATCTGGATATTTTTGGGCCGCAGTTTCCATATAGCCAACAGGATCGATTACCCACTGAATTTGCTGCAACAAGGGAATTGTATCGATTTGGTTGATTGATTTGTACATATTTCAGTTTTTTCTTATTTTACTAATTTTGCAAAATAAATAATTTTGAGCCTATTACTATTTTACGACAGAATTTTAGGATGTCCTACATCCTAGTCATTTGAGCATTAGGTAAACTCCATTATCATGACTAAATACGTACCATTCCCCAAGCAGATTCTATCGCCGTAACCTGTTGCGATCGCCAAATCAACTATCACTCACAAATTATCAACGCGATCGCTAAATCAATTGATCAGCAATAAGTTCACTATTAATTTGCAGCCAATTTGCTAATCTATTCATATCTTCTTCTTGGGTTCCAAAACTTGCAGCTAAGTCTAGAAAAAAGCTTGCTGCATCAGGCTCTGATGCTATAAGTTCAATTCCATTAATCGCTAAAAATGTGTAAACAGTGATTAAGGCAATTCTTTTATTGCCATCAACAAAACAATGATTTTTTACTAGCCCGTAGCCATAGGAGGCAGCTAGTTTATATAAAGTTATATTCTCTCCATAGTGATGCTGATTTTTAGGTTTGAATAGAGTTGATTCCAGAGCGCCTTCATTTAAAATTCCCGCAGATCCACCCGACTCTACGGCGATTTCATTGTGTATAGCGCAAATATCATGAGGCTCAAGCCAATAAGTTTCTGTCATTTAGCCAATTCATTTAGCCAATTCAATCAACGCATTGCGATATTTTTTTATCCCACGTCGAGCAGCTTCGATCTTTTTCACAAAATCAGGATCGTATGCAGAGATCTCATATCCAGAAGGTGTTTTTGTTGCAAATAGGTTATCGCCATCATCCACATTCATACTAGCTGCCATTTCTTTGGGAATAATAACGCTGAGTGAGTTGCCTCTTTTTTTTAACGTTCAGAAGCATGATCGACCTCTTAGATTGTGTTTGAGCATCTTTGATTTATTAGATGTTACTACAAATGTTGCAACACTCAATAAATTATCAATGCGATCGCCTATCACCATCCAAATAATGGCGATCGCTTCAAACCAAACTAAAAGCCTCAACCCGAAAAAGTCTGAATGATTAGGTTTTACAAGTCTTCAAGAAATCTCGACTAGCTTACCTTCGATAAACTTATGCAAAATACTAGAAATAAATCATGGATAGGGAAGTCCTTCTGCTGATGCACGTTTTTGTAGTAGTCTCAAATCTTTTTCGGAAACTGAAATACTGATAGTACTATTTTGAGCAAAGGTTGCAGAAGCAATTTTTTGTTGCTGCTCTAACTCTTCTTGCCAATTTGCCGATCTAGTCAGTTGACCTGATTCAAAAGCGTCTAATATCTCTTGTTCTTCTGGATCTAGCTTATTCATGGGTATCACCTAAGTATTTTTTAGTAGCTTTTCGACTTGGGATAATTACCACGGCTAAGGGGCGATCGCTAAGTTACCAGATAGTTTGAACTGGGTACTGTGCGATCGCACTATCTACTGTTATTAAGGAAAAATCTTCGACAAGGCTTTGAGCAATCGATAAGCGATCAAATGGATCTTTATGAAGGTTGGGTAAACTGTTGATTTTTAAGATATGGGATATTTGAATGGATAGAATCTCAAACTGATTAGAAGCGATACGAGTAGGAATATAAATTTCTGGTGGTTCGGATAGTGATAGTTTGCCAGTGCCGACTTTAATAATAATTTCCCAAGCGCTGACAACGCTAAGGTAAATATCGTTATCTAGATTGGCAATAATATTTTTGGCGGTTATGGATATTTGTGGATCGTCAGCAACCCACCAAAGAAACGTATGGGTATCAAGTAGTACTTTCCTGATCTTTAACCAAGAAAGTCAGCAAGAACATGATCGGGCAAGGGTGCGTTAAAGTCGGGAGCAATAAAGATTTTGCCTTTGTCTTGTCCTGCTACGCGGGGTTGTCGTTTTCGTTGGCTGGGTGTAATTGTCGCTACTGCTACGCCGTTTTCAGAGATGATGATTTCTTCGCCAAGCAGAACTCGTCCCATTAGTTGGGAAAATTGTTGGCTGGCTTCGGGAATGGTGACGGTGATAGTCATGGGTTTGTAGAGGGCGATCGCTTAGCAAAGATAAGGAGTAAACAATGCAATATCTTAGTAATTATAAGAAAAATTCAAACAGGTTGCTCTTAATGTTCACGATCGCCTATCACCATCAAAATAAAGGCGATCGCATGGCGTAGTATCCATATTGTATTTTGAGCGATCGCACAGCTTTAGCTCAATTTATTTGATTAGGCTACAATCAGAAAAATCTACTTTTAAATCTATTTTTCTAGGATTGCTTATGTCTCCATCTAAGGTTGAAGAGCGTCTGTCAAAACTTGAAGCCGAAGTTACGCAGTTAAAACTATCTTTATCGGCTACTCCAGAAACTATTAAGCCTTGGTGGGAAAGTATTGTTGGTGTATTTGCTGACGATGATGTTTTTGATGAGGCGATCGCGATCGCTAGGGAATATCGTCGGTCTTATAAGGATTTATTTGAGATGATTGATAATACCTCTAATTTACAAATGGAAGATTAGATAATAGATAGACAAGTGGAGTCTTTATAGATAGCCATACGAGTCTTTAAGCTTTTGTCTAGCAGATAATTGTGTGATAACATATTATCAAAGTAATTCTTATAATCAACTATTTAATGGTACGTCTGATTCCTGTGGAAATGATTCCTACTTCTTTATGGAGTAAAGAAAATTCTATTTTATATTTACCCCCGCAGCTAATTTCAAGCTGGAAAATGCTTTTAGGTAAACATCAACTGATTGATAAAGCAATGGCAATAAATCTTAAAGGGTTTAAGGGTGGGGAAACCAAGGAAGATACTGATAACCATCTAGCTTGGCGATTTACAGGCTCTTCAGCAAGAGTCATGCTGACAGTTTTAGATCCTCTTCAAAAACTATCTCAAATTCCTGATGTATTTGCTCGTATATTCTCTGGTAATAAAGTATTTCTAGCAGACTTGCCATGTGGTTGTGGAACGGCATCTATAACTATTCTTTCTATCTTGTGCGAACTAAGAAAACAGAAAAAAATACCAAGAATGCCACTTCATATAGTGATTGTCGGCGGCGAAATTTCATTGTTTGCTCGTAAATATGCTGATGAAGCTTTAGATTTTCTAATTGATGAACTCAATACTCAAGCGATAACAATTGAATTTAATATAATTGAATGGGATGTATGTAACGAATCCTCAAATACTAATTTAATAAAGCAATTAACTCTAAAAAGTCGGAACTGTTCAGCAAAGCTTTTATTAATCCCTAATTTTTCTGGCTTTTTATATTTGGAGCAAAATTGGAAAGAGGCTGAAAAACAGTTTAATAAGTTGTTTCAATATAGCAATAGTGAGAATATGGTTGCTCTATGGATAGAACCTTGCATGAAAAAAGTAACTAGAGAACAGGGATTTTTTTCAGTTATAATTGATTGGTTTAAGTCAGTATTTTCCAGATTTATCGGAGTAGACGAACACATAGAACAAAAAAGGTATGATTCTGACAATCCAATCAGAGTTCAGCATCCTCTCGTTAAAGACAGTAAATTTAGGGTGAACTTAGCAGTAGTTCGATTTGAACTTCCTTTGAGGAATAAAGTATGAAAGCAGAATCACTAGCAGTTAGATCAATTAACCAGTACCGTCGTCGTGATGTATTGGCATATCTTGGTTTACGTTATTATTTAGAGAATGACTGTGCAAAGGCAGATATTTGGGCTAGAGATATATCAGCCCATCTTGTTAGAACTCAAGAATCACCTATTTATCATCTTTCCTGTCATTTTAAAGAGATTGAAGAGAATGAAGTTGTAATTTATAGAAATATTTATTTGCCAAGTCCCAACGAAATATTTGCTGAATCAGCCTTACTTTACGACTGCTCAAGACAAAAAGCCTTTCAATCATTAGACTGCGTTTACAGCTATCAATTTTCAGATCCATCTAGTAAGGAAGGAAGCTTTAAAAATTATTTTCCTAGATTTCAGCAACGCAATAATTCTATTGCGAAAGCTTGCTATGATTTGAACTCTACTGATACAACAGTATTATATACAGACATCAAAAAATTCTATCCTAGTATACGCTATGAACTTGCTCTAGAATCTTGGAATGATACTTGCACGGAATCTAACATATCACATCAATCTCGTGAACTTGGAGAACGATTATTAGCAAAATATTCCGAAATATCTAAAACTCACAACGAAGGAAAAGGTGTACTTACGGGGCCAATGTTCAGCCATTTAATTGCTAATTTAATTCTTTTTAAAGTTGATCAGCAAATGTCAAAATATACAGAAAAGAAGTATTGGCGATATGTTGATGACTTTGTACTTATTGGTACTTCCAATCAAATAAAAGAGAATCGGCAGACTCTTATGTCAATACTTGGTGACATGGGATTTTTATTACATGATGAGAGAAAAGACTTTGAAGTTAATTCAGCTTCATGGCTTGAAACAGTTAAAAATGCAGACAGCTCAAAAAACAAGATTTGGACTAATTTAATTGCAAATATCAAGCGTTTTTTGACTACTAAGCCAAAGGAGACAATAGCTCTCAAATATGCTTTTGCCGAACAAGGAATTAATATTCCATTGCTTGACTATTCAAGTGCAGTATTAGAATCCTCATTTCTTGAGAACTTTTCTAATTTAATTGATAGATATTCTTGGTTTCCTAATTCAGTAAATGGATTGACCATAAATAGGTTAGTAAAAGATGCTCTTAAAACCAGAAAGATTTATCATGAAGAAATGAATATTCTTTTAAATGAGAATTCTAATATTGAAGGATATGAAAGGAAACAATTAATATCTAAACTGCGATTTTATGCAATGAGATTAAGTTGCCTTGCGACCCCAGATACTCTTATGTCAATAAGTTCTTCTCTTGCTAAATATCCAGAATTGTATTTGCAAGCAAGAGTTATGAATGCAATTTGTTCTAAAGATGTAACTGCATTGATTAAACTTGGTTCTAATGCAGTACAAGCTGCCGCTCAAATACTTCGCATACAAATCACAGAAGTTACTTGTTCTATTCACTCGTTTGGTGAGGTCGAACTTCAAGGTTTGGCAATATTGAGACTCAATGGTATTAGTATAAAGTTCTCAGAAAACTTTGATAATCAAACAGTAATTGAAGATCCTCTTAATCAGTTTGCACTAGGCACAAATCCAGCAGCATTGATGAGGTCTAGCGATCTATTTATTAAAGAGATTGCTTGTCTACGAGGAATTGAAGAAATATCAAAACATCAATATTTTCTAGATAGTGCTTTCGATAAAGACGAGCAACTTAGTTTTGACATAATAGATCAATTACAAACATCCAGTTATTTCTAGATTACAACTTCAAAGAGCAAATGAACATTTTAATTCTCGATACAGAAACGACTGGGCTTAACCCAAAGAATGACCATCTACTAGAAATAGCTGCCATTTTGTGGTCTGTAGAATATCGATTTATACTCATGCAAGTTAGTACCTTAATTTACTATGAGCATTTGATAGACAATCCCGCTGAGTATATTAATGGTATACCATCCGAGGTTCTTGGATTGAAGTTTAACTATAAAGATGGATTGACAATACTTAATCAAATGGCATCTTCTACCACTTATATTTGTGCCCATAACGCAAAATTCGATAAGTCATTTTGCCAAAATGTGAATGGGCTTGAGCTTTCAACAGAAAATTGGGTAGATACTCAAGACATTATTTATCCAAAATCTCAGTACTCAAAAGGAACTAGTTTAAATAACTTAGCTATCACTCACGGAATTCCAATAGTTGATTCTCATCGTGCTCTAGATGATTGTAAGGTCTTAGCTAAACTACTCTCCTTAGTACCTGATCTTGAAATGCAATTATCAAAAGCTAACCGACCAAAAGTTTTAGTCAGGAGTTTAGAAGAAAGACCAGGTACATTGAGTAAAAAATATGGGTTTCGATGGAACTCCACAATTCCATTAGCTTGGTCAAAATATATTCCTGAAGAAGATATTGAACTGCTACCATTCAAGGTAACTAAAATTTCATCACAGGCTGCACTTGCTGATATTAGCCCTTAGATTATCTCCTGTTTGATGCATTCTAAGAACAACTATAAAATCGCCATTTTCTGCAAAAAACTATGATGTTACTAGAGGTTGAGAAAAAATATGACTGAAACAGTTGTTTTACAAATACCCGAAGCATTGTATCAACGCTTAGCGATCGCATCTTAGGCAACAAAAGCGATCGCTATGAAAGAGCATCCGTAAAAAATCAGATTATGATACATATAGGTCTAAATGTTTCAAAGATAAACAGTAATAAAAGATATGACCACTCAAACAGGCATCTTAGTTAGTGTTTCAGCGGATGGCAAATTAGAAATTCCGCCAGAGCTACAGGCACAAATGGAGCCATTATCGAGATATGAAGTCCTTGTAACCAACAACGAAATCATTTTCAAAAAAATCTCCAAATCTTTGACATGGGAAGAATTATCACAACGCATTGAGGCAGTAAGAACTGATCCAGAAGAACCATCACTTGCGGAGATTAGTGAAGTTGTGAAAGAAGCTAGAAAATCTCGCAGCGATAGAAACGAATGCGTCTATTTTTAGATGTCAATGGTTGGATATCTGGATTATTGTGGGGAGGTAGTCCCAGACAAATTCTCAATTTAGCAAAGGTTGGAGCAATCACAATTTTTGTATCAGATCCAATTTTAAGCGAATTAACAGAAGTCTTAGCTCGTTCAAAATTCCAGTCCAGAATGCGATCGCTAGATATCATGATTGAAGACTTGATTGGCATAGCCCATAAACTTTCGGAAACCTGTCTACCAATTGCAGTGGATGTCCCAGAGTTACGCGATCCTGATGATGCAGTGATTATTGGTACAGCGATCGCTGCCAAAGCCAAAATAATTGTTTCAGGAGATCTCGATCTATTGGTGCTTAAAGAATTTGCCAATATTCCGATCCTCACACCAACCGATTTTTTGAATCAGAATTCTATGACTTTTTAGGGCGATCGCCAGTTTCTGCAAAAAGATATGATGCTACTAGAGGTTGAGAAAAAAATATGACTGAAACAGTTGTTTTACAAATACCAAAAGCATTGTATCAACTCTTAGCGATCGCATCTGAAGCAACAAGAGAGATCGCCTAATGAGTAGAATATTAGCAAGCCCACAATCTAGAGGTGTAGACCATGACCCAAGCATTAAGTAGCGCTATTGAGTCCATAAGCGCCCTCACCTTAGAAGAAAAACACCAACTTTGGTTGATTCTGGATGAAGCGATCGCTCAATCCGAAGAATCAGAATGGTTAGAGGACGATGAGACAAAAGCAGAAATTCACCAAGTACGCGAAGACTACCAGAAAGGTGATTACCTTACATTTGATGCATATGTTGCCTTGAAATAAGCATGACTTACACAATCATTGTCACTAAGTCCATTCAAAAAGATTTAGATAGTCTTCCCAACGATATCAAAGTCAGAGTTTGCTCCAAGATCTCACAATTATCTGATAATCCTCGACCCGATGGTGTAACAAAACTAAAGGGATACGAGAACGAATATCGTATTAGGATTGGAGACTATCGAGTGCGTTACGAAATTCTTAACAAAAATAAAACTGTTCTACTGTTGCAATGCAAACATAGAAGAGAAGTATATAGAAACGACTAGGCGATCGTCATAAATTTACTGCTAAATTTGCTTTTTGGAAAGGCGATCGCCAGTTTCTGCAAAAAGATATGATGTTACTAGAGTCTGAGAAAAAAATATGACTGAAACAGTTGTTTTACAAATACCAGAAGCATTGTATCAACGCTTAGCGATCGCATCTGAGGCAACACAGCGATCGCTCGAAGAGATAATTTTGCAAGTGTTACAGAATGGCAGCCCCCCAACATGGAAAGACGTTCCTGAAGAATTCCAGACCGATCTTGCCAGCTTAGATCGACTTGACGATAATACTCTCTGGCAAATTGCTAAAAGCCAGAAATCTCAAGTAGATATGGAAAGGTATGAATTTCTATTATCAAAGCAGCAAAATGTAGAACTTACACAGGACGAAAGATTAGAACTAAATAATCTCCGTACAGATGGCGATCTCTTTATGTTACGCAAAGCCCAAGCCGCCGCAATCTTGAAATGGCGTGGACACAATGTTTCCAGACTAGCAGGGTAGATTTTGTGTCAGTTTATATTTCTCAAAATCTGCGATCGCAAATAGAATCCCTTGATTGTAAACGTTGTTGCTATTGCCTCACAACTGAAGCAAATAGCGGTATACCAATGACTATCGATCACATTCAACCAGTTTCTAAAGGCGGTTTGAATGCCCCAGAAAATTTATGCCTTGCCTGCCGAACCTGCAATGAATACAAAGCTGTTAATACTGAAGCGATCGATCCGATAACAGGTCAAAATGTGACTTTGTTTAATCCACGACAGCAAATTTGGAAAGAACATTTCCAATGGAATAATGATGCCTCTCAAGTTGAAGGAATAACAGCAATTGGTCGAGCATCAGTTATCGCGTTACGTATGAATAATGCTGTAATTGTCGCTACCCGTAAGCGCTGGTTTGCGATCGGTTGGCATCCTCCAGAATTAGAGTCATAGGTTTTCCTTCTTCACTGCCATGATCGCACTTTAGCTCAATCTAAGTTATTGGCGATCGCCAGTTCCCGCAAAAGATACGATGTTACTCCCTTCCCAGCGAAAGATTAGACGTTGCGGCGCGCCGCGCCGCTAATTCTTGGTTTTTAATGTCTATTTTTATACTGGGAAGGGAGTACTAGAAGTTGAGAAAAAATATGACTGAAACAGTTGTTTTACAAATACCAGAAGCATTGTATCAACGCTTAGCGATCGCCTGCTCGTATTGCCATAACGATCCAAATTAAGGATTTGATATGATTGGGGTATGACTGAGACTCTGATTCAAAATTCTGAAAAATTACAGGCGCGATTAAAAGAAATTCCCTTGGAAGCGGGGGTGTACTTTATGCGCGATCGCAATGATGGCGTGATCTATATTGGCAAGTCGAAAGCTTTACGCAATCGAGTGCGATCGTACTTTCGCAGCAGCCAAGATTTGTCACCGCGCATTGCGATGATGGTGCAGTTGGTGCATGAAATTGAGTTTATTGTCACCGACTCTGAATCAGAAGCCCTTGCGCTTGAGTCAAACCTGATTAAGCAGTATCAGCCCTATTACAATGTTCTTCTCAAAGACGATAAGAAGTATCCCTATGTTTGCATTACTTGGTCAGAAGACTATCCACGAGTTTTTATTACACGCAAACGGAAAATGGGCGGTACAAAAGATAAATATTATGGACCCTATGTAGATGTGTTCAATCTCCGACGAACCTTGGGGATTATCAAGCGGGCGTTTCCATTGCGGCAAAGACCGATTCCGATGTTCAAAGATCGCCCTTGCCTAAATTACGATATGGGCTTATGTCCAGGCGTATGTCAGGAGAAAATTTCGCCTGAAGAGTATCGCAAAACTATGATGCGGGTAGCAATGATTTTTCAGGGGCGATCTAGCGAGTTAGTGGATATTTTTGCGGAAAAGATGGAAGTAGCAGCAGAAGCTTTAGACTTTGAGAAGGCTGCCGATTTGCGCGATCGCATTCAAGTCTTAAAGAATCTAGGAACCGATCAAAAAGTCTCCTTACCTGACGATACGGTTTCCCGTGATGCGATCGCGCTTGCTTATGATGAGCAGCATACTTGTATTCAGCTTTTTCAAATTAGGGCAGGGCGGTTGGTAGGGCGGCTTGCGTTTGTGGCGGATAGCCAGAGCGACACGCCAGATGCAATTTTACAGAAGACTCTAGAGGCACATTATCAAAATTGCGATCCAGTGGAAATCCCTAATGAAGTACATACTCAATTGGAACTTCCTGAAGTTGAGATTTTGCAAGCATGGCTAAGCGATCGCAAAGGGCGTAAAGTAGCGATCGCGACACCGCAAAGGCAACTCAAAGCTGAGCTAATCGAAATGGTTGAGCGCAATGCTCAGTATGAACTAGCGAGAATTCAAAAACAAAGCGATCGTAACTTGCAAGGATTGGAAGACTTAGCGGAGATTCTCAATCTTGATAGTCTTCCCCATCGGATTGAAGGTTATGATATTTCACATATTCAAGGCTCGGATGCAGTGGCTAGTCAGGTTGTCTTTGTTGATGGTATTCCTGCTAAACAACATTATCGCCATTACAAAATCCGCAATCCTGATATTAAATCTGGACATTCTGATGACTTTGCTAGTCTTGCCGAAGTAATCGCTAGAAGATTCCGGAAGTATGCAACTTTTGAAATGGAAGCCGTCACGCCTAGTTCATCTCCTACGGAAGAAGGAAACAAGAGTGATGACTTTCCTGATGTAGTAATGATTGATGGAGGGAAAGGGCAACTTTCTTCGGTAATGAAAATAATTGATAAGTTAGGGTTGCGCGATCGCCTAACTGTAATTAGTCTTGCTAAGAAGCGGGAAGAAATTTTCTTGCCAGAGCAGTCCGAGCCATTAATAGGTGGTGATCCTGACCGTGCAGGAGTACAGGTTTTGCGACGTTTGCGCGATGAAGCACACCGTTTTGCGATTTCTTTTCATCGTAAAAAGCGTAGCCAAAGGATGCAGCGATCGCATCTCGATCAAATTACAGGGCTTGGACATCATCGTCAAAAGATTTTACTTGAGAAGTTCCATTCTGTAGATTATATTCGTCAAGCAACAGTCGAGCAGATTGCTGATACCAACGGCATTGGTAAAAAGCTAGCCCAACATATTTATAATCATTTTCATTCTACGGCAGACTAAAATTATCGATATCGTAGACATACAGCAATTTTCTTTCAAAGCTGCCACTAACAATGCTGCCACTAACAATGCTGTCACAAACAACAATATAAAACCCGTGGCGGGGCTTTGCCCTGCGACCCTTGTCATGATCGATTTGCTCAACAACTGCTGTAATTTATAAATTGTGCCTACGATACAGCCTATTGATGGTTTGAGTGATACAGATAATTTTTTGAAAGTGCCGCGAAGCGGCACTTTCAAAAAATTATCTGGGTTTTATGGCAGCGCAAGGCGCTGTATTGGTAACGTAAACCAAAAACGAGAACCAACATTCACTTCTCCTGTGACCCCGATCGCACCGCCATGCGCTTGGACAATTTGACGGCAGATATATAGCCCTAGTCCAAGACTAAGCGATCGCCGATTGAGTTGATTTTGAGTTTTTCCCTGAACATAAAGTTCAAATAGATGTTTGCTTTGTTCACTGGTCATACCCACGCCATTATCGGCAACTTCGCAAAGCATCATATTTTCAGAATTTAGTTCAGCAGAAATTATTAATTTGAGATTAGGCGGATTATGTTTAATCGCATTACTAATTAGGTTCTGAAAAACTCTACAGATATGCGTAGCATCAGTCAGAACTAAAGGCAGATTGGCAGAAATTTGAAAATTGATGTTAGTTTCTTCTTTCTCTAAAAGTGGCTTTAGATCAGCGATCGCCGACTGAATAATATCTGTAATCATGGCAGGTTGAGGATGGATAATCAGTCCATGCACATCATTTACATGAGATTCTAATAACGAGTTAATTAGAGCTAATTGGCGATCGCCACTTTGACGCATTCGTTCAAGTGTGCTTCGTGGCAACACAATATTTGCGTCTAGGCTTGTTGCTGTTTGCGACAAGTTATCCAATACCATCAGCAAGCCTGTAACAGGATTACGCAGATCGTGGGAAACAGCATGGAGAAAAATTGTGAGCGCTTCTTCGGCACGTTTACGATCGCTGATTTCAGTTTGCAAATCGAAGTTTTGCGACTCAATCGTTTGGCGTTGTTTAGCGATCGTTAAATGAGTACGAATCCTAACTAAAACCTCTTCATGTTCAAAAGGTTTAGTCACATAATCCACGGCTCCCAAGGATAAACCGCGTACTTTATCTACCGTCTCGGAAAGCGCAGTCATAAAAATAATCGGAATCTTACTCGTCTCTGCATTTGCTTTAAGGCGTTGACAAGTCTCAAAGCCATCAATGCCTGGCATCATCACATCTAACAAAATCAGATCTGGCTTAACATATTGCGTCTGATCGATCGCACTTTCACCATCTGTTGCCACTAATACCCGCAGCCCCACATCTCGCAGCAAATTCACTAATACGCTTAAATTAGTGGGATTGTCATCGACAACTAACACACAACCCTGTAAGGCTTGACATAAGTTTGAAGGATCATCATTTGTGATACTTGATAAGCGATCGCGCATAAAGTTAATTAACAACTAAGTTGCAAAATAAAAAATTCAACAACCAAATCCAGTGAACTGCCTCACTTCTGGTTCATGAAATGCCAAAACTATATCCTCTTTAGGTACACCCATCTCCAATAACTGATTGGCAATACCAATATC
>JBBRMK010000074.1:0-24905 GCA_038230875.1 Pseudanabaenales cyanobacterium
AGAGTTGCGGCGCGGAGCGCCGCAACTCTCTTTTGGGTTTTGATTTTTTCCTAACATTGCTGACGACAGCTATAAAAGGAAAATGGATTTAAAGAATCCACCTTCCTTTTTGGGTTTTACTTTTTCTATTCTTGATAAGCTTCTATCGGTAAGCAGGAACAGACGAAGTTGCGATCGCCGAAAGCATTATCGATGCGTCCTACACTTGTCCAGAACTTATGTTCTTTTAGCCAAGGTGCAGGATAGGCGGCTTGATGACGCGTATAAACATGATTCCAATCACTTGCTAATAAAGTTTCGGCGGTGTGTGGGGCATTTTTAAGAGGATTGTCAAGTTTATCCATCGCACCAGAAGCGATCGCATTAATCTCCTGCTTAATCGAGATCATCGCATCACAATAGCGATCAAGTTCTGCTTTTGATTCGCTTTCAGTTGGCTCGATCATCATCGTTCCTGCCACTGGCCAAGAAACAGTCGGCGCATGGAATCCATAGTCCATTAAACGCTTAGCAACATCATCGACTTCAATACCAGCAATAGTTTTACAATCATGTAAATCGATAATACATTCATGGGCAACTAAGCCATTTTTGCCTGTGTAGAGAATTGGATAATGTGGTGCAAGGCGTTGAGCCGTATAGTTCGCATTCAAAATTGCAACTTCCGTAGCAAGTTTTAAGCCCTTTGCTCCCATTAAGGCAATATATACCCATGAAATTGTGAGAATGCTAGCACTGCCCCAAGGTGCAGCCGAAATCGTCGTGGTCTCAAGATTGCTACTAAATGGATGATTTGGCAAAAATGGAACTAGCTGCGGTGCGACACAAATTGGTCCCATCCCAGGACCACCACCACCATGAGGAATGCAGAAGGTTTTGTGCAAGTTTAAGTGACAGACATCAGCGCCGACATCGCCTGGGCGGCATAGCCCGACTTGAGCATTCATATTCGCGCCATCCATATACACTTGTCCACCGTAGTAATGAATCGTATCGCAAATATCGCGAATTGACTCCTCAAATACACCATGAGTTGAGGGATAAGTGACCATTAGAGCGGCTAGTTGATGTTGATGTTTTTCAGCTTTCGCTTTGAGATCATCTATATCAATATTGCCTTCATCGTCACAATTTACGGTGATCACTTTCATGCCAGCCATTACGGCGCTAGCGGGGTTTGTACCATGTGCAGATGTGGGGATTAGACAAATATGGCGATTGGTTTGTCCACGATGTTGATGATATTCGCGAATCGTTAGTAAACCTGCGTATTCTCCCTGTGAGCCTGCATTGGGCTGTAGAGATACACCTGCAAAACCAGTAATTTCGGCTAGCCAAGTTTCCAATTGTTGAAATAGAATTTGATAGCCTGTGGTTTGTTCTAGGGGTGCAAAGGGATGGATATTACCAAATTCTGCCCATGTGACAGGAAGCATCTCTGAAGTGGCATTTAACTTCATCGTGCAGGAACCAAGAGGAATCATTGACGTGGTGAGCGATAAATCTTTTGATTGCAAACGATGGATATAACGAAGTAGTTCTGATTCAGAATGATAAGAATTGAAAACTGGGTGAGTAAGATAGGGGATATTGCGAGTAAAGGAATCGGGAATCGATTTTTTAGTAGAAACAGCGATCGCAGTTTCTTCACCAGAGAATATTTCGATTAAGTCGGCTAAGTCTTGCTTAGAGACAGTTTCATCTAGACTAATCGCGATCACCTGATCTGCTAAATAACGCAAATTAATTTGTTTGGCAGCAGCTTTGGTTCTAACTTGATCACTAGAAAGCCCCTTTAGTTCCACGCAAATCGTATCGAAGAAAGCTTGATAAGAGACTGTATGTCCTAATTTTTCTAGATTTTGGGCAAGCGTTGTAGTGAGCAGATTCACTCGTTGAGCAATCTGCTTCAATCCTTCCGCACCGTGATATACAGCATACATACTTGCCATGATCGCTAATAAAACTTGGGCAGTACAAATATTACTAGTGGCTTTGTCTCGGCGAATGTGCTGCTCGCGAGTTTGCAAGGCTAATCGCAAAGCAGGACGACCATGCACATCTTTAGAAACTCCGACCATACGCCCTGGCATTTGACGTTTGTAAGCTTCTTTGGTTGCCATGTAGGCAGCATGAGGCCCCCCATATCCAAACGGAACCCCAAGTCTTTGGGCGCTACCGATCGCAATATCTGCACCAAATTCCGCAGGCGCTTTAATCAACGTAAGTGCTAGTAAATCTGCCGCGACAATGGCTAGACCACCCTGAGCATGAATCTGAGCAATACAATCGGTGTAGTCATAAATTGCGCCATCGCTAGCAGGATATTGCAACAAAGCGCCAAAGCAATGCTCGTCAAATATAAATTCGTCATGTTTGGCGATCGCTACTTCAATTCCTAAGGGAATAGCCCGAGTTTTTATGACTGCGATCGTTTGCGGATGACAATCACTGGATACAAAGAATTTATTTCCTTTATTTTTAGCCAGTCCTGCCGACATAGTCATCGCTTCGGCAGCGGCCGTTCCTTCATCTAATAGAGAAGCGTTAGCAATTTCTAAGCCTGTTAAATCAATAATCATGGTTTGGAAGTTGAGCAATGCTTCCAAACGACCTTGGGCGATTTCTGCTTGGTAGGGCGTGTACTGCGTATACCAGCCTGGATTCTCAAGAATATTGCGCTGAATAATCGGCGGTGTAATGCAGTTGTAATAGCCTGTGCCGATATAAGAGCGCCAAACTTGGTTTTTTGAAGCGATTACTTTTAGTTCTTGCAGCAGCTCATATTCTCCTCTTGCTTCCCCCAACTGCAAGGGCTGCTTGATCCGAATCGACGCAGGTACAGTTTTTTCAATCATCTCATCAAGTGAACTACAGCCAATCGCCGTTAGCATCTGCTGAATCTCTGTGGAACTCGCGCCAATGTGACGGCTGACAAAACTATCGGTCGGCGCAAAAGCATCATCGCTTAGGGCTTCGGCTAGATAGTCATCGGTTGGTGTATTGAGCGAAAAGGCTGGAACCCTCAATTTTTCTGTTTCTAGAATTGGAGAATCTTGGGTTTTGATAGTAGAAGGTTCCAACATAGATTTAGAGTGAGGAGCTTAATTTAAGTAATTAATTTCTATGCTATTACAAATTTATTACAAAGTGTTAAGCATAGATGTATTTTATAGCGATCGCTATAAATAAAAGCAATTGCCCTCAGCTTTAGCAGCTTTTTCGTTAAAATCGTAGTTATAACTTGAGCTAAATCATCTCCAAACTATGACCAGTCCCGTAACCATCGAAGATATTTACGAACTTTTTCGTATCTCTCAGCAAGAAGCCGATCGCCGTGCCGCCGAAGCCGATCGCCGTGCTGCCGAAGCTGATAAACGTGCTGCTGAAGCTGATAAACGTATGCAAAAGCTAGAACGTACTGTCGAAAATACAAACCGCGCTGTTAATGGTTTGACAACTCGTTGGGGAAGGTTTGTCGAAGAATTAGTGCGTCCTGCGGTTGTGCGGATGTTTCGGGCTAAAGGAATTAATGTTACTCGGACATTCCTAAGGATGCATTCGGAACCAAGCAATGTTCCTATGGAAATTGATGTGTTTGGTGTAAATGGAATGAGCGCGATCGCTGTTGAGTGTAAATCACGCTTATCTAGCGATGATGTAGATGAAATGTGTGAACGATTAGGTAATCTCAAGCAAGCTTTTCCTGAATATAGTAGCTATCGCATTTTTGGCGCTGTTGCAGGCATAGAAGTTGATGATAATGTGGGTCGTTATGCTTATCAAAAAGGGCTATATGTAATTAAGCCATCAGGTGAAACAGTTGAGATAGTTAACGATGAGAAATTTCAGGCGATCGCATGGTAATGCTGGTTAACATTTAAAATTTTAGTTTTTGAAATATTCAATAAAGTCCAACTTAAATAAAGTCCAACTTAACGATGAAACGACAAAATTTGGCTAAGAAATTTTCTTGGACTCCATACTTATTTTTATTCCCCGCGATCGCCTTTCTTTGCTTGACATCATTTCTACCAGTATTGCAAGCAATTTATCTGAGTTTTACTAACTATGATTTTGTGGGTAGTCCAACTTTTAATGGATGGCAAAACTATATAAATCTATGGCGCGATCGCACCTTTTGGAAAGTCTTAGGAAATACCTTAATTTATCTGGCTTTTGTAGTACCTAGTTTAGTAATTTTACCGCTTGCTTTAGCAATATTAGTTAATCAAAAATTACGCAGCATTAAATTTTTTCGAGCAGTTTATTATTTCCCAGTAATTGTTTCGGTTGTGGTCGCAGGAATTGCTTGGAAATGGGTTTATGCTGAAAATGGCATCTTAAATTATTTCCTGTCAATTATCACTTTTCAACCCGTCAAGATTCCTTGGTTAACTGATCCTAAAACTGCTATTTTTGCAATTATGGCAGTTGTGATTTGGCGCGGTGTTGGTTATTACATGGTGATTTATTTAGCAGGTTTGCAAGCAATTCCTGCGGATTTATATGAGGCAGCCGCGATCGATGGCTCTGATGGTTGGCAAAAACATTTTGATATCACGATTCCGTTGATGCAGCCTTACATTATTCTTGTAAGTATAATTTCTTCGATTTCGGCAATGAAAATCTTTGAAGAAGTTTATATCATGTCTCAAGGTGGCCCAGCTAATAGCACTAAAACGGTTGTCTACTATTTGTATGACAAAGGATTTACGAGTTTAGAAATGGGATATGCTTCAGCGATCGGCGTGTTTCTATTTCTGATAATTTTTATAATCTCAATTTTTACTTTCAAATTTATTAACCCTGCTAAAACTATTAGTTAATCAATTCTTCAATAAATACTTAGTTCTTTTATTTCACAAATCTAATTTCGCCTAGTTATGAAGAAAAAAAATCAGAAAGCTTTCTCATCGAATATCTTAAATAATATTCCTCAATTTATTCTTTTAATTGCGATCGCGACTTTAACCGTCTTCCCTTTACTTTGGCTAATAAGCACTGCTTTTAAATCGCCGAGCGAAAATATTTTTCAATCTGTACCGCAGCTATTACCCGCCCAACCAACCTTTGATAATTTCATCAAAGTCTGGAAAAATGCCCGCTTCGATCTTTATCTATGGAATAGCTTTTTTGTTTCTAGCATCACCGTTATTTTAAATCTTCTTTTCTGCTCTCTTGCCGCTTTTCCGCTTGCTAGACTAGATTTTAAAGGACGCGATCAGATTTTTTGGGCGATCATTGGCACGACGATGATCCCGTTTCAAATTACGATGATTCCCCTTTATATTCTTGCCGTGCAGTTAAATCTCAAAAATACCTATGCTGGTTTGATTTTCCCCTATGTGATTTCAGCCTTCGGTATATTTCTATTGCGCCAAGCTTTTCAAAGCGTTCCTAAAGAAATGGAAGAAGCAGCGCGGATGGATGGTTGCTCTAGTCTGGGGATTTGGTGGCACGTTATGATCCCTGCGGCGCGTCCTGCCCTCACAACTCTCGCGGTTTTTACTTTTGTGGCAATGTGGGGAGATTTCCTTTGGCCGCTGGCGATCGTCGATAAAGCCGAGCTTTATACTTTGCCACGCGGTATTGCTAGTCTAGCCAGTGCTTTTTCGGAAGATTGGCGCTTAATTGCCGCAGGTTCGACAATTTCGATGGTGCCAGTATTTATCGTTTTTGTGTTTTTACAACGCTATATCATCCCTACCGAGGCAAGTATTGGCGTGAAAGGTTAATTCTCAAGTATCTTAACAACGGCTTATAGCGCAAGGCGCTGCCATAGAACCAGATAATTTTTTGAAAGTGCCGCTGCGCGGCACTTTCAAAAAATTATCTGTATCACTCAAACTCTCACTAGGCTGTACCAGCAAATTATTCGGCTTAAATCTTTGTCAAAGATATTTAAGGGAAAAGTCATAACCACTCAAAAAACACATTGGAGTTTTCTGCCGCTATGGATTATGGCAACTGCGATCGGGACTTCATGTGGCGGTATAACTAGTGCCTTTGTCACCGATTATGTGAGAGGCGATTTCGGTATTTTGCTTAGTTACGCGGTGATGAGCATGGCGATCGCGTTAATGCAGTGGCTAGTAATTAAAAGACAAATTCTCGGTATGGGATGGCTATTGACAACAATTCTAGGCGGGACATTGGGCGGATTTCTAAGTTCTTGGGCTAGTTTTCAGCTTGCCTTCATTTATGGTGATGCTGCTGACTTTCTGACGATATATGCTTGTCTGCGGGGATTTTCAACAGGATTAGCACAATGGATACTTCTAAGGCGATATTTTTGGGGAGCAGGTTGGTGGATTGTTGCCACTACAGCAAGTGCTTACATTAGCCTGATGATTGGTAGTTTACTGATATTCAAACTAGGATATTTTTTGACGGTCTTGATAGGTGCAATTTACGGAGCCTTAACAGGAATCGTTTTACTTATATTTTTCTGTTCTAGATAGCAATCAGGCTAAACTAGAATGTAAGTTCATAGATGACACAAGGCATGGCACTTTTTACACTGCGATCGCTCAAAAAAGATTTTGGCATTAAAGAAATCCTCAAAGATGCGAGTTTTAGTCTTGATGAAGGCGATAAAGTTGGACTAATTGGTACAAATGGTTCGGGCAAATCCACATTACTGAAAATGATTGCCAGACTAGAGACATTTGATAGTGGCGACTTATGGATAAACTCTAGTGCCAAAATTATCTATTTGCCACAGCAGCCTGACCTGAATGAAGAACTTACGGTTTTGGAGCAAGTTTTTGCGGACAGTGGCGAACAAATGTCGCTGGTCAAGGAATATGAAGAAATATCTGATCAGTTATCGCATGGACATGGTGATCAAGATCGTCTGTTAGCAAGGCTATCGAGCGTATCTGAGCGCATGGATGTGATGGGCGCTTGGGATTTGGAAACTGATGCCAAAATCATCTTAACTAAGTTAGGCGTTGATGATTTAGAAGCGAAAATTGGCAGTCTATCAGGTGGATATCGTAAACGGATTGCGATCGCCTCCGCCCTGCTCTCTTCGCCCGATGTTTTGCTGATGGATGAGCCGACTAACCATCTTGATGCGCTCTCAGTGGAATGGCTACAGAGCTATCTCAACCGCTATCGTGGCGCATTACTGTTGATTACCCACGATCGCTACTTTCTTGATAAAGTTACCAATCGAATTATCGAAATTGATCGCGGCGATTTATTTAACTATTCGGGAAATTATTCTTATTATTTAGAGAAAAAAGCTGAAGCTGAAGATTCCGCCGCTAGTACCCAACGCAAGCATTCGGGACTATTGCGACGAGAATTGGAATGGCTGAAAAAAGGGCCTAAAGCTCGAAGTACTAAGCAAAAAGCACGCATTGATCGCGCCCACGCTCTTCAAGCCCAAGAATTTAAGCAAGCCAACGCCAAAGTCGATATCACCACATCAGGACGGCGCATCGGCAAAAAAGTTGTTGAACTTGATCGCATCGGTAAATCATATGGCGATCGCACTCTGATCAAAGACTTCTCCTACAACTTCACGCCTGAAGATCGCATCGGTATCATCGGTGCTAATGGCGCAGGTAAATCTACGCTGATGAACATGATCATTGGCAAGTTGCAGCCTGACGAAGGAACGGTAGAAATCGGAACAACTATCCATTTTGGTTATTTCGATCAACATTCTGACGACCTTGCCGAAAGTGGCAATCTGAGGGTAATCGACTATCTTAAAAATGTTTCGGAACTAGTTAAAACTTCTGATGGCAGTGTAATCACCGCTTCGCAAATGCTAGAGCGATTCCTCTTCCCTGGAAATCAACAGTATGCGCCCATCAACAAACTCTCTGGTGGTGAGAAGCGCCGCTTATTCCTTTTAAAAGTATTGATGGCGGCTCCAAATGTCTTGATCTTGGATGAACCGACTAACGATCTTGATGTTCAAACTCTAGCGGTTTTAGAAGAATATCTCGAAGACTTTAATGGCTGTGTAATTGTGGTTTCTCACGATCGCTATTTTTTAGATCGTACTGTGGATATGGTGTTCTCATTTGAAGCAGCAGGTGAGGTACGCTTATATCCTGGCAACTATTCTATTTACTTGGAACACAAAAAAGACGAAGAAGAAAAAGAAGGCGGTAAGACTAAGGATCTGAAAGTTAGTAATTCACAGCCATTTGTTCCTGAAATCAAAAAGCCTAAATCCGAGAGTAAAAAACCGTCTAAAGCTTCCTTTAAAGAAAAGCGCGAATATGAAGATATTGAGCTAAAAATCCCTCAATTAGAAGCAGAGAAAATCCAAGTCGAGAAGAAGCTCTATCACAATCCACCTAGTGGTCATACAGAAGTGAAAAAATTAAGCGATCGCTTAGCCGAACTAACTAAGTTAATCGAAAAATCAACCGAGCGTTGGCTAGAATTATCAGAGCGGATTTAATAATATTAAATAAAATGAATATTGCGGTTTTCAAGTTATTCTAAATAAACTGGGAATCGCAATATTTTAGTATTTGTATTAGCTTGCGGGTTAAGGAAAAGCTTCAATGACTAATCAAACCTTAAACTGGAATCTAGCTCGTTTTGGGGTAGAGCTTAAAAATCCTCGTTGGTGGCTGGAAATTACGATCATTGCGATCGCTTATGCTACAGTTTCTTGGGTAGTGATTAAGACAATGCCAAGTGATCCTGTACCGCTAGCCTCCCCCGTTTGGCCTGGCTCAGGCATAGTTGTTGGCTTGTTATTAGCTTGGGGGCGATCGCGATGGTTGGGAGTTTTTTTTGGGATATTTTGCATTAATTTAATTAATAGCGGATTATCTGCTTTATTACCTGCCCTAGGCGCAAGTATTGGTTCGACTATTGGTGCATTAATTATTGTCTCGCTGACTGTGAAGTTTACTCGCACTAATTATCCCTTTGATCAAGTTCGCCATGTAGTGATATTTTCACTCTGTTCCATATTTAGTGGAACAATTTTTCAGACGATGACTGGCACTATTTCATATGCACTACTTAGTCCAAATGCTGAGAATGCGGTTCTAAAATTTTCATGGCCTTGGTGGATCGGCGATTCAGTTGGTATTTTACTTTTTGCGCCCCTAATTTTAGTTTGGCTGCGAGGGAAGAATGAGCTTAAGATTAAATCTTCGATACATTGGGAAATAGTTACAGCCTTAGCAAGTTTAATTATTGTTGCTGTTTTGGCTTTTTCGCAAGGGCATCATGTCGAATACCTGCTTTTACCCCCACTACTTTGGTCTGCTTTTCGATTTGGAGCAAAGCTGACCACATTTTTAGTAATGGTCGTTTCGATAACTGCCTCATTAACAACTGCTTACAAATTTGGAGTTTTTTATAAAGCGATACTCGAAGGCGATTCTCTTTTATTGCTGCAACTGTTTATGGGCGTGATTGCAATTACAACTATGTCTGTCCTTGCGATCGTTTCTGAAAACGATCAAGCCAATCTGCGTTTAAAAAGAGCCAATATTGATTTAGAACAGAGAGTTACTGAACGTACTCATGAACTTCAAAAAAGTGAAGCTAATGCAAGAGAACTAGCGACCAAAGCAGAATCCGCTAATCATGCTAAAAGTGCTTTTATTGCAAACATGAGCCACGAACTGCGATCGCCTCTAAATGCCGTGATTGGATTTTCGCAGCTAATGATGCGAACCCCAAAGTTACCAATAGAACAGTATGAAAATGCAAGTATTATTAATCGCAGTGGTGATTATTTATTAACACTTATAAATAATATTCTTGATCTATCAAAACTGGACGCGGGCAAGTCATATCTGAATATTCACAATTTTGATTTGTATCATTTGTTAGATGATATAGAAGATATGTTACAGATGCAAGCAACTAATGCGGGAATAAGTTTAAGCTTTGTACGAGAGTATAATGTACCCCGTTATATTTGTACAGACGCAACTAAGCTGCGTCAAGTGTTAATTAATTTGCTTGGTAATGCACTCAAATTTACTGAAGCAGGTACGGTTTTTTTGAGCTTAACAAATAGGAGTACAGATGTAAGTAGCGCAGACAATAACTGTATTTTGCATTTCAGTGTTCGTGATACTGGTGTAGGCATTGCACCTGAAGAAATATCTAATTTATTTGTTTCTTTTTCTCAGGCTCGTGCTGGAAAAGAGAAGCAAGAAGGAACAGGTTTAGGTTTAGCAATTAGTCTCAAGTTTGTGCAGTTAATGGGGGGCGATATAACTGTTACTAGTGAACTTGGTAAAGGCACAACTTTCCAATTTCAGATTCAAGCACAACTAGGAAAAGAATTAATAGATGATCGAACAGAAAAAAGACGAACACTAGCACTTGTACCCGATCAGCCCATTTTCAAGATTTTGGTTGTAGATGACAATCCCGTTAATCGCCAATTATTGATTATGATTCTTCGTCCTTTGGGCTTTGAAGTTAAAGAAGCCAGTAATGGAAAAGAGGCGATCGCTATTTGGGATAGATGGGAACCGCACTTAATCTGGATGGATATGCGAATGCCCGTAATGGATGGCTATGAAGCAACACGTTATATTAAATCCACCACTAAAGGCAATGCAACCGCAGTAATCGCTTTAACGGCTAGTTCTATAGAAGAGGAAAGAGCAATCGTGCTTTCGACAGGATGCGACGACTTTCTCCGAAAGCCATTTAAAGAACAAGTTATTTTTGATACACTTGCCAAACATCTTGGCGTTAAGTATATATATGAGCAAATTCCTGCTCATGAAACTGACATTTCCCAAGAAACATCAATTTCATCAGAAAATTTAAAAATTATGCCAGACGAATGGATTATCCGATTACATCAATCGTCTCTTGAAGCTGATAAAAATCTTGTTATGCAAATAATTGAGGAAATTCCCGACCAAGAAAAATTTTTAGTGCGATCGCTAACCAAACTTGCACGTAATTTCCAATTTGAGAAATTAATCGACTTAGCCGCACCTTTACTATCGATAACTTATTAATCTATGAGCTACAATCCTTCGCTGGAACTGACAGGTAATATCCTTTTGGTAGATGATCTGCCAGAAAATTTACAACTACTTAGTGAGTTAGTCCTTAAACTTGGCTACAGCGTTCGCAGCGTTACTAGTGGACGGATGGCAATTAAAACAGCAAAGGTAAAACGACCAGATCTTATTCTCTTAGATATTAAGATGCCAGATATGGATGGCTATCAGGTTTGTCAAGCTTTCAAAGCCGATCAAGATTTGAAAGATATACCTGTGATTTTTATCAGCGCTTTAGACGATGCTTTGGACAAAGTAAAGGCTTTTTGGGCTGGTGGAGTCGATTATATTCCAAAACCTTTTCAGCGCGAAGAAGTTGCGGTGCGGATAGAAAACCAACTAACTATTCAACGTCAGAAACGTTGTTTACAAGATGAGATTTCTAGACATAAAGAAACTGAAGAAATGTTATATCAGTCTAGAGCTTTAGTTACTAGTGTTTTAAATAGTGTACAAGATGGAATTGCCGCTGTACAAGCAATACGTGATCCAGTAACAGGTGAGATTGTAGACTTTCGTTGCCTCGTGCTAAATCCTATTGTCTCAAGAATTTTTGATCGCGGTCGTGAAGATTTAATTGGTAAATTAGTGCTAAGGAGATTTCTGGAGAAATTTAACTCAACACTGCTTAAGCAATTAATAAATGTGGTTGAAACAGGGATTCCACTGGATCAAGAAGTATACTATCCGTCAGAACCGACTGGCTGGTATCAAGTGATTGCAGTTAAGTTAGGAGATGGTTTTACCGTCACCATCCGCGATATTAAAATCAAGAAACAAGTCGATTCCTGATTAGTGGTTGGTAAGTTAAGATCTCATCATCAGCTTATTTTCGTCTTTACTAATCACAAGCTATGAAGACTCTACGCCATCTGCTCAAATTAACTACCAAACTGACTACCAAATTAACTACCAAATTAACTGTTGGTGCGATCGCTTTGACAATGGGAAGTTGTTCTTCTCCAGAAACCAACCTCGGTACTAATCCTATTGTGGCGCAATCTTCGCCATCGCCAATAAATAAATTGCCAATAGCTAAATCGCCAATAGCTAAAAATAATAACCTCGTGACCAGCTTCCAGAAGGTTACTGTAGTTCAAGGTTTAGAAAGACCTTGGGGAATGGCTTGGCTGCCTGACGGGGCAATCTTAATTACAGAGCGAGTTGGCAGAATTCAAATCCTGCGAAATGGAGTGCTCGAGCAAGTGGCGATCGCCAAAATCCCTAACTTGTTTGTATCTGGACAAGCAGGTTTGATGGATATTTCATTACATCCACGGTTTGCAGAAAATCGCTTAGTTTATTTTACCTATTCCTCTGGGGATTCCCAATCTAATCACACCAGTATTTTAAGAGCAAAATTTGATGGAAAAGCTCTTATCGATTCGCAAGTGATTTTTGAAGTAACTCCTTCAAAATCTAGCAATCAACATTTTGGTTCGCGGCTCACTTGGCTACCAGATCAAACGCTGTTAGTGTCAATCGGTGATGGTGGTAATGCACCCTTAGAACTAAATGGCGAGTTGATTCGTACGCAAGCTCAAAAGCTGGATAGTCAACTTGGTAAAGTCTTGCGCCTCAAGGATGATGGATCAATACCCAGCAATAATCCCTTTATAAAATCAGCTAATGTCAATCCCGCGATTTGGAGCTACGGACATCGCAATATCCAAGGATTATTTGCTGATCCTACATCGGGTCAAGTATGGGCAACAGAGCACGGCGCTCGCGGTGGTGATGAAGTCAACTTAGTCGAAGCTGGTAAAAACTATGGCTGGCCAGTCGTAACTTATAGCCAAGAATATTTTGGTGGAGACATTTCCAATGAGAAGTCCCGCCCCGATATGATCAATCCAAAGGTTGTATGGACTCCTTCGATCGCGCCTTCAGGTTTAGTTTTATATCGTGGCGATCGCTTTCCTAATTGGCAAGGTGATCTCTTTGCAGGGGCTTTAGTATCAAAAGAAGTTGTTCGCATCAAAATAGACAATAATAAAACCTTAATTCAAGAATCTATTCCGATTGGGCAAAGAGTTCGTGATGTGCGTCAAGGAAAAGATGGATTAATTTATATTCTTACTGATGAACAAAATGGTCAATTAATCCGACTTGAACCACAATAATACAAACTCGAATAAAAAAGTCGGCGCTAAGCGCCGCTTTTTTATTTACGGCAGATTGAGAACAAACCAAACCCAGATTTTTTGTAAAAGCCCTCCAAAAAAGCGACAAGTGCGGGGCTTTTATAAAAAATCTAGTGGTGGGTTTGTTCGGGATTTGCTGTAGGTTTACCTACAGAATAATTAATTGCGTAGCTCCAACTTAACAAGCGCAGCCACAGACGAGGATTATTAGGTTCTAACCAATTTTGACAGTTACGAATGAGCAGAGGCAACCATGCGCCTAAAAGAGCATTTGATAAGGAATTACGAGTGAATGAGCCGTAACTAGACAGCCATTTCAACAGATCTTTTGTACCTGCCATTTCGACAATCCAGAAAATGAGACGAGGATTGGTAAAGGCTGCAACCAGTGCGAGGCGGTTGAACATCAGCCAACTAAGGCGATCTTTGATGAAGCGATCGCTTACTGCTTGCGGTTCATCAGCAAGTAATCCAAAAAAAGTATTTAGCATCGAGTTAACGCGTTCAGGTGGCAAATGTTTTCCTGTCGGAACCATCATGCCTTTAGAAAATAGCCATGTGACCGCAATGTTGCTTTGATAGGCATTAATTTGATTAAGATCATCCACTTTAAGCAAATCATGCTTGAGCGCTGTGTCAAGTAAAGTTGCTAAACGAGGCAAGTTACGAACTAGTGACCCAAAGCCCGTAAACACAAGTGGCGACTGTAATGAAGCCGCATCACCAATCGCTAAAATCCGATCAAACGCACATTTTTTAGAATTCTCATTGAGGCTGTAATGTCCCGTAATGTATCCAAAAGTTGCCTTCTTCCATCGCAGCTTATCCATATCACAACGACGATATTCAGGCAAGATCGTGAAGAAGTCTTCATATAATTCTAGTAATGACCCTGCATTCTCTGGATGGACTTGATGATAGTGGAATAGATAAATAGTTAGTTCTTTCTCTTCAGCAGGAAAGAGTTCCCAAATCAATTGTCGTCCACGTGAGATATCACCATGACTAAATAAAACATCACCATATTGTGAGTCCCATACAGATTGATCAATTCCTTCTAACACAGCCCCAACCGTCGGACAGACACTATCAAAAGCTTGTCCATCGTTAATTTGTTGAGCGATCGCCGAAGCAGAACCCATCGCGTCTATTACTAATCTTGTATGAATAGTAACTGGTTCACCTGTTTCTAAGTTTTTAGCATGTACAACTGCGCTTTGTTCACTAATGATCACTTTCTCAAACTCAGTGCGATCGCAAATCACTGCACCATATTTATGTAATTTTTTGCTGCAAATTTCTAACAAGCAATTGGTGTCAATGGCGATATTTAGGACTGTAGGCGTATGCAAGACTTTGGATTTTAGGGCTGGTGGATTGTTACCATCAAAAAACTTATTAAATCCATCCACATATTCAGCCGTGATCATGCTCTCAAATTCTTCTTTGGTAAATAGCCCAAAGTCAATCAAGTTTTGAAATTCAGCCCGAGAGATATTCCATTCACGATTCATGCGCCCAAAGGGAATTCGCTCCACTAGACAAACTCGATATCCCAATTTTGCCATCATCGCTGCATGGATAGCACCCAACGCACCACCAAGATAAACAATGTCATATTCTAAATCGTGCTTTGCAGGATTTGATGGGGAGTCGCGAAATATTACTTGTTTAGACTCTTTAGGTGACTTCACACTTTCACGCCATCGCTTTTCCCACCAATAGACGCGATTAAGGTCATATTCCCCATTGGGAATGCGCTGAAAAAACTTGACAGTGAGTGGATAGTCCTGAACTAATGCATCAAAAATCGATTGATTAGGCGCGATCGCAGGCGGCTGTTTAAATTCATAGGGAAAAGCTAGCCGAACTGCTTTAGTCAAATTTCCGAGAAACTCATGTTCGCCATCCATCACTTCATCCGACCAACGAAAAACTTTGAGATAAGTCGTGCGCTGTAATGTCCAGACAAATATTGATAGCTGTGCGATCGCGCCTGAACGATTTTGGCGATCAAGAATAAAGCCATGCTTCGCAACGGATTTTTTACCAAAGGGTGGTTGGTACTCAGACTGGAGCCATGTTTTCACGGCTTCAATTTGAGGTGTAGGAATCTCGATGTAAAGTAATTGCTGCATGGCTAAATCAATATCGTCCAGTGTTCTAATTTTGGCATATTCGCGATCGCTTTACGAAATAAGCCCAATGCCGCCCATATTGCCAAGGTTATAACTGTTCTATAACTAATCATTGAGGATTTGCAAAATACGTTCAACCAATTTATAAACATGAGTACCTAATTGTGAAGTCCAGTATTCATTTGGTTTTAAGTCTAAACTTAGTGATCTTGCGATCGCATTTTTGACATTGGATTTATATGCAGAAACATCTAAATTATTCTTATTGTAACCTCCTAAAACTGTTTTAAGTCTTGCCCCAAAATGTTTACAAGTCTTATCTTCAGGATGTAAATCTCCAAAGTGTAAACATAACCAAATTTCAAAACATGGATTACTAATGGCCAACTGATAACCTTTTTGCCTAGCTTCAGGACAAACTGCTATTAATTGATTCTTCTTCACCCAGCGATCCACATCAAGCACTAGCCAAAACTCGTCATCTTCATTGAAGTCATACAAATCCTTGAATTTATCCAGACGCTCTAATACATATTGCGGTGCAGATTTATCATCGTCTCCCGTAGCTACTATTTCTACTTTGATTTTGCGATTACCGAACATTTCAAAATATTGCTTTTCAGTATCTCTCCCTTCAGTTGCTATGACAAATAATTTTGCACTTCTGCGATCGTGCTTTCGTTCTAATAGTTTGGTGCGTTTAATCTTGCTCATTGATTCTAAGGATTAGTGCTGGAACGAATAGTTTCATGTTCAGTCCATCCTAATTTTTTCGGATCGCCCAAAAATGGAATTGCCCCAAAACGTCCATTTAAATAGCCTTTTTCAACTTTCAAATCTGGTCTGATTTTGAACTCTGCCAAAGAATAAAAATCCGATACACCTTGCTGATTCTTTTCAACAAGCCAAATCTCATCACGGCGCAACAAGTCTAAGTCTAATAAATTTGTGTCATGAGTTGTGAAAATAAGTTGATTATTTTTCGCTCTATAATTCAATGCACTTGAAACAAAATGTCTTGAGAGTAATGGATGTAATCGTCTATCTAGTTCATCTAAAAAAATAACTGTTTCTTGTTCTTGTTGCAATAAAAAAAGAGCAGGAATCAAATGAATTAGTCGCTGCGTTCCTTCAGATTCTTCATCTATAGAAAAATTAATAAATTCTCCATTCTCCCCAAGATGTATAGTTTTCAATCTGGTCAGAGTTACTTTTCCTGTGTCATCTTTAGAAAATATATCTCTCCCTCCTTTGGACTTTTTGACTGATACTTCAGGACTATTATTCAATTCTTGCAAAAGGCTTTCTCTTGTCGATTTATGCATGGTTGCAAGATATTGATCGAAATTAATCTCTATTTTTTCATCAACAATTGAGTTTATGCCTGTTCCAGTAACTTGAAGAAAATTACTAAGAAAATTTCTAAACTTCTCATTTCTCTGTACATTAGCTTCTAAGCTACTACAATCTACATCTGCCGCAATAACTGTTAATACATTGTTAAACCAGTTGTAAACAGGCATTAAAGCATCAAAATTGCGATCAATTGATTCTGTTAAAAAAAGTTGATTAGGACGAGTTCCTAACGCAATAAAGTTTAAATTTTGTTCATCTTTGCGAGTTTTACCTTTAATGATAGAGCCAAATTTTATAGTTGTTTTTGTTGGATTTGAGTTTTGAATAGAAGAGAATCTCTCAAAGTACATTACCTCTTTTTTCTTGCCTTGAGGAATCCCATATAGCCACTCTTCTAAGATTTGTTCTCTATTTAAAGTAAATCCGTAAGAATATTGAGAATCCTTGAGGGTAAAAACAAACTCGAATTTACTGGGATTTTTGCCATGATCTCCTAACTTAAATGGATGTATAGCAATAGTTTGATTGCTTCTAGTTCCTTCCAGCACTAGATTTTGAGCAAAAGCTATAGCCTTGATAAGATTTGATTTACCTGCGGCATTTGCTCCATAGATAGCAGCAATTGGCAATACAGAACGCCCTTCTCCTCCTTCATTCTGAGCAAGATGATCGCTATGCTGACTATCACTACTAACCGCCACCATACTAAAAGTCACTTCATCTCTAAAGGACAAAAAGTTTTCTATAGTGAATTGAATCAGCATTTTTTAATCAGGCTTATTTACAAAATTTTGCTTGATTATAGTTTATATGGCTACTCAAAACGACAATTCAAGAGAAAAAATCTCCTAAATCGACATTTTGAGTAACATTTTTTTTACGAAGCCCCTAACATTTAAGGCTTTACAATCAAAATGCCGTAGGCGTCAGGATTGAGATATTTACGAACGGCGGCTTGGATATCCTCTTTGGTGATAGCTTTAATCAAGTCGGGATAATTCAAGGCTGGCTCTAGAGAACCGACAATGCGATCATAGTAGCCGTAGATACCTGCACGTTCTTTGGGCGATTCGTTGCCAAATATAAAGCGATTGCTGACCTGAGTTCTGATCTTGGCTAGCTCTTCATCAGTAACGGGAGTTTCATGCAATTTAAGAATATGTTCGCGAATTACTTGCTCAACGATCGCTACATCTTCCACATTTAACTTTGCAAATACTTGAAATGTACCTTGCCAACGCATTGCCGAATTGCTGACCGAAATGCGATCCACAATCCGCCGATTTTCGCGTAAATCTTGTACCATCCGTGAAGTGCGTCCACTACCAAGAATATTTGCAAGAATACTTAATGGATAAGTTTCCGTCAGTTCCATTAACCCAGGCACGCGCCAAGACATACTAAGTCTTGCTTGCTTCAGGCTAGTATCAATTACTTCACGACGCACAATTGAATCAAAAGGAAGTTCGGGAGTAAACGTACAAGAGGTCGGTTTAGGGGCGATCGGTTGTCCCGCGAAATAGTCAGCAATCACGCCAATCATTTCTGATACGGGCAAATTGCCGACAACTGCAATTGTCATGTTTTGCGGCGCATACCATTTGCGATGGAAAGATAACATTTGCTCTGAAGTTACCGTGGAAACAACATCCACAGGTCCCAGCACAGGACGACGATAGGGCAACTGCTCATAAATCATTTCGGAAATATGACGATAAATACGGCGATCGGGATTGTCCTCACTCCGCCTTATTTCTTCTAGCACCACATGACGTTCACGCTGAAATTCTTCATCAGGAATACTTGCTTTGAGAACAACGTCTAGTTGCAAAGGAGCTAGCTTAGCAAAATCTTGGGGAGCAACATTAATATAAAAATGTGTATAGTCCTGACTGGTAGCAGCATTAGTATTACCACCGTGGGACTCGATCGCTTGTTCAAATTCTCCTAAGCCAAGGCGATCGCTACCTTTAAACACCATATGTTCTAGGAAATGCGCCATGCCGTTGATGTCATCGCTCTCTACAGCAGAGCCAACGTTAACCCAAATGCTAAGGTTAACTGCATCTACTGGAACTTGTTCGGCAACGATTCTTACCCCATTAGGGAGCGTATGTTGAGTAGGCGCAGTTGAAATTTCAGAACTGGTAGCTTGATCAAGGTTGGTTTGATCAAAAGCAGCTACATCTAACCGACACGGAATGACGATCGCTGGCATGGCAAATTTAAGGGTTTTACTAAAGTTTTACTAAATTTTTTGTTTATTATATTTGCTGCCATTCATTATTAGGACAGTCAAGTTAGGACAGGCAAGGGAATTAAACGCTTTGTTCCTTAACTTAGACTTAAAAAATTTTAGGCTTAAAAAATTTATAATCTTTCAAGAGCCTGCAATTTGTAATAAGCTTCTCGCAATGGCAAGCTAGAAGTATCTTCTAGCATAGCAGCAAAATCATAAGACACTTGGTAAGCAAAGCGTGCTTTTGGCAGATTTCCAAAAGATAAGTACAAATCACCTAAATATCGCTGCACAATCGACGCTGTTTCCCGATCGCCCATGACTAAAGCCAAGCTAGAACGATTTTGCAACAAATCTTCGATTCGGTGAAAGTTAGGAACTTCGAGATACGCCGCGATCAGGCGATCGCTAGCTACAGCCATCAGCGCATAGTTACGATATTGACGAGCGATCGTCAGAGCCATGCCATAGTCAGTAATCGCTGATTTGTAATTATCGAGTGCCATTAAACTATCGCCGCTATTGACGTAGACATAGCCCTCCCCAATCGATTCGTAGATTGGATACTCTTTTATCGATGCGTAGTAAAGCTTAATCGCGGCAAGATGGTTTCCATAACGACTTGCAATTAACCCTTTGTTATTTAAGGCGATCGCCGTATTCAACCCTTGATCAGTTTGAATGGCAAGATCAAGTGTTTCCTTGTTCAATTTCGCAGCGGATTCTAATTTATTTTGAGCAATCTCAAAACTTACCAAATTATTTGAGCTTTGTAACTTAGCCCCGTTATCCTTCAATGTATTGGCATAGCCTAGTCGCTGACGAAGTGTATCTTGAGCCGCATTGCTTCCTCCCATTAGTTCATAGGCATCGCTTACTCGCGCCAAAGTATATGAAATAGCGGCTTGATCATTAATGCGACGGTAATGTCCGATCGCGTAGAGCCAAGTTTTAATCGCTTCGCGTGGCTTACCATCTTTGAGTTGACCGTAACCTAGATCAAGCAAGCGATCTGCTTCATCTCGTACTGATCGATTTTCTAAACTCACAGTCGTTTGCGCTGAAGTTGGCATCGGCACAATGATCGCCCCCACAAGGGCTGCTAAGATCGTCGCTCCAAGATTAGCAACTGATATTCTCTGACGTTTTTTAGACATAGCCCTACAATCCTCACCAAAAGGTGCACACATTGTAGCGACATAAAAGCAGTTTTTTATAGAATATTTCTGACAATTTCTGACATTACAGCGCTAAGCACCGTAATGAAGTCCAGAATTTTGTGAAGAGTACAGCGCCTTGCGCTGCCATAAAGCCTAGATAATTCTTTGAAAGTGCCGCGAAGCGGCACTTTCAAAGAATTATCTGGATCACTCAAACTTTCAATAGGCTGTATAACTTGGCAATATGTTTAACAAAATTTTGGGTTTGTCTGGTCATAAATTTTTTAAGCAACGCTCAAAACTAAACCCTTAAGATATGCACCTTCAGGATGAAAAATGCTAGTGGGATGATCGGCTGGATGGGTCAGGTGATCTAAGATTTGAATCGTCCTGCCAGACTCGATCGCTGCGGCAGTTACGGCACCTGTAAAATTCTCTACATTCACCACCTGCGAACAAGAGAACGTAAATAACAAGCCCCCACTTTTTAATTTAGATAGGGCTTGTAAATTCAACTTTTTATAGGCTTGCATTGCCGAATGTCGAGCCGACAAGTTCTTAGCAAAAGCAGGCGGATCAAGCACGATCGCTTCATAATCTTGATCGCATTCTTTAAGAAAATTAAACACATCTCCCGTAAAAGAAGTATGTCTCGCTTGACTTTCACGATCACAATTTGCGGAAATATTCCGATCTGTCCATTCCATCGCTTTCACAGAACTATCGATTGAATGCACCTCTTTTGCACCCCCGGCCAGTGCATAAACTGAAAATCCACCTGAATAGCAGAAAGTATTTAAAACTTTTTTGCCTTGAGCGTATTTCCCAAATAAACGCCGATTTTCACGTTGATCTAAGAAAAAACCTGTCTTTTGTCCTCTTTCCCAATCGACAATAAAGCGATGCCCATATTCCAATATCTCTGCATTATCATCTGCCCTATCACTAGAGCGATCGCCAATTAAAAAAGCATCCTGCGACTGAGTTTGTGATCCCCGCGAGAGAGTTGCGGCGCTTTTGTCATAAACCGAGTGTAAGCGATCGCCATAAATTTCCTTGAGTATCTCGGCGATTTCCTGACGATAGCGATATGTCCCCAGCGAATGGCATTGCAAAACCGCAGTACCACTATAAATATCAATAATTAATCCTGCTAAACCATCACCTTCTGAATTAATCAAGCGGTAGCAATTTGTATCTGGATTATCGATTAATCCTAATTTTTTTCTTAGAATAAATGCTTGCTTGAGGCGATCGCTTAATAATTGTTGAATAGTCTCGACAGGCTGAAACGATAATACTTTGATGGCGATGCTGCCCAAACCCCAGAGACCAATCGCTAAAAACTTGCCATCTTCGCTATAAGCTTCAATCAAATCGCCATCGCTAATTTCTCCGTGAACTTTGGCGATCGCACCCGAAAAAATCCAAGGATGGAACCGCTGAACCGCATCGACTTTTTTACGATGAATAATCGCACGGGGCAACGATAACATGGCAGATAACTTCTCAGTAAGACAGGTTGCTAACCATAACACAAAAACTAAAGTGAGAGAATTGCCCTCTACCTTTTTGCAGGGCAACCGCGACAATTGATATATCGAGATCGCCACCTTCACGTAGACTAATTTCTAGAGACACACAGCCGATGAGATCTATACTACAAGCTCATCAGAAGTTTTCTTACCACCCGAGCCAAAGCTGCAAGCCATAGTTAGACATTTTGGACTAGGGCGCTATCACTCTATTTAAGCTGTTTTGATCGGTCACCTTTCCAGAAATCTCATACTCAATTAATTCACCACTTAAAGCGTCTCTTACACTTCTAACTACTGCTGTCAAATATTCAGCATTGTCAGCCTTTAGTCCTTTAGGAAAAGAAATTTCTAGAATAGCAACTACTCTATCATTTGAAATATCAGTAGTACCAGTTGCCCCTAGAGTATATTTATCGGTGTACTCTTTGTAAGTCATCAATTCAAAGGGTTTTAGTTCTGCACCAAGATCTTTTCTCAATTTGCTTTGAAAATGCTCTTTTCCAAGGAATTTAGACACAGGCGTATTCCTATTCCCAACCAGTCTCTCTGGTAGTCGGTTCGCCTTGCTAGGATTTTCTTGAGGCTTATTAAGCTGTCCAGCATTTATTTCAAAACTATTAGGGTTGCTAGGATCAGCATAAGCTGACAATTGAAATCCAACTCCACACGTAAGTGCTGAAATTAGTAAACTAGCAAATACTTTTTCTGTATTTTTCATGATATTTCTTCTCCAAAAAAATTAATTATGAATTTTTAATTGAGGCAAAACAATCTACATGTCTCCTTAAATGTATGTGTACTAATTTGTGGTTAAAACAAAGGGCTTAAGTACTCTGCCTAAACGTCATCAGATCGCGATCGGGATAGGCTAAAGCAAATATATATTTTGTGTTATTCTCAAGAAGCTATCGTTATTGATAATGCTATGACTTCTGCGGAGACTACCTATTCACCAGACTCACTCAAGGCTGAACTCAACTCGAAAGGTTGTCGCATGACACCACAGCGCGAGGTGATTTTAAGTACGTTTCAAACCTTGCCTGAAGGCGAGCATCTTAGTGCCGAAGATCTATACGAACGGCTGAAAGCTCAAGGTGGAAATATTAGTCTTTCGACAATTTATCGTACTGTCAAGATGATGGCTCGAATGGGAATTTTACGAGAATTAGAACTTACAGAAGATCATAAACACTATGAAATCAATCAGCCAAAACCTCATCACCACCATCATTTAGTCTGCGTCAAAACGAATCGTGTCATTGAGTTTAAAAATGACCAAATTCTCACGATTAGTAAAAAAGTTGCTGACAAATTTGGTTTTTCAGTTCTAGACTGTCAACTCACAATTATTGGCGTTAGTCCCGAAGGACAGCGCTCAATTTTCTAGCATAGACAGACCTTCTTCTTAGATTTTAGAAAAACCTTCTTGAGCATAAACACGAAATCTTTCTAAATCTGCTTGTAAGGTGGACTCCACAATTTTCCCTAAAAACAAATTATCCATAATCTGTCCGATCGCAGGGATAGCATAAGCAATACTTAACTTAACTATGGTTGTATTGTCTGGACGACCATAAAAACGCACAGCTCCACGATTTGGTAAACCGCCAATAGATTCCCATTGAATTATTTGATTAGGAATTTGTTTGAGGATCCGAGATTTCCAAGTAAAAGTTAAACCACTTGTGCCAAGCTTCCAAGCTGACACTTCAGGATCTGAGGTAATTTCCACAGAGTCAATCCACTTCATCCAACGGGGCATTGCTTGCAAGTCTGACCACAACGACCATGCATATTCCACGGGAATAGTTACTTCAGTTTGGACGGTATGTTCGAGCCAGTCACTCATTGAATAATAGTTAATTGTTACTAATTGTTACCTACACCAATCATATAACAAACCCCAATATTAAGGTTTTTACTTTGTAATTTCTCAATTGACGGTTTGAGTGATACAGATAATTTTTTGAAAGTGCCGCAAAGCGGCACTTTCAAAAAATTATCTAGGTTTTATGGCAGCGCAAGGCGCTGTAACAATAGCTGAGGGTCGTCGAGTCCTAATTTCTTAACAAATAATTTAGGATTGCTATACATACTGCTGGGAGGATAGTTTAAAAAAACTAGACTAAATGACAACAATTGTAATAAAATACTTAAAATATATAGCTAGTTTAACCACTGGAAGAGTTGACTGTGGGTTTATTACGCCATTTTACAAAAGACATCGGTATTGACTTAGGTACTGCCAACACACTTATATATGTGTCTGGTGAAGGTATTGTTCTGCAAGAACCATCAGTTGTTGCGATCGATCAACGCGATAAGACTGCCTATGCAGTTGGTGATGAAGCAAATAAAATGATCGGGCGTACCCCTGGCGATATCATTGCCGTTCGTCCGCTAAAAGATGGAGTGATTGCTGACTTTGACTCGGCTGAGTTGATGTTGCGCTGCTTTATCAACAAAGTCAAAAAAGGTGTTTTTAATCCGCGCATCGCGATCGGTATTCCTAGTGGCGTAACAGGCGTAGAATGGCGAGCCGTAATGGATGCTGCTCGTCGGGCTGGGGCTAGCGAAGTTTACCCAATTGATGAACCAATCGCCGCCGCGATCGGTGCTGGGCTGCCTGTCACTGAAGCAACTGGCAATATGATCATTGACATTGGCGGGGGAACAACCGAAGTCGCAGTCATGAGTTTGCAGGGGATTGTATTGAGTGAGTCGGTCAGAGTTGCAGGCGATGAACTCACCGAAGCAATCATGAAGTATATGAAAACTGTCCATAATCTGGTGGTTGGTGAGCGTACTTCTGAAGAGATCAAAATTAAAATTGGATCTGCTTATCCGATCAAAGAAGAAACTTCGATGGAGGTGAGAGGCTTGCACTTATTGTCTGGCTTGCCACGTACCGTCACTGTCAAATCTTCGGAAATTCGTGAGAGTATGAGTGAGCCATTATCAGTAATTATTGAGGCGGTAAAGCGGACTCTAGAGCGTACTCCGCCTGAGCTTGCGGCTGATATTATTGATCGCGGCATCATGTTGGCTGGTGGTGGTGCATTGCTCAATGGCATTGACACTTTAATTAGTCACGAAACAGGGATTGTTACTCATATTGCTCCTGCTCCACTTAATTGTGTAGTGATCGGTGCTGGGCGTGTGCTAGAAGATTATAAAAATCTTGGGCGCGTCCTCACGAGTCGCATGAAAAATTTATAGGCTTATAGGTAAATTTTTCATGGATTCAATTCGTAGTTGGTGGGAGCGCTATAGCTTTCAAACCTCTGTAGTTGCAGTTGGAAT
>JBBRMK010000075.1:0-24887 GCA_038230875.1 Pseudanabaenales cyanobacterium
TGCGGCGATGAAGGCGATTACGAAGCAAATGGTTGCGGCAAGTAAGCATGGGATCATGATTACGCCGAACCAGCCTACATATAAGCGGTTATCGGTGCTGGTAATCCAGTTGCAAAACTGATCCCAGATTGATGCGCTCTCACGCCTTTGTACTGCTGTTGTCATTTCTGTGTTTATAAATTTGGAATAAATGTAATCTTTCGACTACACGTATAACTATATTTCAAATTGTTAAGAATTGTCAACATATCTTTGGGTAGAGTTGGGTTTCTACACCTAAATAGTAACTAAACGAGTAGCGATCGCCCTACCATACCGCGTCCATGTTGAAAACTCCGATTTTAAACATGGACGTAAAAAAACCGAAGCGGGGCTTCGCCCTACGACTCTCTAAAATTATGGGTTTTATGTTGGACGCGGTAAAACCCTAAAAAAGCAGGAAATCGCTTTGCGATTTCCTGCTTTTTTGATACTACGAAAATTTAGGTTACTCGTAAATCCAAGAGGTTAGGCTAGATTTCCAATCGACTAATTCTTCAGGATTAAACCAAAGAGTAATCTCAGTCTGAGCAGTCTCGATCGCATCAGAACCATGAATGATATTGCGTCCAATATTTGCGCCATAGTCACCGCGAATTGTCCCTGGTTCAGCAGTGAGAGGATTGGTTGCGCCAATAATCTTGCGAGCAGATGCAACTACACCATCTCCTTCCCATACCATCGCCACAACTGGACCTGAGGTAATAAAATCCACTAACCCTGAGAAGAAAGGTCTTTCTTTATGAACTGCATAGTGCTTTTCGGCAAGTTCGCGAGTTGGCTGCAACAATTTCAGTCCAACGAGCTTGAAGCCTTTTGATTCGTAGCGACGAATAATTTCTCCGACTAGCTGACGTTGCACGCCATCGGGCTTGACTGCCAAAAAAGTACGTTCCATGATTCCTGTAAGAGTGTTGCTAAAAGTGTTAAACAATTGTAAAAAAGTTTACAGAAAGCATTATTTCATATAAAAACCAAAAAGCAGAGGCGGTGCAAAACACTATGCTTATTTTTGGGCTAGAGCAAATCTTGTCGTTAGGTATAGCTACACTGGCAATCGCCTTCTTGATTCTTGTCAACATATCCTTAATCAATATAAGACGATGTTTGCATCACTTTACCAACCATGTTCAGTCAAAAATTCTGGTGTTACTAAAGTAGAAGAAGGACTAGTTTGAGCAAGATTGCCTGACCTTAGAAATTTCTCAACATATTTACCCAATACATCGCCTTCAAGATGCACAGAGTTACCAAGATCAAGATATTTTAAAGTGGTGTTGTCATAAGTATGCGGAATAACAGCAACCCGAAAACTTGTGCCTGAGTCATTGCAATAAGAAACCGTGAGACTAATCCCGTTAATAGCAATGCTGCCTTTAAATACTATGTAACGCGCAACTTCGGGAATTGCTTCAAAGCTTAGCTCCCATGAATTACCAATTATGGCGCGATCGCTTAATTTCCCCATCCCATCAATATGCCCCGATACAAAATGTCCACCAATGCGATCGCCAACTGCGAGAGCCATTTCCAAATTGACATACTTTAATTTGCGATCACCAAAATTAGTACGACCTAAAGTTTCAGGCGAGACATCAGCTACAAAATTAGTATCAGAAACATAAGTTGCGGTGAGACATACCCCATTAACAGCAACACTATCGCCGATCGCAATCTTGGCAACTAGATCAGGACAATGAATCACAAGCTGATCGCGATCGCGTTGCTCGATCATGCCAATGGTTTGAATAAGTCCTGTGAACATAGTTTTTATAGAGTTTTTATGGCGTGAGGCGCAAAGCGCGCTCTGTCACTAGATCTGTTATTAGAGCGGTTAACTTATCAATTTTACGGGCTGATTGCTTAGCAGGATTTGTTGTTGGTTGATGATCACGGTTTAACCAAAATGCAGTGATACCAGCTGCGGTAGCCCCTTCATAATCTTCATTGAAACTATCGCCAATATGCCAAGCTAGTTCAGGCGATCGCTCAATTTGATGCTTAGCTAGTGCGGCTTCAAAAATTAAGGAGTCTGGCTTAGCTGCCCCAATTTCAGTAGAGATCGTAATCGAATTGAAGTAATCTGCTAGCTTCAAAGCTCTCAAGACTGTATAGATCCGACTATCAAAATTTGATAATATCCCCAAAGTAACACCTTGTTGCTGCCATCTATTCAAAGCTAGGCAGGTGTCTTCGTAAATAAACCAAGGCTCAGCCGTGGCAAAGTAAGCGTAAAGTTGCTTGAAAAAAACTTCAAAGTTGGAAAATTTTATTAAGTCTCCTGTTTGATTAAAAGTCTGTTCGGCAAGCGATCGCCACCATTCATATTCAGCGATCAAGATATCGGAGTGAGGTAAATCAGGAAAAGCGATGCGTGGTGCAGATTGAAAGCTGTGATAAAAAGCCTGATTAATTAATTCAGGATCGAGCTTAACGTTGAAATCTGTCGCAATTTTGACATATTGCTCACCAACACTACCTTTAACTCCAAAAAGAGTGCCAACTGCATCTAAATAAATAACGTGAGGTAATTGCATTATATTTCTGTAAAATTACTGAGATAAAAGATTAATCGTACTGATACAATGACTGCCAAAGATTGTAAAAACTACCCCCCTATTATTGTAAAAACTAATTATTGTAAAAACTAACCATATTTATTGCTACAGGTATTAAGTTTCTAACGATTAGATAGTTAGTTTAAGGAGTAATTTTACTTTTATGCACAAATTTCAATTTTGCAAACTAATTCTATTTGCAATAATTTCTTGTTATCCTTTGCCTAGTTGGGCACAGACTACTACAATCGAAAAAAGGGTTGTCCCTTCATCTGCACCAATATCACCATTATCGCCAACGCTTCCAAACTCAAATCTCAGACCATTATCTAATGTTAATAAGGGTGTACCAACTCTGAGTGTCAGTGAATCTCAAGATACATTTCGCTACACTCTGGGTGCAGGTGACAACATTAAGATCGAGATTTTTAACGTGCCAGAGCTATCGGGAACACAAACGATCGCCCCAGATGGAACGATTAATATTTCATTAATTGGAGCCGTTAAATTAGAGGGATTAGGACTAGATGAAGCAAATACTTTACTACGTGAAAAGCTAAATCCCTTTCTGGTTCGTAATATTGTCAATGTTTCTTTGATTTCTCCTCGCCCATTAAATATTGCGATCGTGGGAGAAGTAAATCGCCCAGGTCCACGTTTTTTAACATATGTGGGTACGGCTACTTCGGGGATCAATGCCGCAACTCTAACTCGAGCACTTGAAACAGCTTCAGGAATTACCTCAAGAGCTGATATCAGTAATATTCAAATTTCCCGCCGAGATGGCGCTTCAGGTCGCCGCATTATTAAGGTTAATTTGCAATCTTTACTTGAGCAGGGTGATATTAGTCAAGATGTTCGCATCTTAGATGGAGATTCAATTCTCGTGCCGCCACTGTCCGAGGCAAGTGCTTCTCAGACTCGGCTCGTGAGCAATTCCACCTTTTCTCCAGATACTTTTACTATTCAAGTGGTGATCGTGGGAGAAGTTAATCGAATTGGTCCACAAACCTTAGTTTATTCACGCAATGGGGTTAGCTCCACGGGGCTTACAGGTGCAACTACTTCAGCAGGAGTTACGTCTGGCGGTGGACCCGTTACCCTAAGTCGAGCTTTGCAGTCAGCAAATGGAGTCACTGAAATCGCTGATATTCGCAATGTACAGATTTCACGTTTGAATGATAAAGGACAACGCACAATTGTTAAAGCGAATTTATTGGATTTGATTACAAAAGCTGATATTAGTCAAGACATTACACTTACAGATGGCGATTTAATTAGCGTACCTCGATTAGAAAAAACAAATCCTAGTGAATATCTACAAGTTGCTAAGGCAACATTCTCTCCTACAGCTATAACTGTACAAGTGGTTGGAGAAGCTGTCCGCCCAGGACCTTTACAACTCAGACCTAATAGCTCCTTTACCGAAGCAATTTCTTTTGCAGGGGGACTAACTAACGATGCTGACTGGCGAGCAGTTGAGCTTTATCGGATCAATCCCGATGGCTCGATTATGCGACGCAATTTAGTAGCTGATTTAAATCTACCCTTAAGTGAAGAATCTAATCCTGGATTACGCGATCGCGATGTGATCGTCGTTCGTCCTTCATTTGGCTCAAGCCTTATTAACTCAGTGACTAGATTTCTCGGTAACATTGTTACTCCTTATTCATTGGTCAATAACCTTTTCAGAAGATAAACAGATAAATAGAAAATTAACATGAAGATTATAGTGACTGGTGGCGCTGGATTTATTGGATCACACTTAGTTGATCGGTTGATTGAAGCTGAACATACAGTTGTATGTATTGACAATCTTTACACAGGGAGAAAATCTAATAATATCCAATGGATAGAACATCCTAACTTTCAATTAATTGAACATGACATTATCAATCCCATTGAGATTGATAATGTCGATCAGATTTTTCATCTTGCTTGCCCAGCTTCACCTGTACATTATCAATTCGATCCAGTTAAAACAGCTAAAACCAACTTTTTGGGAACGCTGAATATGTTGGAATTGGCAAAGAAATCGAAAGCTAGAATCTTGCTTGCCTCAACTTCTGAAGTTTATGGCGATCCTTTAATCCATCCACAGACTGAAGAGTATTGGGGTAATGTAAACTGTACGGGTATTCGCAGCTGTTATGACGAAGGTAAGCGAATTTCCGAGACAATAACTTTTGATTACCATCGTCAATTTGATGTTGAAATCCGAGTTGCTCGTATTTTTAATACTCATGGAACGAGAATGCTAGAGAATGATGGGCGAGTAGTGAGTAATTTTATTGTGCAAGCTCTTAAAGGTATTCCCCTCACAATTTATGGAGATGGTTCTCAAACTCGTAGTTTTTGTTATGTATCCGATTTAGTGGAAGGATTAATTCGCCTTATGAATGGCGACTATATTGGGCCAGTGAATTTGGGTAATCCAGGGGAATACACGATTCTTCAACTCGCGCAGACAATTCAACGCCTGATCGATCCTACGACGGAAGTTGTGTTTAAACCTTTACCTCTAGATGATCCCCAACGCCGTCAGCCTGACATCTCAAAAGCCAAACTCCATTTAGGTTGGGAGCCAAAGGTTGAATTAGAAGAAGGACTGTCAAAGACGATCGCTTATTTTCGCGACCAGTTAAAACCCTAGATTTCTGTTAAAAAGTGTTAATTTACTACATTTTTAACGAAAATTTAGTGTTTTAATTTAGATCAAGTACTGTATTTAGACTTAGCTCACAATATTTAGATTGGTAATAGAATATGCGTGTTTGTGTAATTGGAACTGGCTATGTGGGTTTGGTAACAGGCGCTTGTCTTGCCTATATTGGTCATGACGTGATTTGTGTTGATAACAATGAAGAAAAAGTCAAGCTTATGAAATCAGGGCAATCGCCCATCCATGAACCAGGATTGCCTGAAGTTATCGCAGAGTCAATTCATCAAGGTAAGATCGAATTTACTACTGATATTGCCGCAGGTGTCAAACATGGGGAGATTTTATTTATTGCTGTGGGCACACCTTCTCTGGCTGACGGTCGCAGCGATATGCGATATGTCGAAGCGGTTGCTCGAAGTATTGGTGAAAGTCTTACTGAGGGATATCGCGTTATTGTCAATAAATCAACAGTACCAATTGGTTCTGGTGATTGGGTGCGGATGATCGTACTAGATGGGATGGCAGGCAAAGGTAACGCCGACAGGATTCAGTTTGATGTAGTTAGTAACCCAGAATTTCTCCGCGAAGGTGTAGCTATTTACGATACTTTTAATCCCGATCGCATTGTGGTTGGTAGTGGAAGTGCTCGCGCTCTAAAATTAATGCAAGAGCTTTATACACCAATTATTGATCGCTCCTTTGGGGTTGATAAAAACTTGCCGCCCGTGCCTGTCGTTGTTACTGATTTGAACTCAGCCGAAATGATTAAGTATGCAGCGAATGCATTTTTGGCAACCAAGATTAGTTTTGTGAATGAGGTTGCAAATATTTGCGATCGCGTCGGTGCAGATATTACAGAGGTTGCGCGTGGAATTGGTTTAGACTCACGGATTGGCTCGAAGTTCTTGCAAGCAGGGATCGGTTGGGGCGGCTCTTGCTTTGGCAAGGATGTTTCCGCTTTAATTTATACCGCTGAGGACTATGGGTATTCGACGGAAATTCTCAAAGCTTGTGTACGGGTAAATGAACTTCAACGTACCCTTGTCGTTGAGAAATTACAGCAAGCACTGAAAATCTTGAAGGGAAAAACCATTGGACTTTTGGGGATGACTTTTAAGCCCGATACCGATGATATGCGTGATGCCCCTGCATTGACCTTAATCGATCAACTTAGTCGCTTAGGCGCTAGGGTCAAAGCATATGATCCTCTAGTTTCTCAATCTGGACTACGTCAAGGGTTTTCCAATGTAATTGTGGAAACCGATCTAGAGCGTCTCGCTGATGGCTGTGATGCGGTGGTTTTGGTAACCGATTGGAAGGAGTTTCTAGCGATCGATTACGCTAAGATGCTAACTTTAATGGTGAATCCAGTTATTATTGATGCTCGCAACTTCCTTGATGGCAAAGCTCTGCAAGAGTTAGGATATAAATATATTGGTATTGGTCGCCAATAAATATCCTCGAATTTATCTTTACTCTCTTCCTAGTAAATGATTAGACGGCGCGCCGCACCGCTAATTCTTGGGTTTTACAGCAAATCCCAAACAAACCCACCACTAGATTTTTTGTAAAAGCCCCGCTTAGGGGGGCTTTTACAAAAAATCTGGGTTTGGTTTGTTTTCAATCTGCTGTAGGAATGTGATCAAGGATTTAATGTTGAAAGGACATCTGCGCCTGTCACGGTGACTGTCTGTGATTCGAGATTTGCCACAGCGCGATCGCCTTTGATGTTGAGATTTTTATCTGGTTGTTGATAAGTGATATTGCCATCAGCAGTTACCGTTTTATTAGGAATTAACCATTCCACTTGATCAGCATTGACGACACCCTGAGTAGAACTAAAACTTGCCGATACTTGACCTGTGAGATTAATGCGTTCTTCTTCTACTTGCGCTTGTCCTTTTTGAGCCTTGACGATAATGCCTCGACTTTTACTTGAGGCTGTAAATGCTACGGGCAGGGTTACCAACTTTTTGTCAAGATTCCAATTTGCCTGAGCAGCCTCAATTTCTACATCTAGTTTAGGATCTTTAGCTTTGATATCGCCTGTAAATGTCACTTCTTTTTTGATAACATTCCAATCGCCTTTGTTTGCTGATAGTTGTAATTTATCTTTTACTTGCATCACTGAAAGTGGAACTTCAGTAAACACGCGATCGCGTTTTGCATCCCATGTGATTTTCTCACTCTTCATTTCTAACGGTGGCTCAACCGCAGTGACGACTACGCTTTTTTCTAAGCTATAGATATTAGTACTAGGTTTAGCAGTTAATTCTTTTCCCGTCATTTTTAATTTGTCATCAGGCTTATTAATCTGAATATTGCCTGTAGCTTTAAGAATATCCTCTTCAGCTTGCCAAACCATGCGATCAGCTTTCATATCGATTTTTTCTTGGATCGCGATCGCTTTAATATTTCCTTCTAGCGAAATCTCTTTTGTAATTTGATTAATGGTTCCTTTATCACCTGTCGCTTCCATTAAAGCTTCGCCATTGCGATAAAATTTCCCTTTCACATCTTGGACATCAGCGATTTTGCTGTCTGGTCGATAGTCAGCGCTCTTAGAAGTTATTTCCCAGAGCAGTTTTCCATTTGCATCAAATTCAGTGAGCGTGATATTTTGGAGGCTAGATCCAGCCACTTGCGCAGGTTTATTTAGACTAGTAATTGCAGGGCGCAGAAACACAAACCAGCCGAGCGCAAAAATCAGCACTGTTATAAAAAAAATGATGATAAACAGGCGCAAGTTACGGAGGCTAAATGCTTGCATGATGCTTCTTAATAAAGTTATTGAATTTTAGCCGCGCGAAGCGCAACACAAATCCTCGTTACAGATATTATTGCTGCATAGCGATCATTTCTGCCATATCTAAAGGATTAATCGCTATAAAAACAGGCTGATGATTAGCAAGTTGTTCAATAGCCTGATCGAGACAATCTAAACCATTTTGCACCGATTCAATTCGACAAAGCCGATCGCGCAACGCCGCCGCCCCCACAAAACCTTTGGCATACCAAGTCATATGCTTGCGCGATTGTCTGATGCCACGTATCCCTTTGTAATCCCATAGACCTTGCAAATGCTCTTTTGCCACTTGCAAACACTCAATCGCCGAAGGTTTTGGTAAATATTCGCCAGTCTTTAAAAAATGATCGACCTGACCAACCAAAAACGGATAGCCCAATGTCCCTCGCGAACACATCACTCCATCTGCGCCAGTTTGCTCTAGACAAGCGATCGCTGCATCCACCGAAAAAATATCACCATTCGCAATCACAGGAATCGTCAGTACCTCTTTAACCTTACGAATCCATTCCCACTTAGCATGACCCGTATAGCCCTGCGATCGCGTTCGCCCATGAACTGTAATCATCTTGGCGCCTGCATCCTCCATACGCTTAGCAAAGTCCAAAATCGTAATTTCGGTATCATCCCAACCGAGGCGCGTTTTCACGGTGATCGGAATATCTACAGCCTGTACAACTGATTGCACAATTTCTGCCGCTAGTTCAGGCTGCCGCAATAGCGATGAGCCGCCGCCCTTTTTGGTGATTTTATTTACAGGACAACCCATATTGATGTCTACTGTATCTGCCCCTTCAGCCGCCGCTTTTTGCGCTGCCTCAGCAAGAAAATCAGGACGACAATCAAAAAGTTGAATACTGATCGGTGTTTCATGACGATCAATCTCCATCAATTTTGGCAGAGCTTTCATATGATGTAAATCGGTGGCGCTTACCATCTCGGTATAAAGCATTGAATCTGGGGCATAGCGCCTGACTAACCGCCGAAATACCAAATCTGTTACCCCAGACAACGGCGATTGCAGCACCCGACTTTTAAGGGTGACATTGCCTATAATTAAAGGCTCAGCAAATTTTTGTTGTAATTTAGATGGGGCAGAATCCATATCCTAAAATTTTGCTTTCTTTGGCGCTATATACAAAGGTATAGTAATCATAAACAGTTTGGTCGGAGCGCGTCTTTTGGTTACGTCTCTATACAAACCTTAAAAATCTATAAATGATCATATGCTGGACGGCGCTTTGTGTCGCCCAACCTAATAATTTTAAATTTCAGGAGAAAAAATTTGTCTAAAAAACATCCAGTTATTGCGGTTACAGGTTCGTCTGGGGCTGGCACTAGCACTGTCAAACGAGCTTTTGAGCATATTTTCTTGCTTGAAAATATCAAAGCATCGATCGTTGAAGGCGACAGCTATCACAAGTATAACCGCGTAGAAATGCGCGAATTGATGAAAAAAGCCACGTCTGAAGGTCGCGATTTGAGTCACTTCGGACTTGAAGCAAACGTGTTGGATAAGCTCGAAGCTCTCTTTTGTGAATATGGCGAAACAGGTGATGGTCAAAGACGCTACTACTTGCATAATGCTGACGAAGCTCAACATCATAACGCGCGCTTGGGAAGTGATTGCCAATCAGGAGAATTCACCCCTTGGGAAAGCATCGAATCTGGTACAGATATGCTCTTCTACGAAGGTTTGCATGGTGGTGTCGTTGCTGAGGAAATTAATCTTGCCAAATATGTTGATCTTTTGGTGGGTGTAGTTCCAATTGTAAACTTGGAATGGATTCAGAAAATTCATCGTGATAATGCAGAACGTGGCTATAGCGCTGAAGCGATCGTCGATACAATTTTACGTCGGATGCCTGACTACGTAAATTTCATTGCGCCCCAGTTTTCCAATACTCATATCAACTTTCAGCGCGTTCCTACTGTGGATACTTCTAATCCTTTCATCTGCCGTGATATCCCTACCCTTGATGAAAGCTTCGTAATCATCCACACTAATCGCTGCTTCCATGAGAAGTTTAAGATTGATTTCCCCTATCTACTTGATATGATTCATGATTCTTTTATGTCTCGTCATACCACTTTGGTTGTTCCTGGTGGCAAGATGGGCTTTGCGATGGAGTTAATTCTCCAACCTTTAATCGATTCTATGTTAGTCGAATCGAAAAAGATGCAAGCTTAAGACCTTAGAGAGGGGCGCTTAGCGTCTCTCTCTAAGTTATGAATTTTATAGAGTCCATGTATGGATCTGAAAATTTGAAGGCTCAAACAGATGAGAAGGTAATTATCGATTTGTGTAGTTAGGGCTTGCTTGTATGCTTCTCTTGCTTTTTCAGCAAGCCCTAATTATTTTGCCCTTCTATTACGAGCGGAATCTGGGTTTTATGGCAGTTCATTTAGTTGCTTCTTATGGGGTTACTCAAATTAACAATTTGTCTCCTCCTCGCAGCCATATTTTGAATTTCTTTTCTCCTGCTTGTCAACGCTACTATCTCCTCCTTGCACCTGTTTCTGACAGCAAATTCCGAACAAACCTATCACTAGATTTTTTGTAAAAGCCCCGCTTCGCGGGGCTTTTACAAAAAATCTGGGTTTGGTTTGTTCGGGATTTGCTGTAATTGTTTTTTGTCGTTTATTATGAACGGAATCTACAGCAATTTCCGATCAAACGAACCACAGTAAAATTTTTGAAAGACTTGCTTTGCAACCCTTTCAAAAATTTTACTGGTTCTAGTTTGAGCGCAAAGCGCTGTAGTTTTATTTCCAAAGATTTTCCCAAAAGGGAACTTCTACAGGATCGGGCAGACTAGAGATATTCATTTTGCGGCGAATATCGGCAATATTCCAGCCCGTTAAGCTGGACAGAGTTTGTGCTTCTTTTTCAAAGCGAGGACGTAGCGATCGCTGATATTCTTTTCCAGCATCACAGGTAGTTGCGCCTGTAAAAGCATGTCGCAAAACATAGCGTCCTTGGAAGGATTCCTGATTTGATGTTTCCTTAAATGTCAAATCCTCAGGAAATTTATCGCGGTTATAACGGATATGCAAGCGCGTGATGAACACCCGACCGTTATTGGTAGGAATAGGGCGAATGCGGCGACCTGATGGTTGGATAGAACTTGGTGAGTCTTGCCAGAATACTCCTGCTTTGCGAAGTTCTTCCTGCGATAGTGGTTCAGCTGAACAAGGGTCACAGCTTGACATATCCCATGCATATTCCAAAAAAGCAACTTTGCGTCCTTCCTTGTTGTAAGAAGTCTTGAACATTGACTTATAAAAGTCCCCAAATTCATTCTTCACATAGACAGGAATATCTGTATCTGATGGCACCTTGATCGTGCGATAGTTAGCGACTTCTGCTTGTCCCTTTGGGGAAAGAATGTAGACTAATAAGTCTTGATCGCCATTAGCATTGAGCATTCCTAATCGAATTGGCAGCATAAATTTCGGGGATTCGTATGCAATCATTAGAGGTCTTAATGATTGCGAACCTGTTTTGCTTAGTTCAGCAATGTTGACTTTCGCGACAAAGAACTTCATGTTTTGGCGAATGTAGGGCTGAAGTAGCTCTTTTGCACCTTGAGGGATTTTGTAATCATTATCAATTAACCAAGATTCTAAACCATCGGAATCTTTGGCACTAAGAATGAGAATGTCGTATTCGCCAACTGCAAATTTGGCTTCAATCGTGACTTGATAATTATCGCGGCGCGCTTTTGATTCTGTCGCAGGAGCAGCGCTTCGGGTTACCCCCATAGAGGCGGCTCGGTCATAGGCTTCATATCTTGCACATGGATCGGAGTCAAAATATTCCACTAAGCGAGGAGCACTAAAGGAATCGAGGCGGTCAATGATTTTTTGCTCACCGATGCGTACTTGCTCTTTTTTAAGTAAGACTGGTACTGGCACAACTAAAGCGAAGTCTTTGATATCGCCTTGATAGTCATTCGCCATCGTTAAAACGGTGCGCTTGCCATCACGAGCAATGACTACTTGCGAAGCCTTATTAAATAGACTAGCATCAGCTTGCGATACATAAAAGCCGCAGAATGCAAATACGGCTGGGGAATAAGCAAAAACAACTAAGCAAGCAAGGGCCGTACTTAGCAGTACGCGCACCCAAATCAGAAATCTTTTCATACTTTTACTAATGGATTTACTAATCGATAAAATATCTAAGTTTGAGCAGAACGTAAAGCTCTATAACGTTTAGGCAACCATTGAAAACGTGGTGCATTCCATAGGCGATCGCACAGCACTGTAAGTGGCGAAATTAGAAATAACGCATAAAACATCGCGTCAGCATTAAAGAAAATATTGCGGAAGATAAATGCTAAAACCGCGATCGCTACTGCCCAAATTAATCGCGCGATTTTGGCATTAGGAATAGAACGCGGATCGGTGATCATAAATAGAGCGAACAACAACAATGATCCACTTGTAAGGCGATGGGCTAAGACATCCCAAGTCCAACCCAGCCAAACATTCCGAAGTCCTTCCAAAATGGAATAAGCAGCTAAAAACATAAAACTTGTATCCCAACGTCCTACTTTTTTGAGAACGATGCCACCTAAGCCCAGAAATATTAGAGCATATAAACTATCTTCGCCCCATTGTCCATTAGAAACCCATGCGTGGTTGTTCCACACATAATTGTCTAGTAATAAAACTACCACTATTCCAAAATTGGCAGGATTGAACCAATGCTTTTCATTGGTTCGGAATATAAATTTGCTAGCGATCGCCAAAAATGCTGCACAAGCGATCGCGCCATAGCTGTCGGAACGTAATAACAAACTTAAGCCCAAGCCTGTAATTGTTGCACTTTTAAGTGATAGCCAACGTTCATGCTTTTGCGTTGTTGCTGGCGGAAATATCGATATCATGAATATTTGCGTCAGCCAACAAGTTACAAAGGTCAGGGCGATCGCGATCGGCTTCAGTGACCAATCACGGGTGCTTACACCTAAGAGCAAAAAGACCGACAGAAACAAAATCTGATAATCACGGGCATCTTTGAAAGGTGTGGTAATGCTAAAAAGATTGGAAAGCGATCGCGGTATCACAAATCGCAATATCGCAAAAGGCAACTTCAATGACTGCATAGCTTTCTGATTAACCATAAAGTTTGCATCAGTATAAGCTTACATATTTTAGAAATGTCACCTGTTGCACTTTTTGTAACGATCACTGGCTTGTTCAAGTGATAATCGCTATCAACATAGTGCGAGTTCGACTAAAATCACTTTAGTGTAATTCTCAAATCTTCTGTAATCATGTCCTTAGAAAATTTTCAAGTCGAAATTTCTCGCTTAGTGGTGGAAGCAGAGCAAATGCGGCAATCGCCACTAGAGGGCAAACCAGAAGATGCCACCAAAAGCCGTTTACTAGAGCCTTTACTAAATGCATTGGGATATACGCCCGAATGTCGAACTCCAGAAGGAAAAATCAAGAGTTTGATTCGGACGACGACATGGGTTGATTATTTACTCAAGTCCGAAGTTACTGCTAGCCCTATTCTGATGTTTGAGGCAAAGAGTCTTTGGGATAAAGATATTTGGGAAACGAATAAGCAGCAGGTTTTAGATTATTTGCGCGATTATAGTTTGGACATCGCCAATGAACAGCCTGTATTGTGGATTGTTTTATCTAATTTTCGGGAATGGTATGTGTTGCGATTGCAGGATAAGAAACCATTTTGGCAGTTTAAGATTGAGGATTTGCAAAACGATCCTGAATTACGCGATCGCCTTTACAGTTGTCTAGCTAGAGAGAACTTACGCGGCAATCGTCTCGAAGCATATTACACCGAGAATACGAGGGAAGGTTTAGGAGCGAGATTTTTAGCGGATTTGAAGATTTGGCGAGCGATTTTGGCTAATGGCATTAAAGCATCGCAACCTGAACTTAGTTTAGACAAGATTAGAGAAGCATCGCAAGTAATTTTGAACCGATTTCTGTTGATTAGATTGCTAGAAGCTTTTAGCTCAGAGATGCGTTATAACTACTTAGGAAGAATTTATTACAATTGGCAAGAAACTTTTCCAGATTTGCCATTTATTGACGAGCTTCGTAAAGGATTCAAAACTACTTGGATTGATTATAATACAGAGCTTTTTCATGCTTCATGGGTTGATGATTTAGATATTGATAGTGAGTATTTAGAGCCAATAATTATTGTTAATGCTGTGCCACGAGATGGACTGCTTTATTCTATTACTGGAACTTTGACGGAATATCGTTCGATTTATAACTATGATTTTACAACTTTAACTCAAGATATTTTAGGAACTGCCTATGAACAGTTTTTGGCTCATGAGTTAATCGAAGATGGTTCTAGGGTAAAAATTCTTGAAAATCAGAAAACTCGCAAAAAAGAAGGTGTATTTTATACGCCTGAATATGTTGTGCAACGGATTGTTTATCAAACTTTACAGCCTTTAGTAGAGCCAAAGATCGATCAGGCGATCGCCTTATTACAAAGCCATAATTTTACAGAAGCTCATGCGATCGCTAGTTCAGTTTTAGAGATCACAGTTTGCGATCCTGCTTGTGGTTCTGGTTCATTTTTATTGGGAGCTTTTGATTATTTATTAGAAGAGTTAAAGCGATACAACAAAGCCTGTGAAGATCCAACTTTACGATCTGGTAATGGGGACTTATTTAGCCATGCTTCCGCAATTCCTATTAATAATGTTGAAGAAGAAATAGTCGTAAAAATCCTGCATGGGGTCGATCTTGATCCCCAAGCTGTGCTTCTAGCTAAGCTTTCTCTATGGACAAGGTTACTTCGCGCTCGCCCGAATATCTATGGTAAGAAAAAGACGCTCAATTCTCGATTACCAGCTTTAACTTTAAATATTCGCGTTGGCAATAGTTTGATTCATGCTCCTGCAAATTTAGCGCCTGTATCTGAGCAGTTAGCAATTGCGGCTAATTTGGCGATCGCTGCTAGAAATACGACATTATTAGAACGCGATCGCGGTAAAGCTGTAGCTAATTTAGAAAACTCTATTACTGAAATTAATCGCCAAATTAATCCCGTTCTAATTGCATTTTTTGCTAGTGATGAAAGTCTGCAAGAAGCGATTAAATTGATCAAAGATCGAGAAGCAAATGAGAATGAAATTAGAGCAATTCGTTCGTACATTACATCAGAGCCTGTAGAAAATGAAACAAGGGGCTTAAGCCCCTTGCCTGAGTGGACAAATGCAGAACTGGAGCGATTGAAAACAGAGTTAATTACGATTCCAACGGCTTTAGAAGATATGATAATCAAGCGTCCGTTTAACTGGCAAGTGGAATTTCCCCATGTTTTCGATCCGCGGTTACCAGAATCACAAAGAGGTTTTGCCGCAATTATTGGTAATCCGCCCTATTTCAGTGTAGATGCAACTTTTGGGCGCGGTGCATCGGAATTGCTATGGTTGAAGACGATGTATGCAGATATTTATACAGATAAAACGGATATTCTGTTTTACTTTTTGCGCTGGAGTTATGAACTACTCAAACAAGCGGGATCGCTCAGCTTTATTATTTCTCGTGCTTTTATTCAAGGCGACAAATCAAAAAATTTACGCGAATTTCTCAGTCAAAATACGACAATAACAACGATTTTCGATTTCTTAGGTCATAAAGTTTTTAAAGCAGGAATTGCGACCGCTATTATTCAATTTCAAAAAACTACTCCATCAGTTGACTCTGCTTTTGTCACAAACTGTGTTTTAGATTTTGAAAAGGCAAAGAGAGCGATTAACGCTAGAAAGTCTTTTGATTTGACAGATAATGGCTGTACAAAAATTGAAGTTAATCAACAGGAACTAGAATCTTCGCGTTGGAGTATTTCACCATATCTTGCAATTTTTCAGATAATTGATGCCGCAGGCGTGAAAATCAAAGATGCAGATATTTGTGATGTCATTGAGCAAGGTATTCAAACAGGAGAAAATAGTATTTTTGCTCCAGCCAAAGGATTTCCGAAAAAATTTCCTAGTGATCGCTTGTATCAGCGCATTACTAATTCGGAAATTGAGGCTTATGGATTTGTAGCAGATGGTATTTATTTGCTTTATGTAGAAAATGATGATGATTTCAAAGATTTACCAACAGCAGTCAAGAAATACTTAAATGACAATAGGGAAGCTCTAGAAAATCGAGCAGCTTATAAAGAGGGTAGCTGCCATTGGTATGCTTTACATCGTTCCAGAAGAAAAGGCGAACATTCACATTTTCGTCCAAAAATCCTCTGTCCATATCGATCTGGTTCTAATCGATTTAGTGTTGACATTGAAGGAAATCTCGCAGGATTAACGGATACAACAGCAATCTTCTTGAAAGATGTCTATATGTACGATCCTGAAGAGATAAAGATTGATCGACTATATGCTTTGACCGCATTGCTAAATTCCCAAGTCCTAGAATTTCGTTTTAGAGCCTTGGGTGGATTAGGCAAACTTACCAGTAAAGGGATGTTTGAATACTTTGCGAATCAAGTCGCTGACTTGCCAATTCCTGTATTTGAGAACCCAGAACAAAACTCAGACTTCCAAACATTAGCCGAACTCGGCAAAGAAGCCCATCAAATATGGCGCGATCGCTATGCGATCGTCACTACCTATCAAGCCAAAGCTTCAGCTATACCTTACACCGAAGTCACTGCAACGCACTATCACAACATCTCAGGCGACTACGGCGCAGATGTCGAATATGCCAGCCCCAACCCCAACCGCGAAGGACATTTGCTCTCTTTAAAAATTGAACCAACCATTGACGGTTATTGCCTCTGGGGAGAGATTACCGAAGATGAAGATTGGCGCGAAGGCGATCGCGAATGGGTGGAACTTGTGAGCGTAAAAATTCGCAATAACTTTTTACGCCGCTATTTACTTGCCAGATTAATTTATCTCATCGAGTTCGATCCTGATTTTCGGCGCAAGCAAAAGCTGAATCGCGAGTTAGGTAATTTAGTAATCGCCGCCTTTGAGTCGTTAAAGGTGGATCAATTTGATCGCGATCGCATTAGTAACTTGCGAGTCTTAGAAGTAATCGAGCAGCGCGTACAGCAAGAAGTAGGGCGATCAGATTTAGAAACTATCCTGCTTCGACAAACAGCAATCCAAGCCCAAATCGATCAGATTGCTTACAAAATATACGGAGTGTCAGAATATCAAGAAGTTATAGAACAAGCTCTCAAAGTTGTTTTATAGCAGTTTGACAAGGGAGCGCTAAGCGCTCCCTTTGACTTTTTTAGGACAAAGATTGAATGATATAGTCGAAGTATGGCTCAGTGGTGACTGCATCTTCTTTACTTAACAATGCTAGAGATGCATTTTTAAGACAGCGTACTCCATCAGCCATACCAACTAAAGGAACGCCGAGGGAGTTATACATTTCACGGACACCGATGATGCCGATTTTTTCAATCGGATCTTTATCACCTGCCAAGACTCCGTAGGTAGTAAGGCGAACGTACCATGTGAAATCTCTTAGGCACTGGTTGCGTTGTCTCTGACCATAGGCATTACCACCAGGGGAAATATAGTCAGGATGGATTCTAAATAATTCTGTGGTTGCTTTTTTGACGATCTTATCTTCGCTTTCAGCCAAGATGGTGGCAATCCGTATCCTTTGAGCACCAGAGGAGAGAAAGTCTTTGACACTTTGCAACTCAGAAATGGTGGGATAGCGGAGTTCTTCGTCGGCTCTTTCTAAAACTTGACTAACTACACTCATGATTAAAATAGGAAATTTAATATATCGCGATCTAGTCTACCAAAAGCGGTCAATGAGCCAAGAATTTGTAATAAAACCACAAAACTTCATACAGCGTTTTATTTATACCGCGTCCATGTTGAAACCCGAAGTTTTTAACATGGACGAAGAAGAAAACCGAAGCGGGGCTTTGCCCTGCGACCCTCTAAAATAAATATGGGTTTTATCCTAGACGCGGTATTAAGCTCAAAAAATAAAGCCAGCGCAGTGCGCTGGCTTTATTTTTAAGGTTTATTTTCTGGCTTTTAAACGTTTTAAAAGCATTTTTAGCTCTGAAGTGGCGTTATCAAAACTTGAGTCTACCCGATCGCCATAACGCCAGTCTTGATAAATCTGCGTAATTTGGGCGATCGCATAGGATTGTTGCTCGGAAACGCGATCGCGCAGACTTGTTACATATTCTTGAGGCGTTTGATGACGAGCTTTGGGTTTACCTTGCTCCGACAGCCATTGCAGCATTTGTTGATAGGTTCGTTGGGGCATCGGCATCTTTTGTAAGCGGCGCAATTGCCACCACCAAATCGCAAATTGCCACAAAGCCCAACTGCTAATACCGACGGTAAAGGCGATCGCTAAACCAAAAGCGATCCCAACCCAACCCATTTCGATTAGCCAACTAAGCAATCCGCCCAAAAACTTGCCAATACTATCAAATAGGGCGGCAAAGAAATTATTAACTGGACTTGGTAAAAAGTTGGCGATCCAACTCCAAAAAGTTTGAATTACGCCAAAAGTGCGATTGTTGTCAATCGATGGCGGAAATAAGGGGCGCCCAGGAACAGGATCAAAGGCGATCCACCCATAAAGTGGAAAGAAAACCTCAACCACTGACTGAGTATCAATGTTTTGTACTTCGTATAGCCCTGTAAAAGGATTAAATTTGCCAGGAGCAAAACCGACAACATAACGAGTTGGAAGGCCAAGCGATCGCAACATTACCGCCAGAGTCGAAACAAAATGACTCTCCTCACCGCCGCCCTGTTCAACAAATTGCGATACCAGATCACCTTTAGATGCGTCAAACTTAAGGGTTTGCACCGCATAGTTTTGCTTAATGCTTTGCGTGATCTGCACTACGCGATCATAGTTATTATTAATAGCGATCGGTTTACCCTCAGAGTCTTTAGCATTTGCCAAAAAACTCAAAGCTGTATCACGAACTTGAGGCGACAGATCGGAAGGTAATTTTAAATAATAATTCCGAATTGCGCGCGGATATTCATTAGGCATTTGCCTCAATTGTTGAGGATTGCGTTCAACCACATTGGAAATCACTGTATAGGTGAGATCTTGAGGCAGGGGCGCAGGGGCGCGAATCATGCCCTCTTGGTCAACATCCAACTCTTCGCTAGAGAAAAAGACGCGATTTGGCACTGCCGCCATCGGCACTAGGTTCGGAAAATTGGGCGAAGTAATCGTGTAGGTTTGGACTACTTCTTGAAAAGCAATTGGTTTTAAAGGTTTGAGAGAACCAATCAAACCATAGGTAGGACTTGGCAGAAAAAATTCATAATTGATAGCATTACGTCTAATTGTCCGAATTTGACTAGGATCGTTACGCGAAATACGCCATCCTTTACCCGTATATTCGTCATAAGCCATCACCCGCCAAAATAGCTCTGCTTGCGATCGCACTCGCATCATCAACTCAGGCTGCCGTTTAGTATTCTGTTGTTTAGCCCCAGATGAAGCAGTATCAATTTCAGGCGCGAACAGTGGCGGCAGCGAATTTGGATCATTATTATCACCAGTTCCCCCTGTGCCATTTGCGCCAGTGCCATTAGGGCCAGTCTGTTGTTGAGACTGCTGTTGGCGCGTCAAAATTCCACCACGAGGAATCTGCCTGTCTAGTGGAAGATTTACACTTACAGGAAAATTGCGTAATTGAAATCCAGGTAAACGTGGCAAAAAAGCAAAAATCGTTAAGCCTAGCACCAACACGATCGCTAGTAGTCCTGAAAGAGGCAACAGGGAAATCCCCATTTTTTCTGGCTGAAAACTAAGGGTTTTGACACCCAGACGCGATCGATGATCGAGCAGTAAAATCGGAATCCCCACCAACAAGAAGGCAATTAGCCATATAGCAAAAATCATCGTTTGACTCAAGGTCGCCGCTAGAGCCATCAAAATCAATCCAATCACGATTGAATATCCCAAATCCTTGCGGCGCGGTAAGTCAAAACTATGTAATACCTGCAACTGAATCAGCAATTTTGCTAAAGATAGGCGAGTTTCCTCAGTTTGACGGACAATATCGTTGAGAAATACGACTAGCATCGCAATCATGGCGATCGCAATAAACAACTTCACAATCACATTGCGTTTGCGTCGCGCCTGCCAAGCCCATACGGCGGCGATCGCACTTAGAGGAATCGCCCAAATGCTATTGCTAGTACTTGCCACTGAATCCATCGCGCCAATGCTGATAAATACAAAGACTTGCACCAGTACTCGCAACGGAATCGAATCTTCGACTCCCGCGATCGTAAATTCTGAAGCTTTTCGTAATTTATCAAATGCACCAATCTTGGGTCGAGTCTGCCGAATCGTATCCATAACTGCTCTGTAAAAACTGCTCTGTAAAAACTGCTCTGTTAAAACATAGAGTAGAAGGCGCACAATGCACGCCTCTATACTCTATCTCGATATTTACTACTGATCCAGCCTATTGAGGGTTTGAGTGATCCAAATAATTTTTTGAAAGTGCCGCTTCGCGGCACTTTCAAAAAATTATTTGGGTTTTATGGCAGCGCAAGGCGCTGTAGTCTTTGTTTTAATTCCTTTTTCGACCCTCTGCATCGTAATAATCAGGTTTTACAATCTGCTTCGCTCTAGCGATCGCTAAAGCATTTGACTCAACATTTTCAACAATCGTCGAACCTGCGGCAATATTCACATTTTCACCAATTTGAACGGGCGCAACAAGAACAGAATTAGAACCTGTTTTGCTGCGATCGCCAATCACTGTTTGATGCTTTTTGAAGCCATCATAATTAGCCGTAATCGTCCCTGCGCCGATATTTACTTGTTTGCCGAGAGTCGCATCGCCCAGATAACTTAGATGTGCAGCATTAGTGCGATCGCCAACTTTGGCATTTTTGAGTTCCACAAAATTACCGATGCGGCATTTTTCACCAACCATTGACTCACCACGAATTCGCGCAAATGGACCAATCCGACAATTATCAGCAATTTGACTATCTTCAATTACAGAAAACTGTACCGTACAGTTTTCTCCAATTATGCTATTTGACAACATACTTGAAGGGCCAATCGTTGTTCCTGAACCGACTTTAGTATTGCCTCGCAAATGAGAATGCGGCTCAATAGTTACATTAGGAGCGAGTTCTACTTCATCATCAATCGTAATCGTCTTAGGAAGGAGCATGGTCACTCCTGCACGCATCCATTTGTCGCGCGCTCTTTTTTGCAAAATCTCATAGGCCTGAGCTAGTTGAAGGCGATCATTGATGCCAAGACTTTCATCAGGATCGCTCAAATCATTGGCATAAACTGAAGAGAGATAATCAAAAACTTCTGTTAAATAGTATTCCTTCTGAGCATTATTAGTCGTGAGTTTAGGCAACGCTTTGGCAAGTTGTTGCCAATCAAAACAATAAACGCCAGTGCTAACTCGTTGATTGAGAATCTGTTCAGGATTGCAATCACGATGTTCAATGATGCGTTCGATCTGCATATCGCGATCGCAAAAAACACGACCATAACCTGTCGGATCGGCAAGAATTGCGGTCAGAACTGTTGCTGAAGCTTTGTGTTGGCAATGGCTATCAATTAAATTTTGAATAGTCTCTGCCCGCAGTAGAGGCGAGTCCCCAGTTAAAACAACTAGTTCTCCTTTAAAATCCGCTAATGGTTCTAATAATTGCTGAATTGCGTGACCTGTCCCTAGTTGTTCCGCTTGCTCCGCAAATTCTATCTGAGGATGCAAATTAGGATAATTGGCTAGTGAGGCGCGTACTTGATCGCTGCAATAACCAACAATCGCGATACGACGATCCGCGTTTAGAGAATCAGTTGCCTTGAAAACGCGCTCGACTAGAGACTTGCCACCTAAAGGTTGTAACACTTTAGGCAAGCTTGACTTCATTCTTGTTCCTTTTCCCGCCGCCAATACTGCTACTGCTAACATATTTTTTCCTTGCTCCGTTAAACTTTTCTCCATTAAACTTTTATCCATTAGGACGACTCATCTGTTCAAGATTAAGAACTTCGGCTAGTTTCTCTTCTGTCATCAATCCCTTCTCTAATACAATCTGACGCAAAGATTTACCTGTAATCAGTGATTCTTTAGCGACATCGGCAGCATTAAGATAACCGATGTGGTTATTTAGGGCGGTCACTAGTGAGAGACTTCCTTCTGCATAGGCTAAACAGCGACTCTCTACGGCAGTAATGCCATTAATGCATTTTGTGGCGAGGGTGTCGATCGCATTGCCTAAGATCTCAATGCTATGAATCAAATCGTAAGCAATCAGCGGCATCATTACATTCAGTTCCAATTGACCAGCTTGAGCGGCAAAAGTAATCGCGGTGTCATAACCAATCACCTGATAGCAAACCATATTCGTCATTTCCGCAATCACAGGATTATATTTGCCTGGCATGATTGACGACCCTGGTTGAACAGGTGGTAATTGGATTTCGCGCAGCCCTGTTTTCGGTCCTGAATCCATTAGGCGTAAGTCGTTGGCAATTTTGCAAGTATCTTGAGCGAGATTGCGAATGGCTCCTGATACATTCACAAAGGGAGCCATGCTTTGCATCGCCGCCATCAGGTTACTGGCAGGCTTAAGTTCAAATCCAGTGATCTCGCTTAACTTTTCGGCAACGCGATCGCAATATTGAGGATGCGTATTTAACCCTGTACCTGATGCACTACCGCCTAAGCCCAAAGTTTTAAGATCATTTGCAGCTAGATGAATGCGATTAACATGATCGCTAATGATTTGAGCATAGGCTTGAAATTCATCGCCTAGTCTGACTGGTACGGCATCTTGCAAATGTGTCCGCCCAGATTTGACAATGTCAGCAAAGGCGATCGCCTTAAATCGTAACTGCTGATTGAGATTTGCTAAGGCTGGAAATAACACATGATCAAGGGCTAATAAGGCGCCAATCCGAATCGCTGTAGGGATCACATCATTAGTTGATTGTCCATAATTAACATGATCATTAGGACTAACATTTTGATAATTACCCTTTACATCATCCAAAATCTCTAGAGTACGGTTAGCTAATACTTCATTGACATTCATGTGATGCGATGTCCCTGCACCCGCTTGATACACATCGACGACAAACTGATCGCGTAACTGCCCGTCCAATATTTCATCAGTCGCCGCCGCGATCGCCATGCCCATCGCCATCGGAATACAACCGAGTTCGGCATTAACTAATGCTGTAGCTTTTTTGATGAGTAAACAAGCATCAACATAGGTAGGCAAGGGTTTTAGTCCACTAATTGTAAAGTTAGCGATCGCTCTAGCAGTTTGAATACCATAGTAAACATCATCGGGCAGGGACATTTCCCCCATTGAGTCACGTTCAGTTCTAGTCATAGGAATCTTGTGATCGGCTGTTTCTTAATATGCGTTATAGATTAATGTTAGCTTGGCAAGTCGAGATTAAATTCATTGATTTGCGAACATCGGTATTCCGAAAAGGAATTACAGCGAGGTAGAGGTATTCAGCAAAAGTGTAGGCTGAGATAGTCGATTATTAAAAAAGGCTAAAAAGCCTGCGAAAAAAAGTAAATTAGACAGGTGTGAGACTTGTATAAATAATGTTAAAGCAATGTTAAAACAGAGAGATGACTGGTTTCCTACTCCGATTTGGCACTTTGATATTCCAGATCATGAGCAGCTAAACAAAAAATTACTTCAAGCAATTTGTATTGAAAAACAAAAGGACAATCAAGGAGTCAGTTGGTCAAATGGAATAGGATGGCATAGTAAAGACCATTTACATCAACGCCCAGAATTCCAAGACATTGCTCAAATCATCGTAACTAATGCATTAGAGGCTGGAGAAGAAATTGGCTTTGACCTAAAAAGGTTCACAATGATCGTTGGGAATTGTTGGGCAGGTATAAATCCAAAATTCGCCTTTAATTTTGTCCACAATCATCCGAATTCAGTACTTAGTGGAGTCTATTATGTGAAAGCTGCTGAAAACTGCGGTGGTATTTTCTTTAAAGATTCTCGTGATGTTGCTCATATGTTTATGCCTGCGCTTGCCGAACTGACTCCTTGGACGCTCCAAAAAATTACCTATAAAGCTACAGAAGGCAAAATGATAATTTTCCCAAGCTGGTTAAATCATGGTGTGGAACCAAATCTCAGCGATGAAGAGCGTGTTTGCATTAGCTTTAATATCAGTATGACTTATTTAACATCAGTAGGACTTACGCAAGGTGTTAATATAAAGTAAGTCAAAACCTTACCCATCAACCTTTCTAAATAACTGTCAACCAATTCGTACATCTAGCCAAATCGTTCCACGTAACATCATTTAAAAGCCAAAATGGTGAAAATGTTGCCCTGATTGCTGATGAATTGCAAAGCCTTTTGCAAACTGTCCATCTGTTGCGATCGCCCAAAAATGCTGAACGTTTGTTAAATGCGATTAGCAGAGCTAGAGCAAGTACAGTAGATTAAAAATTTTGTGATACTAGAATATTTCTAGACGAACAATTACTAAGAGGTTAATTATGAGTATTGCGTTGGGGCTAGAACAAGAACAGTTCATTCACAAAAAACTTGAGACTGGTAAGTATAGATCTGCGGATGAGGTGATCTTTGAAGCGTTTCGATTGCTTGAAGAGAGGGATAAGCATTACGAGCAGTGGCTTCAGGATACTCGTCAAAAGGTGCAAGCTGGACTAGAGCAGTTAGATCGTGGTGAAGGAATTGATGGGGAGGTTGTGATGGCGAGATTTAGAGAAAAGATTCGGATTGCTCGCGAGAATCAGAAATGAGAAGCTATATTATTTCGACGCTTGCAAGTCGAGATTTAGATGAAA